>CAURWW010000001.1:0-230316 GCA_963529085.1 uncultured Candidatus Saccharibacteria bacterium
TGCCACAGTTTGGACAAGCAAATCCTCTCTCAGTTGGTTCAAAATCCCCTTCAAAATCACACTTGTAACAGCGATCAATCGGAGTATTGGTTCCTAGATAGCCGACACGGTCATAGGCATAGTCCCAGACAGCTTCCAAAGCCTTTGGATTCTGTTGAAGAACTGGATACTCACAATAGTGGATAAAGCCACCTGATGCACCTGCTTCTGGATAGACTTTCTCAAAATCCAGTTTTTCAAACGGTGTTGGATTTTTACGAACATCGTAGTGGAAAGAGTTGGTGTAGTATTCCTTGTCTGTAATATCAGGAATAGAGCCGAACTTCTCTGTATCCAAGCGACAGAAGCGGTCTGTCAGACTTTCAGACGGTGTGGAGTAGATAGAGAAATGGTAACCATATTGGTCAGACCACTCTTCCACACGACGTTTCATATCGCGAATGATGTCTAGCGTGAATTCCTTGGCATCTGGATTGTTTTCCCAGCTATTGCCAAAGAAGACCGTCGCCACTTCATACAAGCCGATATAGCCCAACGAAACTGTCGCTCGACGATTCTTAAAGAGCTGGTCTACACTTTCTTCTTTTCCGAGACAGCGACCGAAGGCTCCATACTGATAAAGGATAGGAGCATTTGCTGGTGTTGCTTCCTTGGTTCGTTCAACACGATAAACCAGAGCATCCTCCGCAATGTTCATTCGCTCGTTGAAGATTTCCCAGAACTTGTTCATGTCGCCTTCGGATTCGAGGGCGATACGAGGCAGATTGACTGTCACAACACCTAGATTCATACGACCTGAATTGACCTCGGCACCATTTTCATCCTTCCAGCCTTGAAGGAAAGAACGGCAGCCCATTGGCGCCTTGAACGATCCAGTCAAGTCGATAATCTTGTCATAGGAAAGCACATCTGGATACATGCGCTTAGTGGCACACTCCAGAGCCAACTGTTTGATGTCGTAGTTAGGTGAACCTTCCTCTAAGTTGAGTCCTCTTTTCAGCGTAAAGATGAGTTTAGGGAAGATGGCTGTTCGATGTTCTGAACCAAGACCCTTGATACGATTCATCAAGATAGCCTTTTGAATTTCCCGCTCAAAACGATTAGTCCCCAGACCAAAGCCTACCGAAGTAAATGGCGTTTGGCCGTTAGAAGTAAAGAGAGTATTAATCTCATACTCCAGCGACTGCATGGCATCGTAGATGTCTTTTTGGGTTTTCTTCCACGCGTAATCTTCCCGTTTTTCAGGCAAGACCCATTCTTCTGCATCTTTAAGGTGTTTTTGGTAATTCTTCTCTGCGTACGGCGCCAAGACTTCATCGATACGGTCAGCAGTACAGCCACCATACTGACTAGAAGCCACATTGGCAATAATCTGCGCAATTTGCGCTGTTGCAGTCTGGATAGACTTAGGACTTTCTACCTCTGCATTGCCAATCTTGAAGCCATTTTTCAGCATGCCGTCAAAGTCAATCAGACAGCAGTTCGTCATCGGTGTATAAGGGCTGTAGTCCAAATCATGGTAGTGGATGTCCCCCTTCTGGTGGGCATTGGCCACATGAGGCGGCAGCATCTTAAGGCCGATGGACTTGCCAACAATCCCTGCAGTCAAATCCCGTTGAGTGTTAAAGACATCACTGTCTTTATTGGCATTTTCATTGACAACTGTCTGGTCTTTATCAAGAAGCTTATGGATACTAAAGTTGATATCTGTCGCTTTTGAGCGCTCAAAATCCCTTTGTGTCCGATAAGTGATATACTCCTCAGCTATCGCATATTCTTTGGCTTCAAGGAGTTCATGCTCTACGACATTTTGAATTTCGTAAATCTTGACACCTTGAGGAAAGCGACTGTGAATTTCCGCAACAATGCGCTCAAGCAATCCATTGAGACGTCTTTCAACCAAGGGAGTCACATCCATAACTTTATCAGCTGCCTTGTGAAGCGCTTTGTCAATCTTGTCTACATCAAACACTACACGTCTACCATCTCGTTTTTCAACATAGATGGTTGGAGTCACACTGTTGCTCCCCATGATATTCACCCCTTTCCATTTTCTTCAATTCAGCATCAGTAAACAAGCTCATCTGACCATCCATTTCTTTAATGATGTCAGCATCTGTATTCTCGGTCATATTGCCGACCTCCTTTCTCAAACTGCTACTAGCATTTGCTAGCTATCTAAATTATAGCGTATAAATAACATAAACGCAATACAAAACACTAAATATAGCGTGTTCTTTTCACAACAAAAAAGGCCATTATATTAATGACCTTAATTATTCTTATTCTTCTGGCGGCTTTCTCTCCGCGTAACTCTTGGTACAATAAAGCACCAAGAAGATACACACAAGAAGAACCACTACCGCGCTTATTACGCTAGCGAATGGCTCTTTATTATAAGCCATCACAGCTTCGGGGATTATGCGATATGACATATCTCCAAACAGCATAGCAATTACCCCAAGACCCGGAATCATCCTCATCCTTAGAGTGGAGATGGTTTTTACCACCATGACCGTTAAGATCAAAACAGCTATTGCCGTAAAAATATTAGCAAAGCTATTCCAGTTTTCATAACCCCCTTCCGCTATTTGAGCTATAGATATTAGTCTGAGATAAATCCCGTATTGGACTGAAATAATTTGATTCAACCCTCCACTGATTAAGACTAGGATTAAGAATCCCGCAATCTTATTTTTACGCTTGTCACCCGAAGCAATAACCGCAAAAATAACAGTTAAAAAAACAAAAGAAATACCCATAAATAGCATCATAACCATAACGTGCTACCCCCTTTTTTTTAGTCTATTATATACTCTAACAGATTTATCTCAAAAAGTCAAATAACAATTCCAGACGGCACAAAAAAACTAATCACTGCACAAATAAAAATAACCGCATAAAAAATCTTACGGTTTTCACTCCGCGTTTCAAAACGAGAAATAATTAAGAGACCTACGATTAGTCCAAGCGGAAACCCAGAAAATACAACCTCGCCAATATTAACTGGACTAGAAAATTTCAGCCATAGCGACCCAGCCAAAATACTCAAAACCAATTTCAACAAAAATACACTATCGCGCTCGACGAATTTCTCAAAACCACGGCGGCTTAGTTTTGTTCGATTTCGGGCGTAAGTTCGCGCTTTTCTAGTGTCAGAGTTTTTATTTTTTGCCATACTGATTATGATTATACCATAATTTTTAGCAAAATAAAATTACCTCACAAAAGGAGGTAATTTTAGAAGTTTTACATCTTGATTTCTGCATCAACTCCAGCTGGAAGGCTAAGATTTTGCAATGAATCAATTGTTTTTGGTGTCGCATTGATAATATCAATCAATCGTTTATGAACTCGCATTTCAAAAGCTTCTCCACCAGGTTTATATACGTGCGGACTTTTTACGACCGTAAAAGTACTGCGACGAGTTGGTAGAGGCACTGGTCCTGCTACGGTTGCGCCAGTGCGAATTGCAGTATCTACAATTTGCTTTGCGCTTTGATCGATAACTTTGTGATCGTATGCTTTTAGGCGAATACGAATTGTTAGGCCTTGTTCTGCCATTTTTACTCCTTACTTTACACTTGTAACTTCTCCCGTAGTTTTAAGATAACTACGAACGAATTCTCAAGCAATTTTACATTACCATTTAATTCTAGCATTTTTAATAGAAAAAATCAAGGACATATAAATTTTGACTTCAATCCTAGCTCATTACAAAGCTTGCTAACATTAACAGCACAAATAAGTTAGACTTAATTTTCTTATAGTTAATATAAAGACCATTAAAAAGATTAATCTAGAAAATACTAAAACCAGGCCAGTTTAGTAATACAACAAAAAGCTACTTTCTTACTTCAAAATCTCCTCTGCTCTATCACGAATATCTTGAGCTTGTCGTGTAAATCGGAGTTGGAGGAGGCGGGTTTCACCCTTGCCTCCTGTAACTAAGATATAACCATTGGCTAGCTGGAGGGTAGTGAATATAACATGATCAAAACCTTCGATCTCATCGTCGGAGTATTTGAGGATGCCATCAGGTTGGCGTTGGAGGAAGCGGGTTTCGCCACCACTTCCAGCGACCAAGACATCACCATTGGCTAGCTGGAGAGTGGTGAATATATTATTATTAAAACCTTCAATCTTGTCGGACCATTTGTAGCTACCGTCGGGTTGAGGTTGGAGGAGGCGGGTTTCGCCACCACTTCCAGCTGCTAAAACGCTGCCATCTACTAATTGCAGGACTGTGCGTATAGCGTTATTACCAAAGCCTTCAATATTGTCAGAGTATTTGAGGATGCCATCAGGTTGGGGTTGGAAGAGACGGGTTTCGCCAAAATCTCCCGCCACTAGAATGTTGCCATCGGCTAGTTGGAGGGTGGTGAATATATTATTATTAAAACCTTTAACCTTGCCAGAGTATTTGAGGATGCCATCAGGTTGGGGTTGGAAGAGACGGGTTTCGCTATAATCTCCCGCCACTAGAACTCTACCATCAGCTAGTTGGAGGGTGGTGTATATGTCGTTATTAGAACATTTAATCTTGTTGGAGTATTTGTAGCTGCCATCCGGCTGGGGCTGGAGGAGGCGGGCTTCGCCCTTTTCTCCCGCCACTAGAACTCTACCATCAGCTAGTTGGAGGGTGGTGAATATAGCGTTATCACCAAAACCTCCAATCTCGTAGGAGTATTTGAGGTTGCCATCGAGTTGGTGTCGGAAGAAGCAGATTTCACCATTTTTTCCCGTCACTAGAACTCTACCATCGGCTAGTTGGAGGGTGGTGTATATATTATTATTAAAACCTTTAATATTGTCAGAGTATTCACAAGTTTCCAGAAGGTTAAAAGCCTCTTTGAAATCTGAGACAAAGGTGTTTAGGGATTGTTCAGATTGAGCAAGGGCTTCAGCTAGAGAGTTTTCTAGCTGTTGGAGTTGGTTTTTAGAAGCTTGACCAGTTTCATTGATTTGGTTTAGTTGTTGTTGGATAGATTCAGTTAGTTGCTGGTTCTGGGCTATGGCTTGTTGTAGGAGTTGGCAGTTCATTTATAGTCTTATCCCTTTCAATGCTTCAGTTAATTTTTTAGACAGCTCTAGCGGAAGACTTGAGATATCATCACCTATATACGTCCCCATCTTCAGTCCATTAGGTTGTGAATTCCAGACATATTCAAACTCAGCACGCTCACGAGAGTCAACCTCACCAATCTGAAAGGCAAAAGTTAGAACACCTTCATCTATCAAACGGCTTACAGCTAATTGGGCTTCTTGAGGATCATCCGAGCCTCCATCTGTAATATGAAAAACAATTTTCTTTAGTTTTTGCTGAGATATTTTATGACGCTGATCTTTATTGATGGTGGCTGAAATATAATTAAGCGGATTATGGTCTGCAGTACTACCGTATTCGTCATTAATTTTTGAAATTGATTTAATAATATCCGCTTCCTCTATATTAACATTTTTGCCTTCACTAAATGATTTAACTTTCTCAAAATAGCTGCCAAAAATAAACACTTCTGTATCAGCACGTAATTTAGATTTAGTTTGGCGACGAGTTTGATTAAGATAATCATTAAAATCTTTAACGGACAACATTAGCAGCTCAGCAGTCTCGCGCGCAACCTTTATTTTATCACCTTCCATAGACCCAGAACCGTCCATAACCAACGAAATCTCAATTTTTTCGGGCTTCTCTACAGGAATTGCCTCAAGCTCATTACGAGAGTAGATGTCCATTTCTCGGTTATCACCACGCTTTTGCGATTCTGTAATTTGTGCATAATTATTAATAAAATCATTGACATTCAACTTGCCTCGACGCTGTTGATCTACTCTTTGAGATTCATACTCAATAGACTTACCAATTAAATTTTTCCAGAAATTGCGCATTTCCTTTCGCGGTTTATCTATTCTCGCTTTAACGCTTTCATAAATATCTCTTTCGTCAGAAGAAATACCATTTTCTTCATCAAATTGTTCTTGTTGCTTTTTAGACAAATAATCTTCTCTTTCTTTTGGCGACATGGCGTCAATTTTTTGTTGCTCTACAAAAAATTCCAAAATCTGGCGAACAGTTTCTTCATCTATTGACATTTCGCTATCTTTATTTTCTTCATAATAATCTAGAAAATCAGCTTTTGTATCAGCATCCATCTGATCACTCGATTTTTCATCTCTCTCGGCTTGATGACCATGATTTTTTGTTTGATCGCTTTGCTGCGAGTCTTGTGATTCTTGGTCTTGTTGAGAATCTTGAGAGTCTTGTGATTCTGAGCCTTGAGAATCTTGTGATTCTGAGCCTTGAGAATCTGATTCTTGGTCTTGTTGAGAGCCTTGGTCTTGTTGATTAAAATTCATATTTTCTTCTTCATAGAGTTTTTCCTCTATAAAATCCATCATCAACTTGTAATATTCAGGTTGAATAACCGCTCTAATCAAATTATATCGATCTTTAGGGTCAACCGGCCTATTTGGAGTTGGCTTTAATTTTTGATCCACTATTTCGCGGATGTTGCGACCTAGTATCTTTTTAGAAAGAACCGCTTCTACCTTATCAGAAACATGCGCGCGCCCAATAATATCACCTACCATTTCATCCTGAAGAAGAGCAACACTAAATTGCTCGTGCGGTGGAATCTCACTAATGTCGGTCTCAGAATAGCCCAATTTATCAATATATAGATCGCTTACATCTTTAGCATATTCACCATTCCGATAATTTGGGCTTCTAATACCCACTAAATTATTTACATAAATATCATCTAATCGATTATAAAGCGAGTGAATACCTTCGTAAATATATCCTTCAAGCTTATTCTTATCAGCTTTAGGGTGTCGTGCAATAATATCTCTAGTTAGTCTTTCAGCATCTTGTTCCATTTTCTTAAAATTATCTAAGAAAACTTCTGGATTTTTTCTCATATCAATAAAATGGCCTAATTCATGATATTGAATCCACTTAAGCTGCGGTTGATTATATTCAGGATTGCCAAGCCAAGATTCGGGAATATTAATAGACACTTCTTTCGGATTAAAATAAGCGGTATTAATTCCTGGCGTGTTGTGAATTTTATATTTCAATGAAGCATCTCCGGCAAACACCGAAAGATCCCTACCATGTCGCCTCATAAAAGAATGAATATCGGAATCGCTAGGCCTGCTTTCAATTTTACTAACAACATTCGCAACCTCTTGACCGACTTTTTGATGCCAATCTCTATTGTTTCGATCTCGACTTTCAGCGTTTGGCTCAAATTCCTGATCACTTAGATTTAATGTCTCCATAGCTTACCCCAAAATCTCCTCCGCTCTATCACGAATATCTTGAGCTGACAATGCTAATGGCTCAAGGAGGCGGGTTTCGTCATCATAATCTACTACTAAAACTCTACCATCGGCTAATTGGAGGATAGATTTTATTCCATCATCAAAACCTTCAATCTTGTCGGAGTATTTGTAGCTGCCATCGGGTTGGGGTTGAAGCAGGCGAGTTTCGCCATTATATCCTGCCACTAAAATATTACCATCAGCTAATTGGAGGATAGATTTTATTCCATCATCAAAACCTTCAATCTTGTCGGAGTATTCGAGACTACCATCGGGTTGGCGTTGGAGCAGGCGGGTTTCACCACCATTTCCTACTACTAAAATATTACCATCGGCTAGTTGGAGGGTGGCTGATATCCACTCGCCAAAACCTTCAATCTCGCCAGAACATTCATAGCTGCCGTCGGGTTGGGGTTCAATGAGATAACTTCTACCCTCACGCCCCGCCATTAAAACTCTACCATCGGCTAATTGGAGGGTGGTAGGTATACATTCATCAATAAAACCTTCAATCTTGTCGGAGTATTCGAGACTACCATCGGGTTGGGGTTGGAGCAGGCGGTTTTCACCATCATCCCCTGCTACTAAAATATTACCATCAGCTAATTGGAGGATAGATTTTATTTGAGCAATAAAACCTTCAATCTTGTCGGAGTACTTGTAGCTGCCATCGGGTTGGGGTTGGAGCAGGCGGGTTTCGTCATCATCATCTACTACTAAAACTCTACCATCGGCTAATTGGAGGGCCATGCGTATATAATTATCAAACCCTTCAATCTTGTCGGAGTATTCGAGGCTGCCGTCGGGTTGGAGTTGGAGGAGGTGAGTTTCGCCCCCGCTCCCTGCCAATAGAATTCTACCATCGACTAGTTGGAGGGCGATGTTTATGCTAAAATCAAACCCTTCAATCTTGTCGGAGTATTCGAGGCTGCCGTCGGGTTGGAGTTGGAGGAGGCGGATTTCACCATCATCCCCTGCTACTAAAATATTACCATCAGCTAGTTGGAGGGTGGTGCGTATTATTTCATCAAAACCTTCAATCTCGTCGGAGTATTTGTAGATATCATGAAGATTAAAAGCTTCTTTGAAATCTGAGACAAAGGTGTTTAGGGATTGTTCAGATTGAGCAAGGGCTTCAGCTAGAGAGTTTTCTAGCTGTTGGAGTTGGTTTTTAGAAGCTTGACCAGTTTCATTGATTTGGTTTAGTTGTTGTTGGATAGATTCAGTTAGTTGCTGGTTCTGGGCTATGGCTTGTTGTAGGAGTTGGCAGTTCATTATTGCTCTCCTACACTATCAACATCTACTTCGCACATTCCTTTTTCTTTGGCCGCATTAAGCAAGGCACTCATAAGTTCAGAATCCTCCTTTAGTCTATTAAGTTTTTCTTGAAATTCATTGATACTCTCAAAGTCTTCTAACTGCTCCACAGTGTCGTCAAGCGCTTCTAAAATATCATTTTCATTGATATCTGGAAATTCGATTCTTTCTGGGCGAGCACCATAAACCGCCTCCACCGTTTCAGTGAGAGTCATAATATCCATCGGCTTGAGTTCGTGTATATATTCATCTTTTCTAGCTTCCTTTAAGCTAGTCAAACTTGAACCAATTGGTTTCAGCTTAATATCCCAGCCATCTTCTTTCTTAAAGAAATTGTATCTTTTAGCTTGACTTAAAATAAAGCTCTGGTCATCTGGATTAGTAATATTTGAAATAAATCCATCCCAAAGTGCCATATCTAGATCTTTTTCGCTACCTTTATCCCACTCTTTTAACACGCTCAAAATATTTCGCACCGAAAGCACAGATTTTTCAAGTCTTGGCTCAATCTCGTCACCAGAAGCAGTTTTGTGAGTATGGCTTTCCGCCCATTTATTCGAAAAAACATCTTGCGTCGTTCGAGATAGCTGTGCTAATTTAAATAATTTCGATAGAGATTTATCATGCTCTGGTAGCTGTAAAGTTCCTTTTTCATCAGCTAGATAAGAAATTATCACTCGGAACAATTCGTTTCGTTCAGGGCTTTCTTGCTCATTCCAGTTCTTATCTTCAGTAGATTGTGGCAAATAATCATATTCAAAAATATCCAAGCGTGACAAAAACGCTGGGTTTAGATCATTAGTTCCGCCATAATCAACAATATTCGAGCTCAAATTGCCCGTCAAAGTAATCGAAAACCCAGGTTCAATCTTAGTCGCACCAACTCCAGGAATATAGCAGCTTTGACCAGGCCGGCGCTGAAGAATATCGTTTAATGAAATCAACACTGCCGAAGGTATCGCATTAACCTCGTCAATAATTACTGGGCGGCCTTCAATAACTCCGCGATACAGTTCCTTCTTGATTGTTTCTACTTCTGTTCCAAAAGCTTGGTTTTTGAGTTTAAATAATTCTAATATTTCATTTGCAGCGTCTCTTTCTTTCATTCGACGTTCTTCTTCGGACTCTATTCCGCTAAGCTCATCCTCGTGCTGTTTTTTCCATTTTTCAAATTCAGCATCAAGATCAGACTTATGCTCTAAGAGTGACTTACCGTTAAATTTTGTCAGCTTCAAACTTTTGTCGGCATAAAGATCTTGACTATTTAAGTCTTTTGATCCAGAAATAATTAATGGCGCAAAACGCTCGACCGCATCTTTCTCACCATTATTAAGATCTCGGCGCAAATCTTTTTCCGCCTGAGCATAAAACTTACCAAGCGCATTAATGCGATCTTGGCTTGTAGCACTGCTATTTTCACTCTGTTTTGACCAATTTTCAAAACGATAAAGTGCATCTTCACGAGCAGCATTAGAGATACTGACATTTTTCGCCGCATTAATTGCTAGCTCGGTTTTACCTCCACCCAAATGACCGTGAATAAAAGTTGGGCGACCACTATTCATATTTCGTTCAACACGCTCAAGATTGCGTAAAACATAGGGAGTTTTAACCATCTCACCATTTTGAACTTCGGCAACATTTTTGCGAATATCTAAGCCTTTTAGTGCAACAAAAGCTTCGGGCGAAGATTCCTCAAGAGTTTTTCGCTTCTCCTTAAGCTCACTGATCTTATTACGCAAATGATCCGTCATAGGATTTCGAGTAGAGTTTTCACCAGATTTAAGGTTGTTTTTTCCAGCCATATCAAGCAATATTTTAGACGATTCTATCTGTCGATCTATTTGTTTTGCTGATTGAGCAGCCCCAATGAATTTCCACCTAGAAAACTCAGCCAGCTTCATTAAAAGAATTTCTTCTTTCTCATTTAGTTCTAGAATTTGTTCAAGATTACCAAATTCAGGCTTAATTTCGCCTTCATCAAAAAATTGATTAAAATCAATTTTACTTTTACCAAAAAAATGATTAAAATCAAATTCGCTATTTTTGTCAGCTTCCTCATCCAATGATCCTTCTTGAAATATTTCACTTTTAGATTGAATTTCACCAAGAACCTTTTCCGAGTTATTATCAAATCCTCTCATAGCATGAATAACTCGATCGCCAATCTTTCGGCGCTGCTCTTCAGTCAATCTTTCTTCTATTTCATTCCAATTATATTTATTTTGGTTACTATAGCCTTCCATACACTGATTACACCTTACATTTTATAACTCTGATTTTATATTAATTCTACCATACATAAGCACTATCTTCAAGTTTTCAGAGTAAATAAAAACACCCCTTTTGGAGTGTTTTTATGGATAGTAGAACTATTATTTGATGATTGATGTAACAACACCAGCACCAACAGTTCGGCCACCTTCGCGGATGGCAAAGTTCAAACCTTGTTCCATGGCGATAGGAGCTTGAAGTTTAACTTTGAAGCTTACGTCGTCACCAGGCATAACCATTTCTTTGTCAGCTGGAAGTTCAACTTCACCAGTAACATCAGTTGTTCGGAAGTAGAATTGTGGTTTGTATCCCTTTGAGAATGGAGTGTGTCGTCCACCTTCGTCTTTTTTCAAGATATAAACTTGAGCTTCGAATTCAGTGTGTGGAGTAATTGTGCCAGGAGCAGCAATAACTTGCCCACGCTCAATTTGGTCTCGTTCAATACCACGAAGAAGAAGACCAGCGTTGTCACCTGCTTGACCTTGATCAAGAGATTTCTTGAAGGCTTCAATACCAGTAACAACTGTTTTTTGTGAAGGCTTCAAACCAACAATCTCAACTTCATCGTTAAGTTTAACAACACCTTGTTCGATACGACCTGTAGCAACAGTTCCACGACCTTTGATTGAGAAAACGTCCTCAATAGGCATCAAGAATGGTTTGTCCATGTCACGAGCTGGTTCTGGAATGTATGAATCCATAGCTTCAACCAATTCCATAATAGCGTCTTCGTATTTTTCATCACCTTCAAGAGCTTTAAGAGCTGAACCTTTGATGATTGGAGCGTTGTCGCCATCAAATCCGTTTGCTGAAAGAAGTTCACGAACATCCATTTCGATCAACTCAACAAGTTCTTCGTCGGCCATATCCATTTTGTTCAAGAAAACAACAATCTTAGGCACACCAACTTGTTTTGCCAAAAGAACGTGTTCACGAGTTTGTGGCATAGGACCATCTGTAGCTGCAATCACAAGAACAGCACCGTCAACCTGAGCAGCACCAGTAATCATGTTTTTAACATAGTCTGCGTGTCCAGGCATGTCAACGTGAGCATAGTGTCGGTTTTTTGATTCATATTCTTGGTGAGAAGAAGCAATCGTAATACCACGAGCTTTTTCTTCTGGTGCGTTATCGATTTGGTCGTACGCAATTGGTTTGTTAACTTCTGATGGAAGTCGTTTTGCAAGCACTGCTGTAATAGCCGCAGTAAGAGTTGTTTTACCGTGGTCAACGTGTCCCATTGTACCAACGTTTACGTGTGGCTTTGAGCGGTCAAATTCTGCCATTTTAGAATTTCTCCTTTAAATTATTTATTATTATTCCGCATCGCGCGAGTTACTGTTTTAAGCAAAACACACGACGCGACGCTACCTATAATTATACATAAAGTTTTCGTTTTTGTAAAGAGTCGAAATAAAAAATTATTTTTGAGATTTGAAAATTCCGTCGTGTCGTTTTCCTTCATATATCAAAGTTGGAATTTTCTTAGTCTGAATTTTCTTCTCGACAATTTCAGCGTTACGTGCAAGTTTTTTCGAAATTTCTTCGCTTTTTGCTTTTTTGGAAATATCCGAGATTTGGTTCTCTGTATAACCAGCCTCTTTTAACCATTCAATAATTTTATTTTCAACCTTTTCGGTAGAATAAGCTTTTATAGAAACGCCGTTAAAATTTTCTTGCCAAACTAAGCCCTGAGAATCTTTCCCTGTAAAAATCTTTTCAACTAAATACCATTCTGGGGAAATTCTTTGAGAATTATCAGGTTGAGTTGCCCGAACCGCTTCAAGATAACTTGCTATCAAACGGGAATTTGTAAATTTATCACCGTTTTCGCCAGTAATAACATATGGAATTAAATGAACCTGATATTTTTCAAAAAATCCACTCTGTTTTTGGTTGGTAAAACTTCGACGGCAAGTTACGCAACCAGGATCAAAAATATCCACGGCTGCCGAATTTGAATTTTTACCCATACCGCCAAATTGACCGTAATAGCTATAACCACTCACAACCAAATCTTCTGCCCGCCAAGTTGTCATACGCGCCGGAATTGCCGAAAAAATATCGCCCCATTCAGTAAACCAACGGACAAAATCGCTCTCGCCATTCACGCCGTCAATAGTACAAGCCTCAGCCGAATTAAGCGCGCAAGAATCAGGCTTCTCGATATTGCAAGTTCCGTAAACATACAGTGCTAAACCTGATTTTATTAAAGTTAAAATCGACCAAATCGTAACTAAGACAACTAAGCCAGCCACAACTTCAATCGCCCAAGAAACTGGTTTAACCCATTTTTTATGGCGGATAATCAATTTCCTAAGAATCGAATTCTTAATTTCGTCTTTAAAATTTGAATCACAAGCCCGAAAAGTTGCTCGCCGCGTAAAACAATAAACCGATTTTTTAAACATTTCATTGATAGCTTTGGCTTGTTTTTTTGCGCCAAATAATTTCAGCGCTGGAGTAAATAACCAAATAACTAACAGGATTATAAATGCAGCAACACAAACCATTATTCAAAAATCCTTCCCAAAACCTGTTTTAACTTATCAATATCCTCACGAGTGTTATGTAGCCCAATTGAAATACGCACGAGATGCGGCAAATTTAGAACTTCTTTCAGATAATAATGAGCACAAAAATAACCGCTTCGCACCATAATCCCTTCATCAGAAAGCGCCTGTGCAATCAAATGAGCATCAAGCTTATCGTGATAAAAACTAATCACGGGCGCAGCTTTTTCATTCAAAATGTTCACACCTTTTTGCGTCTTTAAGAATTCAAAAATATCTTTAGATAATTCTTCAATTTGCGATTTTTTCTTCTGTTTTTTTAACCAATCAATTGCAGTCTTAAAAGCAATAATTTCACCCCAAGCTTGAAGTCCTGGCTCAAAAATTGTATGAATTTCATCATCTGCTAGCATATTAAAAGAATCTTGCTTAACACTCGATACCATTCCGCCACCAACAAAAGTTGATTTAATATACTTCGCAAAATCTTTTCGAACTATCATCACACCAAGACTCGGCGCATACATTTTATGCGCGCTAGCCACAAAAGCATCAGCCGGAATTTTTTGTAGCAACTCATAATTCGAGCCTAGAGCCTGAGCACAATCTAGAATAATAAAACCGCCTTGTTTTTTAACTTTTTTAACTAGCGCAGCGATATTTTCTAGTCGCCGACCGTCGATATTACTAACCGCATTAACCACCACTAGGCTATTAGTAAAATCATTCTCAAGCGATAATGAACCATCAGCTTCACGAGGCAAAACCACTCGCTTAATCCCATTTTTTTCGGCAAAAGTCATCGTCGAAAGAAATACTGAATTATGTTCAATTTCACTAGTGATCACTTTTTTGATTGGCAAGTTAAGCTGGCTTAATAATAAGTTCAATCCATAAGTTGTATTAAGCGTAAAACTAACAAAATAGTGCTTCGATTTCAACTTCAAAAGATCCAAAACCGCCTCGCGAGTTTCTTCTACTCGCTCATCAACCTGCTTTCCCCAAGCGTATTTAACCCTTTCACCACAAGAATTATAATCAGTATAATATTCATTAAGAGTATCGATCACGCACCGAGGCCGCAAAGACTGGCACGCTGAATCAAAATAATGCGCACCTACCGGTAAATATTCAAAATCCTTCAATATCTTCTCCTTTTTATTCTATATATTATACCAATTTTAAGCACAAGTGTAAAGAAAAAACCACTCAGCATTATGAGTGGCAGTAAAAAAATAAATCTAGGCCCTTCTATAGTTTATATCTATGCGAGGCTTCAGATATCTACCTCGCCGCTCTCCTATAGATAAAGGCCTATTTTTTAGCAAAAGAATAGGCTCTTTAGCCTCTCCTTTAATATAAAGGTTGGCTATCCTTTTATTTAAATAGCTAACCTCAACCTCTATACCATGGAGCTCTTTTTTAATGAATTCATGATGAGCTAGTAGCTCATTAATATCTGTTTCATCAAGCTCCACCTCTTCAAGAGCTTGACAAAGTAGTGCTTCTCTGAAGACAGCGTCCAAGTATTCTTCCTCAAGTCTCCAGAGCTGATCCTCCAAACAATGAATCTCTTCCTTAATAGAAGACTCAATACCAGATATTAAATGCATGAAATACACCTCCAAAAAAAGTATTTGTCCTATAGGACTAATATTATTATATCATATTAACCGAATAGTAGCAAATCAGTGTTTCTTTTTTCTACACCCTTTTACACTTTAAAATAAACAAAAACCACCCTTGAAAGAGCGGTTTTTCGGTGTCTAGCATTTAGCTATTTAGCGTTGCGTTTTTCAATGATTTCTTGTGCAACGTTAGGTGGAACTTCTTCGTATTGCGCAAGCTCCATTGTTGAAGCTGCACGACCTTTACTCATTGAGCGTAGGTCTGAAGTGTAACCAAACATGTTTGCAAGAGGCACAAAACCTCGAATAAGTTTTGTTCCGCCCATCAAATCTTCCATAGCGTCGATTCGACCGCGTCGTGAGTTTAAGTCTCCAATTACATCACCCATAAACTCTTCAGGAGTTGTAATTTCAACTTTCATCACAGGCTCAAGAAGAACTGGGTTTGCCTTCTTAATACCTTCACGAGTTGAAAGTGCACCAGCTAATTTAAAGGCCAATTCGCTTGAGTCGACATCGTGGTAAGAACCATCGTAAAGTGTAGCCTTAACGTCAACTACTGGGTAACCAGCAATCACACCGCCTTCAAGCGTTTCAAGCACACCTTGCTCAACTGGTTTGCGGTATTCTTGTGGCACAACACCACCTTTAATTTCATCAAAGAATTCAAAGCCTTTTCCTGGCTCATTTGGTTCAAAGCGAATCCAAACATCACCATATTGACCACGACCACCAGACTGTTTTGCGTGTTTACCTTGAGCTTCAGCAGTTCCACGAATAGTTTCACGGAAGGCAACTTGTGGTTCACCAACGTTAGCTTCAACGTTAAATTCACGTTTCATTCGGTCAATCAAGATATCAAGGTGAAGTTCGCCCATTCCCGACATAATAGTTTGACCAGTTTCTTCGTCTGTGTGAACTCGGAAAGTTGGGTCTTCTTCAGCAAGTCGCTGAAGAGCAATTCCCATTTTTTCTTGGTCGGCTTTAGTTTTTGGCTCAACTGCAATAGAAACTGGAGGTTCAGCGAACTCAATACCTTCAAGAATCACACCGTGGTTCAAATCACAAAGAGTTGCACCAGTTGTAACTTCTTTCAAACCAACAACAGCGGCGATATCACCAGCGGCAACTTCTGAAATTTCTTCACGCTTATCAGCATGCATTCGAACAATTCGTCCGATTCGCTCTTTTTTACCAGTCATTGTGTTAAGAACATATGATCCAGCAGTAATTTTACCGCTATATACACGTACGAATACGAGTTTTCCAACAAATGGGTCAGTCGCAATCTTAAACGCAAGTGCAGAAGTTGGTTCATCTACAGATGGTTTACGTTCAATAGCTTCACCAGTTTTTGCATCAGTGCCTTTAATTGAAGCAATATCAAGTGGGCTTGGAAGATAATCATTGATAAGATCAAGAACCTTTTCCACGATTACACCACGACCATCACCACCAGTTACCAAGAAGAAATCACCAGCAAGAACTCGTTTTCGAAGAGCAGCTTTAAGTTCAGGAATCGTAATTGATTCTTCACCTTCTTCGAAAAATCGCATCATTAGTTCATCATCAGCTTCAACTGCATTTTCAACAAGCAATGAACGTGCATTTTTAGCTTTTTCAAGCATATCTGCTGGAATTTCACTAACTTTCAACTCATGGTCAGCGTAGTTATCATAAGTGTAAGCTTTCATGTCAATAAGGTCGACAACACCATTGATTTCTTGTTCGAAACCAATTGGTAAGTGAATTGGAAAAGCTTGTTTGCTTAAACGGTCGTGAATTGATTTAATCGATTTATAGAAGTCACCACCAGTTTGGTTAATTTTGTTGATAAAACAAACGCGTGGCACGCCATATTTGTCGGCTTGTCGCCAAACAGTTTCAGACTGAGCTTCCACACCCATTTTACCGTCAAAAACAGTCACAGCACCGTCAAGCACGCGAAGTGAACGCTCCACTTCAGCAGTAAAGTCGATGTGCCCTGGGGTGTCGATAATGTTAATTTTATGGTCTTTCCAGAAACATGTCACAGCAGCAGAAGTAATTGTAATACCTCGCTCTTTCTCCTGTGCCATCCAGTCAGTTGTTGCGCCATCACCTTCACCACGAACAACACCAATTTTGTGCGTTAAACCAGTTCGGTAAAGAATACCTTCTGTTGTTGTAGTTTTACCGGCATCAATGTGCGCAATAATACCAACATTTCGGAAATTTTCCAATGGAGTATTTTTATTCATTTGATTCCTCTTAAATTTATTATTTTATTGCTGTTTCACGCTAGTTTTGTTGTTTTTTCGAGACCAGCACAAAAACAGCGCTTCAGTAATAATTTTAACATATTCATACAAAACTGTAAAGGTGATTTTAACCAAAAAGAATAGCCAAATAAATTGGCCATTCTTTCTGGTACACGAGAAAGGACTTGAACCTTCACGCCGATTGGCACTAGTTCCTAAGACTAGCGTGTCTACCAATTCCACCACTCGTGCTTAATAAAACTATTTTATAAAAAAAACCTAGTAAAGTCAAGGTTTTTTATGAAAAAATTCTAATTCAAAATAGTCAATCGCTGATATTTTTCTAATTCTGATGATTTTTTACTTAAATATTCATCAAATAGAGCTTGATCTTCTACAAGAAAATCAACCGAACGCTGAACACGAGCAATAAGTTCAGTGTCACCAAGGCTAGTAAACTCCAAGTTTATCTCGCCCGATTGCGCCGTTCCATAAATTTCACCCGCTCCACGAAGCTCCAGATCCTTTTCCGCAAGAAGAAAACCATCAGTCGTTTTCTCAATCTCCAAAAGTCTTCGTGGCGGTTTTGCACTCGAGCTCATAGCTAAGAAACAGAACGCCGAATTTTCGCCTCGACCAACCCTTCCGCGCAACTGATGAAGTTGGCTAAGACCAAAGCGATCAGCATTTTCAATAACAATTACACTCGCATTTGGTATGTCAACGCCAACCTCAATCACAGTAGTTGAAAGTAATATGTCAAACTTTTTATCCAAAAAATCTCGCATAACCCGATCTTTTTCATCGGAAGACATCTTACCATGTAGCTGACCAATTTTAAAACCCTTAAATTCACGTTTTAATTTTTTAAATTCTGTCTCAATACTTTTGATTTCATCATTAGAACTTTCGGAAATAGCAGGCACAACCACAAAAATCTGCCGTCCAAGCACCACTTCATTTTTAATTTTTTCAACCATAGGCGCACGCGAAACTGGCGAGATAATTTTAGTTTCAACTGGTTTTCTGCCAGCTGGCTTTTCTCGCAAAATTGAAACACTCAAATCGCCAAATAGTGTTAATTGAAGCGACCGCGGAATTGGCGTTGCAGTCATCGCTAGCAAATGAGGCATTTTTTGGCGAGATTTTTCGAGTAGTTTTTGTCGTTGCGCCACGCCAAAACGATGCTGCTCATCAATAATCACCAACCCAAGTTTAGCAAAAATAACTTTTTCTTGAATTATCGCATGAGTACCAATAACGATATCTATTTCGCCTTCTTCTAGTTTATCGTAAAGAATTTTGCGAGCCTTGCCTTTTACATTTCCTGATAAAAAAGCAATTTGAGCACCACTACTTTCTAAAATTTTAGAGAAATTATCCGCAATCTGCGAGGCTAATATTTCGGTTGGCGCCAAAAAGGCCACCTGAAAACCACTTTTTACTGCGTTTAGAGCAGCAATTGCCGCAACCACTGTTTTACCAGATCCCACATCACCCTGCAGTAAACGATTCATCGGCGTACCTTTTTTCATATCTTGAATAATCTCCCAAGAAGCGACTCGTTGCGAATTAGTCAACCTAAATGGTAGACTTTCAGTAAGTTTTTTAATTACATCAGCCGAAAAATCAATTTCATATCCACTTAATTTTTCATTCTCTAATCGGTTCAATGTTGCTGCAAAAATAATCTCAAAAATTTCCTCGAAGCTCAATCTCTCCAGTGCTTGGTTAAAACTTTCTGACGAATCTGGAAAATGAATCCACTCAATTGCCTGAGCTCGAGAAATTAAATTCTCTCTAGATACGATCTTGGACGGCAAAGTTTCAGGCAAAATTTTCATCATCGATTTAAGTTCTAATAGGATTTTACGAACAACCTCTGTCTTTAAACCTTTGACTTGACGATAGATCGGCACAATTTCGCCAGCTTCGCCAGAAAAATTCTGAGCTTTTGGCAGTTCTTCACGCTTCATAACTCGAGGGTTAGTAATTTGATAACGATTATACGAAAAATCAAATTTACCAGAAAAGAAAAACTCTTCGCCGCTCTTCAACTGAGCTAAGCGATAGGGCTGATTAAACCAGATAGCCTTGATTTTTTCTTCGCCATCAGTCAAAACAGCTTCAGTTATTGTCATTCCGCGACGAACACGACGCAACGATACTTTCTCAGAATGAGCTTTAAACAAAACTTGTCCAGGCTTAATTTCGCTCAAACTGGTCAGATTTGCAAAATCTTCATATTTTCGCGGGAAAAAAGTTAAAATATCACCAACCGAAAAAATCCGCGCCGAATTAAGTTTTTCTAAAGTTTTAGCACCAACGCCGCGCACTTTTTCGAGTGGAGAATTTAAATCCATTCTTTAATTTTAACAAATTCCAAGCGAATAAAAAAGACACTAATATCAATGAAATTTATAAAAATATCTACATTTCTTCGCCAGCACGAGCTCGATTAGCCCACTCATCAGCGAGCTCATTATGCTCGTGACCAGCATGACCCTTTAACCATTTAACTTCCGCATTTGATTTTTGATAAAGCTCAAAAAGTGGCTGAACAATATCTAGATTCGAAATTTTACCAGTCTTTTTACGCCAACCATTAGCTTGCCAAGTTGGAGCCCATTTAGCTAAAACATTACACCAAAATTCACTATCGGTCCAAACTTCAGCCTCTTCACCATTAAGTATCTCTATTGCTTTCTTCAAAGCTAAACCTTCCATACGAATATTCGTGCTGTCAGCTTCTCTCCCTAGAAAAATTGGCACACCATTTTCGATCACAGCAAAACCACCTGGACCAGGATTCGGTGAAGCGCTACCATCAGTATATAAAATACGTTTTTGTACTTTCTTAGGTTGCGATTTTTCTGCTAAAGACAGGTCAGATTCATCTTTAAAATAATCCCCGAACCGTATTTTTAACTCTTCTAAAACCCTATCAATCATCTCGCCGAGAGTCCTAGAAGCATCAATTACCACAAATCTCTCCGGTTCACTTTTCGCTAACTCTAAATACCCTTGCCGAACCTTGTTATGGAAATCTATTTTTTCCTCGTCAAAACGATTAGTTGTTTCCCGATTTTGTGATATTCGCTGTAGAGAAATTTCAGGATCTACATCCAACAAAAAAGTTAAATCCGGCCTTAAATCACCCATCACATACTTATTTATTGCCCTAACGTTTTCGCCCAGCCCACGCGCAAAACCTTGATAAGCTATCGACGAATCCACAAAACGGTCACAAAAAACACTCTTACCGCTACTCAAACTTGGAAGTATTTTTTTTAGAATATGTTCACGCCGAGCCGCAGCGTAAAGCAACACTTCAGTCTTAGAATCTATTTTGTTATCCAAAATAATCCGCCTTAGCTCATCAGCAACCTTAATTCCACCCGGCTCGCGAGTAAAAATAATTTCTTCGTTATTTTTTGACCTCAAACGTCGTTTTAATTCATTGAGTAAAAAAGTTTTACCCGACCCATCAACACCTTCAAATGTTATCAATTTTCCTAGCATATTTTCTCTATTTACAATCTTTCTCTTTTTGGTGTTATTTTAGCTATTCGCTGTTTATAATTATCCTGTCGATTTTTAAATCTAAGACTCTTAAATATTAACCCAAAAACCATAATAACCCCTAAAATAACTTCACCCCAAAAAGCCCAAAGCATAATATCATTTCGCAGCCTTATCTCAATTGGATGGATAGAATTATATTTCAATTGTATTTTAGACCCAATGCCTATAGCTTCGCCCAATATAATTTCCTGCTCTAAGTAATTATTATCTACCCTATAGTAAACCCTAGTTGGATATTGTGTTTTTTTATCCACAACCTCACTGCCAAAACTTATAACCTCACCCGTCGTTTCATGCCATCCACCCTCAAAAAATAAGCCTAGACTACCAGAAATAATCAAACAAAATGCGAGTAAACTTATAGCTATATTTTTGCGCCTAGATAGATTATATTTTTTCATTAGCCTCCTAATTAAATACATTCTAACACAACTTAGGCAAAAATAAAACACCGCTTATGTAAAACGGTGCTTTATAAATTATAGAATTAGCAGATTAAATCTCCGCAGTATCTTCTGCCTCATCCTTGACTGAATAAGCTTTACGCGCGCCTGTTCCAACTGGAATTTTTCTACCGATAATCACATTTTCTTTTAGACCATGCAATTTATCGATTCGACCAGACACAGCAGCATTGATAAGCACGCTTGTCGTATTTTGGAATGAGGCAGCAGATAAGAAGCTATCACTGTAAATAGAAACTTTAGTAATTCCAAGTAACTGTTGCTTAAATTCAACCGGTTTCTTGCCTTCAGCTTCAAGTTGCTTATTGGCTTCAACTGCAGCAGCCTTAGAAACAATATCACCAGTCACAAAGTTTGAATCGCCAGCATCTTCAATCTGAACTCGACTAAACATTTGACGAACAATGATTTCAAGATGTTTCGATGCAATATCTTGACCCTGAGCAGCATAAATTCGCAGAATCTCATTCATAATGTAGCGCTGAGTAGCTTCAACACCTTTGAGCCGCATCAAATCATGGAGATTCAATGAACCGATCGTCAATCGATCGCCAGCCTCTACAAAATCATTCTTTTTAACAGTCAGCGCAACCGTATTTGGAATTTCATATCGAACTGGAGCTTTTTGTTCTCCTTCATCATCTGCTTGCGGTGTAATTTGAACAATATTTAAGTTTCCGTCTTCCCAAATATCAACCCGCCCTGAAACCTCAGTTGTATAAGCCTGCCCTTTTGGAGAACGAGCTTCAAGCAACTCTTCAACACGAGGCAAACCTTGTGAAATTGCGCCAGAGCCAGCAACACCCGAGCTATGGAAAGTATTCAAAGTTAGCTGCGTTCCAGGTTCACCAACAGATTGAGCAGCAATCACACCAACTGGTTCCGCAGGTGAAACTAGCAAGCCAGTAGCCATATCAATTCCGTAAGATTTTTGTGGAATACCTGAAAGGTTTGAAGTTGACAGAACGCTCTGAATTTTAGCCTCTTTGATGCTTTCGTCTTTTTCAATTGCATCGGCAATTTCGCGAGTTACTAGCTGATCAGCTTCGATATACCCAGGGATTGCTTCAGCCGTAAAGCGTCCATAGAGTCGATCTCCAAACGGAATCATAGTCTCTTCACTTTCCACACGATAGATTGTAAAGCCTGGATCAACTTCATCAGCTTTATCCTCAGTCGAGAAGACATCTTGTGCAACATCAACGAGGCGGCGAGTTAGATATCCGGAGTCGGCAGTCTTAAGAGCAGTCGAGATTAATCCTTGACGCGCACCACGAGTTGCCACGAAGGCTTCAAGCGAACTCATTCCGTGAGTATAGTTTGAACGAATTGGAAGCTCAATTTCACGGTTAGTTGCGTCCACCATAATTCCAGTCAAACCAGAAGCGAGGCGAATGTTAGTTGCATTACCACGAGAACCAGAAACAGCCATCAATCCAACCGGAGAATCAGATCCTTCATTAGCTACGCGTTCCGAAATCTCATCAGCAACTTTATCTATTGCATTGTGCCAGTTATCAATAATCAGGTTATAGCGCTCTTGATCTGTCAAAAGGCCTTGGTCATATTGCTCCTGAATCAAAGTGGTTTTAGCGTCACCTTCAGCAATAATCTCTGGAATTTTTTCATTTTCGAATACAGTGTAATCTTCCTTACCAATCGAAAGACCAGATCGAGTTACAAATCTGAACGACAAGCCTTTAATCCTGTCGGCGATTTTAACTGTCATATCTGCACCATATTTTGCAAAAATGTTTGCCAAAACTTTATTGATCTGCTTTTTGGTTTGTGGGTTATTATCGTAAGGGTAATCCTCTGGTAAAACTTCGTTAAAGAATACACGACCAAGGGTAGTATCACGAATTTCCCCCTTAGCAAAGACTCGAATTGGTGTCTGAAGCGCAATCTTACCAGCGTCATATGCCATTTCAGCTTCATAAACACTCGCAAAAGGCTTTCGTACTTTCTGCATTTCACTGTGTTTATCATAGGTTAAGTAGTAGTTTCCGTAGACGACATCCTGATCAACCGAAAGAACAGGTTGTCCGTCAGCTGGCTTCAACAAGTTATGCGAAATGCTCATCAAATCACGAGCTTCTGCCTGAGCAGCATCAGAAAGTGGCAAGTGAACCGCCATTTGGTCACCATCGTAGTCGGCGTTAAATCCATTTGCTACAAGTGGGTGCAGCTGGATAGCTTTTCCGTCAACTAATTTTGGCTGGAAAGCTTGAATTGACAAACGGTGAAGCGAAGGCGCACGGTTCAAAAGAACATATTTTCCTTCAACAACTTCATCTAGAGCATCGTAGACTTCTGCCTCACGTGCATCAATCAAGCGAGTTGCCGAACGAATATTATGAGCATATTCTTTTTCAATCAACCAAGAAATAATGAATGGCTTGAAGAGTTCTAGTGCCATTTGCTTTGGAAGACCACATTGATGAGCCTTCAAAGTTGGACCAACCACAATCACTGAACGGCCAGAGTAGTCAACACGCTTTCCAAGCAAGTTTTGACGGAATCGACCCTGCTTACCTTTCAACATATCACTTAAAGATTTAAGTTTGCGGCGATTTCCAGTTGTATTTGCGGTGCGACCACTGCGAGAAGCGTTATTATCGATCAATGAGTCCACCGCCTCTTGAAGCATTCGCATTTCATTGCGACGAATCACCATCGGAGCGTTTAATTCAATTAGCTTTTTCAAACGATTATTTCGGTTAATTACTCGACGGTAAAGATCGTTTGAGTCGGTTGTCGCAAAACGACCACCAGTCAATTGAACCATCGGGCGAAGGTCTGGTGGGATCACTGGTAGAACCGTCAAACATAGACTGCCTGGTTTAATTCCAGCATTTTGCATACCTTCGATTACCTTCAAACGCTTTAGGATTTTCTTTTCACGCTGACCTTTAGCTTTTTCGGCCTCTGCTTTAAGATTTTCTACGAGTTCGTTAATATCGATTTCATCCAAAAGACGTTTGATAGCTTCACCACCCATGCCGAGCTCAATAATCTCTTCATATTCTTCTGGTAATGTACGAAAATCAGTTTCGCTCATCAAAGCACCTTTTACTAAACTATCAAGTTGAGCTTTACTTGTAGTATATTTAGTATTTAACTCTTCAATTTCTTTCGTTTGCTCTTTAGCTAGAGACTTAATATCAGCACCTGGCTCTTCAGCAGCTTTTTCATAGCGGAGTTTAATTGCCATTCGAGCAGCTTGGTCTTCAGCTTCAAGATCAGCAATCATCTGATCTCGTTTTTCTTCATCAACGGAGAGAATTACATAGCTCGCAAAATAAACTACACGTTCAATATTTTTAACAGTCATTCCAAGCAAAAGACTCATTGCGCTTGGTGCTCCGCGCATAAACCAAATATGTGCAACTGGCGCCGCCAAAGCAATATGCCCCATTCGTTCACGGCGAACAATTGATTTTGTTACTAATTCACCATTTTTATCAACAGCAGCTTCTCTAGACCGAACACCTTTTAGCTTATTGTCATATGGGTTGATATCTTTAGTTGGTCCAAAGATTTTTTCGCAGAACAAACCATCGCGCTCTGGCTTCTGTGTTCGGTAATTGATTGTTTCTGGCTTTGTCACTTCGCCGTAAGACCAGCCCAAAATATCTTCTGGGCTAGCTACAGCGAGACGAACAGCGTCAAAATCAGCTATCTGATCCGTATTCACAACTTTCGCCATTTACGCTTCCTCCTTAATTTCTTCAATTTCATCAATATCTTGAATATTCATATTGTCCTCAAATTCACCATCAGCTTCATCACGGACTGTTTCATAGTCATCTTCTTCGATCGATGACGATTCAATATCAGTGTTTCTGGTCGCGAGTACATGCTCAGCATCTACCTGTGAGTGTTGGTCAATTAAGTCAACACGTAGGCCCAATCCCTGAAGTTCACGCACAAGAACATTGAATGATTCTGGTAATTTTGGACCAATAATCTCGGTATTTTTAATGATTGACTCGTAAGCTTTAGAACGACCAACCACATCGTCAGATTTAATTGTAAGCATCTCTTGCAGCATATTAGCAGCACCATAAGCTTCCAATGCCCAAACTTCCATTTCTCCAAATCGCTGACCACCATTTTGAGCTTTACCACCCAAAGGCTGTTGAGTAACCATTGTGTAAGGACCAGTTGAGCGAGCGTGGATCTTATCAGCTACTAAGTGATGAAGCTTGATCATATGCATAAATCCAACTGTTGTGCGCTGCTCGAAAGGTTCACCAGCCAAACCATCATAAAGTTGAACTTTTCCATCACGATCAATTCCTGCGGCTTCAAGTTCATCGCTCAAAGTTTGAGCATCAACACCATCATAAGTTGGAGTTGCCACTTTATAACCCTGAGTTTTTGCTGCCATTCCGAGATGAACCTCAAAAAGCTGACCAAGGTTCATACGTGAAGGCACACCAAGCGGTGAAAGAATCACATCGATCGGAGTTCCGTCTTCCATAAATGGCATATCAGCTTCTGGCAAAATTTTTGCAACAACACCTTTATTTCCGTGTCGTCCAGCCATTTTGTCTCCAACCATAATTTTGCGAGCTTCAGCCACAAAAATCTGAATTTGCATCAAAACGCCAGCTCGCATTTCGTGACCATTTTCTCGAGAGAAAATTTTGACACCAATAACTTTTCCAGAGCCAGAGTTGCCCATTCGCTGCGAAGTATCACGCACATCTTTAGCTTTTTCACCAAAAATTGCGCGCAATAGTCGCTCTTCGCTAGAAAGCTCTTGCTCACCTTTTGGCGTAATTTTTCCAACCAAGACATCGCCAGGCTTAACTTCCGAACCAATCTGAACAATTCCGTTTTCGTCTAGATGGCGCAAACTATATTCACCGACATTAGGAATGTCACGAGTTACAACCTCGGGCCCAAGTTTAGTTTCGCGAACTTCAACCATGTAGTCTTTGATATTAATATTAGTCAAAGCATCAGTTTTAACAAGGCGGTCAGAGATAATTACAGCGTCGTCCATGTTATATCCGCCCCAGCTCATAAACGCTACCCGCAGATCACGACCAAGCGCCAGCTCACCGTCTTTTACGCTAGCCCCTTCAACCAAGATATCACCTTTTTTAACTTTTCGACCTCGCGAAACAACTACTTTTTGGTTATAACAACGATCGTCAGCTGTTTTTTTAAAATGAGCCAATTCGTAAGTTTTTACGCCAGCCTCGTATTGAACCTCAATAGCATTAGCGTCGGCACGAACAACCTCACCATCCTCTTCAGCGACAATAATTTGCGAAAGATTGCGAGCGATATCAGCTTCAACACCAGTTCCAACCGTTGGCGCTTCAGTCCAAATAAGTGGCACTGCTTGCTTCTGCATAGCTGAGCCTGTTAGAGCACGGTCAATTCGGTCGCGCTCCAAGAACGGAATTAAGGACGCAGCAGCACCTAGAACTTGGCGATGGACTGCATCAATAAACGTAACTTCACTAGCGTCAACACGCGAAGGAATCAAGTTCTTTCGGGCTGCAACTTGATTTTCGACAAAAGTTCCATCATCGTTAAGCTTCGAGCCAGCATCAGCAATAATCTCTTTCGATTCTTGATCCGCATCTAGATAAATGACTTCATCAGTCACTTTGCCATTCTTAACTCGCAAGTATGGAGCTTCAATAAAACCATATTCATTAATACGAGCAAACGTTGCAAGGTTCGTCACAAGACCAACGTTTCCACCTTCTGGTGTTTCAACAAGACAAATTCGACCATAGTGAGTTGGGTGGCTGTCACGAACTTCAAGGCCAGCACGGTCACGGGTAACACCGCCAGGACCCATTGAGCTCAAACGACGTTTATGAGAAAGTTCTGAAAGCGGGTTAGTTTCGTCCATAACCTGAGCAAGCTGAGAACCAGCAAAGAATTCACGCACAGCAGCAACAACTGGTCGAGCGTTTACTAATTGACCTGGAGTTACAGATTCAATATCGGTCATTGACATACGATCCATAGCGTTACGCTGCATTCGAAGCATACCAGTTCGGAATTGGCGAGCAACAAGTTCACCAACTAGTTTTACACGACGATTATCAAGACTATCAATATCATCTACTGGACCTTGAGTATTATTCAAACGGATAACTTCTTTGATCATTTCATACAGATCTTCCATCTTGAAAATTCGATTCTCTACGGTATTTTCAGTCTCTAAGCCAAGTCGTTTATTAATTTTATAACGACCAACGCGACCATAATCATACCGTTTAAAATCAAAGAACATTCGCTCAATCATTGAACGAGCATTATCAATAGTAGCTAGGTCACCCGGACGAATACGACGATAAATCTCAATCAAACCTTCATTAACACTATCAGAAGGGTCTTTTTCGATTGTAGCTTCAATATATCGCTTATCGCCAGTATCAACATCAGCAAAAAGTTCACGAATTTCGCTATTTGTCTTTTTACCAAGCGCACGAATAAATGTCGTGACTGGAAGCTTTCGCCGACGATCAATTTTTACATAAATTACGCCAGTTTTAGGATCTGTCTCAAGTTCAATCCAAGCTCCACGCACTGGAATAACTTTTGCGCCGTAATATTTTTTACCATCAGGGCCAAGCTCAGCATTAAAATAAACACCTTCTGAACGAATCAACTGAGATACAACTACACGTTCAGTTCCGTTAATGATGAAGGTTCCCTGATCAGTCATCCAAGGATAATCACCAAGATAAATCTCTTGTTCTTTAACTTCACCGGTTACTTTGTTGGTTAGCTCAACCTGAACATGAAGTGGAGCTTCAAAAGTAATGTTATTTTCTTTTGCAAAATCCTTAGTCGTTTTTGGATCTTGAAAATTATATTTTTTAAATCGTAAAGACAACTTTTGACCAGTGTAATCGTCAATAGGATTTAGTTCATTAAAAATCTCACTCAAACCAGAATCAATAAAATCTCGCCAAGATTCTTTCTGATGAGCAATCAAATCTGGGGTTTTCAAAAGTGATTCTTCTTTATCAAAGAATACTCGCCCCGCAGCGTTTATCCGCTTTTGCGCCATTTTTCTCCTCGCATTTAGTGTTAATAGAATCGGCCCGAAGATTCTCTGTCCGCGACCCTCAAAATCTTGCCATCAATTTTGAAGCATAAAATCCCGCAGACACACTACTTCTTATAGCCTATTTTACCACATTTAATCAATAAATACAACACCTTACATAACTTAAATTAAACAGTAATTTTGATTTTTTCATAAAAATATGTTAAAATAATAATGTTTAGCACCTTTCGAATTTGTGATTTTGAACTTTTCGAAAAATTCTGGTGCTATCTTTTGGAGGAAAAAATGAAAAAAATCAAAAAATGCGCTACATTACTTACAATAATTATGGTATCTATAGGTTTTTACAAGCCAATCTCAGCAAGAACTGAAGATTGGCGTGATAATTTCAGATCATTTTTTGAAGGAAGTATACTTCAAAAAACTGATGAAAAAATCAAAGAAAAAGAGCGAGAGATACAGGACTCACAAAATTATCAAAAGACAAAAGAAAAAGTCAAAGATTCTTGGTCTAAGGCCAAAAATTGGCTCGGCGACAAGTGGGATTCCTACGGGAAACACACTTATACAGCCGATGGTTTTAGATTTGATGCCCCTGACGAACATATTAACGGTATTTATCTAACTATTAAAATCGGCGCTATTAGAAATACGATGTATTTCAGTGACACTAATGGTAATAAAACTAACCAAGACCTCTCTTGGACCGATATTGCAGAAATAAAAAAATATCGGTTCATTACTCCAGTAACTAATGGTAAAATTTTCACTAATTTCGCTGTTAGCTATGGAGAGGATAATATTTTCCCTAGCGGAAAATATTATGTCTGGGCTGAATGCGAAACCCTAGACGGGTCGAAATTTTATCGACCCGCACCGGTGTCCAAAGAAAAGTTTAAAAGCCTGAAGTCCGGAGAAAGAGGAATAGAATTCACTCCGGACTTCAACTAACCCTCGATTTATTTGAGGGTTTTTCTTTTTTGTATTATCCCCAAAAATATTCTAAATTTTAAAAGCACTCCGTAAGTGAGTGCTTAAAATAAATACTTATCTACACGAAGCTCTTTCAGCGATAAAACCATTCATTTTTTTGACGATCTCATAGCTTCTATGGCTGTGTATCATGCTAAATATCTCCTCGAATTGAAATATACACAATTTTCCACTAGCTAAGGCAGAAGCCGCCACTGCTAGTATACGCTTAACAGCTTGGCTAACCTGACCGTATTCCGAAGATAAATAACGAAATACGATCTGAAGACTCCCAGCAGCCATCAAAAAGGTTAGTCCAACTAGACTCTCCTTTTCTTTTTTGCTCAGGATTTCTAGACTCTGCAAATAAATATAATTTACATAGTGACCTTGAATGAGATCGTTGATGTCTAAGCCAGTCTTATCTTTGACATTAGAAATCAGCAACAAATCCGACAAATATAGCCCGCCCCTAGTCTGCTTTATAATCTCAACCGAGTTGAACGCAATTTCTCGATCGTAAATCAAAGCGTAAAAAATTCGTTAGTCCTTCTCATCACCTTTCCTCAGGTTATCTAGAAGTTCAAATTCTCGCTCGCCAATAGGCCTAACAAACTCTTTCGCCGCAGGATTGTATCCAATCACTGCAAGTAAGAGCTCTAAGACCAGTCCTGAGCCCTCTTCTTGAAAAACCTGAACAATTCCAGGATTGTCTAGATGATTAAGTATACTTAAGCTCATCATAAGTCGACTAGAAGAATCATCGCCTTTTACTTTGCGAAGTTCTTCAACTTCCTTGTAAAAATTTTCTGCTAGGTCAGCATTTAAATGCAACATATATTCCACCTCCAAAGGGCTAACGACTTAAAGCCGTTGCATGCAAACTATATAACATTATTAAAATAAAAGCAAACAAGCTAAAAACCTACTAAATAAGTAGTAGGTTTTCATATATAAATAGATTAAAAGGCTATTTCTTTGAATTCAACTCAACAAGTAGATCAACTGTTTTTTCAGTCAAAAGCTGGTTCGCAAGATCGCGTCGAACCTCATCACTCGCCAATTGCTCAAGAGCTTCTTTACTTTTGCCATATTGAGCTTTAAGCTGTTCAATTCGAGCATCAACTTCTTCAAAAGAAGCTTCAACTTTTTCAACTTTTGAAAGCTCAGCTAAAGCTAGACCAGCCTTCACACGAGCTTTAGCGGCTTCTTGCACATCAGTTTCAAGCCACTCTTCACGAGTTTTACCAAGTCGTTCAAGATAAGCATCCAAAGTCAAACCAGAATACATCAAATTCTGTTGCATATCCATTTCGATTCCGCGTTTTTGGTCATCAAGCAGGACTTCCGGAACGGGAACTTTCGAAATTTCAGCCAATTCTTTCACTAGATCATCTTTAAACTTATCGTCAGCTTCATGCTCTTTTTGGTGATGAAGATCTTCTTTGATCTGTTTTTTAAAGTCTTCTACAGTCTTAAAATTGCCAAGTTTTTTCAAAAATTCTTCATCAAGTTCTGGTAAAATATTTTCACGGACTTCATGAATCTTAACCTCGAAAACAACTTTCGCCCCAGCTAACTCTGCTGAATGATAATCCTTTGGAAATTCTAGATCAAGCGCAAGCTCGTCGCCAGCTTTCTTACCAATAAGACCATCCTCAAAACCAGGAATGAAGCTGTTCGAGCCTAGTTCAAGCGGAAACTTTTCGGCTTTTCCACCATCAAAAGCTACACCATCTTTTTTACCCAAGAAGTCAATAATAACTTCGTCGCCTTTTTTGGCTGCACGTTTAACTTCTTTTTTCTCGGCGAAATTTGCACGAATTCGATTTATAGTATCATCAATTTCTTTTTTGGATACTTTTACCGCAGATTTTTTCGCTTTAAGGTTTTTATAGTCACCAAGTTCAACTTTTGGAAGAACTTCTGCTTCAGCAGTAAATTCAAGCTCAGTTTCTGGAATAAATTTTTCGATATTAACTTCCGGACGATTTAAAGCTTGAATACCTTCTTGCAGGAAGGCTTCTGCAACAGCTTTCGAAACTGCATTTTCCATAGTTTCGTTAGCTAGATCAACAGGATTAACTTGCGCTGCCACCATTTCAAGTGGAGCTTTCCCTTTGCGAAAACCACTGATTTTAATATCTTTTGCGAGCTTAGTTAGAGCGACTTGCTGCGCGGCATCAAGTTCTTCTTTTCCGAGTGAAATCGTTAAGCGAACTTTTATATCTGAAATATTCTTTACTTTTGTCTTCATATTTTTTAATTATATCATAGCCAGATTTTTTAATCAAAAAGAGCACTAAATGTGCCCTAAATAAACTACCGGAACAATATTCCTATTGCTACAGCAGTAATTATTCCGCCAAAAATAGCACCTAAGAAAAAGTGAATATCCTGACTTAACTTTATTATCGCTATCCCTAATACTAGCAATAATACATAAAGACTTCTTTGCCTCGTGATGTACTTTATTACTTTTTTCAAAATTGTCACCCCTTTTATTTTTGTATAATATAAATATTAGCACTTAAAAACTATTTTGTCAAATAATTCCGCCGAGCGAATTCATACATAACAATCCCGCTCGCTACGCCCACATTGATACTGCGCGTCGATCCAAACTGTTCGATCGCTACCATTTTACTGCATTCTTTTAACATTTCTGGAGAAATTCCATTGCTTTCATTACCAAAAATCAGTACTGAATCAGATGGTAATTCTACCTCATTTAAGTTTGTCGCGCCCTTTTGATTATCAATTGCAATTAGTTGCAAGTTATTATCTCTTGACCATTTTACAAAATCAGCGACCGTTTGATGATAATAAACATTCATATAAGCTTCCGTCTTCATTGCGCCACGCCGATTCCAGTGGCGTTTACCAATAATATGAATTCCACTAGCATTAAAAGCATTTGCGTTGCGAGCGATCGTTCCAATATTAAAATCGTGAGAAAAATTCTCGATAGCGACATGAAAGCTTAGCCGATTTTTATCAAGCCTATCTTTAACTTCAGCAACACTTAATCCTTTAAAATCGTCAACCAAATTTCGCGGGTCATTTTGACGTGTTAGTCCTTCGCCGGTTTCGAAATCGAAATTCTGCAAATTATTTTCCATTTCGAACAATCTTCATCAATTCTTTAACATCATTTTGCGATTTTACACCCGGATTTAAAATCCCTAGCGGATCAAAAATCTGTTTAATTTTAGCATAAATTTCCTGAACTTCAATATCGGTATTTTTTGAAACAAATTCACCATAAAGACGACCTTCTCCTGCCCCATAACCAAGCTCGCCATCAACCGTTGCTAGTAGCATATTCAACCCAGATAAAAATTCTAGCGACTTTCGGCGATCACTGACTTTTGCGAAGTCGAATTCAGCCAAAATCTCAAAAATTGAAGTTAAAGCCGAACCTTGAATAGGTGCTGGAATATTAAATTTTTGAGCTAGTTTCTGAAGCCCTATATAAAATTGTTCAAACCGCTCAAGCGGAATATAAATCCCTTGAATTGGAAAAATTTCTTCACGAATTACACCGGCTCGAGCGCGTAAAGCTTCTCTCACATCACGTATCGCCTCGATTTCAGCTTTCTGAGAATCAGAACTATCATCTCGCCAGAAGGTCGAACCTTCAAATTTACGCGAAGCTTTTTCAATCTTTCGCATAACACTGTTGATTTTACGTTGATTTCGCTCTGTAATACCGATCACGAGAACTATTTTAGTTGTCAACTTTTGTTCAACCCTATCAAGATAAAATTGATATTTTTTACCACTAGCAACCGCTAAATCAAACATTTTACCATCAAGCAACTCGATAATATCCGGATTGAAATGCTTAATAATATCAATATAATCCCGCGCGTCATCACGATTTTCAAATGATACTACAGCAAATTCAGTTTCGTCAACTATATATTCAGTATTTAGAGTTGCTTCAACTACAGCACCAAGCGTACCTAAAGAGCCAAAAAATAAAGGCGTTAAATCAAACGATCCATCAGCTTTTTTAACTTTAGTAATGCCACTATAGCCAGAACTAGAGTCATCCTCTATTTGCTGAATTTTGCTCCAATTATCTTCAATCAAAGCATCAACCCCACGATAAATATCACCCTCAAAATCTTGTTGGGCTAATTTTTCATTTAGTTCACGCCTAGAAATCCTACTTGTCGTAATTAAGTCACCATTTGATAGGACTATACGCAACTCACGCGTAGCATCAAGTAAATCACCATAGTTAAATTTCTGGCTAGGCAAATTCATCGAGATAGCTCCGCCAATGGTTAGCATTTCTCCTGCAGGAGACTGAGGAATATTCATAGCATGCGCACCAATTGCTAAATTTGTCTTAGAAAAATTAGCGCCAGCCTGAACTTTAACTGTTTTATTTTTCAAATCAAGTTCTTGAATTGTATCCAGATGGCGAGATAGATCAACTACAATTCCATCCCCGATAGAAGATCCATCAGTTGATCCGCCAAAACCTCGCATTGTCACGCCAAAGATATGTTTTTTCTCTGCTAGCTGACAAGAAAAACGCATTATTTTTCTAACATCATCTAAGATTCGCGGATAAACTACGATATTTGGTTCAATTTTTAAAATACTCCGATCTGTAGAAAACTGCTTCAATCTAGATTCACGCGCCGAAACCTCGCCCAAAATATATCCATTTAAGTATTTAACTATTTTGCTCATTTGCCTTAATTTTATCACAAGCATAATATTTTAGCAAACACTAAACATAAACAATAAAAGTATGCCGAATCTTTTATTTTCACTATCTTTTTGCTAAAATAAAACTATGTATTCACGAGTAACTCCGTTTGAAAAAGCTGATCGAATTGCTGGCACTCATCAAAAAATTGACCGTGCAGCTCGCTTAATTTTGCGCGAAATTAGATCGGCCGCACTACCAAAATCGCAGGTTCATTTTCCGTTGATAAATGAAATTTTACGTTTTGAAGGGTCTGGTGGTCCAGATGGAATCAAAATGAAATCACCAGGTAAAGATGAGCCTTGGCACTTTGTTGATCCTCATGGAGATTACTCGGCGATGATAACCTATATTGAAAATCACCTAGCCAATCTCTCTATTGCTCTGTCCGAACAAAATTTCGTACGAGCCAGTTTTGAAGCCGGATGGATGGCTCACGCGATCACCGACGCTCTTACACCGGCTCATCAATATCCGATGGAAGATAAAATTATTGAGATCTCCGGTAAACATCCTAGTGAACGTATAAAACTTAATCAAAAAATGTTCCTACCAGGTGATACTTGGAGAAAACGACTTTCCGCAAATTGGAAATATCTTGGACCAAAGGGAGTTATGAGTTCTCATATGCTTTACGAAATGGGTGTTGCAGTACTCACAACCTCTCTCTCGGCGCGAAAAATCGCCAAAAAACCATCCCCTCAAGAAATCACTCGACTCAAAAACGGTGAATTTATAGCAATGTTCGAGGAATCTATTCAATTTGTAGCTAAAAAACAATACTATCAAACTTTCATTCGAAAAGGCTGGACTTCTCGCTTAGCCAGAGAAACTCGCCTCGTCCTATTACCAGAAATCTCTAAAATCGTAGCATTAGCTTGGCTTGAAGCAATTCGCCGAGCGGAATTAAGAATGGAGCAAAAATGAATATTCGCTTAATTTCTGGCTCACTAAAAAACCATAAAATTACAGCACCCAATAGCCGTCAGACTCATCCAATGAGTGAGCGAATTAGAGGAGCAGTATTTAATTCTATTCAGGCCTATGTACCTAACGCAAGAGTGCTTGATGCTTTTGCTGGAACCGGCGCTCTGGGACTAGAGGCCCTTTCGCGCGGTGCTAGTTCAGCAACTTTCATCGAGAAAAATCGTCTTGCACAAAAAATTCTGGCTGAAAACTTACAAATTATTCAGAAAACAAATTTAAATCCACCAGTAAAATTAATTCGAGCTAGCATATCCGGCTGGCTAAATTCAACTTCCAAACAATTTGTCTTAGGCGAAATACCAATTTTACCCACCTTTAATCTAATTTTCGCCGACCCACCATATTATGACCCACAATTCCCCACTATCGAACGATTAGTTGACCGGTTAGAACCTGATGGAATATTAGTTCTATCTCAGCCAGCTAGCTTAGAAGATTTCTCGCACCCACAGCTTTCATTGTTGAATTCTAAAACCTACTCTGCGGCAAGAATAATTATCTTCAAAAAGAAATAGACTTCAATCTAGGCTTTAAACGCCCGCCAAATCATCCTCGTCAGCAAAAACATTGCTCAAAGTTAAAATAACTGGCATAAAAATCAAAAAGAATATTTCAAGCTGCGGTGAAACTACCGAGAAAACCAAAACAGCTATTATTGCTAAAAAATTAAACCCTAAGCGCACAAACAGATGACGACGCATAGCTTTGTCGTTCTCGAAGCGATGGAACAACCCTGCACCTTTAGAACGTGAACTAACAAATATCCAACGCATACAAAATTCCGTAAAGAAGTAGACAGCCGCATAACTAAGCGCAGGAATTGTTTCCTCTGGGTTTTTTATCATCCACTTCATCAAAAGAGGAATTAGAGACAAGGAAAATAGAAAGATTAAATTTTTCCAAACAAAGCTATTTGTAACTTTATGTACGTTTTCCAACGCACGATGATGACGCGTCCACTGTATACCAACAATCACGAAACTTGCAAAATAAATAATTACCGAACGAAATAGCTCTACTATCTGTAGCGCGTTATGTGATGTATTAGGCACAGGAATCTCGAGCACCATTAGGGTGATAATAATCGCTATAAAACCGTCAGATAGCGCTGACAATCGATCAACTGAAATTTCACCCCCATGGTAATATCTGTTTATTCGCTTTATTCTCTGGCGAAAGTTTCTCATTTTCCTCCTTTTAATATAACGATTATAGCATAATCATCTAGAAAGAACAAAATACATATTAATTATAAAAATAAACAATCATCCCAAAATAACATATCGTAGACTCCTCTTCTCTGACTTCTAGAAATAATTACACCTGTAAAATAATAAAGCTTCTACAAAGGATTAATTTTGCAGTATTTTAAAAAATGTACTATAATTAAGCTAATTAAATAGAGATAAAAAGCTCTGGTGTAAGCATTTTTATTTTAGGGGGTAAATAAAATGGCAAGAAGTGAGTATCAAATAAACTTCAGAAAAGCTAACGCAAGGTTTATAGACATAGCATCAGATCCAGACCTTCCAGCACGAGGTCAAGCGCAGCTTATAATGAAAATGCGCAAAGAAATAGAAAATCTTGATGTAGATAAATTCTACAAAAATCGTGGAAGCGTAACCTTAAAAACATAAGAAGAAGCTGAGGAATGGTATGAAAGCCTCAAAAAAAAATAAGCTAGAGAAAATAACTCTAGCTTTTCTTATTTCTAACATAAAATGCTGTCTTCTAGCGGTTATAATGATAAAGTTGTAAATGCTAATCCTTCTTTTTAAATGGTATACGTAAAATATATACCTCATCATCTGCAGCTCTAGCTATCATAAAAGCCATTACTACAAACGAAAAAATGAAAGGAATAGAAAAACTACTACCAAACACCACAGACATACAGCCCACAAAAGCCGAGAACAGTAGATTCGATAACATCATTAAAGCATAGCGCCTGCTCGATCTTCTTATTCTTCTTTTCGAAAAGTTCTTAGCCCTATTAGCCATAAAATCACCCCCTATAAATATACTATTTATTTAATGTATATTTAATCATATTTTACCGCAAAAGACAAACCCACCCCTCTTACGAAGGATGGGTTTAAGTTTTAAAATACAACTAGCCTCGGGCAAAATGAGCAAATGCTCGGTTGGCTTCTGCCATCTTGTGTGTATCTTCTTTCTTTTTGAAAGCTGCACCGGTTTCGTTGTAGGCATCAATGATTTCAAGCGCTAGGCGTTGACTGTAAGGCATTCCACTGCGGGCACGAGCTGATTGCACTAACCAACTAAACGCATAGTGAAGTTGGCGATGTCCTTGAACTGGAAACGGAATTTGATAGTTAGCTCCACCAACACGTCGCGACTTAACTTCAAATGATGGCGAAACATTCTTCAAAGCTTGCTCGAAAATTTCAAGTGGATTCTCGCTATCAAGTTTTTTAGCAGCGGTTTCGAGTGCCTTATAAACAGCACGTTCAGCAACTAATTTTTTACCATCAAGCATAGATTTGTTGATAAGTCGTTGAACTAAGATTGACTGATATTTTCGGTCTGGTTTTAGTTCTCGTTGTAGTTTCTTGGTAACTTTTCGTGGCATTTTTATTTCTCCCTCTTAGTACCGTATTTCGAACGGCCTTGTTTACGATCTGAAACACCTTGAAGATCAAGCGCACCACGAACGATATGATATCGCACACCTGGAAGGTCTGGCACGCGTCCACCGCGAACTAGAACAACAGCGTGCTCTTGAAGATTGTGACCTTCACCACCGATATAAGCCCAAACTTCATGACCATTAGTCAAACGAACACGAGCAACTTTTCGGAGCGCTGAGTTAGGTTTCTTAGGTGTTTTTGTTGTAACTTTCACACAAACTCCGCGTTTCAAAGGCGCATTTTGTGCATAGTATTTAGTTTTTAGTGCGTTATGAATTCGGCCAAGTGCTGGCGATTTTGATTTTTTCGCAGCAGTCTTGCGAGGTTTTCGCACTAATTGATTGATAGTTGGCATCAATTCTCCCTTAAATTATTTTAATATTTTCACTTTTTCGAAAGTTGATAAAGTTTTCAAAAAAGCGCCTCATATTTTTCGAAACAGCATTTTCGAAAAATGTCTTTACCTTTTCGCCTGAAGTTTTTTCACACATGAATCACTTCATCAAAAAGAGGAAACTCACCATCAATTTTACCAAAATTATACATAAAAATCAAGCCATAAAACAAAAAATAATCAAAGAAAGCTTTGCTTTTTGCACAAAAATATGCTAAAGTAAAAACAACATGAATCTAAAAGAGATTAAAATCGAAACTCCTCTTGGCGATATGCTAGCAGTTGCACATGATGATGCTCTTGTTTTATTAGAGTTTTTTGATAATGAAAATATCGAAAAAGATCTTGAACAAATTGAAGAATTTTTCGAAACACAAATAGAAGAAGGTGAAAATTTACCGCTAAAACAAGCGCGTGCCGAACTTGAAGACTATTTCAAACACCCCTTTGCTAGTTTCAAAACCCCAATTGAGTTTATTGGTACAGATTTTCAAAAAGAAGTTTGGAGCGCAATCCAAACCATTTCAGCAGGTCAGACAATGAGCTATTCTGAGATTGCCGAAAAAATCAATAACCCGAATGCTGTACGGGCCGTCGGGAATGCACTTAATGCTAATAAAATCTCAATTATCGTGCCTTGCCATCGAGTCCTTACTAAAGATTTAGAATTTGGTGGTTATAATGGTGGACAAAATCGTAAGATCTGGCTACTTCAACATGAAGGAATTTAAAAAAACGCTCGAGATGAGCGTTTTATTTCTTAATGAATACTTTACTTAACGAATATCTTTAATCCTTTTAAGTAGATCGGGATCGCCTGCAACAAGTTTCGCTAATTTATCGCGAAACATACTAAATTCAGAGACCGACAAAGCGAAAGCAACCTGAGTCATAGTAAACTCAACCGGATTACCGGTATCTAAGTAGTCTCCGTCAATTGGGACAGCATAAAATTCATAGCCGTCTTCAATCATTCGCTGAATCGTTGGTTGAATCGAAAATTCACCATTCCCATCAAACTCAAGCTCTGCCTTTTTGAGATATTCCAGAAAGGCTGGCTCAAATAAGTATGAGCTAACACTTGCAAAACGAAGCGATGATCCAACCCCCGGCTTCTCTATTATTTCTTTTATTTTAATCAATTTTCTGCCGTTAGCTTCAATTTCGATAAAATCACCGTCAATCATCCCGAAACGATCCTTGTCAGCCTCATCGCTAATGAGCAAACAAGAAAGAAACGATCCGGTCCCCCCATTCGACCTAAATGCATCAACCAGCTGCTCGATTTCATTTTTACCAGACGAAAGGAATAGATCGTCAGAGAAAGTATACACGAAAGGATAGCCAGCTAAAAAATCTTCAGCTTGAAGAATTGGCATACCATTTCCATAAGGTATGCCGACACCAGTCTCTTGCTCTATGAAAGCCATACTTTTAAAATTTTCGGCTCTCATAACAGTATCCGCCATAGAGCGATACATTTTCTTCTCTAACTCATCGCTACCTTTCGAGCGGATAGAGTTAGCGAGAAGAGTGCCGGACTTACAGAAATGGTCGATGATTTGTCGTCTAGAGTCTGGACTCACAACGACCCCTATATCCTCGGGTAAGATACCAGCATCCGCTAGAAATTCGACAACCCATTGAATAGAAGGCCTATCTAATATCGGTGCTCCAGGTTTAGAAGTTGCTTTGTAAGCAGCTCCTCCGCGAGTTCCTTTCCCCGCTGCGGGGACAAGTCCTTTAATTTTCATTGTTTTTCCTCCTTAATAAAGTACCTCAGTTGCCCAAGGTCTGATACTCAAATCATAACACAAAAAGAGCTAGCAGTCAATCATACTAGCTCTTAATGTAATTACTTATCAGCTACTATTGCCCTTCACCGCCGTATTTTTCAGCATCAGGCTCATCGCCATCAAAGTTCTGGATTACTTCACTCTCATCAGCCGAATTAAGCGCATCGAATAATCCATCCTCAACATTACCGCGTTGCTTTGGTTCTTCAACCTTAGCAAGCTCAATATCTAACTCAAAACCAGTCAGCTGAGAAGCTAAGCGAACATTCTGGCCGCCACGCCCAATCGCAATAGACTGCTGATCTTCAGAAACGAGTACTTTTGCCCGAGGTTTTTTACCAGAAGTTGCTTCTTCAATCTGAACTTCAATAACTTCAGCCGGGCTCAAAGCTTCGCGAATAAATTCACTTGGATTTTCGCTCCAAGTAACAATATCGATTTTTTCGCGCTCACCAATTTCATTCATTACTGATTGAACACGGACACCTCGCCCACCAACAAAAGTTCCAACTGGATCGACACCAGGAATCATTGAGCGAACTGCCATTTTAGTGCGACGACCAGCCTCTCGAGCGATAGCTACAATCTCGACCATTCCCGTTTCAAGTTCAGGAACTTCTTGCTGGAACAAAATCTCTACAAATTTTCCATCAGCACGCGAAAGAATAAGTTCAGGCGCTCGACCTTCTTTCTCAATTTCTTTAATTAAAACTTTAACGCGTTGACCAACACTGAAATATTCACCATGGATTTGCTCTCGCATTGGCATAATACCTGTAGCTTTTCCTAGGTCAATTCGCACAAATCGCTGATCAACTTTCGCCACACTGCCACTAACTATTGTGCCAATTTTATCTTCGTACTCCTCTAGAACAACTTCTCGCTCAGCTTCACGAAGTCGTTGCAGAATAACCTGTTTAGCAGTTTGCGCAGCTACTCGACCAAAACTCTCAACTGGGAATTTTTCTTCAACAATTTCACCCAAGCCAATCTCCGGATTATCTTTGCGAGCATCTTCAAGCGAAATTTCAGTCAAAGGATCGTAAGCCTCTTCACCATCAACCACTTCATACTGAACGAACACTTCCGCCTCGCCAGTATTAAGATCAAGCTCAGCTCGCACATTCTGTCCACGCTCGCCATTTTCACGACGCCAAGCCGCAGCTATCGCCATCTCAATAACTGAGATAACTTTCTCTTCAGGAATATTTTTTTCTTCTGCAATCGTACGTGCAGCAAGGAGCATTTGTTTGATATTTAAATCTTCCATTTTAACCTTTCGTTTAATAATTCTATTATCAAAAACGCCGACCCACCGGCCGACTTACATTCTAATTCTAGCCTATCCAAAAACAAAAGTCAAGCAAATAATAAAAATAAAAACTATCTTAGGAAAATTTGAGATAGCTTTTATTCAAACATTAATTTTAGACTTTATTCACAACCGGAATCACTATAGGGGTATGTCCAGTACTATCAAAGAGTAAATGTGAAACATCATCCTTTATTTCCTGCTTCAAATCAGCTAGCTCGATTTGGCGTTCCACTTCGCGATCGGTCTTAGTTCGCAGATAATGGCGAATTTTCCCAATAAGTTCCTCACTGTCTTTCAAATAGATAAATCCACGACTAATAACATCTGGCGTTTTAAGTAGTCGCCCAGTCTTCTTGCTGATAGTTAGAACGATTATAAAGATCCCCTCTGTCGAAATATGAAGACGGTCTTTCACCACTGCATCGTGAACTGTGTGGCCAGTGTTGTCATATAGAATTGAACCAACTTGAATTCGACCGGATTTGCGAATCTGCTTATCTTTAGTAAGTTCAATAATATCACCCGAATCCGCAACTAGAATATTCTCTCGCTTCAAGCCAAGCACCTTCTGTGCCATTTCAGCGTTATGTTCCAGCATATAGAATTCACCGTGAACAGGTAAATAATTAAGCGGATTTAGAGCGGTAACCAATCGAACATGATCATCATAATAGGCATGACCCGAAAGATGAAGTGGCCCAATACCGTGATAATGACCTTTACCATGCTGCACAACACCAGCACCTTCACGAATCAAACCATCCACAGTCGAAGCTACTCGTGGCTCGTTTCCTGGGATTGGACTAGATGAGAATACCACAACATCGCTCGATTTGATCTTAACAAACCTATGAGCACCTGTCGCCATACGATTAAGCACTGCATTTAACTCACCCTGCGAACCTGTACATACAATCGTAACTTTACCGTCATCCATTTTGACGATATCTTCCATTTTAACGATAACATCTTTAGGTACTTTAATCTGACGGCTACGAAGAGCAACTTCAATCGCGTTAATCATTGAAAATCCAGCAAAAGCAACTTTGCGGTCGTGTTTAGCGGCTTCATTCAAAATTAACTGTAAACGATAAATCTGACTCGAAAAACAAGAAATAATCAAGCGTGCATGTGGATATTTATCCATAACATCACCAACGCTCTCACCAATTGAGTATTCGCTATGAGGATGAGTTCCTGGCACATCAATATTAGTCGATTCGTTCATGAGTAAATCAATACCTTCTTTTTGAGCTACTTCAACCAACCGAGGCATATCAAATTGTTTATCAACTGGGTCATTCTCGAATCGCCAGTCACCCATATGAACAATATTACCATTCGGCGTCCGAATAATCATAGCCACGCATCCAGGGATCGAATGAAGCACATGAACAAACTCCAACGTCATATGATCAGAGATTCTAATAATTTCATGTTGATGCGGATCAACCGACTGATAATTTGGCGAAACTTTTACGACCGCCTCTTCCATCTGGCGTTTAATCATGCCAATCGTAAATTCAGTCGCATAAATTGGAATATTATTACCAAACTCAGGCAGTAACTGACGCACCGACCCGATATGATCAAGATGGGCATGCGTAAATGCCACCGCTTTAACTTTATGTATATTGTCTTTCAAATATGTGATATCTGGAGTCATAAAATTAACACCAGGATAATCTTCATTAGGGAAAATAGAGCCCATATCAATCACAAGGATCTCGTCTTTATATTCAATCGCGAACATATTTTTACCAATCCCAAATTCACCAAGCCCACCTAAGGGAATAACTTTCACGCTATCATTCGATGGACGAAGTTTTTTAAGTGTTGAAGTAGTAAGTTGCTCACCATTAAAACCATTAAAAAGCGATTTGTTTACTGGTATGTTTATAATATGCTGACTAGCTCGAAGATTAATATCATTTGAAATCATTCGCTGAGCACGAACCACAGCACCACGGCGAGTGGTTGTTGGTAAGTTGACTTTTTTGATGTCATTTTTTTGCGAGTGAGCCTGCTTAGCTTTTGAGACGAATTTATCTTTGCGCTGATTTTTTAACGTATTTTCAGATTCCTTTTGCTTATTACTTACAACGTATTTTTCGCGATTTTTCGCTAGATCCTGCGCCTTTTTTTGTAAATTCGCACGCTTACGAGCCTGCTTTTCGTTAAAATTAGTCATTTTTCTCCTTGAATTTAAACGTTCGAAATAATGCAATTAAGTTAAGCTAGTTTCGAACAAGTAGTTTTTTAGTATTACTATTTTAACAAATCGAAAACGCTTAGTCAAGCTATATCCAAATAAAAATTAGTCTCCAGACAAATAATACAGCTATTAATTAATACGCTTTAAATTGATGAAACTATGAAAATTTGTTAAACTAAATATATGGAAGATGATTTCGACTTAGTCAATTTTAGCAGTGATATTTTTAATGATTTCACCCGCAATACACACAAAGTTCAAGCCCGAAGTAGTAAACGCAAAATTCCTGTCGTGATGATTTCCGGCTTTCTTGGGGCAGGAAAGACAACCCTACTAAACAATATCTTACGAGATTGTCCAGATATGAAAATTGGCGCGATCGTAAACGATTTCGGCAAAATAAACATAGACAATCGACTGGTTTCAGGAACTTTCAATGAAAATCAAATTGATCTCAGTAATGGTTGTATCTGTTGTATGGTTGGTGATAATGGACTTCGTGGACCGCTTGATCAGCTAGCAAACGAAAACTCGAAGTTAGACGCCATCCTAGTTGAAGCAAGCGGCGTAGCTGAGCCTTATGATCTGATGAATGTTTTACGATACGCTAATAATAATTTTACATTTTTTGGCGGAAATATTTACCTGGTTGATGCAGCTAATTTTGATTTAGCTAAACAACAATTTCCAACTCACCTAAAAAAATGTTTTCAGTCTAGCGACATTATCCTAATCAATAAAACAGACCTAGTCCCTGACAAAAAAACCGCAGAAATTCGTAATGAAATTAGAGATTTAAACAGTCACGCGCTAATTATTGAAAGTGATAGTTCTAGAATCGATCCGCGTATTCTTTTTGAAAATCTATCACCACAAAATAAAACTAAGCAAGAAATGATTTTCGAAGTATCAAGTAAAGACCCAAAAAAAGATAACATCGCTCGTCATTCACTACATCATCATGACCATATTCACGACAAATTTCAATCAATTACTTTCGAAAACAGCAAACCACTCGAACCGCAAAAGTTTATTAATTTTCTTGACAATTTACCGCAAAACCTATTCCGAATGAAGGGTTTTTGCTACTTCGGAATGAAGGGCTATGAACAAAAATACATACTTCAAATTGTAGGCAAAACTATCGACATCAAAGCTGAAAACTGGAACGAAGGAGAGTCACCTAAGACCGAACTAGTTTTAATCGGCTCAGAAATGGATTCATCAAAAATCAACGAAGCACTAAATCAACTCGTCGATAAAACTCCCGAGAAAATTACACCAGAAAATATGATGAATTTTGAGCGATTTATGCTTTAGATGATTATTTCAAGATCCAATTAATAAGACCTCAAAAATTCCTCAATACCAGTTTTATCTCTTTCAATAAGTTCTACCCGAGATTTAATTTCACGCTCACCCATTTCTATCGCCCTAGTTAAACTTGGATCATTTTTAAGTGGTGCAAAAAATTCGATAAACTCCTCCAGATTTTCACGAGTTCGCAAAATTACCCCAGCGTAGCGCGGGAAATCATTATAATTCTTATCACCAGCAAAAGTTTCTTCAATCCAGCCCCAATTATCACGCATCCAATCCCAAGCCAAATTTCGCGCGCGGGAATTTCTCAGCAAATGAACAAACCAACTGATTAAATCTTGCGGACGCACAGTTTTAGGATTTTGCATCTCGGTTAATAAATTCTTTACGGTTGATATTTTTTTAGTAGAAGTTAAAGCCGTCATTAAATCATCGCGATAATCTACGTCGGGTGTAGTGCGATATTCTTCTAGCATTTTTTGAATAAGCTCCGAGGATTCATCGTGGCGAATTTTCGTAAGTAAAATCAGCGCTCGTATCTCTGCATCAATTTCGTTCCATTTTTCTGCTCCATCAAAAATCTTTAACGCCTCAGAGACAACTTCTTCATTTTCGGCGTATATCATATGCCCGAGAATAGAGCTTCGCATTTGTGTATCTTCCTCGCTTTCGTTTTCTTTAGCAAAAAAACCAAGTCGCTCAAACTGTTTTTTAGCCAAATTTTCTACAAAAAGTTTCATTTTTTGCTCACTCGCAGAATCTTCATCAATAAAAATCTTTAGATCACCAATCGAAATATTCATCATATCCCAAACATTGAGGGAACTTTCATCCTGATAATGTGAAAGAGCTCGCAAAATATCAACACTCTCTACAAGCCCACCCCGTGCCAAAAGTGATCGCTCTTGTAGAATTTGAAGCCGCGAAATTGTGTCAAGATCATGAATATGCACAAGCAATTTTTCAAATAACTCATTACTATAGTTTGTAATAAAATGAGCAGTATTTCCACGATTAAATTGAATAAAGTCGCTTTCAAATGGAATGGTAATTTTACGCTGATCTAAAATTTGGGGAAAACTTGGTTGAGTTGATCCAAGCAGAATTGGCCAAACCCGACCCTTATCACTACCCTTTCCAATAAAGAATTGCTGTTGAGAAATATTCAACCTGCCAGATTTTCTACTCACAGAGACTACTGGATATCCTGGCTGCGAAAGCCAAGTATCCATAAATGCCGACACATCCTTGCCTGAAACTTCGCTTAAACATTGCCACAAATCTGTACCAATAGTATTTTGATATTTAAACTTCTCAAAATATATACGCAAGCCATCTCGAAAATCATCATCACCAAGATAATTTCGCAACATATTCATCAATCGAGCGCCCTTTGCATAAACAATAGCACCGTCAAAAATAGTACCAATTTCGTCTGGATGATTGACAGGAATATGAACAGACTGAACTCCATCAATCGCATCACGACGCAAACTTAAGACTGCCTCGTTTACCGCAAATTCTTCCCACATATTCCAGTTCGGCTCCAAGGCATCTACGGCGTAATACTCCATCATCGTAGCAAAAGATTCATTAAGCCATAAATCATCCCACCATTTCATTGTTACAAGGTTACCAAACCACTGATGCGAAGTTTCGTGCGCAATAACCAAAGCTACATATTTTTTGGATGAAATTGCAGATTTTTCTCCAGCAAGCAAAGCTGTTTCGCGATAAGTAATTAGACCCCAGTTTTCCATAGCGCCACTCGAAAAATCCGGTAGCGCTAAATGGTCGCATTTTGAAAGTGGGAATTTCTGACCAAAAAGCTGCTCATAAAATTCCAAGACTCGCACCGCAAAATCAAGCGGAAAATTCAATAATTCAGGATCCTGAGCCTTAGTTGCTAACACCGACACTTTTACTCCAGATTTTGTCTCGGCGGTTTTTCGCTGAAAATCACCCAGCGCGAAAGCCAACAAATAAGTGCTCATTCTAGGCGTTGGTTTGAATTTAATTGTTTTTAAGTTTCCATTTTTGGTTTGATGCGAAATTTCAGTATTCGCTAAAATTTCAAGATTTTTCAGTGCAGTTATTTCAAGCTCAAAAGTTGCTTTTGCTTCCGGCTCATCAACACACGGAAAAACTTCGCGCGCATGATGACTTTCAAACTGAGTAGCAAAAAGCTCTTTCTTCTCGCCATTCTCGTTATAATAGCAAGGATAGAGTCCATGCATCCCATCAGTAATCTGGCCTGAAAATTCTATATTAAGATTTATTTTTTCACCAATATCAAAAGATGCATTACCCGCAAAAATTTCAAGCTCATTATCATCTTCTTTCTGCGCGAAATCTAGTTCTTGTTCTTGAAATAAAACCTTTGATATTTTTAGATCTTTAGAATGCAGCGAAATAGAATTTCGCCTTTTAGCGATCCCTGATATTTCAACTCTTCCACTAAAAAATCGTCCGTTTGCATTACTTAAATCTAATTCTAATCTGTAGTTATCTGGCTCAAAAGTCTCAAATAATCTTTTTACACTCATAAAATTTTCTCCTTAAAATCATTTAAAATTTTCTCAATATTTTTGCAGTCTTCCGCTCGTTCAAATTTCCACTGCGCATAAATTTTTATTTTCGGCTCAGTCCCGCTTGGCCGAATCGTAATTCGTTTTTCATGCTCTCCAAACTCAAAACTTAATGCATTACTAGCCTCCAAAAAATCAATTTTTGTTTTTTTACCAGTTTCCAAATTGTGACGCTCAAGAAGCAAATAGTCGTTCATAAAATCCACGCCAATCTCAATTTTCCCTGACCGCAAACTAGTCATCAAATCGTTCATCCGCTTAAAACCGCTCATGCCAGTGAGCTGAATCGTATCTGTTTTTTCTGTAAAAAATCCAACCTCATTATAAATTTCGTCTAATTTATCGCTTAAAGTTTTTCCGCTCTCTTTTAGTTCAGACGCTAGCTCGGCAATCATTAGGCCGATTGTTGCCGCATCCTTATCTCGCGTCTGCGAACCCACTAAACCGCCTAAACTTTCTTCAAACCCAGCCAAAAACTTTTCGCCGCCGATTTCTTTTTCGCGAATTATCTTACTAATAAACTTAAATCCAACCGGCAAATTATCATAAATCTTAACATTATATTTTCGCGCTAAAGCATTCAATACATCAGTCGTAACAAAACTCTTACAAATAAAACCATCTTTAAGTTGATCGCTTGCAAGCTTAGAAAATAAATAATCAGTCGCTAAAACAGCTACTTCATTACCCGAAAAAATCCGAACTTCACCATTTTTTTCAAGACTCATTACACATATTCGGTCAGCATCAGGATCTGTCGTAAATGCGATATCAGCCCCTTCTTGTTTTAGCTGATTAATCGACATTAAATTTGCACTCAAATTTTCTGGATTAGGTTTTCTGTCAGGCAAAGTCGAGAAATTACCATCCATAATCATTTGATCTTTTACCACTGAAATTTGATCAAAACCAGCTGCAAGTAAAGTTTTCAAAAGATTCGTCCAGCCAGTCCCGTGAATTGGCGAAAATATAATCTTAGCACTACGACTATCAGACAATGAAAGATTTACATTGGCTTGAATATATTTCTGGTCAATTGCTTTACCAATTAGCTCAATTTTACCTTCTTTCAGAGCAAAGCTAAAATCTTCGGTTTGAATTTTATCAATATTTTTTGCAACTTCCATCAATTCTTTATCATATGGCGAGGTAATTTGAGCTCCATCACGCCAATAAACCTTAATACCGTTATCCTGTGGTGGATTATGACTAGCCGAAATTACAATTCCAGCATCAGCCCCCAGCTCGCGAACAGCAAAAGAAAGCTCTGGTGTTGAACGAGCTTCGTCAAAGAAATACACTTTTATTCCATTAGCTACAAGAACTTCCGCACACAACTTGGCTAATTCCCTAGATGAATTTCGGACATCCCATCCAATTGCAACGCTTGGATTTATAATTTTCATAGAATTTAAGTATTCCGCAAGCGCTTGAGCACTTTCTCCAATAGTAATTCTGTTGATCCGATTCGGCCCAATTCCAACTTTTCCGCGCCGACCAGCAGTACCAAATTCTAAAATCTTGAAAAAAGAATCCTCTAACTCACTCCACTCATTCTCGGCAATCATAGCTTGAATCTCAGGCCAATATTCTTCATATCTAGACTTAGTCAACCAAATACATAAATTGTCAAAAGCACTCTCTGATAAATTGTCTCTTGCTCTATCCATCCCTCTATTTCCTTTTCTTTATTTTACCATTTTCGACAGCTAAAATCAAAAAGCTTGCGTCTATTATTTTTTTATGTTAAAATATCTCCAATGAAAAAACAACCAAAGAAAAATATAACAAAACAAATCGCCGATGAAAATGCAAAAGGTGCACAAATTGCAATCATAGAAGAACTTTTCTACGATCTTTACCCGAACCGCTGGGAGATTTACAAAGTTAATTTCTTCCGCGGGATATCGTTTGGCTTTGGAAGCGTGATTGGAGCCACTGTATTAATTTTTGCACTAGTTTGGTTCTTGAATCTATTTGTAAATATCCCTGGCGGAGTTGGTGATTTTGTTCAAGCCGTAATCAACGCCATGAACTCACGCACTAAATAAAATTCTTTTTCAAAAAATAAAACGGAGTTATAAACCAAACTCCGTTTTATTATAGCTAATTAGTGATAGCTGGTCCACTATAGCTTTTTGATGATACATATCCCCCTTCATCCGTAGCTTCTACTGAGATATTTTGTCCACTTTTGCTAAACGCATAGTCAACAGATACAGTATTACCAGTAGGTGTAGCAGTGCTTATTGTCGAACCATCAACTTTTATAACCACGGATTTAATAGCAAACTTACCTTGAGAAATTGTAGCATTTATCCTATAATTATTTCCACTATGTAAAGAATATGAAACATTACTAATTTCAGGCTTCGAGTCACTACAATTATGAACATCATCTTCAGCATTGGCATCGTAGCCATCAGGAGATATTATTGTTTTCTTTTTCGAAACAGGGTCTGTTGTCTCATAAACCGATATTTTAATTTTCGTTGACTCTGGCGTACAAGATGTAGCTTTCTTTTTTGAGATCGAATCAAATTCAATTTCTTTTGTTAACGAATTCGTCTTATTCTTACTCCACCAAGATGGGCAAAGATCATTCTTACCACTAATATTGCAGTTTTGAATACCCGATGGACGCTTAATTTTATCACCACTCTTCCACCCTTTAGCTGCATAAATGTTGTTGTGGACAGATCGCATATAGTCATTCATAACTCTACGAACCGTAGAATTATCGGCAGAGCGTAAAGATGAGCCATCATGATTTCCACTCCAAACTCCGGTAGCTACGACAGGCGAATAGCTCATCATCCAAGAATCTTTTGCGCGCCCTTTACTGTCATCTGTAGTTCCAGTCTTAGATGCAGTCCAAACACCAGGAACTACAAACCCATAGCTTCGACCTTGAGCTCCAAATACTGCAGAACGAGTCGCTGAATCCGCAAGAATATCACTAAGCATATAAGCAGCTTGCTCATCAATTACGTTAGATTGACTATCTTTCCAATCTTTTAATCTTTCTCCAGAAGAATTTTTTACTTCAGTCACATACGTCAACGGTTTATAAACACCTCCACGTGCTAAAGATGCATAAGCATTAGTATGTTCATCCTGACGGACAGAGCATCCACCACCAATCGCCGCCGAAAGTCCTGCTGAAGAGCCTTGACAATAAGATTTATCACCTAAATCTCTCGCTGTCCTAATTCCATTTTCTGCACCAACGATAGAAAGAGATTTAACCGCGCCAATATTTAATGAATTAGCTAAACTAAATCTAATTGTCACATCACCATAGAATCTATTAGTAAAATTCCTTAATTTACAACTATTAGAATTTCCGCCACAATAAAGACTGTCTATGTTTTCGTCACGCAAGATAGTGCCCGGTGTATATACTATATCCTTTTTGTTTAATAAAGCTGCATAATCTACAATTGGTTTTATACTTGAACCCGGATCAAGAAGCGAAGTCGCCGCATTCGTTTGACCATAACCAGTCTTATTGTAATCAACAGAGCCAACCTGAGCTATAACTTGCCCAGTTTGAACGTCGATAGAAGTCATTGCGATGTTATCTGCGCCAGAAATATATAGGTTCTTTGATCCTGCACCTACAGCACTTTCAGCTAACTCTTGAGCTTTTAGATCTAGTGTTGTCTTAACCGTCAAACCACCAGCCCGCACAATCTTAACACCTAATTCACTTTCTAACTGCTTTTTAACTTCTTGAATAAAATGGGGCGCCTTAATGTTAGCGTATTGATCCTGCTCTGGCTTAATCTGGCTCAAAATATCAATATTCTTCGCTTCCTTAGCCTGAGCCTCAGTTATATACCCCATCTCAATCATGTCATTAAGGACTTTATGCTGGCGCTCGATCAAACTTTTATTATAAGCAGTATTATAAGGATTGTATACACCAGGATTATTCGGAATAGAAGCTAGTAGGGCAGCTTCGGCTATAGTAAGATCTTTGGAGGTTTTGCCAAAATATGTTTGAGCGCCAGATTCTATACCGTTTCGACGCCCACCATACGGAGATTCATTTAGATACAAAGCAATTATCTGATCTTTACTATACATCCTTTCCACTTCAATAGCTAAGAACATCTCTTTAATCTTTCGCGGTATACCCTTTATTCCACGCTCTTGTGATTCATCAGAGAAGAAAACTTGCTTCACTAATTGTTGAGTGAGAGTCGATCCACCCTGAGTAGCACCTCCACGAAAATTATTAACAACAGCTCGCAAAATTCCAGATATGCTAATACCTTTATGTTTATAAAAGTCTCGATCTTCGATCGCTACAGTTGCCTTTTTAGCCCAGTCAGATATTTCTGAATCCTCAACCACTAACTTATAATCTCCGGAGCCTTTATCTTCCCAGATAAGCTCACCGTTTCGATCATAGTATTTTGAAACCGTAGTTTGAACTCGCCTAGCTAATTCACTCGGCTTGATCTTCTGAAGGTCCTTTTGGAAATACACATAAAGACCTAAAATCACTACAAATACAATAGCTACGCCAACTCCAGCAATCTTGAGCAGCATAATTCCGCCTTTTTTAGAGAACCAATATTTAAAAATTCTCTTGGGGTGAAAATGGTAAAAAAATCTTTTCACTGGATTTTTAGGTAGACTAGCTAAGTATTCTGCTCTTGCTCTAGCAGCAGCATCTTTTTTAATCTGCCTCTTACGAGCCAGATTAACATAAAGCCCAAGATTATTCTTCGATGAATTACTTTTATGCGACGATCGCTGTGTAGTATTCCTCGAACCTTGTTTTCGACCCGATTCCTTCTTTTTAATAGAATCAGATTGCTTACTGAATATTTTTCGCATTTTATCCATAACTACTTTTAATTATACACATCTTTTTATTATTTTTCAACGCTTTTTATACTAGCGTAAATTGATTTTCGTAAATAAAAATGCTAAAATTAAATTTATAAATTAAAGGAGAAAAATGAAACTATCAGAAGAGTTAAAATGGCGCGGATTTTGGAACCAAACTACTTTCACCGACGAAAAAATTATCGATAACACTAAATTCAAACTTTACCTCGGCACCGACCCTTCTGCTGATAGTCTACACGTTGGACACTTAGCGGTTTACATGATGGTTCGTCGCTTTATCGAACACGGTCACGAAGTTGTTCTACTCGTTGGAGGTGGAACTGGTGCTATCGGTGATATGAGAGATACCGAAGAGCGTGAACTTTTGGCTTTAGAAGAAATTACTAAAAATACCAAAGCGCTCTCTACACAAGTTTCAAAACTATTCGCTGGCAAAAACTTTGAACTAGTCAACAACTACGACTGGCTAAAAAATATCCCCCTTCTCCCCTTCTTGCGTGATATTGGTAAGAAATTTAATATGGCCGAGCTTACATCTCGTGAATTCTTTAAAGCTCGCATCAAAAATGGAGGCGGTCTAAGTTACGCCGAATTCTCATATACAATACTTCAAGGCTATGATTTTCTCCATCTTAATCGCAAAAAAGGAGTCAATCTTCAAATTGGCGGCAGCGATCAGTGGGGAAACTTACTCTCTGGTGTAGAGCTAATTCGAAAATGCGAAAACCGCGAAGTTTTCGCAATGACAGCGCCACTAGTTATCAACAAATCAACCGGCCGAAAATTTGGTAAGAGCGAAGGTGGTGCAGTTTGGCTAGACGAGAATAAAACAAGCGTTTATAAGTTTTATCAATTCTGGCTAAATTCGAACGACAATGGCGCAATTGATTACCTAAAACTATTCACTATGCTACCAAAAGAAGAAATCGAAAAAATTGAAACAGAACACAAAAAAGCCCCTCATCTACGACTAGCCCAAAAAACTCTCGCTCGCGAAGTGACAGATTTAATTCATGGTGAAAATCGCCGTAAAGCTGTTGAAAAAGTAAACGAAACCTTGTTCGGAAATAACGATATCAACGCATTATATAGCATTGAAATTGAAATTCTCGCCAGCGAGATACCTACTTCAAAAATTGGCTGCGATGTAATCTCAGCTCTCACAGAAAATAATCTTGTAAAAAGTGCAAGTGAAGCTCGCCGACTAATTCAAAGCAATGCAATATCAATCAATGGTCAAAAAATCAAAGAAAACCAACAGATCAATAAAATATCATTAATTAAAAAAGGGAAAAATAGCTTCGTTCTAATTAAATAATAAAAGAATAAAATAAAATCTCCCACCATTTTTAGTAGGAGATTTTTTAAAACAAACAGTTCAATCTTTATTTTTGAAAAAATTAAACTTTTTTTCCGAAACCTTTTTTTGCCCCTTCATATGTGTTAAGGGCTCGTTTTTGCAACTTACCAGCTTCAATCTTTACTTCCTCAACGGCTGTTTCAGTCTTAACTTTTGCGTCCTCGACAAATTCGCTAGTTTTTTCCTTAACTTCATCAATAACCTTTTCGGTATTTTCTGCAGCTTCACTAGTTTTTTCTTTAACTACTTTTCCGATCTCTTCAGCCTTTTCTTTAAGTTCTTTTCGAGTTTCTTTGCCGCTTTTTGGAGCAGTCAAAATTCCTGCAACTGTACCAACAGCTGCACCAAATAATAACCCCAAACCAAATTTACCTTTACTCACTTTTTTCTCCTTTACTTTTAAATTTTTTAAAAATACTCATCACCGATTTAGTAATAATAATCGGCGAAGTAATTTGCGCAATATTTTGAGCCATCTCATCGACGTTTTTTGCAACATTTTGGATTCGTTCTGTTACATCACCGATCTGGCGAGTCACCCGAATAATTAAAACGAAGCAAATTATTCCAAGAATGATGAAAATTGCAAGCGCAACAGATAGAATTACGACTAAAATTTCCGCAGCCGAACTCATTTTTCTCCTTTTTTATTTTATGTTTTTATTTTTGATTTTTTCAAATCTGTTTGTATTCTACCATAAAATAATTCTTATGTCAATAGTTTTTTGAAATTTAGGTTTTTTCACCTACAACCTTTCACGAATCAATTTTTGCGCCAAAGCCGGATTTGCCTTTCCCTGCGATCTTTTCATAATCTGACCAACCAAAAAGCCGATCGCCTTATCGTTACCACTTCGAATATCATCAATCGCTTTTTGCGAAGCTGGATCACTTATCACTTCATCAACAATTTTCGCAATTTCACCTTCATCAGAAACTTGAAGAAGATTCATATTCTCAGCAATTTTTTCTGGCATGAACTCCAAATTCTCATCTTTGAGCATCGCTAGGAAAATTTGATGACCGCCATTTGAGCTAACTTTTTTCTCATGAACCAAATGAGCGAGAAGAGTTAGCCGACGAGGACCAAGATAACCTTTGTAGAGTTTTTCTAAATCGAGTTCTTCACTTGGCGTTGAAGCAAACCAGTTAAAAATTCGCTTCATGTTTTCTTTATGCTCTTTAATAGTATAGTTATCAATTCCAACTTCACTAATCAATTCTTCTTGAGAAACCGGCCAAGGACCATCACCCCAAGTTGCAAGGAGTAGTTCAGCAATTCGATAATCACTCAAGGCGTATTCGACCACAGAACTATCAAGCCCGAAAATACTAAATTTTTCACGGAAATAATCTGGCATAATTGGAAATTGCGCCTGCATTTTCGAAATTTCTTCATCGCTTAAAACAATCGGCGGAATATCTGGATCGGGCATATATCGGTAATCTTGAGCCTCCTCCTTGCTTCGTTGCGAAACTGTTTTTTGCTCGTCGTCAAGCCAACCACGAGTTTCCTGCTTAATTTTTTCCCCTTTTTCAAGCAGTCTAACTTGGCGCTCAAATTCATATTGAGCCGCACGTTCAACACTTCTAAAACTGTTTAGATTCTTAATTTCAGTTCGCGTCCCAAGCTTTTCATCACCGAATTTTCGTGCTGAGATATTTACATCGAAACGCATATTACCTTGATATAAATCACCATTTGTAACATCCGCAAAAACCATTCGCTTATGAAGCTCTTCAGCATAAGCACGCGCCTCTTCGGCCGAATGAATATCGGGCATTGACACAATTTCAATTAGAGGAGTTCCAGCACGATTTAGGTCAACTAAAGAATGATCACCAAAATGAGTAAGCTTTCCAGCATCTTCTTCAAGATGAGCATGCTCGATTCGAACTTTTACTTCACCGCCGCTAGGAAGTGGCGCAATAATCTCACCTTCACCAATAATCGGCTGATAGAGCTGCGATGTTTGATAACCCTTTGGTAAATCTGGGTAAAAATAATGTTTGCGGTCAAATCGGCTCACATTGGCAATTTTTGCATTTAATGCCTTTCCAGCTCGCACAGCTAGGTGGACTGCCTCTTTATTTAAAACTGGCAACATTCCTGGCAAACCAAAATCAATTGGCGAAGTTGCTTCATTTGATGATTTTTCTCGCGCGTCATTATCACTTCCGCTAAAAAGCTTGGTTTTAGTTTTTAACTGAACATGGCACTCAATCCCAATTGTCATTTCATATTTTTTTAAAATATCTTCCATTAAATCGCTCCTAAATCTTTCAAAGCTTGTTTAAAACTATTCATTGCTCGGCGAGTTTGATCAAAATTAATTTGTGCATCATTCTCATGCGCAACCACATTTCGAAGTTTGTGGGCGTGCCAAATTGAATTCGGGCTTGAAAATTTATCTTTCGAATTTTTCAGCCGCTCACCCATCGTTTGGCCAGAAATTCGAAGCTCCCGCATCGCTGTATCAACAAGTTTATCGGCATTAATTAAAGCTAAGTGCCAACTCGCAGGATTATCTTTTTGGATTGAATTTTCTATAACTAACCAATCACGCTGAAACTTCTCTTTATCGAGCTGAATCTTATGCGGCTTAGTTAAATTAATCGCAACAAATAACAAAACCGCACAAATTAAAATTGCGATTGCGGGAAAAATTAATTCCATTAGTTTTCCTCCAAACTTTCAGCAAGTGCCAAAATTTTTGCATCCGATTCCATTTTTCCAATGATTTGAACACCAACCGGTAAGCCATTTTCAGTTTTACCAGCCGGAACAGAAACCGCAGGAAGTCCAGCAAGTGAAGCTGGTACGCTCAAGATATCGGCTAGATACATTTTTACTGGATCATGAATATTTTCACTGATTTTAAATGCAGGAGTTGGCGCAACAGGGCCAACCAAAAAATCAACTTCTTCGAAAAGCTTATTAAACTCATTAATCAAAAGCGTTCGAGCTTTTTGCGCTTTCAAATAATAAGCATCATAAAATCCACTTGATAGAACATACGAACCAATCATAATTCGGCGTTTATTCTCAGCTTCAAAACCTTCATCGCGAGATTTGCCAAAAACTTCACTCAAGTTTTGAGCGGATTTCGAACGCAAGCCGTAGCGAATTCCATCATATCGTGCTAAGTTTGAAGAAACCTCAGCTGGAACAATAATATAATAGATAGCGAGTGAATATTTACTCATTGGTAGATAAACTTCTACAATCTCATGTCCAGCTTTTCGCATTTTTTCAATATAATCTTCAGTTATTTTTCGAACTTCTGGGCCAACACCTTCACCAAGGAATTCTTTAACTACTCCAATTTTTGCCTTTTTTGGAGATTGTTCTTCTTGCCAAAAATCAGGCAAAGTCATTGCGTCACGCGCGTCAAGACCAGCCACAATACGCATCACGAGTTCACTTTCTTTAGCAGTTTTCGTAAAAACACCAATTGTATCAGTTGAAGAAGCCATCGCCACCACACCAAATCGTGAAACTGCGCCATAGGTTGGTTTTACGCCATAAACACCATTAAAACTTGCGGGCTGACGAATTGAACCACCAGTATCAGTCCCGAGCGCAAAAGGTACGATGTCAAGAGCCGTAATTACCGCTGAACCCCCAGATGAACCTCCAGCAACTCGCATTTCATCAAAAGCATTTTTAGTAACACCAAAAGCTGAATTCTCGGTTGAACCACCATGAGCAAAAGCGTCCAAATTTGATTTTCCAATGCAAATTGCACCAGCTTTTTCAAGTTTTTCAACTGCAGTCGCTTGAATCGGTGTTTCGAAATCCTTCAACATTTTACTTGAGGCTGTTGAAGGTGAGCCAAATACCAAAAAATTGTCCTTTGCAACAAAAGGAACACCAGCTAATTCACCAACTTCTTCACCTTTCGAAATTTTTCCATCAATTTCTTGCGCTCGCACCAAAGCTCGCTCTTCAGTCAAACTCGTAAAAGCATTGAATTTTTCAACATTTTTTGCCTTCGAAATAGCTTCTTTAACAAACTCAACTGCTGTTTTTTTGCCAGACAGAACTTGTTCTCTAATTTCAAAAATATTCGTCATAATTCTCCTACAAAACCTTTGGAACTTTTACCTGACTATCTTCAACATTTTCACCGGCTAACTTTAAAAGTTCATCTCGTTTCACGCCGTAATCGTTAATTTCATCTTCACGCCAAACATTTTGATTTTTCGAAACCGAATAAGTTGGTTCAACGCCATCTGTGTTTAATTCGCTAAGTTGCTCGATATATTCAACAATATTCCCCAAATCCGTTTGAAGGTTCGAAATCTCCTCTTCGCTTAGCGAAATACTCGAAAGCTCAGCCAAGTGTTTAACTTCATCTCTTGATATTTTTTCCATACACTTAAGTATATCACTTTTCAAAAGATTTTTAAAATAAAACTCTAAAAAATAGGGCTTTAGATTTATTCTTTTTCAAGTTTTTCAATTCGTTGGTTCAGATTGTTTATCAAATTCATTTGGCTGACATCAATTTCACCAGAATCTTTAACTATCTCGTTAATTCTCTGGTTAAGAAAAATTATTCCAGCCGAAAGAATTAAATTCCAAACAACAAACAGAGTAATTACAGCTATTTTAAGAAAGCTCTTGTCTTTTTTACTAATAAATTTCATAAATCTCCTATTTCATCATCTTCTTTCGAATTTCCGCAATCTGATCTCGCAAATCCGCAGCTTCTTCGAAAAGTAAATTCACACTCGCAAGATTCATTTGATTTGTTAAATCTCGTATCAAATTTCCCCATTCTTCACGCGGAATTTTTCGCAAATCTAATTTTGGTTTTTTATCTTTTTGCGGAATAATCGCGCGCAAACCTTCACTAATTTCACTCGCTACACTTTTTGGCGTAATTCCATTTTCGAGATTATACTTTTGCTGAATTTCTCGTCGTCGGTTCGTTTCATCAATTGCAAGCTTCATTGAACGCGTAATTTTATCAGCATACATAATAACCTTACCATCTTCATGCCGAGCCGCTCGCCCAATTGTTTGAATCAATGCACTTTCTGAACGCAAAAAACCTTCTTTGTCGGCATCCATAATTGCGACCAGTGAAACCTCTGGCAAATCCAAACCTTCTCGCAAAAGATTAATCCCAACCAAAACATCAAAAACACCATTTCGCAAATCACGCAAAATATCACCACGCTCCAACGTGTCAATTTCGCTATGAATATATGCCGTTTTTACACCATTTTCTTCTAAAAATCCGCTCAGATCTTCCGCCATCCGCTTGGTTAAAGTTGTCACCAAAACGCGCTGATTTTTCGAAATTCGCTTTCGAATTTCTTCCATTAAATCATCAACTTGACCTTCAATTTTTCGAACTTCAATTTTAGGATCAAGCAAACCTGTTGGGCGAATTACCTGCTGGGCTGGTTTCGGCGAATGTTCAAGTTCAAAATCACCAGGAGTCGCTGAAACATAAATCGCCTGATTGATATGTTTATAAAATTCTTCAAAAGTTAGTGGGCGGTTATCTAGTGCCGATGGCAAACGAAAGCCATTATCCACCAAAACAGTTTTGCGGGCACGGTCGCCGTTAAACATTCCACGAACCTGCGGCAAAGTCATGTGTGATTCATCAACTAAAAGCAAAAAATCATCAGGAAAATAATCTAGCAAAGTTGCGGGTTGCTCGCCAGGTGCACGTTCAGTTAAATAACGTGTGTAATTTTCAATCCCTTTAACAAAGCCCGTTTCGCGAAGCATTTCAAGATCATATTTGGTACGCTGAGCTAGACGTTGAGCTTCCAGAAATTTCTTGTTCTTTTCGAAATATTCGTGTCGTGCGTAAAATTCCTTCTCAATTTGCGGAATTGCTTGATCAATAATCTCTTTCGGTGTTGCATAGTGTGAATTTGGAAAAATATCAAAAAACTGCGGTTTTTCTAGAATTTCGCCCGTAAGTGGATTCATTAAAATTAAGCGGTCAATTACATCGCCAAAAAATTCAACCCGTAAGGCCAAGTCAGAACCTGCAGTAAAAATATCAATTGTATCGCCTCTAACACGAAAAGTTCCGCGCGCAAAATCAACATCATTTCGATCATATTGGATATCCTTCAGGTGGCGTAAGAACTTCTGCTGATTGTAACGCATCCCTGGCGTTAAGTGGAGCGCCATCTCCATATAGCTCACTGGCGAGCCAATACCATAAATACAACTAACACTAGCCACAATAATTGTGTCTTTACGAGTCAAAAGCGCTTCAGTTGCGGCGTGGCGAAGCTTTTCAATTTCTTCATTTATTCGCGAGTCTTTTTCGATATATGTGTCTGTGCTTGCAATATAAGCTTCTGGCTGATAGTAATCAAAATAGCTCACAAAATAATGAACTTCATTTTCAGGAAAAAATTTTTTAAATTCGCTATAAAGTTGTGCCGCAAGAGTTTTGTTGTGTGCCAAAATCAAAGTAGGCTTTTGAGTAGTTTGAATAATATTCGCCATTGTAAAAGTTTTGCCACTTCCAGTCACGCCCAGTAGAGTTTGTTCACGCTCACCTTTTTTAAGCCCATCAACAAGCTGAGTGATCGCAGCTGGCTGGTCACCAGTTGGCTGATATTTTGATTTAAGTTTAAATTCACGCGGCTTCATTATGATATTCTACAATATTTTTTGTACTTTAACAAATAAGCAGGCTTATCCGTTACCGGTGCGTTTATCCGATACATGGTCGTCGGATGACGGCGCCTCAAAATCGGCATATTTTTTATCCAATGCCGCAATAACTTTTTGTACTAACCGCTCTGGATTATCATCATAGATAATATCTTTAGCACCAGGACTTTGAACATCTTGAAGAAGAGTCGAAACATAATCCGCTAACCCAGCGGATCCAAGCAGAACGCCACAGACTTTACGAGACTCAAGAGCAGTTGCGAGCTCATGAAGAGATCCCATTCTACCACCGACTGTGATTACCGCATCGCTAGAAAGCACTAAATGTGCGTCACGACCAACATACCCCATACCGGTGAAATTAATATAATCAAACGGCTCAAATGGCAACCGATAAGTTTTAATATGCTGACGAAAACTAGAGGCTGGAGAAAAGCCCACACTTAGGCCTTTGCGACCTTTTACACTGACAGCACCCATAGCCGCATAATGCGGTAGACCAACGGTTGCACCAGTTGTTAATGTCTTTCCTTGCCGAGAAATCTCTTGCCCTAATCTAAACGCAAGGTCTTTCGACGCCAATACACTCGATCCGCTAGCCGCACCACTCACACAAATTTGATATCTCATTTTTTCTCCTTATTTTTATAAAGTTTTTTATTATATTCGTCAAAAAGTTTTTGTTGAATTTCTTGACGCGCATTCTCTAGACTTCGATCCTTGAAGTCCGCCCCGAGGTTTAAATCTTGCTCAATATCTAATTTATTAACAGAAACAAAACCATCCCTGCAGAGTACTATTGATGAGCTAAATTTTTGCCAAAAATCACTCTCGCCCACCAAAACCTTATCGCCAAGAAATTTATTTTTTGCTGCAGAATAAGCCTCCCGCGCCAAAACATCACTATCCTTAAAACCAAGTTCGCGTAAAATTAAGTGGGAATTTTCATAAATATCTGCTGAAATTCGTGCAGATATAGACTCTCCGGATAATATTTTCCGCTCATTTTGTTCAATCTCTCGCCGAAATCTTCTTTCTACAGAGCCGCTCAAACCTAAAATTTCCGCCAAACTATACATTTAGCCTCTTTTCATACATTGGCATCGAATGTAATTCTTCACCTTTTCGCAAGATACCTTTTTTAGCTCCAATATACTGAATTACTGAAGTCGAGTTTGCGCTTGCGTAAAGAATTGACTGTTTAATTCCCGCACCCTGAGACCATTGACTTAAGAAGCCCGAGCCAAATGCATCTCCAGCCCCTGTAGTATCTTTACGCGGAACATCTTCGTACATACACGCTCTAACTATACAATCCCCATCGGTAGCCCAAACACCATCCGCTCCAGAAGTTACAATAATTATTTTTACGAGATTTTTTGCTCGCAAAACTAGCTCTTCTGGTTCAAAATCACCGAAAAGAGATTGGGCTTCTTCTTTGTTTAAAAGTAGCACCTCAACATCATTCAATAAATTTAAAATCATCTCTGGATGGGCAAGCTCTTTTTTACCAGGATTCCACATGATTTTCACGCCATTTTTGGTAGCTTCATGAAAAATATTATCTAAAGTATCAAATCTCCCAGATAGATTAGACACATAAATCCAATCAAATTCACGAGGTCTAAGTTTAAAATTGTCGGCAAATATACGCGAGCTTGCACCACGATATGTTAGGATTGTCCGCTCACCATTTGGAGCTAGAATAACCGTTGAATAATCTGTATTATAATTTTCGGAAATCTTAACACGAGAGGTATCGACAAATTCAGCATCTAATTCCTTTAAAACTTGTTGACCTGCTAGATCGCTACCAATAGCGCCCATAAAACTAGCCATCAAACCAGCTCGAGCAAAAGTTACAGCAGCATTTGTAGCTCCGCCGCCAGTTGCAAAATCTATCTTGTTAATATCAATTTTTGAGCCCATCTCAAGAGTAAATAGGTCATGATTATTTTCTTGAACAGTTTTAATATCTCGAGAATTACGCAAAAAAACATCCTGCGTGGCCGCACCAATCGCCAAAATATTTGGGATTTTCCCCTCCACTAAATAGCTCCCTTTCGATTCGCTTCAGCAACCATCTCTCTATAAATATGTTCGGGGTCAGGATTATTAGCAATTGCACTACCAACATTAACGATATCTACCGATTGAGACAAACTAAATATATTTGAAAGATTAGCACCACCGTCCCAACCAATCTCAACATTAGAGTTAATCGCTTTAACAAGCCGAATTTTCTCAAGCTGCATAGTACTAGCCTTTCCACCCATTTCACCTAGATTACCAGAGAAAATCAATACATGCTCAGCCTCTTTGATTGCCTCGGCACAAGTTTCTGGAACAGTCGATCGCAACAGAGCAATGGCCGGTTTAATCATTGTTTCCGCCTTTAGTTTTTTAAATATCGGTACTAAATCTTCTTCGCATTCAGCATGAAAAATCACCATATTTGGATTCATTTGAATAATAGTCGAAAGATGCTCACTTGGTCGAGCAACCATCATATGAATATCAGCTTTCCATTCCTTTGGCCACCAAACTTGCGTTTCAGGGATCGTTAAGTTTTGCGCAAATTCACCATCCGTAATATCAATATGAACCCTCTCCACGAAACCGTGAAGGCGGCTAATCTGTTGTTCATATTCTTCTGGCGTAGTTGCTAAAATTGCTGGTGCTATAGTTGTCATTTTATACCTCGTCAATCATTTTATTTCTTCGATTAAATCTTGGCGCCTCGGCAAAAGGAGTTTCGAGCCAAATTTTAATAGTATCTTTTAATTTAGCTTCATTTGCAGAATTTTCAAAAACGCGAGCTGGCAAACAAAGAACGTTTGAATCATTATCATTCCGTGTCCATTTTGCCTCTTCAGAATCCCAAACTACAGATGCACGGATTCCCTTAAAGCGATTGGCCGCCATCGCCATACCTTGCGCACCGCCACAAAGCAAAATTGCTCTAGACCCTTCATCAGCTAGAACTTTAACTGCAGCCCTTTGAGCAAAAACAGGAAAGTCATCATTCGGATCGTAATTTTCACCACTAACATCTTCGAATTCATAACTATTTTGGCGTAAAAAATCTTCAACCTTCTCTTTTAAAAAATATCCTCGGTGATCCGCTCCAACGTAAATCTTCATATCTTTCCTCTTAAATATTTGCAGCTACGTCAGAGACAATTTCAACCAACCGGTTAGAATATCCCCACTCATTATCATACCAAGCTACAACTTTTACAAGATTACCAGCAACCACATTTGTAAGATTTAAATCAATAATACACGAAAATGAACTACCTTTAAAATCACTCGAAACTAACGGCTCATCAGTTACATCTAAAATACCTTGGTAAAAAGGCTCTTTAGCTGCCCGCTGAAATAAATCATTAATTTCTTCCTTTGAGACATTTCGGCGCAAAACAGCTGTAATATCAGACAATGACACAGTCGGAGTTGGCACTCTCACACTCAAGCCATCAAACTTACCCTCAAGCGAAGGAATAACTTTCGCCGTAGCAATTGCCGCACCAGTTGTTGTCGGTACGATATTTTCAGCGGCCGAGCGTGCTTCGCGAAGATCTTTAGCTGGTGCATCAAGAAGTCGCTGACTCGCAGTATAAGAATGGACGGTGGTCATCATTGACTTTTCGACACCAAATTCACGCTCCAATATCGCCATAATTGGCGCAATACAATTAGTCGTACAGCTTGCATTACTGATAATTTCATCGCTTCGACTTAGAGTGTTCTCATTCACCCCTAGTACAATAAATTTAGCACCCTCACCTTTAGCCGGCGCAGAAATCACTACTTTTTTTGCTCCAGCATTAATATGAGCGCGGGCTTTTGCAGGATCGACAAAAAGACCTGTAGCCTCAACCACAACATCAATATCAAGCTCATTCCAAGGTAAGTTTGCTGGATCTCTTTCGCTCAAAACACGGATTTTTTTGCCAGCCACAACTAGAGAATCTTCTGTATAAGTCACTTCTTGATGGTAATTTCCATAAGTACTGTCATGTTTTAATAGATACGCTAAAGTTTTTGTATCTGTCAAATCATTAATAGCGACAATCTCAATGTCGTCTCGCTCAAAAGCGATCTTAAAAGCATTGCGACCAATTCGCCCAAAACCATTGATTGCTATTTTTTTAGACATTTTGTCTCCTTTTATATTTTAAAATTTCTCCTACTATTTTAACATAAACAATTTGCAAAATCCAGATTTAAATCGTTGATTTTTTATTACGCTTGTGATAACATCCTGATATGAAAAATATATTCCCTATATCTAAACAAAAGATAAAATTTAACTGGATAAAATTCTTTATAGTTTTATCAATTTTCAACTTGTTCCTAACAATATCTTGCTTTACTTTTACAATTTATTCAAATTATATGAATTCCGAAAGCCAAATAAAATGGATGGCTGGAACACATAGACTTATTAGCCTTAACTCTGATCATATTCGCTGCCTAGAAACCGGCGGAAATATAAACACAGAAAATCCTCAGTGTATATATGCTAAAATGACAGCAAAATCAGGAAGCTGCCAATACGATAAAGACGGCAAAATTGATGAAACTTATTGGGATAAAAATGCCATAAAAGAATGTAAGGAATCTCAGGAACTTGGCAAAAAATTAGAGAAACTTTACGGAGAAAACTGGTTCGATAAAGTTTTTGAAAATACAAAAAATCACTAAACCTATTAAAAATAGTTTGTCATTCAACAGTCTAAAAGTAATCCATGAACTATACCTAAAATATCTCAAAAGATTGGCTAAGATATACTAACAAGTAATAATGAAAGGTTAAAATGCCCCGAAATATAGAAATAAAAGCTAAAATCGAAGATTATCAACAAACAAAAAAGATATTTGCAAAAATAACTCAAGATAAACCCGTAAAATTAAATCAGCGTGATATTTTTTATAATCTTAAATCTTATAGGCTAAAAATGCGAACGATAAATAACGATAGCCACGAATTAATATTTTATAGTCGCCCTAATTCTGCTGATATGAAACTTTCAAAATATAAACGCTTTAATATAAAACATCCTAAATTTGTTGATAAAATTCTTTCAGTATCTCTTGGTAGGGCTGGCGAAGTTAAAAAGGTTCGGCAGTTATTTCTGAAAGATAATATTAGATTCCACTTAGATAGGGTCGAAAACTTAGGTGATTTTATCGAGTTGGAATATGTAATTCCTGAAAAAGAATCGATACAAACTGCAAAGAAAAATGTTAAAAATATAACAGAACAGTTAAATATAAAGAAAAAAGATTACATCGATGTTGCATATATGGATTTAATAAATCGGAAAAATAAAAAGTAAACAGCACTATTCAGGAAGGCACTAGACAAGAAAAGCCCTAACAGTAGAATAACAAATCATCTCCATAAAACTGCAAGCCACTATTTCACCCCATTAAGCTAAACTTGCAGTTTTTTGTTGCCTTCTACTGAATAACTTTTATATTACAAAGTAAATGTTTTATTTTATCAATAATTTTCTAAACAAGTACTTTTATCTTTCCTGCTTTTCACTAATTTTTCTTGAGCGAACTGCCTCAGTATGTTTAATCAGATCCAATTCTCCTCTTTGACGAAGCTGCGAACGAAGCTTAATTCTTGCGTGCGAAGTTTTTACCAAATCTAGCCAATCAATTTTAGGCTCAGCATTCTTTCTTGTCATCACCTCAACCACATCACCTTCTTTGAGCGGTTTATCAAAAGCGTGGATTTTTTCATTGACCTTAAAAGCATAAGCGTGCTTGCCAATATCGCTATGAACCATATATGCAAAGTCAAGTGGCAACGCACCTTCTGGCAAATTATAAATATCGCCTTTTGGAGAATATACAAAAATTCGATTACCGAAAATATCAATCTGTAATTGTTCTGGATCAATTTCCTCCCCATCACGCAAACGCTGCGCCACATCTTGGAGTAAAACAATCCATTGCAGCTCATTCGAAAGACCACCATTACCTTTTACTTCAGTGCGATTTGATACAACTTTTGAAGTTTTGCCAGTCAAATAATCTTTACCTGATTTTTGCTCATGGTAATGAAAACTAGCCGCCAAGCCACGCTCGGCGTATTCATGCATTTCTTTAGTGCGAATTTGAAATTCCGCAATCAATTTCGAAGGCGTAATTACAGTAGTATGAAGTGATTGATAACCATTTGGCTTAGGCATTGAAATATAATCTTTTATCCGCTCAATCATTGGTTTATAGATTGAATGAAGAACCCCTAAAACACGATAGCAATCTTCTTTGCTCTCAACAATTATCCTTAACGCCATTAAATCATAGATACGATCAATATCACCTTTGGTTTTTTCAAGTTTTTTATGGAGCGAATAAATACTTTTTACTCGACCGGAAATTTCAAACTTAATTCCAGCTTTTTCGAGCGCGGATTCAACTTCCTCACGAACTTTTCCTAATTTACGAGTTGAACGACCAAGCCGTTTGCGCATTTCGTTCTGTAATCTTTTATATTCTTTTGGCTCAAGATAAGAAAAAGCCGTCTCTTCTATTGTCATTCGTACACGACCCATTCCTAAACGATCTGCAATTCGGGCAAAAACATCCAAACTTTCGCGAGCAATTTTTTTCTGTTTTTCAGGCGACATATGCTCTAAAGTCTGAAGATTATGAAGGCGATCAGCCAGCTTAACAATAATCACACGAACATCTTGACTTAGCGCCATCAAAAGCTTACTCAAATTATCCTTTGTTTGCGGAAGATAAGTTTCAAGATTTTTCATTCCGCTTCGTGCACGACCAACCTTTGTCACACCATCCACTAAAAATGCAATATCTTTGCCAAAATTATCCTCTAATTCTTCAAGTGGCGTTTCGGTATCTTCGACAACATCATGAAGAACACCAGCAATCACCGAGTCGATATCCATTCCCCACTCAACCAAAATTCCTGCCACTCTGAGCGGATGCGTGATGTATTCTTCGCCAGATTTTCGAAACTGACCTTCGTGTTTTTCGGTAGCAAAATCAATCGCTTTTTCTAAGCGTAGCAATTCTTCTGCTGTATAGTATTTTTTTGCTAGTTCAAGAAGTTCGCCCTTTTCCATAAATAAATTATACATAAATTTCAAGAAAAATCAATTCTCACATTTGACTTTTATATTTTAATATATTAAAATATATTTTTAAAAGCACCTTACAAGGAGGACATAGCGATGAAAGATGATGCTATCCGAAATTTAGAATTTTTATCTCATGCTAATCCAAAATTAGCAGATAAAATCTATCAAGCAATAAATTTATTGACCGAAGAAGAAAAAGAAAAAGAATACAGAGATAAAATAAAAAGAATATCTATGTTTCATAAATTCTTCTTTACCATGACTTCAATGGGTCATAAGAGCAGTTTCGCTATTAGGCAGAGAAATTTACCTAAGCCAGTCTTAGAGGAAAATCCAGTAAATTTTCCAGAAGATCTATCAGATTACTTATTGAAAAGGATAGACTTACTCTATGGTGGAAAAATTGAAAAGCCAGAAGAAAATCTCGAGGTAGCTAAAAAGAAGCTACCGTTTGGGATTTCAGAGAATGATGCGATGACATTGTCGAATATCAATATTGTTCTCCTCAGCCGTGAAGATGGCGCAACGCACGCCAAAGATTTCGTTAACCTTTTTGCCTCAGGATCAAAATTAATTGATTCGAGTAAAAGTCGCCATGGTGAGAAATTTGCAACACTAATAAAGAAAGACTATGTAGATTTTGGAATAGTTGATTTACGAAGAGTAAATCACCCAGAATATTACAAGCAAAAAAGGCTACTAAAGAAGATAGGAGAAAAAATAATAGTAATATCTCCAAGTGAATCGCTTAGAGATGCTCTGAGAAAAATTATAAAAATATTACAATAATCATCCAATTGGGTGATTTTTTTCTTATTACAAAATAAAATCAAAATCGAGCCTGCAAGCCCGATTTCAATCAATAATTATTTCTCGTTCCAGCGTGCAATTGATTCTGCGATAACTTCTTTTGCTTCTTCTGTGTCACCGAATTTTTCAACTTTTGTTGTGCCAGCTTTTTTCAAATCTTTATAGTGATTAAAGTGAAATTTAATTTGTTTAATAAGTTGCTCTGGTAAATCAGCCAAAGTTTTATAAGCATTTCCAGTGTCACGGTCATCAGCAGGTACGGCAATAATTTTGTCGTCAACTTCTCCATCATCAACGAATTTCATTACACCCAAGATTCGTGCTTCCAGAAAAATTCCAGTTGTAAGTGGGTCATTTGTAATAAGTAAAACATCAAGCTCATCACCATCCTCATCCAAAGTCTGCGGAATAAAACCATAATTAGTTGGCTTCGCAAAAGCTTTTGGTTCCACGCGATCAAGTTGCATTACAGCCAAATCACGGTTCCATTCAATTTTATGAGTTGAGCCGGTTGGAATTTCAACCACAACATTAATAATTCCGTTTTTATAATCACCAGGGGTTAAAATTTTATTAAAATCTGCCATATTTTCCTTTCTTCTTTTTAAAATTTTAGCATCTTTTTTAGGGTTTTTCAACTTATTAAAGAGTAAAATCTATTCTTTATTAGCAAGCTTTACAAGATCAGCTTCCATTGACTGTTGAGTTCGACGACGAATCGCCATTTTAGACTTTGCTGCTTCCTGCTTAGATTTAATCGACTTTTGAGTATTATTTTTATTTTTGGTAGTTTTTTTAGATTGAGATTTTCTATTCTCATTTTTTGATGCTTCTACTTGAATATTTTGAGCTGGCTTTTCAATATTCGAGCTCTTTACGGCTCGACCTTTACTTTTAGCATTCTCAACCTTTGAAGTTTTTGCGCCAGCGATTCGAGCAAACATCATTTTTCCAGCAGCCGTCTGCAATGATCGAATAAACTCAACTTCTGCCGTTGTGCCAACAAGAGATTCTGCATTTTCAACAACTACCATTGTTCCATCCGGCAAATGACCCACACCTTGTTTTTTCTCATTACCCTTTACAGTTATATCAAGCATTATTTTTTCGCCCGGCAAATAATCCGCGCGAACTGATTGTACTAATTCATTAATGTTTAATACCTCCACCCCTTCAACTTTAGCGACCTTGTTTAGATTATAATCAGCCGTCAAAATCTCGGCATTAAGTTTTTTAGCTAGCGAAATCAATCGATTATCAACTCCTTCTTTTGCTGAATTACTATCCGCTAAAATGCTAACATTTAATTTTGGCTCATTCTGAAGAGCCGAAATAATATCTAAACCATAACGAGCTCGAACCCGTTTATCATCATCGCCACCATCAGCGAGGATTTGTAATTCTCCCACCACACTACGCGGAATTAGAATATCAAAATTAACAAACCCAGTTTTCGCTACCGCCAAAAATCGACCATCAATCAGAATTGAAGTATCAACTAGTACTCGCTTACGAGCTTTTTGAAAAATTGGCGTAGAATCTTTCCATGAAAAAATTATTAAAAAAATGATTATGAGCAATAAAAATGTATCCATATTTTCCTTTTTATTATTGTAAATATTTAATTAAGGCCTCGCGCAAATCACGCACAGCCACAATGAAGTTATTTTTTGAAGCAGTTTTTGGCGCAAGCGCACTAGTAAATCCAAGTTTTCTTGCTTCAGCAATTCGCCTTTCTGCTTGAACGACAGAGCGAATCTCTCCGCCAAGCCCAATCTCACCAAAAACTACCACACCATCAGAAAGTTTACGCTTTGCTGCCGCCGACGCAATCGCCATTACTACCGCCAAATCTGCCGCCTGATCAGAAAGCTTAATCCCACCAACAACATTTACAAAGACATCTTTATCAGAAAGATCAAGCTTCGTGCGTTGCTGAAGAACCGCAATCAAAAGGTTTAATCGATTTAGATCAAAGCCACTCGCGGTTCGTTTTGGATAGCCAAAATTCGACGGCGAAACTAACGCTTGAATTTCCACCAAGATTGGGCGCGTCCCCTCAAGGGTTGCCAAAATTATAGAGCCATCCGTATTTTGCCGCTCGGCAAGGAGAGCAGCCGACGGATTCTCAACAATCTCAAGGCCATTCTCGCCCATTTCAAAAATAGCCGCTTCTGTCGTTGATCCGTATCTATTTTTGATCGCTCGCACAACCTTAAAACCACCATAGCGGTCACCTTCAAAATTTAAAACAACATCGACTAAATGTTCTAATGTTTTTGGACCCGCGATCGAACCTTCTTTTGTAATATGACCGACTAACACAACCGCCGTACCGGATTTTTTTGCCGCCTGAATAATTAGATTAGATGAATTAGTAATTTGCGAAACACTGCCCGCAGCACTAGATATTTCGCTCATCGCTAGAGTCTGAATCGAATCAACTACAACTAAATCAAAACCACCGCCCAATATTGTCTCCGCAATATCATCGGCAGAAGTTGAGCTAGCAAATTTTAAGTTTGGCGATTTCTCAGCGTTCAGACGCTTCGCTCGGCCTGCCACCTGCTCAGCCGACTCTTCCCCAGATATATACAAAACTCTTTTTCGTTGAGCAACGCATGATGAAACCTGCATCAAGAGAGTACTCTTACCAATTCCTGGCTGACCTGCAATCAATAAAACGCCAGCCGGCAAAATTCCGCCGCCCAAAACATTATCTAGATCAGTAATCCCTGTCGAGATTCGATCTTGCTTTTTGCTTGAAATAATCTCATCTAAATTTTGGGTTTGTAAAATTTTACCCTTTCCGATACTTTTTGCGATTGCGTTTTTACCGATAGATTCTTCAACTTCTTCGACTAGAGTATTCCAGCTACCGCAATTTTCACATTTTCCCATCCATTTTGGGTAGCTAGAACCACAATTCTGACATATAAATTTTGTTTTTAGTTTGGCCACAACATTAATTTTATCATATAAATATTAATATTTAAAGTGATTTAATGCCATCAACCTTTTCGATTTTTGAGTTTAGACTGTCATAAAGCCTCTGGATCTGTTTAGAGATTCGTTGAAGTTCTACAACTTTTGAATTGTAATCTGTAACTTTTGAATTTATCTGATTGCGGTATTGCTCCATAGAATTACTGCGCTCAACCAAACTCGAACGATCTGCACTAAATGCACCCTGACTATGATAGTAGCCACTTTTTGCTCGAGAATTAAATAGAAGAATAGCCATATTTAAAGATTGAAGCTTATTTGAATAATCTGTCGTTTCCTGTTTAATCTCAGCTTTTAACTTTTTCAATTCTCTATCTAAACTTTTTGCACGATCCTCCAAGCTCTTGAATTTGGCCTTATACCGAGTATTCATAGCTACAATATCATTACGATTTTTAAAATACTTAGCATAATGAACCTCTAACTCACTCGAAAGACCAGAGAATTCAGTACCCAATATAGAATGAAGCTCGTTTATACGCTCACCAGGCTCAGTTATAGCATAATTAGCTATGGTTTTTTCGAGCTCTGGAGTTTTTATTTTCTTGTAGTTTTCTTCTATCTCCTTGCTTAATCTGTCTCGCTCGGATTTGCTTGCTCTATTCCATACCGCATGCAATAATTCATGTGCAGCAGTCACCTCTTCAACACCGTCAAGTTCAGAGTTCTCAACATCAAAAATCGAAATTTTATCATCATTATAACAACCTAAAATTGTACTTTTTTCAACTAATTTGGAACAACTAGAGTTAAAATCTTGACTAGATAAAACTCGTGGATTTGTAGCGTAAAAAATTGTCTTAGCGCGATCTGTTAAATTAATTTTTGAAGTAATTTGAGTTATTTTTTCACTCGGCTTAAAATTTTGTGCCTTCAAAAAATCGCTAAAATCCTGAGCGTAGAAAATGCCAAAAATAGCAACAATCGCTACCAATGATACCAACGACGCACTGATTATAATTGATATTTTGTTAATATTTTTCATACTTAAAATTATAGCACACATCACACAGCGCCACAATTATATTTTAAAAATGATTATGTTATAATGTAGCTATGTCGAGCAATGAAAAAACCTTCCAAAAACGCCGTATTTTGAGCTTAATAATAATTGTATTCTTATCAATTATTGCAGTATTTTCTAATCCAGATTTTTGGAGTAAGAAAAATCCAAATCAGCAAACATCACAAATCTCACAAGACCTAAATTCACTCCAAGTTAAAGGTCGCGCGCCAAAAACAGGTTATTCACGCGAACAATTCGGTAAAGGATGGGCTAAAGATTCTAGCGGTTGTGATACTCGAAACCGTATCTTGAAACGTGATCTAAAAGAAGCGCGGGAAAATTCAAAATGCCAAATTATAAGCGGAATATTAGATGATCCATACACGGGAAAACAAATTATTTTCTCTAGAGATAAAGCTTCCGCCGTTCAAATTGACCATGTAGTTGCACTTTCTGATGCTTGGCAAAAAGGCGCACAACAAATCTCTACCGAAGAGAGAAAACAACTCGCCAATGACCCACTAAATCTGCTCGCATCAGATGGGTCAGCCAACCAACAGAAAGGTGATAGCGACGCTGCAACTTGGTTACCTTCAAACAAAGCATTTCGCTGCGAATATATCAAGCGTCAAATTTCAGTTAAGAAAAAATATAGACTCTGGATAACCCAAGCCGAAAAATCCGCCATGCAAACAGTCCTCGCAAGCTGCTAATGCTTGCATATTTTGAATATTTTATTGTAACAGATAAAAAGCAAACAATTTTTGTGACAGAGATCGTAAAAATTGTTGGAATAGAGAACTTTATTGGTTTTCCGCGAGAAAGATGCAAGAGCTTGGCGAGGATGAGCTTCAGAGAAGATATAATCAAGCCTATATTCTGCTGAAACCGATAAAACCAACAGATCTCCAGAATCTATAAGCCAGCCATCGTGCTGGTTTTTTAAACTTCAAAAATCGACTCAATCGCCAAGTCTGGCTCACCTTTGACCACTGCAGCTATAAGATGCATATCCACATCCAATAAACCGTTCTGGTGCGCAAAAAGCTCCGCTGCAAACCGCATCTGTTCCACTTTTCGCTTAGAGAGAGCTACAGCACCACCGCCAAAATCATCATTTTTACGATACTTAACTTCCGTAAAATAATACTCTACGCCCCGCCGGGAAACAATATCAATCTCGCAAAATTTAGTGCGCCAATTTCGTGCTAGAATTGTATGCTCCTCTCGCTTTAAAAACTCAGCCACAAAGTCTTCTGCTCGGTCACCAAGTTTTTTAGTAGTTATTTTTTCGTTATTATCTTCTTTTAGGCTTCTTTTATCTATTTGTTCATTATTTATCAACAAATCAGCAATTGGCTTAAAACTTTTACGGTGAATTTGGCTTACTCCAAATTGCTCTAAAGCGGCACGATGCTGAGCTGTGCCATACCCAACATTTTTGTCAAAATTATATTCTAAAAATTCCGGTTCGATAGCTAGTTTATTCATGTAGTTATCTCTGGCAACTTTAGCACAGATTGCTGCCGCTGAAACACTCGAAATCAGTAAATCCGCCTTTTTTAGAGTGAAGGCATACTTTTCGAGGGGCGTATCATTAAGAAAATTTACCGTGCCATCAATAATAATCTCATCAAAATTAACTTTTCGCTCTCGACATTCCAACTGAACTTTTTCTACTGCACGACGCGTAGCAAGCTTCAGGCTAGAACTCAAGCCAATTTCATCAAGTTCACTATTAGACACCCAGCCCAAACCAACAATTGCAGAACTATCAGCAATCTCTTTTGCTAATTTTTCGCGTTGCTTTTTCGAGAGAGTTTTTGAATCAGTCAAGCCTTCAATCTGAGCATCATTCAAAATACAAGCACCCACCACCAGCGGCCCAGCCCACGCGCCACGACCAACTTCATCAATCCCGAGAATCATCAAAACCCTTCTTTAATTCACGAATAATGGCCTTATCACTATCACTAACCCTAAGAGATTCAATTATTTTTTGGCAAGTCTTTTGAAAAATCCTCGATTTTAAATTATTCCGCCGCAAAAAAGATAAAGTTTCATCTGGAAATTTTACATAAATAGCTGAAATCGCCCAGGCAACGCTCATTTCCGAATAATAACCATCATTTTTCATATTATTAAATTTTTCAAAAATTTGCTCCAGATAGTCCTTCTTTATAAAATTACTAATCACCGATACAACAGCAAAACGAGATTCGAATTCATCTTCCGAAGCAAAATATGACTGAAGAAATTCCCAAAATTCTAACCTGTTAACTTCCGAAATCTTCAAACTACCACAAAAACTATCACACACCGACCAATTATCAATCTTTGGTATAAATTTTTTAATCAATTCCAGTTTTTCTGAAAAATCACAATCAGCTCCAGCTATGACCATGCCCTCAAGCATTGTTTGTTCAAAATATTGATTGTCGTTATCTCGAATAAATTCCCGCCAATTCGTTTTAATAATCTTTTTTGAAATTTTACGCAAAGCCGGCAACCTTACACCTAAGATATTATTAACGCCCGGCAATAGTCTCATCGAAAATTGACGATATTTTTCTTCAGCCAAAACTCTGAGTTCTTGTTTTATATCTTTATTTTTCATCACTTATTTTTATTATAGTAAGAAAGTATATCTTAAGCAAGCCATAAAGCCATCTCAATTACATATATAAAAAATCACCCAAAGATATGGGCGATTTTATAATTCAAAGATTAAGCCTCTTTTACTTCTTCTATTTTTTCGTTTGTAGCTTCAACTTTTTCTGCTTTTGAAGTTTCTGGTAAGGTATTTATAGTTTCACGATCGAAAGCAACTTGCTTAAGGCGAGCACTTTTACCACTTCGATTTCGCAAGAACGAAAGATAGTTTCGGCGAACCTTAGCACGGCGAACAATTTCAATCTTTTCAACAAGCGGACTATGAAGAAGGAATGATTTTTCTACCCCCACACCACTTGCAATTTTTCGAACAGTAATTCGTGAGGTGTGTGATTTTTTACGGTCGGTTCGAATAACCACACCTTCAAAAACCTGAATTCGCTCTTTGTTACCCTCTTTAATTTTTTGATGAACGCGAACCGTGTCACCACTTCGCACATCGAGAACAGCGTCTTTTTTTTGCGCTTCGTTAACTTTTTTGATTAATTCAAAACTCATATTTTCTCTCTTTTACTTTAATATATACAATTCAAGAAATATTATAACAAACTAGTATAAATTTGTAAAGACTAAATTACGCGATTGATTTCCTCAATCGTTGTCTCACCGCGAAGAGCCATAACAATACCTTGCTGAACTAGGGTTAGCATTCCATCTGCACGAGCTTGAGACTCAATTGCTTCGGTAGAAATTACACCACGTTCACCACGCAAAAAAGCTTGGATATTTTCACCAACAATCATTTGTTCCATCAAAACAATTCGCCCTTTATACCCAAACGGATTGTCTGTACTTGAAACTGGCCTCCATAGCCTAAAGTCCCCAGATATATCCTGCGGTATCTTTTCGCGTGGAACATTTTTCATCACACCACGAATCCATTGTTTTAAAGCTTCACTGGGTACATATTCTTGCTTATTGTCGTCTAAGCGACGCACTAACCGCTGCGCAATAAGCAGTCTAATCGCACTAGAAAATATTGGATTGTGACCAATCATATCAATCATTCGCGAAAAGGCCGCCGAAGTTGAGTTGGCGTGAAAGCTAGAAAGCACTAGATGCCCTGTAATTGAAGCTTGAATCGCCGTCCTAGCAGTATCAACATCACGAATCTCGCCCACCATTACAACATCTGGATCAAGGCGCAAAACAGACCGAAGCCCATCCGCAAAACTTGCACCATGAGTCGTATCAATTGGAATCTGAGAAATTCCAGCAATACCATACTCGATCGGATCTTCAAGAGTAATGATCTTTTTATCGGTTGTATTTAAAGCGTTTAAAATCGAATATAAAGTCGTTGACTTACCAGATCCCGTTGGACCAACCATCAATACCATACCTCGTGGATGTGAAATAATCTCATCAATTTCGGCGCGTTCTTTAGGTTCAATACCTAGTAAATCCAAATTTAGCATTGATTCATCAAAGTTGAATAGTCGTAATACAGCATCCATACCATACATAGTTGGAACAGTTTCAACACGCAGATTCAATAAGTGAGAGCCCCCATCTCGATAAATATCTTTTTGAATATGACCCGACTGTGAAGTTTTTGAAGCGCTCGATACGCCTGCGCGCGAAGAAAGTTCACCCATAATCACCCTATAACGATCACGAGAAAGTTCTGCAACAGGATGAAGAGCACCATCAACACGCATCCTGATACGTATTGATTCACGCTGATTCTCAATATGAATATCACTAGCTCCAAGACGATCAGCTTGATCAATTAAATAATCAAAAACTTTATCACTAGCTACACCCGCCAAAGTCTGCGATACTTGGCTCAATGTAGCACTATCACCTTCGCCAGCGATAGTGATATTGTCATAAATAATTTCCTTAGGAGGGTCGTAGCGACGCATTATTTTCTTCCAGGCGAACTCAGAAATCAAATAAAAATCAATTTGCTTACCTTTGTCTTCATATGATTTTTTTAGCTTTTGGATTACCGACCTCGGAGTTTGTGAAGTAATCATCACTCTCCATGGCTGATTCTCTTCCGCATTTCCTTCCTGAAGCGGAGCAAGTTTCGCTGCATACATTTGTTCATTCGAAAAAATATCTTTAACTAAAGGAAAGATATCTTCAAACTCTCGCGTATCCAAATAGACTAGCCCTAAAATATCCGCCCGTTTAGCGGTTGCGCGCTCTTCATCATCACGTCTTCGCTGTTGAATTTTCTGTTCATCCATTAGTACAATTTTAGCACAACCAGTTTATTTTTTCAATCAAAGATGTTAAAGTATATGTAATGAAAAACCCTAATTCTCTAGAAAATAAAAATAGAAAACAATATCGAGAAATCATTGTCTTAGCACACAACATTCGCTCAACTCACAACATTGGCTCAATCCTCAGAACTAGTGAGGGCTTTGGTGTATCTAGAGTTATTTTTAGTGGATATTCGCCCTTTCCAATCTTAGATAATGAAAATTTTCAAGAAACAAATCGTCTCCCCCATATCGCACAAAAAATTACCACGCAAATTCATAAAACAGCTCTTGGTGCAGAAAAAATTATCCAATGTGAAATATCGAAAAATATCGCAGAAAAAATCGCCGAATTAAAATCTGAAGGGTTTGAAATTATAGCGCTAGAACAATCTATGGAATCAATTAAAATGCCAGATTTTTCCACAGATAAACACGCAAAAATAGCACTCCTTCTAGGAGAAGAAGTGAATGGTATAGAAGAACGCCTACTCACTCTTTGCGACAAACATCTTGAGATTCCCATGTTTGGACAAAAAGAAAGCTTTAATGTATCGGTTGCAGCAGGGATTGCTCTTTATAAAATCGCCTGCGAATAATTATACCTATCGTGCACTTCTGCTAATTTCTTGAGCTAATTTTTTAAAGTTAAAATTATTATAGAAAGCAAACTGATCCCTATCTTCAGCAATCATCTCAGACAATTCATTCAGAGCAATTAGTTTTACATCTGAGATCTCGCTATTTTCAATTTTTAGATCCTCTAAACTAAAATTTGCAACTGCCCAAAAAATCTGCGTAAAACGCCGTTTCCCTTTGCTAGTCTCAGTAAAAATCTTTTCACTATAATGAACATCATCAGGCGATAGTTCAAGACCAATCTCCTCTTTAGTTTCACGAATTATAGCTTCGATGTATGTCTCGCCAAAATTAACATGACCAGCCACGCTAGCTAAATCCCATTTGCCGGGGGAAGTTTGTTTTGTTTCGGCTCGTTTCTGGATCAATATTCTACCATCTAAATCGAATAAAAAAAGAGAAGCTGTACGATAGATCCTACCTGTAGATTTATCGAAAGAGCTCTTCTCTACATGGTCAATCACATTATCATTTTCATCAACGATTGGAATAATTTCGCCCACTATACTTCATCCTCTTCAAAATTTGAAAAAGTTTCAAAAAAATCGTTCTTTTCGCGAGCCCACTTCTCATCTTGGCGGACTAATTTCGAAATATCGCTTTTATCTTTTAGCAAAATTTTTGTAGCTTCTTCAAGGAAAATTCCACCTTGAGATCCTTTCAATAAAATAGCGCAACCTTTCTCCATAACTTTTCGCGCAAAAGTGGCCGCCTCTATAGCATTCGCACAAGTTTTTACCTGACAGCCTCTATTGCGAGCTGCAGCAGCAAGAAACTGGTTTGCTTTATCCCCAACTGTAATAACCCAAGACAAAGATAGCGGATCGCAAAAATTACCAATTTTTTGGTGTTCAACCGCAGAAATAGAACCCAATTCGTTCATATCTCCCAAAATAGCTATACGCGATGGTACATGGAGATTATAAAGCGTTCGAAGAGCCGCCTCCGCAGCCGCCGGACTCGAATTATAGGTATCATCAATCAGAATAGAATCTTCTACTCCGCGCAGAAAATTCATCCTTCCAAATACGGGTTGGATTTTTGCAAGTCCAGAAATAATTTCATCGGGAGTCAAGCTCATCTTCACTGCCACAGCTACTGCAGAGGTTACAGGCAAAAGTGAATGCTCTCCAAAGACTTTAATCTTGACTGGAATCTGACCGAATTCAGCTGTATTCATTTTTCCTATATAACCCTCAACAAGGTTTAAATCATCAACTTCAAAACTATACTCTGCCGAAACAGTTGTACCATAAGTTGAAAAATTAGGATTGGTGATTAAATTTGAATATTCTGAGCTAATAGCATCCCTATTCAATATTGCAATTTTTGCAAAATTCGCTGCAGACAATTCCTCTCGAGCAACAGCATTCATATTTTCGAAAAACTCCATATGCTCAGGTGTCACCGCTGTAATAACAGCAATATCGGGTAAAAGATAGTCGCTAAATCTCTCAATATCACCCGGCCGATCTGTTCCTAATTCTTGAATAATCACCTGCGGTTCATTCTCGGATGGAGATTTGATTCTTTTTCGAGCAGCTTTAAAGACTTTATGCCACTCCCAAAAACTACGCGGATTACCAGGATAGTCGATCCCTAAAATAGCAATTGGTGCGCTAAGATGAGTATTATGATTACCTGTATGTAGTCTAACTCGATATTTTTCATTCAAAAGTGTGGCAATTGCTAATTTAGAACTGGTTTTTCCAACCGACCCTGCCACTACAATCAGTTTTATATTCTGGTGGTGCTTGAAATATTTCTTAACGTATTTTTCAAGCTTTTTAGTAATTCGCTTCTTAAACATAATCTTTTTAAATTATACTAAATAGCCGGCTCCTTTTCAAGAGTCGGCTATTTTGCTGATGTGCGCCCACCCAGGGGCGTTTGTTTTATTTGTTTTTATTTAATAAGTGCTATTTAGGAGATGAATAAGAACAATCGCCCTATTGTTAGCACATCAACTATGCTCTTATAATAGCATAAGTATTTTAATATAGCAATAGTTTTTGATGAATTATAAAAATGGTTTATATTTTGATATCTGTTCACTTAGTTCATCTGTCAAAAATGTCTTATCAGCGATAAACTCCTCCCAGTCTTCAATAATATGGATATCTTCACCACCCAAATTCAATACTCTTCGCCAAGTAAAATTATCACGAACATCGCTACTATCATAAGGATTTACACGAGAATATTCAATTAAACCAAGATTTGGCACATCATACTTACGATTGTCATAAATTTTATCCCAATCTTCAGGAAGCATTTTTTCAATATCATAACAAGCTGTCTGGATTAGCTGCTTATGCGCCACAATCAGAACGTTCTCTCCTGAATGCTTTTGCCACAACTTAGAGCGAAAGGATTTAAATCGAGTATAAACATCAAAAAGACTCTCTCCGCCATCATATCTAATATACCATGGATCATCATTTGCTAAGCGAGCTGTTAATGGAAAGTGCGATCTCTGTTCCTGACGACTAACCACCCCATAAATACCCCAGATTCGTTCGCTCAATCTGTCATCAATTCGCCAACGCAAATTAGTCTCATCACTTATTTTGACAGCTGTTTCTCGCGCACGAACAAACGGCGAAACATATAATTTATCAAAAAAATCCATTCCGCCATATATACTTTGTAGATGATGAGCTGCATTTTCTGCCTGCTCACGCCCAAGTGGGCTTAGTCGTTGCTTCCAATCAACTCGAGTATTAATTTCATCTTCTAATTTAAATTTTCCACCAATTTTCTGATGCTGCTGAACAATATTAGATTCACTTTGACCGTGTCTAATCATCACTAGCCGTAAAGGATTTGCCATTTCTACCTTTCTTTATCAAAATCCTGTTCTTATAGATTTAAATTATAACATAGCTTAAGCATTTATAAAAGTACTATTTACTATTACATAAAAAATGTTATAATTAAGAAATGAACTTAAAAGCTTGGCGGAAAAACCTACAGCATCATTTCGTCCAAATCAATAATATAAAAATTTCAATATATAAAAATATCCAAAAAAACAAACCGACGGCTGTACTTCTCCATGGATTTGGAGGTAATTATTTCGGGCTTACACCTTTAGGCTATGAGCTCTCTAAAAAATATTCAATAATCATATGCGATCTACCAGCGCATGGTAAAAGTTCACTCCACTCTTTCAGCAGTATCGATACTTACCATTCTTTTTATCAAGATCTTATCTCTGAACTTAAAAAAATAAACGAGATTGGTCTTGTAGTAGCTCATTCATTTGGATGCTATCTAGCAAGTGACCCAAAAATATCCAACCAAATACCTACAGTACTGCTAAATCCAGTCTATGATCCTAGTAGATCTTTCTTGCTTGGAATGAAGTCCTCCTATAACTCTAACCCTTTAATGATATTGTCAAACATACCGATATTTTCACCAATTAAAGCTGTTACACTTCAAAAAACATGGTCACTAGAAGCCAGTAAAAATATCTATCAAAATATATTTGCTTGTCAAAATTCAATTAAAAAATTACTTGCGCAGAAAAAAACCATACCAATAGCGCTAAGTAATAATGCCTTCAGAAATAAAAATAATGTCAAATTGGCAATTATAGCAGATAACGACACAACAGTTAAACCTTTCCAAGAAAAGTCCTTTCGAACATTTTTTCCAAGTGCAGATTTTAAAATCATAGAAAAAAGTGGCCATTTACTACCAATGGAAAAACCACGAGAAATTGCTAAAATTATTTTCGAAAATATTCAATAAGCTCCGTTTATCACGAAGCTTATTTTTACATTGCTTCAATCTCTCGTAGAGAATTTTTAAGGCGTTTTATGCTTTCACTCTTACCGATCGCTCGCAAAGTTTGATTTAAAGCTGGTGAAAATGGCGCCCAAGTTAGTGAAATCCGGATGATCTGGAATAGAATTCCCGGCTTCTGGCCAGTCTCTTCAAGCAACCCGTTTAGCAATTCTTGGATTTCATCATCATTCCACTCCTCAAGCTGTCCTAATTCAGAAATAACCAAACTCAAAAGCTCCATAATTTGCGATTTTTCAAGTTTTTTGAGTTGCTTATTTTTCGAAATCATCTCTAAATCAACTTGCTGTTCAGTAAAGAAATATTCACTAGCGAGCGGAAGATCTTTAAGTGTTTTTAAGCGATCAAAAACTAGACTAAGAACTTCTTTTTTGTATTCTTCACTAGCGTTCTTAGCATTTTCTCCCCAAAAATCTTGCACGCGCTCAAATAAATCTTCGAGAGAAATTTTGCGAATCCACTGGCCATTAAGCCACAAAAGTCGCTGTTCGTCAAACCTCGCACCAGATTTTTGCACACGGTCAAGAGAGAATTTTTCAATTAGTTCTTCTTTAGTAAAAATCTCTTGTTCAGTACCATCATTCCATCCAAGTTGAGCCAAAAAATTCAGCATCGCCTCCGGTAAAATTCCGTCTGCTCGATATTCGCTAACACTTTTCGCCCCGTCGCGTTTACCAAGTTTTTTATTACCTTCCGGTGCTAAGATATGAGGTAAATGAGCTAAAATTGGTGGCTGAATTTCGAGCGCCTCATACAACGAAAGATATTTTGGAGTGCTAGCAACGTATTCCGAGCCACGAATTACATGTGTAACTTTCATTTCGAAATCATCAACAATATGAGCAAAATTGTAAGTTGGAAGGCCGTCTGCTTTAATTAAAATAAAATCATCTAAAGCCTCTGTGCCAGCCGAAAGCTCACCCATCACAGCGTCATTCCAGGAATAACGTTTAATTTCTGGCGTCTTAAAACGGAGTGGCATTCCAAGTTTCCATTCTGGTGGATTTTCTGGGCGATGATTGCGATATAAAAATGCACGCTTTTCAGATTTAGCTTTTTTTCGAAATTCTTCAACTTCTTCTGGTGAATATGGATCAGCATAAGCTAAGCCTTTTTCAATCATTTTTTGCGCCCACTCAAGATATTTTTCACGACGCTGAGTTTGATGATATGGCCCAAAATCACCTTTTTCTTGATTTTTTTCACTATAAACTGGACCCTCATCCCAGTCTAAACCAAGCCATTTTAAAGTATCAAGGATTAAATCTTCCGCGCCATCAACAAATCGAGCTTGGTCGGTATCTTCAATTCGTAGAATAAAATCTCCGCCAGTTTGCTTGGCGATCAAATAAGGGTAAAGTGCGCTCCGAACATTACCAACATGAATATACCCAGTTGGACTCGGCGCAAAACGAGTTCTTGTTTTCATAGATATATATTAGCATTTTTTGGCTTTTTTTTCAATTAGTTAAAAGCTACTAGCAATCTTTCCGATATCTTCATTAGAAAGATTACTGTTAGCTTCAATATTATAAATAATTCCATTATTAACCCAAGTGGCCTCATTATTTCTATTTTTATAAATAGTTAATCCTTTTTCCTGATACGTAGAATAATCACGATCCCATTTATCCTGAACGTAATTTTCAAGTAGCGCTACACTATCCCACGAAGTCTGAGCTTGTTTTATCTTGTAGAATTTTTCACCATTAATATATTTTAAATTAACACTATTTCCGTCAAAATAGGCCAGACCTTTTAGACTGTAGCCTTTAGCAGAATATTGAGGAAGGCTAGCATTAACACCGGACTGAATAGCGGCCACCCTGATTGATAAATTCGGAGAATTTATATAAACAAAATACCCAAAGAATATAATCAAAAATGAACAGCTTGCCACAAAGCCTACAGCTCGCTTTGAAAACCAACTCTTTTTTTGAACACCACGAATCTTTTTTATGTTTTTAGCATTATCTTGTGATTTTTCAAGAGCTGTAGCTATAGCGCTTTTTTTAATCTCTTGTGGTGTTTGAAGTCTTTTAGTGATCTTTTGCTCGCGCATTGCCACAAGAGCTTTTTGATGAATTGGATTTTCCTGAACAGGAAGAATGGGATCTTCATCTACAGTTTTACTGATTATTTTATTCTGCGAAGATATAGGAGAAATCATACGCCCAGCCGATCCACGGACGCCCTCAAACTTAGAAATTTGGGCATGAGACTCATTACCAGATCTAAGAATAGCCGACTTACGTGCCTCAATATAATTATGACGCATCTTAAATTGCTCAATAGCATGAGCTTGAGATAAACCTATATCATTAGGTCTCTTAACAAACTTCCGGCTTAGGGTTGATGAATGCTGTAAATTATCGTGAATATTTTGTGCAGAATAAGCAGCTTGTTTATTTGAAATTTCAATTTTTTGTCCAGTTATAGCATCGTATTTGATACCATTTACTTCTATAATCTCTCTCATTTTCTCTCCATTTAGCTTATGTATATCATACCGTAAATGGTTATTTTTTTCAAGAATTTAATCGCTAAATAAAAACCTATAACGGATGTCTTCGCTTTGTTTATTTTTTAATACGCATCTACCATAATAACAAGGCAGGAGAAAATGACAAAAACATCATAGAATAATTAAAACCAAAAGACGACCCATATTAAGCCGTCTTTAGTCTAATCACAGAATGTATAAACTCAAATCTGTCTAAATTTATCAAATTTGTATACTATGTTAATTATGTTACTTATTAAATGGTTTCGCAAGTTCAAGCTCTGGGTGAGCTTCTGCAATACGCATTAACTCATTATATTTCGCAACTCGATCAGTTCGTGAAAGTGAACCAGTTTTAATTTGTCCACAGCCCAATCCTACCGCTAAATGCGCAATTGTCACGTCTTCAGTTTCACCTGAGCGGTGGCTCATAACAGTATTATATCCGTTATTTTGTGCTAATTTTACAGCTTCAATTGTTTCTGTTAAAGAACCAATTTGGTTTGGCTTAATAAGAATTGCGTTCGCAACGCCTAAATCAATTGATTTTTGAAGAAGTTTTGAGTTTGTTACCATCAAGTCGTCACCAACAAGCTGAATTTTTGAACCGAGTCGCTCAGTTAATGTCTTCCATCCATCCCAGTCATTTTCAGCTAAACCATCTTCGATCGAAACGAAAGGATATTTCGAAGTTAGATTTTCATAAAACTCAATCATTTCTTCGCTAGAAAGAACTGCATTATTAGCTTTCAAATCATATTTTTCTTCTTTATAGAATTCACTTGAAGCAGGATCGGAGGCAAAAGCAATATCTTTGCCGAGTTTATAACCAGCGTCTTCAATCGCTTGAGAAATTAGCTGAAGCGGTTCTTCATTACCATTTTGAACTTTTGGAGCATAGCCACCTTCATCACCCACGGTTGTTGGGTAATTTTTAGATTTTAAAACTTTTGCTAAAGCGTGGAAAGTCTCTGCACCCATCTGAACTGCTTCGAAAATAGTTTTTGCACCAACCGGCATAATCATATATTCTTGAATATCCGTCGCCCAGCCAGCATGTGCACCACCATTCATTACATTCATCATTGGGAGTGGAAGATTTGGTGTTGAATTTGTTTTTTCGGCGATATATTGCCAAAGTTCTACACCTTTCGCATTTGCAACAGCTTTTGCAGTAGCAAGCGAAACTGCTAAAATTGAATTTGCTCCAAGGTTTGATTTATTTTCTGTACCGTCGAGATCAATCATGATTCTATCAATCGCTTCCTGATCTTCAGCATTTTTACCTATTAAGGCTTCACGAATTTGATTATTTACAGCTGAAACTGCTTTTGTCACGGCTTTTCCGCCGAAAGCTGAACCGCCATCACGAAGTTCAAGAGCTTCGCCTGAACCTGTTGATGCTCCACTTGGGACTGCTGCTCGGCCAAAAGCTCCGTTTTCCAAGATTACATCCGCCTCAACTGTTGGGTTGCCGCGGGAGTCTAAAATTTGTCGTCCTTTGATATCTTTAATTATGTATTCCATGGTTATATTTTACATCTTTTCATGCCACCATTCAAGCCTTTAGCATTTTATTCTAATAGAAACCAAACAGTTAAATATGTCTAGCAGTTTATATCATACAAAACAATAAGCTAGCTCCAATCCCAAGTGAATAATCTCTCAAAAAATGTTTTTGAATTTCTAGGTAGCTCTACAGCAGAACTACTTTCTTCGGCCGTATTTTCAGCTTGCTTATTCGACTCTGGATCTGGGGAAACCTGCTCTGCAAAAACTAATAACCTCTTATTCGCCGTACCTAATGGCGTGCAAGTGATTAGTGTTAACCAAGATTTTCCATCATTTTTTATAACCTTCGAAACCTCGGTCGGCAGAACCACTTCAGTCTCTCGTACCACATATGAATATCGAGTTCCATTATAATTAGCGTAAATCACGTCACCTTTTTCAAGTTTTTCAAGTTGCGCAAAAATAAACTTATATGCTCCCGTATCAAAAACATCATTACTCGAATGACCGCTCAAAACAACATTTCCAGCCTGCCCAGGAACACTATTCGCACCAGGCACTGCAAAATGTGCCACACCACGATTCATTGCATCGAGCTGGGATTTTTTATCATTCCCAACTCCATATATTACCGGTACATCCACATTGATCTTGGGAATAATTAATTTTGGATCATTACCAACAGATACGGTAGAATTTGGGGTCTGGATTGTTTCTTGAGCAGTAGCATTTCCAGGACTAACGTAAGCTTCGACAGTAGCAAAAATAAGTCGATTATACTGCAAAAATAGGAATATAGCCACAACTAAACCAGTAGATACGATAGGCATAAAATGACGAGATTTTCTAATCTTTTGACTTTTTTCTCTAGCTTTCTCAGCAATATTTTGTCGCAATTTTATTAATGCTCGTTTTTGTCGCTGATCTTCACTTAAATTTTCGATAAGCTCTGGCTGAATGTTGGCTACTGCCTTCTTTTGCTGATTAAGGGCTGCTGTATAATAACTTTCGTAATATTTTTGATAATAATTTTGCCAAGCCGCATGATATCGTCTCCACTGATCCTGAGCTGCACTATTAGTTTGCGCTGGGTGATTTTTAGCTTGTGTAGACACAGGAGAATATTCAACCGCTCCTTGCTGCTTCGGGGTTGCCGAATCAAGAGACGAGATTATCTTTTTCGAGTCTCCAAGGTAATTTTCGGGAGAATTAAGTGAGTTTTGCATATTAGAATTATAAACGTGTTCTAATTTAGAATTTTGACTCTTAATATCAACTTGAAGCACTTCACTATCTAAAATTGGGCTAGTCTGTGGGGTTTTATAGTCTGTTTTTCCAGCGTAAATCTGATTAACTTTTTCTCGCCTATAATTAATCATGGCTTGACGTTGAGAATCAGTAAGCTGAGTACTTCGTCTAGGTGGTATTCTTAAGCCTTGATTTTGTGGTTGAAGATTATTTTCGTTATCCATTTCTCTTGATTTTTCCTTATATCTATTATACAATAGATTCAGTTTTGAGTAAATAAGCAAAACCAAAATGCCGTGGTGGTGGAATCGGTAGACACGCTAGACTCAAAATCTGGTGAGCATTAGCTCGTGCCGGTTCAAGTCCGGCCCACGGTACCAACAAAATAACAGCTATTTATTGATTAGCTGTTATTTTGTTTTATAACTATTTTCGTAATTTTCACTTACCTTTTCCCAATCTAAGACTTCAAAAAAATTCTTAACATAGTCTCCCCTTAAATTCTTATATTGCAAATAGTAAGCATGCTCCCAAACATCAATACCTAATATAGGAGTGTGCCTTCCCTCTTCCATCAAGGGGTTATTCTGATTGGATGACTTTGTCACATAAAGTCTCCCATCCTGATCAGCGGAAAGGAACGCCCAACCAGAACCGAACTGACTAATAGCCGTTTTTTCCAAAGACTCTATTAAATTAGTCAAAGAACCAAACTCCCTTTCAATGGCTTCCATTAAAGCTGGGCTGGGCTTAGTTTCATTTTTTGGACTCATAATAGAAAAATATAGATTATGATTATAATATCCGCCTCCGTTATTTCGTAAAGCATCTCGCAAAGATTCATCAGAAACAGAAGAAAGAGAAGAAAGAATTTCTTCTACTGACCTATCAGAGAGGCCAGACTTCTCTACGGCTTCATTAAAATTCTTAGTGTAAGTTGCGTGGTGCTTCTCATAATGAGTCTTCATGGTTAGTGTATCTATATAAGGCTCTAAAGCACTAAAATCATAATTTAGTTTTACTTGTTCGAACATAATTTTCCTCCTTGGAATTATTCTTTATTTATAATATTTCAATACTCTCAATTGTTTACAACATAAAGTATATAAGTAATCTATAAAATCATTTTTAATCTTACTAGTTCAAATTTACCATCTTTTTTCTGTCTAAAACCATAGATAAATTTTTCGTCTCTTGATAGTATGGCGCCAAAATCATGAGAGCATTCTAGAACACTATGAATGTTAGATCCATCAAAATCACGCAAGGTAATCTTGTCATTTTTAAAATTATATAGAATGAAATTATCAAGCCAAGAAAGATCCCCGCTAGCTATATCATACTTACTATTAGTCTCAATATCGTAAGTGGCCGTTTTATCATTCGAAAAAGCACTAATAATTCGGCCTTCTTGGTTTAAATTAATACCAGTTGGCTCAAAATCAAACTCTACCTTTTTAACAAGCTTAGGTTTATTTGTCCCTACCCAATCAGATCCTTTATAAATTTGGAGCTTTTTATTAGCTAAAGTATGAACGTAGTTTTCGTTATAATATCTACTAATGGCAATTTTCGGCAAAGAACTATTATCTTTTGATAAAATTACAGACTGCTTTCCCTTCTCAAAAATACCAACAGAGAATACTCCTTCTTTCTCCTGCCGAGTAAAAGACAATACGTTATCATTATAATTTTCAAAATCTACAATATCATTCAATAAATTAGCGGATATAGTCATCCTATCAAAATCCAACTCTCGAAGTGCTTTTTCGGATAAAACATAGAATTTAGAATAATCTCTATTCAACGACCGTATCTTAGAAAAATTAAGACCAAAATTATCATTTAAATTCACCGATTTAGAGTTATCATTAAAATCAGCCAAAATCCATTTCTGAGAATCATCCTTTTTCCATCTTAAAATTGCTCGAGTAGCGTTTTCGCTTAGATTTTCAATAGTTAAATAGCTAGCAATTCCCTGTAAATATTTCTCTCCATCCGCCAAATTTCTATTAAAAAGTTTTTCAGGAAGACTAACTTCAGAAATCTTTGGAGATTCTCCAAATTCGACAATCCAAAATTTAGCCATACCCACAGGATCTTCACCAATAATTAATGCCTTTTTATTATCGGCTGAATATTTAACAGCTTTCACGTTTTCGATATTAAAAAATGATTGAACTTTTTTCTCTTTCGGTATTAATCGCGCATAATTTAGCCATAGAATCTGCCCGCCCCTTACAGAGGTCTTCCTATACCAAGTCTCATACCCTTCGCGCCAAATCTTAAATTCATATTCACCCGGAATGACTTGAGATTTAGTAGTAGTTTTTTCGTTCAAAGTTTTTTTACCAATTTCAACAGTAGCGCCGCTTATATTTGAAGCAAATTGAACCAAGCCAGTCTGAACTGTTTCGCCTTTAGAATTAATAACCCATCCCTGAATAACAAAAACTAGAACAACTACCAGCAAGAACACTGTACATATAGTTAAAAAGTTTTTTAGGATAATCATCAGGTTTTGGTAATTTTTTTGCTCATACATAACAAAAATATTATACCATATTTATCTTAATAACGCTAATCTCTATGTAATATTTTAGAAATTTCAATCGCTGCTTTTGCTCCACTTGCTGCCGCTATAACTAGTTGGCGCTCTGCATTCTCTATAGCATCTCCGCTTGCAAAAATATTCTTTAATGAAGTACTAAATTTATCATCAACAACAATCTCTCCGCGTTGATTTAGTTTTATACCGGAACCCTCAAGAAACTTCGTTTGCGGATCCAGGCCAATAAACTCAAAAATTGCCGCTGCTGAAATATTAAATTCACGAGTGTTATCATCAAGATACTGACAAGCTTTTACGCCAATTATTCTATCACCTAAATTGAATTCCTCAATCAAAAGTTCCTCAATCTCGGTACCTAAAAATATCTCGATTTTTCCTTCATCAACCGCTTTTTGCAACCGTTTTTGTAAAATATCCTGAGCTTTTATATCAGTTCTGACAAGCATTTTGACTTTTGACGCGAATCTACTCAAAAACAAAGCCTCTTGAACAGCCGCATTTCCGCCGCCAACTGTAATCACTTCTTTCCCAGCATAAAACGCTCCATCGCAAGTAGCACAAAAATGAATTCCACGACCAATAAATTCATCCTCACGAGACAATCCAAGTTTACGATAAGAATTACCGACCGCTAAAAGAACTGTACGCGCCTCAAGATGATCTCCGTCGACCTTCATACTAACTCTATCACCTAGATCCCGAATTTCCGTAACCTCTCCATAATCAACTATAGCACCAAATTTTTCAGCTTGTTCTCTCATTTTTCGACCAAGATCAATCCCAGAAATACCATCTTCAAAGCCTGGATAATTCTCAACAAGTTCTGAAGTTGAAATAATTCCACCGATAACTTCTTTCTCAAAAACCCTAACACTTAAACCATCTCGAGCAGCATAAATCGCCGCTGAAAGAGCCGACGGGCCAGCACCAACAATAACTAAATCTATCACTTCTACCTCCTAAAATTTAGTATAATCTGGATAATCAATATCTTTTACTTCTGATGCCGGGATAACCATAACTATAAACTTTAATGGCGTATCTGGAGGAATAGTTTTAGATTTATCAGCACTATTGCTTCCAGTAGCACCATAAGCCTTATCCGAAGGAATTGTAATTTCACGAATACCACCAATTTTCACACCCTTTAAACCTTCTGTCCAACCATCAATCATCTTACTGCCTTTAGAAATTTTCAAAGGAGATTTTAAAGCACCTTTACTAAAGCTTCCGTCAAAAACTGTACCATCCGGCTTCCAACCGATATAGTATGCCGCATATTCTTGCCCAATCCCCTCACCATCACCAGCCTTTAGATCGGTAGTTTTTAATTCTTTCACGCTTGAAGCATTAAATGCGCTTGGATATTTTTCGTATTCTTTGAAAGAGTCGTAGTATTTTGCCGATAGTTCTTTTCCTTGCGCTTCAATTTTAGCTTGATATTCTTTATAAGCTTTTTGATATTTAGCTATTCTATCTTGCTGAACTTTAGCATCAGCGGTTTCATTTTTATTAGCTAAAAGACTACCGACGTAGAGAGCTGCAGTCGACACAACCGTTAAAATCAAAATTGTCCAGATAGCAATCCTCTGTCCTCGGCTGGTTCCAGTTTGTAAAGTTTTTTTCTTTGACATTTTCCTCCTTAGATTATTTCTGCATTTAGTTTTTTACCAGCTTCTTGCTCAATTTGTTTCATAATTTGCTGAATTTCATCGCCGCTTAAAGTCTTATTAAAGGGTGTAATCTTAAAGCGCAAAGCAACATTTTTTGTTTCTTCATCAACCCTATAAATGTCTATAGGTGATATTTCTACTAAAATCTCATCGCCAAAAGTTTGGCATTTTTCGTACAAAGTTTGGCATTTTTCGTACAAAGTTTCAAAAATCTGCGCAAACGCTAATCCTCGCGAAACACGCAAACTAATATCGCGCTCAACGCTCTGAAATTTAGATATTCTGCGCAAAGATTTTTTATTATTAATAATCCTTAATAACTTTTCTAGATCAATCTCAAATCCAGCAGAGTTTTCTGGCAACTTCAAATTTTTCTGAACTGATTTTTTAAATTCGCCAATAGCGCCTAAAAGCTGCTTGGATCCACCCTCTTCAAAAGTCAAAATTGCAGCTCGCTTAGGTTCAAACTGAGTTGCAAGAGGGGCGAAATCTATATTAAATTTTTCAAAACTTACCTGAGCACCAAGCTTACTAAATATAAAATTAGCATAGTTTTTCACTTCATAAAACGCGCCCTCGCCCTTTTTGTTGGCATAAACAAATGCCATACGTTGCGATTCATTCGGTACATTTTCATCATTCAGACCTAATGATTTATGTGTCGTTTTATTAATCTCGAAAATCGAAAATTCATCAAAACCGGCACGGATATTTTGATTAACTTTCGCTAGCAAACTCGGTAAAATTGTCTGTCGGTAAAATTGCAAATCTGGTGAGATCGAATTAACGATCTTGTATGAATTTTGCGGATTCTGCCCGACCTTTTCAATCAAATCTCCATGCACAAAACTATACGTCAAAACTTCATTGGCGCCACTTGCAGCTAAAATTTCACGAATCTGTTTTTTGAGCAAATCAATCCCAGCCAATTTTGCGGCTCTAAAAGTTCGTAATGGCAATTGAAGTGGAATTTCATCATATCCATTCAAACGACCAATTTCTTCAATTAGATCTTCTTCGATATGGATATCAGTCCGCCAAAACGGAGCAATGAATTTATCCTGACCAAAGCTTTCAAAGCCAACATTCTCAAGAGTTTGAGTAATTTCTTCTTGAGAAAAATCTTTTCCGAGAACTTTGTTTGCGCAATTTACAGAAATTGGGCTTCTTTCAAAATTTACAGATTCAGCGATAGATACGATTTGTGAAATTTTCTCACCACCATTTTTTTCAAAACGAGCGATAAATTCATCTAAAACTGGCAAAACTGCACCAGCTGGCTGACCTTTCGTAAATCGCGTAATCGCTTCTGAAAAAATTCCATGACGCATCTGAGTATTGCGTAAATTATAAAGATTAAAAGTAGCGCTCTCTACTAAAATCCGTGTCGTATTTTCGTCAATCGCAGTCGATTTACCGCCCATCGCCCCAGCTAAAGCAACAGCAACTTCTGCATTTTTCCCTGTCGCAATCACGATATCATTTTCACTCATTAAGATTTTTTTGCCATCCAGAAGTTCCAATTCTTCGTCCCGTAAAGCTCTACGAACCGTTAATTTAACATTTTCACTGCCATCTATTTTAGCTAGTTTGTCAAAGTCAAAAGTGTGAAGCGGCTGAGCAGATTCGAGCATAAGCTCATTTGCTAAATCTGTAATTGCGTCAATTGGTCGCATACCCGACCGTAAAAGATAAGTTTTTTCAACTGTTAAAGCTGAATTTTTCAAAATTTTTGAAGCATCTAAAATTACTGCCGAATATTTTTCGCAAATCCCAGAATCTTTAATTTCTACCTCAATATTTACAGCTTTAGATGATTGATTCTCTCGCTCAAAATACCAATCCGGATTTTTAAATTTTTGACCCAAAATTCCCGCAACTTCACGAGCAAAACCAATAATTCCAAAACAATCTGGGCGATGAGTTAGGCTTTTATTTTCAACTTCAAGCAGAAAATCATTTAATTCAAACTTATCCGCAAAAGAATCACCAGCCTGAACGCCGTTTTCGAAAACCTCTGGTGAAATTTCAAGAATACCATCATGTTCTTCGCCTAAACCAAGCTCGCGAAGGCTCGCTATCATCCCGTTGCTCATATAGCCCATTAGTTTTCGTGCGCCGAGCTTAAAGTTCTCGCCACCAAAAGTTTCTGGCACGATTGACTCTGGCGGAAGCCAAGCTACAAAAATACCAGCTCGCACATTTGGCGCACCACAAACCACCTGAATAAGCCCGTCTTCATCGCGAGTAATATCTTCCCTAACACCACCGTCATCAATCTTGCATAGATTTAGATGATCAGAATTTTCAACTTTTTGTGCAGAAACAACCCTGGCGATAATTACATCTTTATATTTTTCACCCAGGTTTTCAATACTTTCAATTTCGACCAGCCTTGCACCAATCAATTTCGAAAGCTTGCCAATATCTGGCAAATCTGGAACAAATTTTTTAAGCCAATTTACTGAAATTATCATCTTTACTCCTTAAGATTTCTTCTAAAACAGCAGGTTGATTTTTTTCAAAAAAATGTCGACCTGATCCTTCTATAATTCTATAATTAGCATCTTTCAATTTTGATTTTATTTTTTCGATCGACATCAATACATCTTTACTCTCATCTTCAGCTTCTAGTAAAATTATATCTCCCGAAACTCTTTCGTAAATGCTCTCACTAAGTTCAAAATCGAAGAATGATTCATCAAATTCATATTTATCTATATCGTTATCAAAAGTCCCAATCCACGGTGAGAGCAAAACTAGTTTTCTAACCCGAATACTATTTTCGCTCAAATATCTAAGTAAAAATCCACCTCCACAAGACCAGCCAACCAAAATAGTCTCTTCGTCCAATTCAAATCTTTCAAGTTCCTTTTTCCAAATTTCATAATTTGGTGCGTAAGAATTAGGCATTTCAATAGCAATAGGATGAATTCCTCTAACCATCAGCTGCTTAGACAGCCAAGGAATAAAAGCCGCATTACTTGGCGAAGGCCTATCTAACCGCCTCCAATTTTCAAATTTTGACCACCCATGAATAATAATAGCCTTCTTCATTTAAAACTCCTTTAAAAATTCTAACTTTGCGCTTTCAAAATAACGAATATCCGAAATTCCATATTTAAGCATTACGAGGCGTTCAATTCCACCACCCCAAGCAAAACCACGATATTTTTTACTATCAATTCCGGCAGCTCCTAGAACATTTGGATGAATCATTCCGCAACCAAGCATTTCAAGCCATTCACCTTTTTTGCCACCAAGTGCCTCAGGTTTCTCAATTAAAAACTCAAGACTTGGCTCAGTAAACGGAAAATAGCCCGGCTGAGTGCGAATTTCTAGTTTTTGACCATAATATTCTTCGAAAAAAGCGTGAAGTGTACCAAGCATTTGTGCTAAGTTTGCAGTTTTACTCACAAAAACGCCCTCGCATTGATAAAAAGTATGCTCATGCGTAGCGTCTAAATCTTCATTCCTAAAAACTCGCCCATAAGAAACATGCGCAATTTGACCCTCTTCTTCAAGTTGCTTTTTACCATGTCTCAAAACACGGTTTTGCATTGTTGAAGTATGGGCTGGTGGAATAAAGTTTTCTTCAGTTCGAAAAGTATCGTAGCCATCTCGTGCTGGATGGTTTTCAGGGAAATTTAACGCACCAAACATATTCCAATCATTATCGATCTGGCGAGATTCTACCGCTTCAAAACCCATTCGTGTATAAATATCAATCACTTTTTCAAGCTCTTTTTGGAGCGGGTGCTTTGAACCATTTTTTGCACTCAAAAGTTGCGGTTTTCGAGAAATTCTATCACGCGAGCTTTCTGCAAAAGGCGCCGAGATATCAATCTCTTCAACTCCGGCATTCTCTTTTTCTTCAAGTTTTTTCGAAACTTCAGCCTGAATTTCATTTTTTAAATCATTCACCTTTGCACCAAATTCACCTTTTTGCTCATTTGGCAGAGTTGGAATAATTTTATAAAGTTCTTTAATTTTTAGCGATTTCAAAATATCGCTCGGGTTTTCAAGCGTCTGAAGCTCCCCCAAAAGTTCATATCTAATCTGTTGAATTTGTTCCATAACTACTTATAATTTTACCACAAAAACAGTAAAAAGTCGATTCTTCAAACTTTTATTTATAATCTGTAACACGCTTAGAATGTATCAATTTATTTTTCAATTAGCTCAAGCGTAGAATCAACAATTGAATATTCCATTAATATTCTAGAAACTACACGCCGGATCTTACCCAGATCACTCAATCTATCAACAAAAAGCCTCGCTGTAAAAACATTTAATTCTCCATCAAGACTCCAAAAATGGATACTATCAATTTTCTTTACTTCTGGAATTTCCATAATTTCTATTTTTATAGTTTTTAGATCTTTTTCATCGGGAGCCGCTTGAAGCAAAACACCAACTATTCGCCAAATATTTTCTAGGGCATTCCAAACTACAATCATTAAAATCAAAGCAGACACAATCTGATCAAGCTGATGTACACCGGTGAATCCAATTAATACGGCAGTTAAAAAGCTCAAAACCCAACCCAATAAATCCTCAAGCAAGTGAGTGAAAACTGTTTTATCTAAAATATTTTTTGAGCCATATACACGCAAGGCAGCAATCAAATTAAACACTATACCTAAAATAGATACCACTAAAAGACCTGGAATATTTACATAAGGGTGCTTGTGAGAAAATACAACCTCAAAATACAGCCATTTAGCAATTTGCCACGAGCCAAAAAGCAGAACGACAGAATTCAAAATCGCACTGAATACAACAAGCCTACGAAAACCGTAAGAATATTTGAGGGTTGGCTTTCTTTGGGATATCTTATCCATAATCAATGAAGTTGATAACAATAAAACATCACCTAAATCATGAAGTGCATCGGCGAGAATAATTTTAGAGTTAAACCAATTACCACATATCAATTCTACGACAAAAAATACTAAATTAAGTAAAATCGCAACGGTTAAATTTCTTCCAGACTTATGAGTATGAGAGTGCTGCATTAGACTATTCCATTGTCAGAATTTCAACGCCGTCCTTAGTCACTAAAACTGTATGTTCAAAATGACATCCAATAGATCCATCATGAGTCAAAACATCCCAACCATTGTCTGTTTCATCAAAATCAACCTTCCAGCCACCAAGAGTGACCATAGGCTCAATACAAAAAGTATCACCTTCATAAAAAGTTTCTCCAGTACCTTTGTGGCCCTGATTCGGGACTTCTGGATTTTCGTGCATTGTCTTACCGATACCATGACCAACTAATTCTCGGATATTGCCAAGCTTGGCCTTTTTTAGTGATTTTTCAACGGCGTAACCAATATCACCCGTTTTTACACCAGGTTTAACCACCGAGATTCCTGCAGAGAGAGCTTTTTGAGTTTCGTTTAATAGAAATTTAACCGCGCCCTTTGGTTCCTCGCCAACTACCGTCGTGACACACGAATCTGTCATCATACCTTTATATTCAATCACCATATCAAAAGAAACCACATCCCCCTTTTTAAAGGGAGTATCGCTTGGTGCCCCATGAACAATACAATCATTATTAGAGATACAAACTACACCCGGAAAATTTACCTCTGGCGTTAAATAAGCCGACTTCGCGCCATATTGTTTAATTTTTTTCCGAGCAAATTCATCAACCTCAAGACCAGTCATGCCAGGCTTCACAAATTCAGTCAGCTCACGCAAAATTCGCGCAAGAATCTTTCCACCTTCACGCATTGCTTGAATTTGCGCTTCAGTTTTATTTCCAGTAATTAAATTTCGCACGATTCAATTTCCTCCATGATTCGGTCATGAACTTGCCCAACCGTACCAGTTCCATCAATGTGAGCAATTTTTACGCCATTTTCATTAAAATAATTCAAAACTGGGTACATTTCTTGGCGATAAATTCGAAGTCGTTCATCAATAACTTCTGGCGTGTCATCAAGTCGGCCACGAATTTCAAGCCGGCGCATTAATTCACTGCGCGGAACTTCTAAAACGATCACCAGATCAACATTTCGACCATGATTTTGCTTATTTTCAATTAGCCATTTCGCCTGAGCAAGCTGGCGTGGGTAACCATCAAGAATGACTTGTTTAACATTTTTGCTATTTGCGCGATTAAGAGCTTCACTCATAACGCGATTAACAATTTCTGGGTCAACTAACTTTCCTGTACTCATCTGCGCAAGAAGTTCAGGATCTTTGCTATCGCGCAAAAGCTGGCCCGCACCAAGCCAGCGCCAATCATTTCGTGCGGCCAATAAATTACCTTGAACACTTTTACCAGCACCCGCTGGACCAAAAAATACAATCATTTTTTACCTTTTCTGTCTTAAATTATATCTAAAATCTATTATATCACTATTTTTGAAACTTTACAGTTCTCTAGTTTATCTTTTGCGAATTTTCCTATCAAATCTTCGCAAACTTCAAAAATATGCGATAGCTGCATGCTTTCAGTCTTCGAAAATTTCTCTAGTACAAAATTAACTGCTCCAATTCGTGGTAGAAATTCATTAGCTATACCAATCTTGATTCTTGGGAAATCTTCACCAAAAACCGAGATCAAGGATTTTAATCCATTATTACCCGCCGAGCTTCCACTGTTACGAACACGAACCGTGCCAAAATCCAGATCTAAATCATCGTGAATAGCCAAAAAATCTTTTTGAAAATCAATTTTATAAAAATCACAAATTGCACGCGCCGAAAAACCCGTTTCGTTATAGAAAGTTGTTGGTTTAACGAGCAAAACCTTTTCACCAAAAAGTAAAATCTCGGCAATAAAAGCTTTAAATTTTGGCTTTTCTTGAAATTTTGCGTTAAACTTTTTTGCTAAAAAATCTGCAAATTCAAAGCCGACATTGTGGCGCGTACCTGAATATTTTGCTGGAAAATTACCTTGAAATAATATAACTTTCATTATTTTTTCGGAATCTCTATGCCACGCTTTTCTAATCGTTCATCGCGTTTGCGTTCGCGTTTATTTTGTGTGTCAGTTGCTTTTTTGAGCGCACCAGAGTTTTTGTTGACTACTTTTTTGCCGGCTGAAATTCTTGCGCGGTTTTCTTTGATTTGCTTTTCATCTCTGAAAGAAAACTTAATCGGCGTGCCAGAATAATCAAAATTCTCACGAATTAAGCGCTCTAAATATCGTTTATAGCTCCAATGAACAAATTTTAAATTCGAGCCGTGAATAATAAACCAAGGTGGATTGCTATCACTTTGCGAAATGTAACGCAATTTTGGGTGTGTATTCTTCAAGCCTGCTGGCGGATGAGCTTGAGTTGCTTTTTGTAGAAGCTGATTTAAAATTGAAGTTTTTGCTTGTCTTGCGCGATTACGGTGAACTTTTAAAATTAAATCATAAATTTTGGTCACATTCTGGCCAGTTTTCGAACTCGTAAAAATTAACGGAGCCCAAGGAGTAAATTTAAAATAATATGCGATTCGTGGCGCCAAAGCGTCGCGAGTGTAAGCATCTTTCCCTTCAACGCTATCCCATTTCGAAACTACAATAATCATCCCTTTACCGGCGTCATTAATTAAGCCAGCAATTCGTTGATCTAGCTGAGTATTAAGTTCGTTTGCGTCCATTAAAAGTAAACAAATATCGGCTTCGTCAATCGCATTTAGAGTTCGAAGCACGCTAAATTTCTCAATTCCAACTTCCTGTTTGCCGGGTTTTCGCATTCCAGCTGTATCGATAATCTCGATGGTTTTTTCATTAAAACGAATTTGCGTTTTGTTGGTATCGCGTGTTGTTCCGGCGACATTTGCGACAATCGCCTGCTGTTTACCTGCCATTGTATTGAAAAGATAGGATTTTCCAGCATTTGGGCGACCAACCAAAGCTACACGAATTACATCTTCATCGTATTTTTCTTCTTTAACTTTTGTAATTTTTTCAGCGATTTCCGCCAAAAGATCCTCAACACCAGCATTATGTTCGGCAGAAGTTCGAATAATTGGTTTAATACCAAGCCGCAAAAATTCTTCATTCGGTAAATTCCCTTTTAGATCAGTTTTATTCAAAACTAAAATTACTGGCTTTCGAGATTTCAAAGCCTTTTTTGCAATCAAGCGATCTTCGTTCGAAAAAGGCTTCGTGCTATCAAGAACTACTAAAATTAATTCACTGGCATCAACTGCGTCTTGGATTTGTTCTTGGATTGTCGCTTCAAACTCATCATTGGGGTCTTTTAAGCCAGCTGTATCAATCAGCCAAAAAGCCTGTTTTTTATAAGTAACTTTACCGAGAACACTGTCGCGCGTTGTTCCGGCTTCTCGTGCAACAACAGCTTGCTGGGCACGAATCATTCGATTAAAAAGCGAAGATTTTCCAACATTCGCCTGACCAATAATTGCAACTTTAGGGAGATTTTTAGACATAGTAAATAAATTATACCAGATTAAGGGACTACCTTCAACCTTAAGCTTTTATGTTTGCATCTTATAGAAAAATGTGTTAGAATGTTAAAATCTTTGAAATTAGGAGGTACTTTTTATGTTTAATATTATTAAGCATATAGCAAGACTCTTTGCGCATAAGCAAAAATTCTCGCTTGAAGAACGGCGAAAACTGGCTAATGTGCAAAGAGAGGCTTTCGCAGAAGTTATTAAAAATCCGCAATACTATCTATATGAAAAAGATAGTCGTAATAAAAGCGACTTCGAAAAAGTCGTTGACAACCTCGATTGGTTGGATTCTTTCTTGGCGGATAATGGGGTTATTAGTGAGATAGACTCTTTATGGGTTAATGTCGCTAATAGAAAAAAACAGATCAGAAATCTAAAGAATAATCTGATTAGAGCTTTAATATGTAGCGGATTTCAAAAGGATGACGCGATAGAAATTGCGTCATTCCCAAAGAGCTATATTTTGAGAAGTTCGATCAGGCGCGACCTAGAAAAAGCGATTGAAGTGATCGCGCAACAAAACGATCTGTTTTGTAAGATTCTAGAAGATCCAGCATTATATCTTCTAGATGAAGTTTTTCTGTCGGTCAGGGAAAATTCTTTCCCGATAGTAAAGAAAACATCCATTAGATAGTCTTCAAATTGAAGGCTATTTTTCTTTTAATTCAAAAAAATCACCTTCACGCATCTCCTCCGACAATCTATAAACACCAAAAACGGTGCGGTGAAGATATACAACAGTATAACCCAAAGCCGCAAAAGTCCGACGAATCTGTCGATTTCGTCCTTCACTCATAGAAACTCGCCAAAATTTCCGCGTATCATCAAGTCGCTCAAGACCAAGCTGAGATTTACCATCTGGTAAATTGACACCAAAATCAGCAATCATCTGCTGATGAAGTGGCTCAAGTGGAGTATTGATCCTTACTAAATATTCTTTGATTTTGCGAAATTTTGGATGAGTCATTTGAAAAGCAAAATCACCATCGTTAGTAAGTAAAATTAGTCCTCTCGAATCTTTATCAAGACGACCGACAGGCTTGAGATTATGATATTTCTTAGGCAAAATAGAATAAATTGTCTCATTATTGCCTTGCCTCTTACGTGAACAAACATAACCTTGAGGTTTATTTAGTAGTAAATAGATTTTTTCTTCTGGAGTCTTAGAGATTATTTTATCGCCTAATGTAATTTCATCAGCTTTAAAAAACCTAGCACCGAGTTTTGCAGTTTCTCCGTTTATAGTAACTTTACCAGAAGATATCAGATCATCGGCCTGACGCCTAGAAATGCCAAGCTGAAGAGCCAAAAACTTATTTAAACGTTCCCCCACTCCTTTTTCTCTATTTTGAGCGGACTCCAGCATTTACTGGGCTCCAAAACGAGGGCCAACCGAAATTTGCCTAGAAGGAGTTGCAACATCAGATCGAGGTACTGTAGAAGCGGTCATTTGAGGCTGTGATTGACCACTCATTGATTGATTAATTGCTTGAGCTGGACCAACTGCCTGGGTATTTAACATCGCTGCGTCTTCAGTAGCTTGAGGGATTCGAGGCTCTATATTCTGTTCAAAAACAGAAGAAGCAGACTGAGGCTGAGATTGAGCAATAGGCTGTTGGTTTAGATCTACAGTAATATCAACCGGCTGGTTAGAAAAACTTCCCAACACGCTATTAAGTTCCGCCTCAAATTGAGCTTCTTTCATTTCACTTTCTAAGTTTTGGACTGGCGGCTGAATTACTCGCTCCCCAAGCCCAGCCGGTCTATTGGTCGAAAAAGGGGCTGTAGGTTGTGGCAAGGAGCTCGCTTGATCATTATTACCCTGCTGACCAGACAAATAATCCCCATTTTGAGCAGGCGAAGAAGATGAAGCTCCGTCATTCTGATAAGATATTGATTGCGTAGCAGGTTGCACAACTCCCGGAGTTGCATTATGCGATTGTGACTGATCATGATATACAGGCATTTGTGGCCCTTGTTTATCTGCAGTACGCTGCTCTGGAGTTAAGTGCCCATCAGCAAGAACTTCATGAACAGTTCTTACAACATCTTCAATGCCAACCTGAGACTTAACTAGATAACGATCGGCGCCAAGTTGTTCACCTCGTTTCCTTTGATCTTCACTTGAAAGCGCTGTCATCATAATTACTTTAATACCTCGAGTCTCTGTAGTTGACCGCAAAATATCCAACATATCAAAGCCTGAAATTTTAGGCATCATAACGTCAGAAACAATTAGATTAGGGCGTTCTTTAATAGCCATCGCAAGAGCCTCTTCGCCATCGCCAGCCGAAACAATATCATAGCCCTCTGCGAGCAAACGAACTCCATAAATTTCGCGTAAACTTTTGTCGTCTTCTACTAATAAAATCTTTGTCATATTACTCCTATTATATATTACTTTTATTAAAATCCCAAAGCTTTTATGCTTAATTTTATTTCCTACTCTCAGCTAGCATTTTACGAACATATTCTTCACGCATTCTTTCAATTTCGGATAGTGTAGGTGGCTGACTAGTCTTAATGTTTTCGTTATTTATACCTAGCTTAGGCTCGTTGTGGGGTAGTTCGGTAGGGTGTTCTTGAGAATAGCTTACGGCGCCAAACTGTACAGGTGGGTTAGTGTTAGTATCGGGCTTCTTGTAATTTGGTTGATGATTAACTTCTTGCGGAGAATATTGCAATTGCGCCAGATCAAGAGGATTATCTACAGGGATGGTATCTTCCTTAGGATCCGCCTGAATAATGTTCGTTTGAGCCTCCTTGATGTAATATTGTATTTCTTCATTATCTTGCTTTGTATTATCGCTAGCGGTAGCCCTTTCTTCTTCTTTTAATTTCTCAGCCTTATTACGATCTATCCTAGGTAACTGAACGGTAAAAATTGAACCTTTTTTATACTCACTCTCTAGATATAATTTGCCCCCAAGACCTTCAACTAATTTGCGTGATAAATAAAGACCCAAACCGGTTCCCCCAATTTCACGAGTTTCAGAATTATCAACACGATAAAATTTCTGAAAAAGATGTGGAATATCCTCTGCCGGAATACCAATACCAGAGTCCTCCACAGAAATTCGTACATTCTCATTATCTCCGCTAACATTCACAATTACCCTGCCAGAGGGCGTATATTTTATAGCATTTTCAAATAAATTATCTAAAACTTCCCGCAAATGATCCCTATCGGCATAAATAAAATAAACAGGCGCTAGCGTTCTCTCGCTACTATTTTTTTGATCGGGCATAAAAACATACTCTAAATTCTTATCTTCAGCTTTTGATTTTAACCCCTCCCAAATATCCCGAGTAAAAGCTATAGCGTCTAAAACTACAGGCTCGTTTTTCATGCGTCCATCTTCCGCCTTTGATATATCCAATAAATCTCGAAAAAGCTGACCTAAATACCGAGTGCTTTCATGAGCCTTTTGTAAATAATCACGTGCACGATCATCAATCGTAGCAGTAGCAGGGTTTAAAGCTAAGCCAAGGTATCCTTCAATACTAGCTACAGGAGTTCTCATTTCGTGACTAGCAGTCGAGATGAACTCTGCCCGTTCTCGGTTTTCTTTAACCTCCCTAGATATATCACGAAAGACAACAACTAGTCCAGTTTTCATATTGTCAACTGGATTAATTTGTAAAAAAATTTGACGCACTCTCCCGCTTTGCGTCTTTAAAAATAAATCACTACTTGTAAAGCTCTCGAAACTAGAAATAGCTCTTTGGATCGGATTTATCGAGCGATCAAGAATCCTGCCATCTTTGTCAACCAAAACCAAAACTGAATCAAACACTAGCCCAGTTGCATCACCATTAGTCCATCCGATCATTCGCTCTGCAGCTAAATTTATAATTCGCAGATTGCCACTAGGATCGATAGCTATAACACCGTCATCTATCGCACTCAATACCGCAGTACCATCACCCCAAGCGCCTATAGATTCAATTCTTTTTGATGTATTCTTCTTTAAAAAATCAAACATTCCCAACCCTCTAATGGCTTAATTCTAGCACACCTTTTCCCAAAAATCAAACCGCTCAAGCTTTCGAAAACCAAATAAAATAACCGATCGCAATTAATATCGCCACGGTTAACAATAACCATACAAACGCCAAACCGGTTGTCTCTTTAGTACCCTCTAAATATTTTGAATTATCCGGCGTCAGACTGTTTCTACTAGGTGGTTCAATTTCGCCATTCTCTAGAGAATTGCGTTTTTGTTTTTCACGAAGTTCTGCCGCAATTCTCTGCTGCAGCTCCGTTCTTTCATCATCTTGTTTAACATATAAAGCCATAACAACATATTACCACAAGCGTCTAAAATTTGAAAACTAATACAGTTTATGCTAAAATTAAAAAGTATAATCTAAAGGAGGAATAATGGCAAAAAAGAAAGCCAGTTCAAAAAAAGCTACTGCCAAAAAGACTGAAAATACAGTCGTAAAGCCAGTTCAAAAAACCGAAACTGCCGTTAAAGTTGTCAGAGCAAAAGGCGGAAAAAGCCTTCCAAAAACATTTATAAATAAATTAACTCAACCAAAATCCCTTGCTGCTATTGCTGCTGAATTTGTTGGGACTTTTATTCTTACTTCAGCAGTAATAGTACTAACAACTTACGGTAACTACATCACCTTATTAGGTAATATTCTTTTAAGTGGTTTAGTTCTAGCATTTATAGTTTTAATTATCGGAAAAGCTTCTGGCGCTCACGTAAACCCACTTATTACTGCAGGTGCTTGGGCAACCCGCCGAATTGGTCACTGTCGAGCGTTAGGCTATCTAATATCTCAAATCCTAGGAGCAATGCTTGCATTCGTATTGATCAGCTATTTCTTTTCTCAGAGCGGACAAAACCTACCTGCAGCTGTTCAAAAAATCCCAGAAGGCAAGGAATTTGCTGTGCTACTAGCTGAATTTATTGGCTCAATGATTTTTGCTTTTTCTGTAGCACAAGTCACTTCCCAAAAACAACACAATTCAACAGCCGTTGCATTAGGTGTTGGCGGCGGATTGATGCTTGCTTTAATTATTGCTGGATTTGCTACAACGGTAATCCAAGCTTCATCAATCTTTAATCCAGCTGTAGCTATTGCAATTCAAGCTTTTACCGTTGAAGGAACCAATACACTTTGGGCAATTGCAACCTATCTCGGCGGAGCTTTACTTGGCGGAATTACCGGCTTTGGTTTTAGTCTGCTGCTACAAAATAATAGCGAAAAATAATCTATATTAATAAATAAAATAAAGTCTCGACCAGACAGTCGAGGCTTTTAGTTTAAATCATTAATCTGTCTGAGGCTTATCAACGGCTTCTGGAATTACCCCAACGCGAGAATCTTCACCAGCAATCCGAACCACGTCTTTATCAATTTTGCCAAGTTCACGGTGTGCAGAATTAAAATGGTTAACTGTAGCGCCAAGTGATTTGCCAAGCTTAGACATCAATTCCTCATATTTAGAAATATGCGTCGAAAGTTGACCGACTCGTTTTTGAATTTCTTTACTTTGCTCCTCAATTTGGAGTGACTTAAGTCCTTGCAATACAGTCTGGAGATAAGCCATAAAACTGGTTGGACTAACTACTATAACTCGTTTATCATGAAAGGCATACTCAACTAAATCGCGCTCAGAACTACCAGAACCAACTCTTCCAACCAGCATATCATAGTAAAGACTTTCACTCGGAATAAACATAAAGGCGAAATCCATAGTATTCTCAGCAGGGCGAATATATTTAGCAGTCTCATCAATACGACCTTTTAGATCCTGCTGAACTTTCTTCACCAGCTGTTTTCGCTCTTCACCCTGCGATTCAATCATTCGATTATAGTTCTCTAAACTAAATTTACTATCAACGGGCAAAATCTTTCCTTTTTCCAAAAAAATAGCCGCATCAACCGCTTCACCATTTCTAAACTTATACTGCAATTGAAAAGCATTAGGCGGGAGAATATTCTCCAGAACTTGTCCTAGATAGAACTCGCCAAACACACCTCGCTGTTTAGGATTTTGAAGAACATTTTGAAGTGTTTTAAGTTCATCTGCCACCGTTATAACGCGATTATTAGTTTCGTCAAGCTTAGTCAAACGTTTCGAAACCTCCTCGACAATTTTCGAACTTTCGCCAAGCTGCTTACTCATTGAATTTTGCAATTGAAAATTATTTCGCTCAAGCTTTTCGCTGACTTTTTCATTAAAGCTTGTTAAATTTTGACCAAAATTTTCACGTAGTTGATTTAAGCTTTTATTCAGTTCAACTAAATCTGTTTTAATTAAATTTGTTGCTATTTCCCGATCGCGCGAATTAGCGATTTTTTGAATTTTTGAATTTTGCCAGAGTACTAGCGCCACCAACAAAATAATTGCGATTAATGAGATTATTTCCATAAATTCTATTTTATCATAGTTAAAAATATCCATAAAGCCTATAAAAACAGCCCACACTCGCGAGCTGTTTTAGATTATTTATTTTGAATATTAGGAAATTCGCACCAACTGAGCGCTCATCGTTTTTAGGCCAGCTATCCAGCTAACTTCTTGTTTAATTTTCGCGCCCATTAGCACCTTACCGAGAGGCGAATCAGCCGAAATTTTTCCCGCGAGCGGATTAGCTTCAACACTATCAACTAATTGGAATTTCATAATCTTGCCCGTAGCTCGATTGACCAGCTCTACAAACGAACCAATTGTCACTCGAGTGCGGACTCGCTTATTTTTCTTCGGTAAAATCTCAGCGTTATGCAGTTGTAGCCTCTTATCATTTAACTCGCTACGTATAGCATCAATTCTCACAAAAATATCATTTTGACGCAATAAATCCTCTTTAACATCGCCATCGCGCAATTCAAGTTCTAGCATTTTTTGCTCATGCTCTAGCTTGGCGATTTTCTTTTTCAAATCCTTAAAACCTTGTTTACTTAGATAAATTTTCATCTTCCTCCTTTGGATTCGACTTCTATTTCGAATCACATTTTAATTATAAACCGCCGTGCTTAAATTTGGCTTAAAAACCGAAAAATGGTAAAATAAAATTATGAAAAGAATTATTTGCAATAAATTCAATCTGTTAAAAAATAAAATTAAAAAAGTATCTAAAACACCAAAACAACTTCCTAAAAAGGTTTGGCGAATATTCGCTCAAAAATTTCCCAAAGCAGCGAAATTCTTAGGTAAACGTTCTAACCAAAAAAATCTAGCATTCATCATAAAAATTGCCGCAATACTTATAGCTGGCTGGCTGAGCGTTTTTTATGTCTTTTGGCGACAATTTGGTTGGAATAGTGCTTTCACTTTCATCATGGAGCATCCAGAAATATACGGTTATAGTGTGTTAATTATGAGTATCGTCGCTATTTTATTTTTTGGGATAGCAGGTAGTACCGCTTGGTCTATCGGGATTTTCTATTCTGTAATTTCGATTATTATGTTTATCAATGATGAAAAAATCCGCTCGCGCAATGTGCCGTTTTTGCCTGAAGATCTAACTATGAGTTCTGAGGCAGGAACTCTAAAAGACTTGGTGAACTGGGGCAATTTAACGCTTACAATCCTACTAATAATCACAATCCTCATTGTCAGTTTTTGGTTAAGTAAGAATATCAAAAAAATACCCCAATATAATTTTCCTAAAAAATATCGCTTACTAGCACAAATCATAATCGTAGGGGCTAGTGGAGCTCTTCTAGCTTTCAATACTGCTTTCCTCCGAACCCAGCTCTACGGCAAAGGAACTTTCGTTAAGGTTGATTGGCTAAACTCAAATATTGACTTTACCGACGCAAAATACAATTACGATTCTAACGGATATATAGTTAGTATAATTTCTGCCTTTCAAAATTCTGCGCCCCAAAAACCAGATGGCTATTCTAAAGAAGCAATCAAAAAAATCGTTGATAAATATTCAAAAATCGCCAGCACCGAAAACGCTAATCGCGAAAAACTTTCAACTGATAGTCCAAATATTATCTTCATTATGAGCGAGAGCTTTGTCGATCCTGTCAAGATTAAAAATTTCTATGACTATGGCAAGCGCGATCCAATTCCTTACACTAGAGAAATCCTCAAAAAATACACATCTGGGCGCACTGCTACTGCCGAATACGGCGGCGGCACAGCCAATGTTGAGTTCGAAGCCGTCACCGGACTATCGAACTACTTCCTAAATTCAGTGCCTTATACTACATTGTTACCTAGTAATCCACAAGCACCTTCATTAGCTAAAACACTTACTAAAAACGGATACTCAACCACTGCGATTCATCCTTACAACGGCACAATGTATAAAAGAAACGTGGTTTATCCAAATTTAGGTTTTAAAAAATTCGTAGATATTTCTAAATTTAAAAATACCTCTAAAATTGACAATTCCAAATACATATCTGACGAAGTCGCTTTCGATCAAGTTTTAGCCGAACTAAAAGCTACTAAAAATAAAGATTTCGTTCACTTAGTAACTATGCAAAATCATATGCCTTACGATAGCGGAACTTATTCTTCAAATAATTTTCCTATTAAAAATATTGCTGGCAGTGATTCGGAGGCTAAAAGTTGGGAGACTTACATTCAAGGAATTAATAAATCCGACACTGCCTTAAAAGAATTTATCAAAAAGCTTCAAACACTAAACGAAAAAACTATTGTTGTATTTTGGGGTGACCACTGGCCAGGAATTGCTAGCGCACTACTAAATTCCAATCAAAAAGCCGATGCCCAAAGCACCCCACTTTTCATCTATAGCAATTTCAATACAGACAAAAAAGAGCTCAACCAAATTAGTTTGAACTATCTCCAAGTTAAAATCTTTGACCAAATTGGCGCTAGACTTTCTCCATTCCAGCAACTTCTACTAGAAAATTCCAAGAAAAATCCTGCCCTAACCAAAAAAATTAGTTCGCAAGACACGCAAGAGCTAAAAGATTATGAGATGATCGAATATGACATTCTAAGCGGTAAAAAATACAGTACAGGAAGCTTTTATGAGCAATAAAATAAACCCAGAGAGGTTTATTTTATATAATTCTACTTTCCAAAAACCAAATCAAGATAGTCCTTCATCATACGGGCACCACTCACTACTGGTAGATATGCTCTCAACTGGTGCTGAATCTGCTTTTCCAATAATGCATCATCCTTCAAAATTCTAATAGCTCGCCACATTTGAGCATAAAGCGCCAAAACCTCCTGATCGTAATTAACTCCAGAAACTTCCAGGCAAGGCGTAGGCGAAATGTCCGCTACACCACCGTCTGCTGTCGAAATTAAAAGCTTCAAATTAGCTAGATCTTTCATAAAGGAGGTTCCGCAAGCTTCCAAGCCAACAATCGGCACATTTATCGCTATATCAGAACCTACCGCCAACGCAAACCCAAGCTGTTCATCATAATCTTGAATAAAATGAATTCGCTCACGCAAAAAACCATCAGAATCAATTTTTGAAAGCACAGCATTTAATGTTGCGCGCATTCGCGTATCGCCCTGATGAACCTTTCCGGCCAAAATATAATGAGCTCCAGATTCTTGAAGAATTCTCTTTAATTTAGATACATCTTCAAATGGCATCCACGGACGCTTATAATCAACAAATCGCCGCTTGAAATCAAATAATATTGCATCTTCTGGAATTTGAACCACGCGCCCGTATTGATCTTTCCGCGTTTTTAAGATTTCGTTGAGTTTAGCTCGGCCGAGTTTACGTAGTTCACGAATCTCTGCCGCTGAAATTTTCAAAATATTCGCTTTATATTTTTCTGCCGGCAAACCAAATTTGTCAATAATTTCTTTCTGTCCAAAACTACGCAAAATTTCTGGCAAAACCCAAGTCTTTAAATCTATTCCATTTGTAACAGCCTTAAATTTAACCTTATCGCCATTAATATTTTTATAGTCGGCAACATGTGCATGGAGTCGACTTACACCGTTTTTAGCCTCGGCGAGTTCAATCGTAAGCGTCGAAAGCTTCAGTCTCCCATCGCGAAAAAGTCCCGAAATCCAAGTTTTCAGCGCCGAAGATTGGATATTTGGCAGAACAATTCTTTCAAACTGATCAAAAGAGAATTCGCTTTCCGCAGCCTGAACTAAAGTATGATTCGTATAGAGTGTGTGTTTTCGAACATAAACAATCGCCTCATAAAGGTTCATTCCATTGCGAACTAATTCATCAAGTCGTGCCACCGCCGCAAAAATTGTTGCGGTTTCGTTTAATTGAATTACCGATGGTTTTAGCCCGATCATTTTCAAAGCGTTATAACCGCCAAAACCAAGCGCAACTTCTTGATAAAGTCTATGATCCCCCGAGCCGTCACCAGCGTAAAGCTCACCAAAGTTACTCTCGCCCATCGTCAAAAATCGTGTCGTGCCAAGAATTTTCTGGAAAATATTCAATCGAGCTGGCGGCATATTTTCAGTATAAATCTCCACGTCATCAAGATATTCGAACCCATAATCCTCGGGCGAGACAGCAACAAATTCTTCTTTCTGATCAAGATTTTCAATCGACTGCTTAATTTCCTTACGGTAAAATGGCGTTACACAAACAAAAGGTATCTCTAGTGTTTCAGCCACGCGCCGAGTATCCGCAGCAAGCACCCCCAAGCCGCCGCCACCTTTAATGCCGTTACTCTTATCATAAACTTCCATCGTAAAATAAACATAAGGTCGCTCAGGTGAAAGTTTTTTGGTCAAATTTTCACGATCAATCGCCGAATAAAACTCCGCAACATCTTCGATATTTTGCCCTTTGTAGCTTTTATTTATTTTATCAAAATAGCTTCCCACCACTCCTCGTTTCGTTTATACTTTTTAATATTTTAACAAAACCCAACGCTTTTAGCAAATGATTGACAGAATATGCTAAAGATGATATGATTTATATATTCTATATTTTGGAGGTACGTTCTCATGACTAAAAATAACAGTTACTATAAGGAGGCTGGAGGGTGTCTAGGAATTTTTTTAGTGCTATCGCTACTCTTTATCACTTCCTTCGGCTCTATGCTATATCTTGACATGGAGCCTAAAAATAAAGTAAAAGAAGAAATTATTAGACAAGGAGACGAGTTTTCGGTAGATAGCAAAGATCTATCGAAGTACATAGATGTCTTAGAAGACTTAAATCTTAGTTATAAGACATCTAAAGATGGCGATGGCGGTAAAATCATCATCAAAATCGATCGTCCCAACAAATAGGCCAGCAAATATTTGCTGGCTTTTTTCTTTTACCAAAAATAAAATCACCCTTCGAAATGAAAAGTGATTTTTTAGTTTTAAGCTTCTTCGGCAACTTCTTCTTTTGGTTGGTTACGGCGAAGCTTTTCGGCGTTTTTGATCGCACGAGTTTTTTGCGCAGGTTTTTTAACCCATTTTGGCATTTCAATTCCCGCCTCTTCCAAAAGTTTTACAACTCGTGGAGTTGGCTGAGCGCCGTTATAAAGATATTTTTCAGCCAATTCTTTTTCAATTTTGGCTTCTTTCGTATGCGGGTTATATGAACCAACATAGCTAACTACGCGCCCACTCGACGGATGTCGATGCGCTTCCTGAACCGCCACGCGATAAACAGGATAAGCTTTGCGACCAATTCGCTGTAATCTGATTGCTAGCATTCTTGTTTCCCTTTATTAAATTTTATAGCTTTTTTATTTTATCAGATTTAGGCAAAAAAAGCAAGCAATTAATTATTTGACTCATAGAGAATTTTATATTATAATTTATTTATCTTAGCACTTTAGGAGGAATAAAATAATGAATAAACAAAAATGGAGAGAAATCTGTCTTGATTGGCAGCGATACGGAGGGGAATATCTGAGCATATTATTTATCGTATTCTGCTTTCTTACTTGCGTTTGGATCTTTGCTATCCGACCAGCGAATAAAGCGTTTGAAGACGGCAAAAGGTCCGCCCTCAAAACCGAAATTATTCGAAATATTGATGGAAATATTTCGAAAATTGCAGCAGATAGCAAAATCCAAGCGGAAGAAATTAAAAACCGCTTGGAAACCATCAAAAAGGATGACGACATCAAAAGCTTTAAATCTATCACCATAAATCAAAATGGCGATAGATATGAAGTAATAATTATTTTTGGGCGCGATTAGCGCTCTTTTTATTTTTTTGGGTTATACTTACGAATAGCTTCGCGGGCGGCTTCTTGTTGAGCTATTTGCTTGCTTGGCCCTTCGCCTTCACCCATTTTCTTCTCACCCACAAAAACACCCAAAGTAAAAATCTTTTCATGATCTGGACCATCTTCACTCAATACTCGATAAACTGGCGTGAAACCATCGCGCGCTTGTGAAATTTCCTGTAAATAGCTTTTAGGGTCACGCCAAGATTCATCCTCTAAAATCTGAGGTAAAGTTGATAAAATATTGTCGGTAATATATTTTTTAGCAGCTTCATATCCTTGATCAAGATAAATTGCGCCAGTAGTAGCTTCAAAAGCATTTGCCAAAATCTGTTGACGAGCGCGCGCTGAGCCATGTTTTTCGCCACGCGACATCCGAATTAGTTTTTCGTAGCCAAGGCGCTCACCAGCCGCACCAATACTCTCGGTCCGAACCAGCGCCGAACGCCAAGCAGTAAGAATCCCCTCCGGATCATGATAGTTAGAAAACAAAAAATCCGTCGTAACAAGTTCCAGCACTGCATCGCCCAAAAATTCTAATCGCTCATTGTGCTCGCTTGCTGATTTTTTATGCTCATTCAAATAACTTCGATGCGTCAAAGCAGTCACTAAAAGCTGTATATCATTAAAATCATAGCCAAGCTTTTCTTTCGCCCAGTCATGATAAGGTGTTAGCAAAATTCCACTCACTATAATTTCTCCTGTCTAATTTTTTTCATCGCTAGCAAAATTAATTTTCCAATATCTTCATATTCAATCACATCTAACGCTTCAGCAAAGCTAAACCATTTAATACCGTTCATCCAGTCTTCTTTTTGAATTGCATTAGTATCACCCAGCGCCTTAACCAAATAAACCTGAGTTGTCATCAAGACTAATTTATCTATTCGCCGATAGCGAAAATTAATTTTACCCAACCAACCAAGAATCTCAACCTGTTTCAATCCAGCCTCTTCACCAATTTCGCGGCGAGCAGTCTCTTGCGCAGTCTCACCTTCTTCAATATGGCCTTTTGGGATTGTCCAGCGATCTTTGGAATCCTGAATGAGCAAAATTTCAATTTCGTTTTTTTGATTGCGACGAAAAATTACACCACCAGCCGTAGGTTCACGAACAATCTCCTGGATCGAGACCCTTCTATTACGATTAAAATATTTTTTAAAATTTTCAACCTTCTTGTTCGCCATTTTGTTCCCCTACAAACAGTTTAAACGCTGTTCCTAAAACACCGTTAATAAACTTACTTGAGTTGTCGGAACCAAACGCTTTCGCAAGTTCAACCGCTTCATTGATAGCAACTTTTGGCGGAACAGTCTCTTGCATATAAAGAAGTTCAAAAAGACCCATTCTGAGCACATTTCGATCAATTCGAGAAATTTGCGAAATTGGCCATTCTGGCGCCATTGGTTGAAGTTTAGTGTCTAATTCAACTTGTTTTTCAACAATTCCATTCAATAAATCCTGAACGAATTGCTTATCACCAATAGTGTCTTCGTAACGCTCCATGTTTCGAGCGATAATATCCGCTAAATCCACGCTTTTGTCTTCTGACTGTGAGCGAAATTCATATTCGTAGAGTGTTTGAAGGACAACGATTCGTCCTAAGTGTCTATTTGATGCCATTTTGCGTAAGGTTCTTTCCTTTTTTATTATATAAAATTATTATTTGTCAAACAAAAATAAAACGCCAGCAAACTAAGCTGCAAGCGTTTTATTTTCTTCGAGTTGCTTGTTTAAAGCTTTACCAGATTGCTTTTTAGTTGTATAAACTTTTACTGGTGACTTCTTATTTACTCGTCGAGCTAAATCAAGGCGCAAGTGACTGCGTCGCAATCCAGTTTTTCGAGGGCTACTCTGCTTTTTTGGCTGTGCCATTAAAGTTCTCCTTTAGGTTATTATTTGCCTTTAAAGTAATTATACAGGATTTTTTAAGATAAATCAAGCGGTTTTTTAATTAAACTATTGACATAATAATTATTTTATGATAAAATATAAAACATAAATAACAAATTAAAAGAAAAAGAGAAATATGAATAATAGACATATAGCAGGCCTAGGTCACGTCGACCAGCCAGGCCCTAGATACGAGCCTCAATTTATTTCAGATTTAAGAAAAAATCCCAATAGCCAAGATCAAGATTCAGCATCCAGAGATAATCTTGAATATCAAACAAGATTAGATAGTTATATAGACACTCAAGAAAAGAAACCATCTCGTAAAAAATCTACACTCAAAAAAATAGCAAAATTAGCGGCAATCGGAGTTACAATAACAGGTGGAGCACAAATAGCTAAAGAAATAAAATCGTACCAATCGCGCGAGCAAATTAACAATTTAACGGTCAGCCCCGTAAATGAAGTCCTTGAAGGTACAAGTAAAAAAGCTCTCGATCAGACGCATATTGATTTTGACGATCCAACCGTAGAAAAGATCTCAAGCAACGGCGGAGTCTTGAAAGTCGAAGAAGGAAGCGCTATACGCACAACTAATAAATCTCACGCCGGAGATACGGTGAATGAACTAGGTAAGGATCTTCATTCTGCAGTAGGAACTCATAAAATTGATGTTGAGTACAATCTAACGGGCGATGTATATTACGATAGGGACGATAAGATGTTTATTACTCGAGTTGAAAACGTAAGAAATACAGCCAAGGGAGTCGAGTCCTTCACTAACCAAAAAATAGATGAAGACGGCTGGGTTGCAGTTGAGGCTTCTCCACGCGACTTCACACCTAATGATAAAAAATAATAAATTAAATAACTGCGTCCTCTTAACGGAACGCAGTTATTTAATTTATTTAACAACTAAGTTTATAATTTTATTGGGCACAAAAATTTCTTTCACAATCTGCTTTCCAGTCAAATGTTTGACAACATTCTCTTCAGACTTAGCCAGATCTAGTATTTGATCTTCAGAAGCACCAGGCGAAACTTTAATTTTTCCACGAAGCTTTCCATTAACTTGCACAATAATCTGAACTTCATCAGTCTTCAAAAGCTCTTCATTCCATTTTGGCCAGCCAGATTTTTCTATAAAATCATCATTTCCAAGCTGCTGCCACAGTTCACTTGAAATATGTGGAGCGAATGGAACGAGCATTTTAAGTAAATCTTCTAGAACAAATCGCCAATCATTCGAAAAACCTTCAAGCTTCAATTTATAAAGCTCATTTACGAATTCCATCAAAGCCGCCACGGCCGTATTCAAACTTTCGCGATGAAAGTCTTCAGTAACTTTCTTGATGGTTTTATGCTGGGCTTTTTGAACTTCAATAAAATTCGAAAGATTTTCAGCAGATTTTTCAGATTCAATAAATTCTTGAACTAAAACCCAAACACGATTCAGAAAACGATAAACTCCAGCTATACCTCGTGAATCCCAAGAAGCATCAACTTCATATGGAGCAATAAACATTTCATAAGTTCGAAGTGAATCCGCACCATATCCTTGGTCGATAACTTCAAGTGGATCAATAGTATTCCCCTTTGATTTACTCATTTTCGAACCGTCTTCGGCATTAATATATCCGTGATAAAGGAGTTTTTTAACTGGTTCGGCAAAATTGGTTAACCCTAAATCTTTAAAAACATGAGTCCAAAAACGAATATATAACAAATGTGCAACTGCGTGGTCGCCACCAACATAATAATCAACTGGCGCCCAGTAATTTACAAGCTCAGGATCCCAAGCCTGCTTAGAATTTTGAGGATCAGCATATCGCAAAAGATACCAGCTTGAGCAAGCGTAGCCATCCATCGTATCAGTTTCACGGGTCATTTTTTCACCGTTAATTTTAACTGTAATAAATTCTCCACTCTTAGCAAGGGCCGATTTTCCAGAATCATCAGGCTTAAAATCGCTCAAAGTTGGAAGCATCACAGGCAATTGATCCTCGGGAATCAAATGTTCTTTTCCATCTTTATCATAAGCAATCGGAATCGGACAACCCCAATAGCGCTGGCGAGAGATCAGCCAATCTCGCATTTTATATGTAGTTTTCGAACGACCAACCCCAGATTCTTCAAGCCAGCTCAAAATCTGTTCACGAACATCCTCTGATTTTTGACCATTAAATTCACCAGAGTTAACTGTAATTCCTTCTCCATGATAGCAAGAATCATCATCCGCCATATCCTCAGGCTTCTCAACAACTTTTATAATATCCAAACCAAATTTTTTAGCAAATTCAAAATCTCGCTCATCATGAGCAGGAACCGCCATAACAGCCCCTTCGCCATAACCTCCAAGCACGTAATCACTAACCCAAATTGGGATTTTCTTACCATTTGCCGGATTTATTGCATAACTTCCAGTGAAAATTCCTGTCTTTTCTTTATTTTCTTGGCGCTCAATTTCAGATTTTTTAAGTGATTTTTTCTTATATTCTTCGAGTTTTTCTCTAGTTAAATCGGTAGAGAGTTTTTCTAGCAATTCATGTTCTGGCGCAATAGTTAAAAATGTCACACCGAAAATTGTATCTGGTCGAGTTGTAAAAACTTTAATTTTTTCACCTTTAGCTTCGCCATCGGCAATCTTAAATTCCACCTCAGCACCTTCAGATTTACCAATCCAGTTTCGTTGCATTGTTTTGATTTTTTCAGGCCAATCAAGATTATCGATATCAGCCAAAAGTTCGTCAGCATATGCAGTAATTTTGAAGAACCACTGAGTCATTTGCTTTTTCGAAACTTCTTCACCGCAACGCCAGCATCGGCCATTTTCAACCTGTTCATTTGCGAGAACTGTTTTATCATTATCACACCACCACTGATAACTCTCTTTTCGATAAGCTAGACCTTTTTTATAGAGCTCACGAAAAATCCACTGTGTCCATTTGTAATATTCTGGGTTCGAAGTATTAATTTCTCGCGACCAATCGATTGAAATTCCAAGCCGTTTAAATTGTTTTTTAAAATTTGCAATATTTGTTTTCGTAGCTTCTTGCGGAGAGATCCCAGTTTTAATTGCATAATTTTCTGCTGGCAAGCCAAAAGTATCCCAACCAATTGGGTTTAAAACATTTTTGCCCTGCTGGCGATAAAAACGCGCGATCGAATCAACGATCGTGTAGCTCCTTGCATGCCCAGTGTGAAGACCTGCCCCACTTGGATACGGAAACATTCCCGAAATATACATTTTCTGTCTCGAAGAATCCGCTTTAACCTCATAAAGCTTTAATTCATCCCATTTTTTTTGCCACTTTTCTTCAATTCCAATCGGATTATATCTTTTCATACTATTTTAAATTATACCAAAAATAGTATAAAAATCAAAAAATCACCATAAAGCGATCTTATCGCAAATATATTCATTCTCATCAGTTAAGTAAACTTCAACCAGCTCATTATTTTTGTAAAATTCAATTCTGTTTTGAAGATTGCTAATTTCCGGCTCAATAACATTATTCCACCAATTTTTACCAGAACGATATATAACACGCCTTTTATACTCTTGCATCACTCTTTTTTTAAAAATATTTGGTAAAATAAGTATAAAACTAATCTTTTTTGAAAGTAGTCGCTTTAAAATCTCATCGTCTTCACTAATAAATATAATTTCGAAATTACCCGAATAATATTCTTCTTCAATTTTCTGTACACAAAAATCAAAAAAATGAGATCTTTCAACTTCATTCATCATTTTAGTTTTACTACTTTCATTAAATTCCATATCCAAAAATCGCTTTTTAGATATTTTTGAAAGAGTAGTTTTACCCAAACAAGGATAAGCTGCAATAATCTTAGTTTGCATTTATTTCTTTCAAGAATTCATCTTCATCCATAACTTTTACACCTAGTTTTTCGGCCTTCGAAATTTTTGTCGCTCCAACTTTTTCGCCAATAATCAAAAAATCAGTTGTTTTCGAAATTGTTTTTTGAAATTTTCCGCCAAGCTTCTCAATTTTTTCTGCCGCTTGTTCACGCGACATACTATTTAACACACCAGTAATTACAAAATTCTTACCATTCAAAACACCTTCAATTTTCGAGAAATCTTTAACCTTTACCCCATAACTAAACATTTTTTCCAATACCAACAGATTATCATCGTCTGAAAAATAAGCCAAAATACTTTCCGCGACCTTTTGGCCAATTCCATCAATTTCAAGCAGCTCCTCTAACTCAGCACGTCGTAAACTATCAAAATTACCAAATTTCTCTGCTAAAAGTTTAGCGGTCTCACCACCAACGTACCTAATCCCCAGCGCTGCAATAAATTTATCAAGTTCTGGATTTTTAGAATTATCAATCGCCCGCAAAAGATTATTCGCCGAAAGTTCCGCAAAACGCTCAAGGTTCAACAAATCTTCTTTCTTCAAATTATAAATATCAGCTAAATCCTGAATTAAGCCCTTTTCAACTAATAAGTCAACATTTTTTTCACCCAAGTTTTCGATATCGAGCCCTGCCTTTGAAGCATAGAAAGCAACTGATTTCTTTAAAATTATATTAGAGTTAACCCCCTTAACCCGATACACCACTTCACCAGTAGGCCGTTCAAACTCAACCTCAGGGTATTGTCTAGTAAGTTCCTGTTCAAAATTAAATTTAGGCAGTTTATTAGTTCGAAGCTCTTTTAAAACACGATTAATTTTCGGGATGATATCTCCTGCTTTAAAAATAACCACAGTATCTCCAATCCTAACATCCAGCCGATCAATTTCATCAGCGTTATGTAGGCTCGCGTGCTGGACAGTCGTTCCAGCAACCTGAACTGGCGCAAAAACAGCTACCGGAGTCGCCGCGCCAGTTCGGCCAATAGAGATTACGATATCTTTTACGACCGCAGTAGCTTCTTCTGGAGAATATTTAAAAGCAATCGCCGCACGGGGCTGTTTCCCAACTACTCCAATATCGAAAAAATCTTTACGATTATTTATCTTAACCACTAATCCATCAGTGTTAAATGGCAAATCTTTCCGATCCTCACTCCAGTTATTAATAAACTTAAGTACCTCTTCTATAGAATTAAGCCTGCAAGCCTGAGAATTACACTCGATACCAACCTTAGATATAGCTTCGTAAGCAAATTCGTTAGTCGGAATCTCATCCCGATCTTCACGAATTAAATCATATGCCCGAAAATTGAGTGGTCGCGATGCGGCAATACTTGGATCAAGCTGGCGAATAGTTCCAGCCGCTAAATTCCGTGGATTAGCAAATTCGGATTTATCATTTTCTCGCTGAATCTTATTTAGCCTATCAAAATCATCTTTCAAAATCACAATCTCGCCACGAATCTCTGTCCTGCCATGACGCAAAAAATCAGGACCACGCTCCAGAAACATCGGCACATTTTTAATGGTACGAACATTACTTGAAACATCTTCGCCGACAAATGAATCACCCCGCGTAACCGCACGAACGAATTCGCCATCCTCATATATAATTGAGCAAGCAAGTCCATCCATTTTAATATCACAAAAAAAATCTTCCTGTAATTCTGGCTTGAGTTTTTTAATTCGAATAAACCACTCTTCAACTTCTCTCTCCGAAAAAACATCGTTCAGGCTTAGCATTCGACTAGTATGTTTTACTTTTTTGAAACCGCCCTTTACAGCACTCCCGACACGTTGAGTTGGTGAATTAGGCGAAATAATATCTGGATTTTTGGCTTCGATTTTTTTTAATTCTGCAAAAAGCGAATCGTAAACCGCGTCCGATACACTAGGTTTATCTAACGAATGATATTCAAAAGAATATTTATTTAATAGCTTTATTAAATCAAGATATCGAGAGTTAATTTTGTCGGTCATAGTCAATGATTTTCCTATAAAGTGAATAAAGATAAACAGCCGCAAAAACTAGAGAAAAACTTGTCAATAGCACCATTGCAATCTGAACAATTGGTAAACCGGTAAAAAAGCTTGCAGTTGAGCTCAACCAATTAGATAGAAGAACCAAAGGAATTAAAATAGCAAACCAAATAACCGCTAAAATAAACACACACCATAAAACACGAAAAAGAATAGCTAGGCGTCGCTGAACCACCATATCACCAGATATTTTTAAAGCCTGAAGTGGATAAGTGCCAGGGATAGTCACTATAATTAGAGCAAAAACCGACCCGATAATCCAAAAGACAGACAAAGAAACCAATAGCGCAATAGCTGCAAAAAACATCATCTGCTCCACGCCCTGTGAAGCAAATTTAGTGGCAATTGCCGATCCATAAATAATTACACTCAAGAATGCTGGAATGGCTTGAATTAAAATTACCAGAGCTATTATAGACATAGGTATTATCGGCATTCCGCAAGTATAAAGTGCTTCACGAACGCTAATCTTCTTTTTTCCAGAAAAAATATTACGACAAAGCTGAACAACCGCTAGCCAAGCAAACATAACGATTAGAAACATTGTCGTTTGCTGAGCCTCGTTCGGTGAACGCACCAATCCTCCGGTCGAAAACGTCGAAAGAACTACAAGACTTGCTTTGCCCAATTCACCCCATCCACCGCTAAGTAGTCCACCATTAGTAGCATTTGCTATATCCTTTAAGCTATTTAAAAAATCCTGATCAAGTAAACCCACCAAAATAAAATTAGCTACAGCTATCACCACCATCAACAACAGAAAAGATTTCTTGTTTTCCGAAATAGTATGAAAAACAGCCTTAGTAAAACTCCAGTAACCCGCAATTTTAAGAGGTCGCTGATAATCTCGTTTACGAGTTAAACGAAAGCTACGATGAAAGCGACGACTGCGAAATTCTCCAAAACGCCCAACTAAATTTTTACAAAACCAAATTCTAAATGAAATCCAGTAAAAATATAACACCGAAACTAGCTCTTCATCTGAGCTATATTTTTTCTTAGTCATGACCTAAAATTTCCTACTATTATCTTTTAATCGCTGAATCCGCCTATCTAGTGGAGGATGTGTTGAAAATAGATTATTCATCACACCCTTTTTAAGTGGATTAGAAATATATAAATTGGCAGTTGTCGAAGATTGTTTTTTGAGAGGAATAGAATTTGCTTTTAATTTTTCAAGCGCTGAGATCATTCCGTCAGGATGTCTTGTTAACATCACCCCAGAAGCATCAGCTAAATATTCTCGCTCCCGGGAAATAGCTAACTGAATAATCGCAGCTAAAAGTGGTGATATTAGTGCTAAAATCAGTCCAACGATTATCTCTATAGGGTTTTTAGAATCTTTATCATCATTCCAAAAAAATAATCTCCAAGCAATATCCGCTAAAAAGCCAATCGCAGCCGTTAGCGCAACAGCAGCCATAGATACTCGAATATCATAATTCTTTATATGCGAAATCTCATGCGCTATAACAGCTTCAAGTTCAGGCTTATCCATAAGCTCCAGCAAACCAGTCGTCACACAGACAGCTGCATTCCTGGGTGAATTTCCTGCCGCGAAAGCATTCGGAGAAATGTCATCAATAACAAACAATCTCGGCATAGGGATACCTGCCGTTATTGATAACGAATCAACTGCTGCATAAAATTCAGGTGATTGCTGTCTAGAAACTTCCCTCGCACCAGCCATCGATAACGCAATTTTTGCCGCTAAAATATAATCTATTCCAGCATAAGCTAACGCCCCAAAAAAAGTCCACCAAAAAATTGAATAGTTATGGCAAAAATTTGAAATAAAAAAACCAATCGCCGAAATAATTGCAATAAATGCCGTAAAAATTACAACCGTATTGCGTTTATTTTTGGCGATTGAACTATACATTCCAGAAATCTAACCTTAAAAATTTACTTCTGGAGCTTTTTCAACACTAGCTCGATCTTCTACCTCAAAGAATTCACGAGCATTAAAACCAAGTTTCTTAGCAAAAATATTTGTTGGGAAAACTTTAATTTTAATATTCAAATCACGAACGCCAGCATTATAGAATCGGCGCGCACCTTGAATCTTATCTTCAATTTCCTGAAGTTGATTTTGTAGTTGAATAAATCCTACATTAGCTTTCAAATCAGGATAGTTCTCGGAAATAGCCATCAAACGACTAAGAGCACTCGAGAGCTCACCTTCGGCCTTTGCAGCAGCTTTAACATCACTACCAGCACCCATTAATTTTGATCGAGCCTCTGAAACTTCAGCAAAAACTTTTTCTTCGTGCGTTGCATATCCTTTTACTGTAGAAACAACATTAGGAATCAAATCTGCACGATATTTAAGCTGAATAGCTATATCGCTCCAAGCTTCTTCTACACGCTCATTTAATTTGACAAGACCGTTATACTGTGCCCAGACAAACAGTCCAATCAAAAGCACGATAACTATAACAGCAATTATTAATTCCATCTTATTTTATCTCCTTAAATTTATTGGTGCGCAAGGCGGGAATCGAACCCGCACGACTTTTTAGGTCAAGGGATTTTAAGTCCCTCGCGTCTACCAATTCCGCCACTCGCGCATATCCTTATTATACGCGCCTTAACCATAAAAATCAAGGCGCGCTCTAATTATAATTATTATTGCTCAGTCTTATCGAGTGCTGGGGCAACAAGCATAATAACTCCAGCAGCAAAACCAACAATAAACATAGTACCGAAAGTTTTAGCAACAATCTCTCCATCTAAGTTAGCCCACATTGCAATCAACGCAACCATTGCCATCAAAGCAGTCATCAAAATTACAATCCAAACACAAACACTTCTCACTACCTGAACGGTTTGGCTATATTTCTTTTTTGATCGGGTCTGTAATTGCATAATAGATGGCTGAGAAGAAACTACCGTCTGATTATTCTCACCTTTTCGGATTTCTACAACTCGTTCTACTTTTTGGATTTTATTTTCTTCCATATTACCTTTCTTTAAATAATTTTGGAGGCACCTACCGGAATTGAACCGGTGTAAAAGGTTTTGCAGACCTCTGCGTAACCACTCCGCCAAGGTGCCATAAAAAAATTATAGCATAAATAGACAAAGAAATAAACATAAATTATTTCAGGAACTCTACTAGATCAATTTTTTCACCAGTTGCCATATTTTTAAATTCAAACTGGTTTTGTTCTATTTCTCGCTCTCCTAGCACCAGAGCGAATTTAACGCCACGTTTATCAGCAAACTTGAGAGCTTTAGCAATTCTCATTTCCTCTAGCAAAACCTCGACACTCACCCCTTTATCGCGAAGTTGTTTAGCGATCTCAAAAGCCTTAAATAACTCATTGTCACTGAATGGTATTATCAAGAATTCAGCTGATGTCTTGCTCGAAAAATTCAGCAGACCAAGATCTCGCAAACACCAAAATAGTCTTGTTAAGCCAATCGAAGCACCAACCCCAGGTAATTTTTCTTTTGAATAATATTCACTTAAGTTATCATAGCGTCCACCACTAGATACCGATCCAATTTCTTTATAGTCTAGTAAGTTTGTTTCAAAAATAGTACCAGTATAATAATCAAGACCCCTAATAATTAGGGTGTCAATCTTAAAGAATTTCTCCTCTACACCCATTAATTTAAGAATCGCAACAACTTCTTTTAATTCAGAAATACCTTTATTGAATTGATTATTATCAGATAACCCATCAGAGATTAATTCTAACTGTTTAAAAATATCTGAATTATCACCAGAAATTTCAATAAATTGCTTAATTTTCTGTGCAGAATCACCAATATCAAAAGACAAAAGTCGCCTGTCGAATTCTTCATTAGAAATTTTTTCAGCGCTATCAATTAGCCCAAGAATTTCAGGCGCCTTTCCTTCTAGATTCAAACTCTTCAATAAACCAGTCGCCAAATTTCGATTTGAAATCCTTATTATAAACTCACCAAAATTTAATTCGCGAAAAATCTCATAAATAACCGCGATAACTTCCGCATCATATTTTAAGCTTAATTCACCGCGACCGATCACATCAATATCACACTGATAAAATTCACGAAATCTACCTCTTTGAGCTCTCTCGCCTCGATAAACTTTGCCAATCTGCGAACGTTTAAAAGGAAACTGCAGTTGACCAAAATTTTCAGCAACAAATCTAGCGGTTGGAACCGTTAAATCAAAGCGAAGGCTCAAATCGTTATCACCTTTCTTAAAGCGGTAAATTTGCTTTTCTGTTTCGCCTCCAGCTTTTGCAAGTAGAGTTTCCGTGCGCTCAATAACTGGAGTATCTATTGATACAAAACCAAATCTTTCATGATATTTTTTTATTACACCTAAAATTCGATCAAATTCAATTTGCTCTTCAGGTAAAAGCTCCATCATTCCGGGAAGTGGTTTCGTATTAATTTTCATAACTTAGATTATACCAGCTTTAGATTTTTTTTCAAAACAAAAGAAAACGACCTACCTAAGTAAGTCGCTTTCTGGTGGCTCCTCCCAGACTTGAACTGGGGACACAAGGCTCTTCAGGCCTCTGCTCTACCAACTGAGCTAAAGAGCCACACATCCAGATTATACACGAATATTCTAAAAATCGCAAGAACTTTGCCGAAAATCTAAAAAATGATATAATTTTTATAATGAATATGTCACAAAGAATTCCCCTTGCCGAAAAAATGAGACCAAAAAAGCTTGATGAAGTTATTGGCCAATCTCACCTTATTGGTAAAAATGGAATTTTACGAAAAATAATCGAAAACAAAGAACCTATCAGCTTAATCTTTTGGGGGCCAGCTGGAACTGGCAAAACTACTCTTTCAAGAATTTTGGCGAATGAAGTCAATGCAGATTTTATTGAAATTTCAGCCGTCACTAGTGGTAAAAAAGATATTGAAAAAGTTATCGAACATGCTCGCCAAAACTGGAACCTCGGGATACGAACAATTCTTTTTGTTGATGAAATTCACCGTTTCAATAAATCGCAGCAAGATGCTTTTTTGCCGCATATTGAAAGTGGATTGATAAATTTAATTGGTGCAACAACCGAGAATCCAGGATTCGAAATTATCACACCGCTACTTTCAAGAAGTCGAGTTCTATCACTCAAGCCTTTAAATACTGAGGAGATTTCGAAAATCATTAAAAATGCGCTTGAAAAAGTTTCGTCAAAAACAAAAATAGAGCCAGAAGCACTCAAACTTCTCGCTAAAATAAGTAGTGGCGATGCTCGAAATGCGCTTGGAAATCTCGAGCTAATTTTAAATTTCGAAAAAAATAACATTACGCCAGAAGTTATTAAAAATTCAATCGAAAATTCAACATTAATTTATGATAAAAATGGCGACTCTCATTTTGATGCAATCTCAGCTTTCATTAAAAGTATGCGAGCTAGCGATGTTGATGCCACTGGCTACTATCTAGCTAAAATGCTAAATGCTGGCGAAGACCCAAAATATATCGCCCGCCGAATGATTATTTTTGCAAGCGAGGATATTGGGCTAGCTGGAAATGGCGCTCTTGGTTTGGCAAATTCTACCTTTGATGCGATCGAAAAAATAGGAATGCCCGAAGCAAAATATATTTTATTTCACACTGCAATAGCTTTAGCAAAATCTAAAAAATCACGTGAAGCTACCGGAATTATGTTTCAATCTTATAACTTAGCAAAAAAAGCCCCAAACGCCCCTATTCCTTTACACTTAAGAAATTCTACTTCTAAAATTACTAAAGAGCTAGGCTACAACAAGGGCTATCAGTGGACAACAGGCTTCAAACATCCAGAAGATAATCTACCGCAAGAAGTTCGCGAGCTTATATCATCAAACAAGCAAAACGAAAAAATCTTAGACGGTGAATGGTCTCCAGAGATTAAAGAGTTAACAAAATGACACACAAAAGTAACAGATTAATATTATTTCTGGTATTTACTTTCTACATAACTATTCCATTTTTATTGTTAATTAATCCATTATTTTTTAAAAATAAATTCATAATTTTAACTATTGGCGGAATTTTAATTTATATCCTACTCAGATTATCAGGCTTCAATAACAGCTCCCTCGGCATAAAACCAATAAAGACCAAACAGTCAATTCGAGATATTTCAGCGATAACACTTATTCTTATAGCTATTGGAATTATTTTATCCAGCTTTAAAATATCAAGATTTCAGCCAAGTGAAACTTTATCTTTTTACTTATTCTATATTTTTATATCTTCACCTATTCAAGAATTTCTTTACAGAGGAGCATTAACGAGTATTTTACAACAAATAAATTTTCGAAAATCTTCAATCATCTTAATTTCATCAATTTTATATAGCTTAGCACATTTAGGCTATAAAGATTTCATAACCTGCATATTAACATTTCTAATTGGTCTATTGTGGCATCAGAAATATCTCAAAACTAAGAACCTCACTGGAGTAACCATAAGCCATACAATTTTAGGAGCTATTACAATTTTTATCGGGATTATCGATTAGTTAGCTTCTGGTAAAATATTTTCAAGCCAGAGCTTCATTTCTTCAATAATAAATTCTTCTTGCGGGCTCAAATTCTGAGACAGTGAAATCTGTCGTAATTCTTCCATGAATTTAGGTAACATTTTTTGGATATTTTGTACACGATATTCTTCCCACGAAGCTTTTTCGCTAGCATTTAAGCTCTTCGGAAAACTACGTGCCTTATAATGAATCAATAAGCTATCAAGTCGCTCATCTGTAAAATCTGGATGGAAATCCGCCAATTCGCGCGCACTAGCATTTCGCACAGCTGAAACTTTCGGCTCGTCAGAGCTAGGCAAAAATCCGTCATATAATTGAGCTTCAGGCCATTTTTTTTCACCATCAGCGGACTGATCAATAAATTTATCATTTCGCTTTTCGAAAGCCGAGCGAATATTCTCAGCAAAATGTGGATTCTTTCGTAAAATATCTAAGTTTTTTTGAATTTCAGCTAAGTCAATCTTTAATCTTTGCTGATTTTCTTCAGTCAAAACACCCATTGGCGCAACTGCTGGACATTTATTATACTGCAAAATCTTTGCTGCAATAGGCTCGAAATCATCACTCGAACGAGTTTCGAAATCTGCCGTAATATTTTCAAGGATTTGATCCTCACTCCAATCAATAAATTTTTCAGGAGAAAACCGCAAATCCCAAACAATTACATTTTGATTTTTAGCCGGCGCAATAGGAAATGCCACCGTGGTTTTTTCAAATTCAACTTTAAAGCGGCCAGAAGTATAAACAAATGGCTTCGGATTCTCAAGATTAACTAGTTTTTGCACTTCATTTTTCGAACGCATTTTAAACAAGTAATCAAAAATCTGTGGCTGTTTTTCTTTCAAGAGTCGTGCAACATCTATCAAACCATCAACATCACTCATTGCATCGTGAGCATTTTCGTGCGAAATTCCATTCTCTTTAGTTAAAAGCTCCAGCTTATTAGCCGCAAATTTTTCGCCAGTTTCTTCATTTATAATAAATGGCCAATTAATACCTTCTGGCCGAAGCGCCCGAATCATTCGTACCACATCTAACAAATCCCAACGCGAGCGGCCATCTTTCCATTGCCAATCATATGGCGGGTAGAAATTTCGCCACAAAAGATGCTGAATATGAACATCATCAAATCGAACATTATTATATCCAATAATAACTGTATCTGGCGTAAAATATTCTTCAACAAGCATTTTCGAAAATTCGGCTTCAGTATAACCTTCTTCAACCGTTTTTTGCGGACTAATTTTTGTCACCATAAGCGCACTCGGGCTTGGCAAAACGTCATCATTTAATCTAACTAAAATATTAACAGGCTCACCAATTCGATTAAGGTTTTCATCTGTTCGCTGCCCTGCAAATTGCATAATTCGGTCGTTTTGCGGACTAAATCCACTGGTCTCTAAATCATAAAAAAAGAAAGTCTTCATGGTTATATTTTACTTTAAAACTGTAAAAATTACAAACGCATTTGACTTTTTAATTAAAATATTGTAAAATACAAATGTTCATGAGGTAATATTCTCACTCATTCGCCAGAGGGTGGCGCGAACCTTTATAGGAGAAAAAGAAATGGCAACTATAATTGATTATGAATCAACAAAACTAAGAAGTATGATGAATTCTAATTCTATCTATTCTGCCTCAGAATATGTACAGAATGCTGAAAAACAGATCAGCTTATTAGCAGAAGAAATAATCAAGTCGCTTCTCGATGATGGCTATAATCCATTAAAGATTATTGAAATTTTTTCAGAACATTTCGATAATAGTCAAATTCGAAAGATTGTAGCTTTATATATAGGTATGGAAGAATTGAAATCCTTAGAAGAATCCGAAAATGAAACCTAAATGCTACCCCATTATACATCCAGCAACTAAGATCGTGCTTTTTTATTTAGACAACTTTTAATCTTCCCAATTCGAGTCAACTAGCTCAAATTGATTGCCAGCGATCGAAATTATACTTGAGTTTTCTGCACCCATTCGGCGGAGTTCATGTTCAATTCCCATTTTTCGCAAGATATCACGCAAGCGATTCACGCCGTGTATATTCATAAAATTAGTTCGGCGAGCAAATTTTTCAATTTTTTCACCATAAACTTCAAAAATATTTTCTTCTTCATTAAACTCAACCGACCAAGCCTTATTAATTTCATCTTGAGACAGAGATATTACGGCAATGTTTTCATCTTCTTCCTCATCAACTTCAATTTTAGATTGCGAGTTTCTAAAATTTTCTACCTGTTTTCGGAGTGCACGAAGAACCTCCTTCAAGCCTTGATGCGCACTCGAAGAAATCGCAAAAATCTGCGAGCCATCAGCCACCTTACGAAGTTTCGAAATTTGAAAGTCAATCATTTCAGCATCCATTCCCTCCGCTTTAGTTAAAGCGATAATTTCAGGTCGATCCAAAAGCTCGGGTTGATATTTTTTTAATTCTTCACGAATAATTCTATATTGTTCATCTGGATTCTCTTCGTAAATATCAATCAAATGTAGCAAAACACTCGTTCGTTCAACATGGCGCAAAAATGCATCACCTAGACCTTTACCTTCGCTTGCACCTTCAATTAAACCTGGAATGTCCGCAATTAAAAGATTAAAGCCATCAATTTCTGCAACGCCAAGATTTGGAGTTAATGTAGTAAAAGCATAATTAGCAATTTCTGGTCGTGCGTTAGAAACAACACTCAAAAATGTAGATTTTCCAGCGTTCGGAAAGCCAACCAAACCAACGTCAGCAAGCAATTTGAGCTCCAAATCAGCTTCAAAAGTTTCACCAGCTTCACCAAGTTCAGCAACACGCGGAGTTTGCCGAACCGAAGATTTAAAGTGAGCATTACCAAATCCACCATCGCCACCACGAGCAATAATAGCTTCTTCGCCATCAAACTTTAAGTCGGCTAAGATTTCTCCATCACGTTTAACTAAAGTTCCAATGGGGACTTTAACAATTAAATCTTCACCAGACTTTCCAGTCTTATTCCTTTTTGAACCGTTTTCGCCATTTTTAGCTTTAATTTCTGGCTTATAACGAAAATTCAAAAGTGTATTTAGATCTTTAGTCGCTCGAAAGATAACATCGCCGCCCTTTCCGCCATCACCACCATCTGGGCCACCTTTTTCTATATAAAGCTCCCTCCGAAAACTGACCGCACCATTTCCGCCGCGGCCGGCTTGGACAAAAATCTTAGCTGTATCTACAAACATATCTTTTAAATTATACCATTTTTTAAATCAAAAGAAAAACGCTTTATTAGCGTTTTTCCATGTATCCTTTAATGATATTAATAGATATAATACCAAGATCGATTGATAGACACATCTCTATAGCCAACTGCACCCCAACCAGCAATACCGTTCATATCTGAAATGCGCATAGTTCCAGCCGATTCGTTCACTGATTCAACTATTCCAACATGTCCATACCCACCACCATATTGGAAGATAGATCCAGCCTTTGGAATACCCTGTACGACCGTAAATCCTGCAGCACGAGCAGCGGCAGCCCATGAGGTAGCATTACCCCAGTAGCTACCAATATCAGGACGACGATTATATACATACCAAGTACAGTATCCATAAGCGTAAGCATTACCAGCCTTAGCATTGAAATTTGAAGCAAGCGCAGAAGGTGAGGAGAATGTAGACCTTGGCGCAGAAGTCGTCTGATATCTTCTATTAACAACCGGCCTTACATAATCGGGACGCTCTTCTTCAGGTAAAACACCACCAGGAATCACTATTTCAGTTCCAGCTTTAGCGTCAGTCTCATTTTTAAGTCTATTATACGAAACTATACGCTCAACACTTGCTTGATATTTTGTAGCAATTCCGTCTATTTTTTCATTTTCTTTAATTTTATATATAATCCCGTCTACCGGCAGAATTCTAAGCTCTTTACCTGCTTCAACATTATCACCTTTTAAATTATTAACCCATTTAATTGTCTGAGCCGTAATACCATATTTGTCAGCAATCGACTGAATCGACTGTTCGGACTCAACTTTGTAGGTTACAATCTCCCTCTTCTCAGCGGAGACTTCTAACACTTTCGGTTTTTCAACTGGACCAGATGTATCAGAAATTTTTGAGTCGCTCAGAATAGAAAGCGATATTGATGAATTGACAGTGCTTGGAGCTACAGCAAGATTTGCATTTTCAGCTAGACTAGCAACAACCTTAGACTCAGTAACTTCATCCACTGTGGACGTTTTTATGCTATTAGTCCCCCCAGTAATATTATCCAATACTTTGTCAGACTGTTTAGCTAGAAAACTGTCATTTTTCTTTTGTTCTGAGATTTTGCCACCATATATAGCAGTGCCTATAATAACGGCAAATACAGAAAGGTAAATTAAATTTTTCTTACTCAAAAGTTTTTTAAACCGATTATCTTTCATCGAGCGATGACTAATAATCTCAATTTTAGGTGAATCCACCTTTTTTTGATTACGAATAAAATTTCTCCCGCAGACGCATTACTGCGACGCACTACCTTAATCCCGTCCTTCTTTCGAAACGAGCACGGTGTCGACCTTTATTAGTTAATATTAGTGAAATCGTGCGCTCTTACGACAGTTTCTGGCAGGTGCCTTAATATAAAACGTTCCACAAAATATAACATTCTATATCAATTTACCTAACAATTTTAACAAATAATTATACAAAAGTCAAGTTTAGTGCTTATTTTGATTAAATAATTTTACACTTTTTCTGGCAATATTTTTGAATATTTTTTTGGTGCTCAAGATCAGTCTTAGCGAAATAAGTTTTATCATCATCACCACTCAAAAAGAATAGAAAATTATGGCTAGCAGGAGTAGCTACAGCTTCTAAAGTAGAAACTCCAGGAGTTGAAATCGGTGTTGGCGTTAACCCTTTATGGACACGTAGATTGTATGGATTATTTAGATTATAATCCCGCTCAACACCTAACTTGTCTGCAATATATTGATATGTGACATCCGATCCAAGAGTCATTCCGGCCTTCATACGATTAAAGAATACACCTGAAACCATTTTTTTATCATCCAAATCATTTAGCGTCTCCTTTTGAACAATTGAGGCTAAAGTAATCCCTTCATACAAGCTCAAACCTCGGGATTTATACTTCTCTTCAAGGTTCAATCTAACAACTTCCTGCTCGAAATCTGACAAAAAACGACGAATAATTTTTTCTACACTAGTATTTTTTGGAAAAGTGTGAGTTTCTCCGTATAAAAACCCTTCTAGATCTGTTTTTTTAGGCTTACCAGAAAATAATCTGGGGAAATCAGTTGAATAATCTTTGTCGAATGCCTGATTAATCTCATTCTCAGTATATCCAGCTGCTAATAAAGTTTTTTTAGCCATAGCTACCGTCCCACCAGGAACAAACATCACTGAAATATTCTTTTGGATCTCACCCTTATTAATTTTATCAATAATTTGGGGGATCGTCATTGAGCTTGATAAATCGTAAGATCCAGTTTTTAAATTAGTTTTTTGATGAAGTCGAGCATAAATTTCAAAAGAAATTTTTGATGTTATTAAATCAGCTTTTTTCAATTTATCTGCTACCGACGAGACAGTATCACCTTTTTCAACTTTAAAAGTCACCATACTACCCGGTTTAGAAAAAATGATATCTTTTTTATAAGTAAAAAATACCACTCCGCAAAACCCAATGATTAAAGCAACAAAGCCTGCAAAAAAACCAAAAAACCATTTTTTTCTTTTCTTTTCAGGCTTATCGGGCTCTTGTTTGTAAGTCTTATCATTTATAACCCTAATATCATCAATATGATTAGCATCGGACAAAGATTCCTCTTTTGAAACTTTTCTTATATCTGTATCCATTAAAAATTCTCCTCCAAATAGTCTTGTAAAATAATTGTAGCAGCGTGCATATCTATTTCTCCTTTAGTATAGGGTTTTTTATAGCTCTTTAAAAGATTTTCAGCCTGTACAGAGGTTAAACTCTCGTCCTGAAAGACAATCTCATCGACTGAATATATGAAATTTTCAGCAAATTTTTTAGTATAAGCGCTTTGCGCTGTCTCCTCTCCACTTAAGTTTCTCGGCAAACCAATGACTAGTATATTAATATTTTCTTTAGCGATAATTTTATTAATTTCGTCAATCTCAGAGTTGGTTTTTTCGTCTGTCTCGATAGTAGTGAAAGGGATAGCAATTTTTATAGCAGAATCTGCGAGCGCAACACCAATCCTGCGAATACCGACATCAAGACACATTAAATTTTTTTTGGACATTATTTTTCTACCGTAAATTCAATATCAATTTTCTTATCATTAGATGGAACACGAGTCACCCAGAAAAATGAAAATTTAACATCAACATTTTTCACGCCATCAATACCACCTATTAATGATTGAACTTCCCCAAATTGCTTACCGTATAATTTCTTCTTGAGACTATCTTTATCAATCCTTGGACCAATTTTAGCAGTAGTCTGAAACTTAACACTAGCATTCTTAGAATCTCCGGAATAATTTGAAATTATCAACTCGTCAACTCCATCTTTATATATTTGTTGCTCTTTTTGGTTACTTATTCTCTTTTTTATGCTTACTTCGAGATAATTTCTAACGTCTTTTCTAGAAATCGCGCTGAGTGTGTAAACTGACGTTGCTTTAAGAGTAGCTTTACCATTCTGAGATTCATTATTAACTGATGGCGTTGAAATAGCATCACCGATACCAGCCCTAAAACTGTCCTTAAGAATAATATAATCATTACCAAATTTTTCAATAAGCTCAGCTTTAATTTTTTCGTTATCATTTTCTGCTAGTTTAGACTTAGCATTATTAATGTCGGCCTCTGATACGATTTTCTTAATTGTTTTAGACCCACCAGAAAGCTGTTCTCCAGTTGCGCTAACGCCGCTAATAGATGATATGTAGCTTTGTGGCGATAAATTACACTGTTCGCCAATCTGTGTTGCCCTGATTGAAACAGTAGTTGATCCAGAGCGATAAGCACTCCCTCGTGAGAATCTTGCACCAGGAATTACGGCAGTTTCAGTAGTGACAAAATTACACCCTCCAGCAGAAAATGCAGTTCCAGATTTTATAGTCATAGGGTCGCTTTCACTGCTCTGCGATAGCCTTATAACACCCTTTGCAGCTTCGCCTTCTTCCTTAACTCCAGTTACATCAAAAGATGTTTCTGATATTTTCTCTACAGTTCTAACAGAAAGGGGTAAATTTTCATCCCCTAAATTATTCCCATCCGAAGAAAGTTTAACTGTCTCAGATATACCTAAATTAGATGTTTTGGCGGATATAATAACCTTTGCTGAAGGCGCAAAAAATATAGCCCATACCAAAAAAATTACGAAAAACACGCCTAAACCACCAAATATAAAAATCTTCTTTCGGAACCTATTAAAATCTGGTATTTTTATGCTTTTATTTGATTTATTCTTATTTTCTCTAGAGAAATCTGGATCTTTTTTAGAAAAACTTTTATTGTCATCAATATCTAAATTCGACAACATCTCAGCTTCTTCTTGATCTGTGGTCTTTCCAGCAAATTCAGATACTGGTAGCTTTTCTCCATCAATAATATCTTCGCCATCAACTTCTAAAATATCAATCTCCGGAATCTCCGGTTTGCTTTGAAGCGTTTTGGCAACTGGAATTTTTGCAGCACCAGCCATAGCTAAAAGAGCAGAGTTGTTAGTTATTAGCACTATCTGCTTATTATCTTTTCTGGAAGTCCGCGCTAGAATTCGTAAGTTAACAGCGCTACGAAGAATCCCAACTGCTTTAGGTGGGACTAAAGCAATTATTCTTTCTTTCGATTCCTTAATTTTATTAACTATATCCGTAATCTCGTCTTCGGCATCAATATAAATTACAGTTTTTTTAGCTTTTTCTTCCATAAATACCTTCCAGTCTTAATTCCGTAAAATTTTATTAAGTTTATCCTTAAAGCTTTCATTGGCATTTTCTGCGCCAATGTAGGTATCATATCCCACTCTCAATAAGCCCATTGCAGTAATGAAAGTATGGTCAACTATCTTTTTAGTTAAATCTTCGACGCCTATTACTTCTGTAGGTTCAATATATTTAATCACCGGCTTCTTAGTAAAAGGCAAATCTCGCCACCAGTCACTATCATCAAGCCTATCAGTCAAAGCAGAAAGGCTAGCCCCACCACCACAAAGCAGAATTCTATTAGGTAAGTAATCAAGGTCATCAAATTCACTCAAAGCCAGCTCTACACCCGAAACCCACACATCAAGAGTATTATCGATAGCATCAATGGCTTCTTTTGCAACATTCGATTTTAGCTTTTCATTTTCAAGATTCAATTTTAATTTCTCGGCATTAGCGTATGATAAATTAAGCTCGCTAGCTATTTGGTTAGTAAAACTCCTACCCCCGATACCAAACATTTTAGTGCCTTCTACGCCACCGTCATTAACGATGGCAATATCTGTCGTTCCGCCGCCAACATCAGCCAAAATTGCCGTAAAGTTAGATGAGGAATCATTCCCTACAACACTTCTCGCAACCGCAAAAGGCTCAGCCGCAATCGCAATCAAATCTAAAGCAAGTTCATTTGCAACCCGCTCAATTGCACTCAAGTGAACAGTTGGAGCAAATGCCGTATAAATTTGAATAGCTACATCTTTACCTTGAAAACCAATCGGATTAGAAACCTTATACCCATCAATATGAATACCAACGATAGCAGAATTGACTAATTTGATTTCAGCTTCTTTATTACCGGTTTCAAGTGCAATCTCTCGTTGAGCCTTTAGTTGAGCGCGTTCATGAATTTTATCAACAATAAATTCCATTTCCGCTTCATCGAGAGGTCGAGACGGCTGCGGGCGACGATAACGAATTGTATTGGTAGCCCCCTTAACCAACTCACCAGCAATCCCAACAACAGCACGTTTAGCCTGAATTTGTGCTTGGTCCTCAGCTTCAATTAAAGCGTCTTCACAATTTTTGACTACCCCAGCAATATCAGCAATAGCCCCAGAATGCATATCTGAAGATTCCTGATGAGCGCGCCCAACACCAATAATTTTTATATCTTCACCATCAATTTCAGCGATCAAAGCCTTAACATATTCAGTTCCAATATCAAGGGCAACAATATGGTTGTCAACTAATTCTTCCGATTGTTTATTTCTAAAAAACATACTGTTTGTATTATAAACCGTTTAAGGTTTTTTTGCAAATTTTCGAAAGAAAAATCATCCTCTCGACTGATTAATCTATTTTTATCGTAAAACTGCTTTAATTCTTCGCACGCCAGCACTTGAAGATTGCTCTTTCACAATCTTAAATTTCTTACCGCCCTCGGCAAGTTCTCGTGTATTATCAACATGGGGCCCACCACAAATCTCAACACTAAACGGTTTTTCACCTTCGGCCTTCATCGTATAGACTTTAACTGTCTCGCCGTATTTATCACCAAACACGCCAATCGCTTTCAGTTCATTCAAGGCGTAATCTGTTGGATATTCCGCCCAAGAAACCTCCAGTCCTTTCAAAATTTGATCATTAACCATATCTTCAATCTGCTGTTTTTCATCATCGGTTAATTTCCGATCAAAAGTAAAGTCAAAACGAAGCCTCTCAGCATTAATATTTGAACCTTTTTGCGCAATTTGCCCCTCAAACATATTATGAAGTGCCGCATTCATTAAATGAGTAGCTGTATGAAGCTTGCGATGTTCGAGCGTCTGTCCTTCAAGCCCGCCCTTAAACTTACCTTTTGAAGCCGTCTGTGAGCGTTCGCGTTGCTCTTTCATTTTAGCATCAAATTCCTCACGCCAGTTTTTCGAAAGTGGTATTTTACGTCGGATAGCTTCTTCAGTCGAAAGCTCAAGAGGAAAACCAAAAGTATCATAAAGCTGGAATAATTCCGCACCAGTTAAACCATCTTGAGAAAATTTTTCAAGCTCTCGCAAACCTTTTCGAAGCGTTCGGCGGAAAGCTTTCTCTTCTTTCACCATAACTGCAATAATTTCATCAGATTTTGAAGCGACTTCCTTGTAATCCGATCCATAGATATCAACGATCACTGGCACAATCTGTTCAACAAAATTATCTTCTACGCCCAAATCAAAAGCCTTTGCCATCGCGCGACGAATAAATTTTCGCATCACATAGCCTTGTTCTTTATTAGAAGGAACACAACCATCAACTGCCAAAAATGTTGCACTTCGCAAGTGGTCGGCAATCACGCGCATCGAAACTTTATTTTCATCATATTTTTTACCACTAATTTCTTCAAGCTTTTCGATAATTGGCTTCATCAAACTAATTTGGAATACATCTGGATTATTAATTTTAGCCGCAGCAATCCTTTCTAAGCCACCACCAAAATCAACGTTTTTCTTTTCAAGTGGCTCGAAAGAACCATCTTCCGTTCGTCGATATTGCATAAAAACCTGATTGCCGATTTCCATAAACCGACCGCTGTCACTCGCTGGATGAGCCTCACCGAAACTAACATCATGATTTTCTTCACCAAAGTCATAAAAAACTTCTGAATCCGGCCCGCAAGGATCACCAATCGGTGTTGAATCTAGGCCACCACCACGGCTCCACCAGTTTTCTTTATCGTTATAAAAGAAAATTCGTCCGCCTTGAAGCCCGAGCTTATCACCATTTTCAGCCGTATCAAGCTCGACAATTTTCGCATCAATGCCTTTTTCAGCAAAAACCTTCCGCCAAATCTCAGCTGATTCATCATCGCGTGGAATTCCATATTTTTCACTACCAATGAAACAAGAAACGTATATTTTCGAAGGATCAAGACCTACTACATCTGTCAAAAATTCAAAGAATTGCCGAATTTGCTGCTCTTTAAAATAATCGCCAAGAGACCAATTTCCAAGCATTTCAAAAAATGTCGTATGGCGATTATCACCAACGTCATCAATATCTTGCGCTCGTAAGCAAGTCTGGCTGTCTGTTAATCGCACACCCTTTGGATGTTTTTCGCCCAAAAGATACGGCAAAAGCGGCTGCATTCCACTCCCCGTAAAAAGAGTTGTCGGGTCATCTTTTAAAATTAAAGAAGCGCGCTCGATTACTTCGTGGTCATTTTTTTGACAAAATTCTAGATAAGCTTTTCGGATTTCTTGTGCATTCATAGAGAATATTTTACCATATTCTCGATTTTTTTTCTACTTCTATCAAAGTGTAAAATCTACTACATATTAAACAGTAAGAACGCTCCAAAACCAGCAGCCCCACCAATAACTAACATCAATAATATGATAATAACAACACTCCATCCTGTTTTTTTCTTTTTAGCTAATACAGGCCTAGAATACTCATCTCGACTCAAAATTGGAGTAGTAGGTTTCGAATTAATATCATCCTGATCATATCTCTGTTTTCGATCAGCTTGCTTTATGTCAAAGTTAGATATTTGTTTAACAGTAGACTGAGTAGAACCAAGAGGGCGTTTTTCAATTTTTGCATTCTGTAAAAATGGTGCACGGACAGTAGGTTCAGGCACGATATCTTCTTCTGTTATGCTCTGTTGATCTTTTTCTTTAGGTAGCTGTAGCTGAACATCGTCTTTTTTTATTACATCAATTGAAGTTTTCAACAAACTATCAGATCCCAAATCTATATTTTCTAGTTCGGCATCTTGTTTTATCTGCGGAACCTCAATACTATTATCAACCCGATAACTATCTATAGCACCAATTTCATCATCAATATTATTCTTGTCATCTGTTTTTTCTTCAACCAAAATGGTCTGCACCTCAGGTTTTTTAGCGCCAAAAACCCTAATATCATCACTCTCTTCAATCTCAAACACGCCAGGACGCTCTGGTACGGTTATCTTTGGGAGTGCATCCCGCTCAAATATTCGAGGAGAAGCATCTGCCGCCGGCATATCTACAGCGGTTACTTTATCTACTACAGGAAAATCTTTTACAGCGCTAGCCTTGGATTCCAACTCGGGCATTACTTTTTCAAATTCTTGAGGTTCTGAGATTACGGGTGGGGAGATAATTATTTTTTCATTAAATCTACTGCTAAAATCATCAAGGACAGGCTCCTCAAATCTTGAATTATCAAAATTATCTAAAATACCGTTTGACTTTTTCTTGTGGTTTCTATAAGTTTTTTCGCTAAAGTTATCTTTAATCTGCTGTTTTGATTTTTTAATTTTAACTTGAATTACTTCAGGCTTATCGTCCATATCTTTATTTGCACTATCCGATCCCAAGCTAACACTACTAAAAATCTCGCTTTTAGATGTGTCATAAGAATCCTCCGTTACTCTATCAAGTTTTCTCTCTGCTAAATTAGTATGAAATGCACCCGCATCAATAGCTGGCCTACGAGAAAAAACAATATTATCATTGCCATTCTTATCGATATTATTCAACTCTTCTCTTGGATTATTAGTATCACTAGCCTCATCTTCAAGATTTTCTACTTTTTCTGGCTTACCCAAAAAACGATTTACTGCCCTATCTAATTCATCAAAATCTATATCTCGCATATTTTTCCTTTTCTATTTTATTGATTCGTAAATTTTTTCAATAATCTGGCTAAATTTATCCGCACTCAAGCTTGCACCACCCATCAAAAGACCATCAATTTCTTGCATTTTAGCATAATCACCAGCAATTTCCGGTTCAATACTACCGCCATAAACGACTTGAATTTTTTTACCAATTTTCTGACCGTACAAATCCGATATCTGACGACGGATCATTCGCGCAGCTTTTCGAACATCTTCCGGCATAGCATTCACACCAGTCCCAATAGCCCAAACTGGTTCGTAAGCAATCACTACCTTCTCAATATCTTCACTAGAAACATTAGCTAAACCGCCTATAAGCTGGTCCGAAATAACCAGTGCAGTCTCCCCATAATTTCTTTCATCAGAATTTTCACCAATACACAAAATAGGCCGAATATTATTACGAATAGCCGCTGCAACCTTTGCTCGGACATCTTTATCGGTCTCACCAAAGATGTTTCGCCGTTCACTGTGTCCAACTAACGCGTATTGAACAATTCCTCGCAATTGAGAAATAGACACTTCACCGGTAAAAGCTCCCTGATCGCGCCAATAAAAATTCTGAGCGGCTAATTTGAATTGGCGATGATTAACCTGTAAACTCAATGATTGAAGCGTAAAAGTTGAAGGAGCCAAAATAACATCAATATTGCGATGCACTTTTACTTTTTCGCTTAAATTATGCAAGAAAATACTTGATTCGTGCATATTTAAATTCATTTTCCAGTTACCGATTACAAGTTTCTTTTTCATCATCTTCCTTAAATTTTATCATTTTTTATTATCTTTGTAAAACTTATGCTTATCTATCTGGCAAAATCTCTAATCCCGGTAAACTATTTCCGCTCATCAATTCTAATGCCGCACCGCCGCCCGTTGAAATAAGCGAAAATTGAGCAACCTCTGGGTTCTTTTCGATCCAATTTAATACAAAAGAAGAGGTATCGCCACCGCCAACAATTGAAATCGCACCATTTTTTGTAGCTCGAGAAATTGCCACAGCAACCGCCTCAGAAGCTTTTGCAAAATTTTCAAGCTCACTCACACCGACAGTCCCATTCCAAATTATAGTTTTGGCCGATTCAACAGCTCGCGTTAAGCGTGAGATAGAATAGTCGCCTAAGTCTAAAATATAGTCATTTTTATTTATTTCATTTAAATTTTTATTTATGCGATTAGAATTTGAAGAAAATTCAGTACCCACCCCAACATCGGTAGGAAGAATAAAATCAGCCCCAAAATTTTTACCAAATTTTTGATGAGCTCGCTCAATAATTCCTTCAATTACCTCGTCTTGACTAAATTCAATCTTACTTTTACCAATTTTAAAATCAGCCCAATGCAAAAAAGTATTTGCAATCGCGCCACCAATAATCATCTTATTCGAGAGGTTAATAAATTTTTCGATCAAAGGTAGCTTATCGCTAATCTTAGCTCCCCCCATAATCGAAACAAAAGGTTCTCTTGGATTTTTGAGAGCTTTTAAAATCGTCGAAACTTCTTTCTCTAGCAAAAATCCTGCCACGCTAGGTATTTTTTTAACAATTGCGTTGGTTGACGTATGTGAACGATGTACAACTCCAAAACCATCCTGAACAAACAAATCAGCTCCCGTTACTTGAATCAGCGCTTCTGCAAATTCTAATGAATTAGCTTTTTCGTCTTTTGAGAATCGTAAATTCTCAAGCATTTCAATTTTATAATTATCATCCGCATCTTTCATCGAAACCGAATATCTAGTTCGCGCAAAAATTGGCGTCGTGTGGAAATTCATCGGAAAATCAGTTTTAAATTCATTCAAATCGCATCCACTATCTTCCGCCAAAATCTTTCGTAATCTATTAAAAACTGGCCGCAATGAGAATTTACGCTTTCCATTCATTAGTTTCTCTAGTTCACTTAAATCAGAGAGTGTTTCTACTGAATTTGGACGCCCCAGATGAGAAATAATAATAATCTTTCGTACGCCATTTTCTAATAAATAATTGATTGTCAGCAAGCTTGATCTAATTCGAAAATCATTCAAAATATTCTCTTCACCACCTTCGGAATATTCGATTGGCACATTATAATCAGCCCGCAATAAAACTACTTTACCGCGCAAATCAACATCTCTAATCGTTTTTTTGTTAAACATTTTATTCCTTTTTATTTTGAAAAACTTTGCTATAATTTTAACACAAGCTTATTGATTAATCAACTATTTTATTTCATAAACCTTGTATTTTATCCTACCTAAGAGAATAAGAACGATTCCAGATACAGCAAAAAATATTCGAAGGCCAGTTTCTGCTCCGAAAGCCAAAAACAGAACGAATGCTAAAATAGTATATAAAGTTGAGCCTGTAAAGAAGAATGACTCCGAAATTACAAAATATTCGATTCGCCGGCCTGAATCATCCGCTTCAAAAAATGCGCCTTTTTGATTCGATAAAGAATAACCAACCCCTGACACTTCATCTGCTATATTCGTCAAAACAACCGCTAATGGGTTCATCATAAATAATCCACGACAAAGATTTATTAGACCACGAATAAAAATAGATCCTCTGAGCATTATTCCGCCTTGGTTTTTATCAACTATCTTTCCGAAAGCAATTGCCGCAATAATAGAAACTATCGCCGATAGACTAGCCAAAGACGCAATCACACCATAAGAATTTGCTTGCGAAAAAATAAATACTGGCACGAAAATACGCCATGTAAAATGAATAGTAGATGACGGGCCCGAAGTTAAAGTCTGTGGAATAAAAATCTTATTAAGATATTTTTTTACTGGAAATGTCTTGAAATTTAATTTAATATCGTTTTTCATAACTTCCCTAGTCGATAATAACGGAATAGCCGACATAACAAAAAGAATTGCTGAGATATAAAGCGCTGACTCCATTCCAATAAAAATCGCCAGCCAGCCACCAATAATCGGAGATAATGCTGCTGCAATTTTATCAATACTATACAGAACTCCCAACTGCCCGCCAGCTTTCTTATTATTCTTCACTTTAGACATACCAACATAAATAGAAACGTTATAAATCGAAATAGCAAATCCCTGAATAATCATTGTTGCAATTGCCATAGATACTCCAAATTTCGAAGTTAAAGACGCCATAATCAGCATAGGTATATTTAGAATATTCGAAAGTAGAATACCGTGTTTTGGCCCGTGCTTCGCGATATAAGCACCACCAACCCAAACACTAATCAATTTTACTACGTACGATAAAATCAAGAATAGTAAAACTCCATTCCAACCATATCCAATCTTATAAAAATACATCAGTACAAAGCCGGCCGAAAGATTCAATGCAAAACTTCGAAACATTTTTGCGATATATAAAATACTCATTTCGTCAAATTTAGCTAAAAACCAAAAATTTCGCTTTTGTCTAATTTTTCTTAAAAATTTTATAACCATAGGCGATATTATATATATTATATTATTTTTTGTCAAACTAATTTAGACCATTGACATAAAAAGATTTTTATGTTATGATATAATCATAATCAAGCAAAAATAAAAAGCTAAAAATAAATTGATTATAGAAAGGAGACGGACTTGTTTAAAGTTATTGAAGTTAACCAATCTGAAGAATCTTATGCAATAAATGTCCGCAAATCACGCGACGCTTAGCAAAATAAAATCACCCCACTCTGGTCCTTGGAGTGATTTTTATTTTAAGCTTTTTTCATTCTTTTTCGTTCATTTGAATCAAGATAGCGCTTTCGAAGACGCAAATTCTGCGGCGTAACTTCAAGAAGTTCATCATCCTCAATAAAATCAATACACTGTTCAAGGCTTAAATCTGTGTATGGCGTTAGTTGAACTGCACCATCAGAAGATTTTGAACGCATATTTGTGAGGTGCTTTTCTTTCACAACATTAATTTCAAGGTCTTCTTGGCGATTATTTAAACCAACAATCATTCCGGCATAGACTTCAGTTCCCGGACCAATAAACAATTCGCCACGGCTCTCTGCGCTTTGAAGTGCATAAGGTGTTGACACTCCTTTTTCGAAAGCGATCAATACACCATTTCGGCTTGAAGGAATTTTAGCTCCCATCTCTTGATAACCATGCGGCAAGCTATTCATAATGATCGTGCCTTTTGTAGCAGTTAGCATTAGATTTCGAAGACCAATCATAGCGCGCGTTGTAATAATATAAGTTAAGCGAGTAGCTCCTGTCGGCAGGCTTTCTTGAGCGCGCATTTCCGCTCGGCGGGTTCCCATTTCTTGACTCACCGCACCAACAAATTCGGGCGCAACTTCAATAATCAATTCTTCAACTGGCTCTTTTTCAATACCATCTTCTTGAATTGTAACTACTTGTGGGCGACCAACTTCAAACTCAAAGCCCTCGCGGCGCAAGGTTTCAATCAAAACAGAAAGGTGGAGTTCACCACGACCTGAAATAATAAAACCAATTCCACTTTCTTCAACTTGTAGTGAAACATTTGTTTCGAGCTCTTTCTTTAGGCGATCGCCAATTTGACGTGAAGTTGTAAACTCACCTTCACGACCTTTCATCGGGCTGGTGTTTGGGCCAAGATACATCGAAAGAGTTGGCTTTTCAACCTCAATTGTTGGCAAAGCTTCAGGATTATTTACATCTGCCAAAGTTTCACCAATTTCAGCTTCAGAAACACCTGTAATTGCTACAATATCTCCAGCAAAGGCTTCTTGAATTTCCTCACGGTTCAAACCACGATATGCAAAGAGTTTATCAATTTTAGCTTTTTTAACAGTTCCATCTCGTTTAATTAGTGCAATCTGCTCGCCAGATTTCAATTTTCCACGTGAGATTCGCCCGATTGCATATTTTCCTAAGAAATTATCGTAAGTCAAAGAAGTTACGAGCAATTGAAAATCACCTTCAAGTTCAACTTTTGGCGCAGGAATTTCGTTAATAATCGCATCAAAAATCGGCTCAAAATTTGCATCTGCCTCAGGATTTTCTGGCACTTCTGGCCAAGCTTTACCGTCGCGACCAATCGCATAATAAGTTGAATACAACAATTGATCGTCATTCGTAGCAAGCTCCAAAAATAAATCCGAAACCTCATCATTTACTTCTGTAATTCGACGAGCTGGTTTATCAATCTTATTCACTACCACAATCGGCTTCAAACCAAGCTCGAGTGCTTTCGAAAGCACAAACTTTGTTTGAGGCATTGGGCCTTCTTGAGCATCCACAACCAAAATCACGCCATCCGCCATATTCAGCGTGCGTTCAACCTCGCCAGAAAAATCAGCATGCCCCGGAGTATCAATAATATTAATTTTATAATCACCATGATAAATTGACGTCTGTTTTGCAGTAATGGTAATTCCGCGCTCCGACTCTTGATCTCCTGAATCCATTAAGAGCGTCTGACTCATTTCAGCCTGATTTTCACGAAAAGTATTACTCTGTTTTAAAAGACCATCCACCAAAGTTGTTTTTCCGTGGTCGACGTGAGCAATAATCGCTACATTTCGAATATTTTCTGATTTCATATTTTCTCTCTATTAAAAATTATTATAAAACTTTAAATATTCTACCATTTTTTTCACTAAAAATCAACCAAACTATTTAGAGAAATTACACCACCAAAGAATTTTGTTCGTAATATTGAATAGCCAATATATTCGCCGGTCATAATTCAAAATTATCAAATGCGTGTGTTGGTGCTTAACAGTTTTTCGAACATTTTGCGCTGCACGAGCATAAATCGAAAAACCTTGAGCTTCGTATTTTGACAAAATTTCAAAATACTCTTCTTTTTCTGCTGGCGAAAAATCACTAATTGTCTCTGTGAACCTCTTTGGAATCAGAAGCAAATGTTTTTCAACCTCAAACCCATCCCAAATCTGATACGGAAATAAGTTTTCAACCAATACAAAATGTTCAAATTTTTCTATAACCGAGTCGTCGCACATCACTCTGTCATAAAAATTATAATCTTCGCCCTCAGATTTTCGATTTTCTGCGTATTTTTCATATTTTTTACCAGTGCCGTTTGGTTTTCGCGTGTCCATTTTTGCCTTTCTTATTCTAGTTCTCTTCTCTCTAGATTATACCAGAATCAAGCTATTATTTTATAATTTTAAGCGTAAAAACTTAGTATTTAATTTTTCTCATAATTGACTTTATAGATATTTTATATTATAATATATAAGTTTTCGGAATTGGCCGAGAAAGTTCGTTTAGATAAGATATCTTAACGAATAAATATTTTTTTGAGGGGTGGTAAAAATGATCCAGATTTTTATTTCTTTTGTCCTGTTTATTGTTCGTTCATTCTCCTGGATTCCAGGAGTAGATACGATGAGTTTTGTTGTCGGGGTTCACTTTATAGTAGGAATGTTATTTATATTCCTACTAGACAAGTACACTCTTGTCTGGCAAAACCTAGTCAGGAAAGCCAGATTTGCCGGAATTTCATTCCTGTTAATTGGGATGATTCTACTAGATTCGACAGGCATCTGGCAGAACCTAATCGGTATCGCCATCATCACATTTCTAATTTGGCGATACGGCAGAAGCAAATCCGGCCAGTCATTCAAGAAAGTCTTGGCTGACTGGCTGAATGAAGAATAGTACTTTTTCCGTCGAGTAAATTAGCTCGGCGGTTTTTATTTTGGTATTTTTAATCAGAAATTAAACTGCTTGCGCTTATGTCTAAATATTGCTTAATTATTGACTTTTTAAGTTTTTTGTGCTATAATCTGCCTAGTTGACAGAGTTTTAAAGCGAGGTTTGTCAATGCCGCTTAACAATCGGGCTAATAAAGGGGATTAAACCCCTAGTTTTGCGACGACTAATTCTCCAACCTCCTCACAGCGCGCACGGAGGAGATTGGCGATTTTGTCGTCGTGAGACGACTCATCTCATTCCTGTCAGGCAATGCGCAAGCTTGACACGAAAATAAAAAAAGGAGGAAAAAGAGATGAGAAAAATGAAAAACAAGAAGATGGCCATGGCCGCAATCATGGCTGTCTTCCTTCTATTGCTTGCTCCATGCTTAACTGCATGTAGCGCAGCATCAGCTGCAAAAGCGGCTGATACTAAAAAAGAGCAGGTATCACCAAAAGAGATACCTGTCTCTAATGACACCACCTTGAAGAACGACTTCTTCAAGGTGAATAATGATGAGATGACCAACATGTTTGGTCGTCTCATTAAACCGTCATCAGTTGGCGTCAGCGACACAGCTGACGCCAACGTGCTACCAAGCGACCCTCAACAAGCCGCTTGGATGGACCTGCAGATGACCGCAAAGTCGCCTGCAGCAATGGAGGGCATGATTAGAAATGTCCTCCATAAAAAAGTTCCCACCAATCTTACTGTTAAGATTGACGGAACTGAATATCTGAGCCGCGAGGCTCAAGCTCTGTGGTTCGAGTATTACAATCTGCTTAAGCCACAGATTCAAAAAGATCAGGTGAAGGTCAAGACCCTCAGTGAAGGTACTAAAGCCTACACAGATGGTGTCAATAAAGACGGCAGCTATATAGTTAGCAGTCAACTTCAGGATCTATCCAACCAGAAAACCCTAGCGTTTAAAGACGCTAAGGGTGGTCGTGTAGAAAAGCTACTCTTCTGCGCAAATATCGTCCTCGAGGAGCAACCAAAAGACGTTCCTCGAGGCGACAATAAGGTTCCTAAGGCGCCACCTACGCCTAAGGAACCACCAGTGCCAGGGACACCACCGTCTCCTGGCACTCCAACGCCAGGAACTTCGGCGAAAAACATCGCCGAAGCACCCCAACGCAACTCTGCAGTAGTTGCGGCCGACACTAATAATGTCCGGCCAGGGGCGACTGGCAATGAAAATGCCACGGTGGACTCATTGCCTGGCACTTCATACCAGGGTAATGATGAGTCTGCCGTATCAAAAGCAGCAGCTGAGGCCCAGGCGCAAGCCGAAGCTCAAGCTGCAGCTCAGGCGGCGGCACGAGCGCAGGCTGGGGCCGAGCATAAAGCAGCTCAAAAAGCTGCAGATGATGCTCTAGCCGCCGAAAAGGCAGCTGCAGCACGAGCCGCTCAAGATGCAGCCACCGCTCAAGCAGCTGCCGAAGCAGCTCAAAGGGCTACCAACCAGCAAAAAGCCCAGACACAGACCAACAACGGCACCGTGTCTAGCGATGATGATTGGTAGTTCTATCAAGACCCTCTAGCCCATTCGCTAGAGGGACTCAAAAGTACCTTTCTATCCCCTGCGCTCATTTGCGCGGGGGCTTTTCCAAGTTTAATAACCTTTATTAGCTCGATTGTAAGTTTTTAACAATTCGGTTTAGCAATTACGACATATTAAATACATTGACTTTTTGACAAAAATATGATATAGTTTTATTATTAAATTTAATGGAGGAAAAATGAGAGACTTTCTTAAAAAAGTTGCTAATTTTGCAAAAAGCCACCCCGTGGCATTGAGTGCAATTGCTGCAACTATAATTATTCCTGCTGGATTAGTGTGGGCTTGGGGTCCAAACCGAGACACTTTCACTATCGAAAAACCAGCAACTCGAGTTGTATTCAACTCAATTACAAACAACCCAGATATCGGCGACGAACGAAACTTCGTACGAATCCGAAAACTAGCTAATACAAACGATAAGTGGTCAGATGACTTAAAAATTACCGAGAGCGGTGAGTATGTTGTCCGAATGTATGTCCACAACAATGCAGCCGATAATTTAAATCTAGTCGCAAATGGAACAACTGCAAAGTTCAACGTTCCAACATATTCTGCTAAAAAAATCCAAATCGACGGATTCTTGAGCGCAAGTAATGCACAGCCTGGAACAGTTTTTGACCAAGCTATTTTTAGCAGCGATAAAAACTTCAAATTAAGCTACGTACCAGGTTCAGCTAAATACACAAACAACGTATTCACTAGTGGCGTAAAATTAAATGATTCTATTGTAAATGGCAACGGTGCGCTCCTTGGTTATGATAAATTAGACGGAAATATCCCTGGATGTTTCAAATATTCAGGTTGGGTAACTTTCACAGTCAAGGCTGAAGTTGAGAAAACGGGTGATTTTACTGTTGAAAAATCAGTTCGTAAAACAGGAACTAAAGGCTGGGTAAAATCAGTAGATGCCAAAAAAGGTGAAAAAGTTGATTATCAAATCGAATTTAAAAACACCGGCGAAACTCAATTAGATAATGTTGTTATCGCTGACCAACTTCCAAACGGCGTAAAGATTGTCCCTGGAAGTGTCTACCTAAAGAACGCAAGCAATCCAAAACCACTAAACATCACCGACAGCCTAGTAAAAGGTGGTGCAAATATTGGCCACTACACAGCTGGAAGCAATGCTCTTTTGAAGTTCACAGCTGAAGTAACTAACGACGAATGTGGAGCGCACACATTAACAAATACCGCTACCGCAACTACTGGCGTAGGTAAGAAATCTTCAACAGCTGATGTAAAAGTCAATAAAGTTTGCGAAACACCAAAACCACTTTATAAATGTGATGCTTTGAATGTAAATAAAATTTCACGCACGAAGTTCCAATTTACTACTGCAAAGACAATTCAAAACACCGAATTCAAGGGCGTTAAATATATAATCAAGGACGCTAACGGTAAAGTCGTAGCCGAAAAAATGGTTAATAACGGAACAAAATTAACTTTTGAATCAGAAGCTACAGGTAAATATACCGTTTCTGCTACCGTAATTACTAAAGATGGTGAGGTAACAAGCATAAATTGTGAAAAAACTTTTGAAGTTACTCAAGAAGAAAAGCTTGTAAAATGTAATTCAACAACAATCACTAAAATTTCACGCACGAAGTTTGAAATTTCAACAACCTATACACAGAAAAATATTTCAAAAGTTATCGTAAAATACGAAATCAAAGATTCGAACGGTAAAATCGTAAAAACTTTTGAGAATGATGGCAATAAATTCCAAGTTGAATTCACTCAAACTGGTAAGTATACCATCGTAGCTAAAGTTATTGGCGATAATTCAAACAATTCAAACTGTGAAAATCAATTTATCGTAGAAGAAGAGCCTAAAGTCAAAACTCCAGGTGTCTCGATCGTTAAAACAGTTAATGAAAAGAAAAATCTTACTACCGAAGCTAATAAAGACTTCAATTGGGAAATTGTTGTTAGAAATACCGGCGAAGTTGATTTGAAAGATGTTAAAGTAACCGATAAAGCACCTGCTAACGTTAAATTCATCAGTACAGATAAAGGTATAATTTCTGGTGATGACTTCACTTATACAATCCCTACTCTAAAAGTTGGCGCAAGTGAAAAAATTATCATCAAATCACAAGCAACAGCTTCAAATATGAAAGCTACGAATATAGCTTGCGTTGATACTCCAACAATACCTGGTGATAAAGATGGATGCGATAGTGCGCGGATTGAAGTTCCAAAACCAAAAACTCCAGAGAACCCAACTCCAGAGAACCCACGACCACAAATTCCTGCCGAATTACCACAAACTGGTATCGAAGGATTTGGTGCTATCTTAGCAATCGGATCACTAACAACCGCTGCTGGTTACTACATTGCTAGCCGAAGAATGATTTAATAGCTTGACCGCTTCCCCGAGCGATTAAGCTCAATTAAATAAAAACAGTCCTTCTCTATAGATGGGCTGTTTTTTATTTAAGTTGAACTTTCATTATTCTTATGGTAAAATTGCCCTAATGACTAAGATTGCAATTATTGAAGATGACGCAGTTATAGCGCAAATGTATCAAATGAAGTTTGAATTAGACGGATTCGAAGTTGAAATTTCTAATAACGGAAAAGATGGATTAGATATGATAGAAAAACAAGTTCCCGACTTGTTACTGTTGGACCTAAAAATTCCCAGCCTTGATGGTATTTCAGTACTAGAAAAACTTCGCTCTGGAAAATTTAAAAATCTACCTGTAATTCTACTAACTAATTCCGATCGCGCCGAAATTCCCATCGATATAGATAAATTTGAAATCACTAACTATATCGTAAAGGCAAATTTAACGCCCCGGCAAGTGGTAGAAAAAGTAAAATTAGCGTTAAAATCTTAATTTTTATAAATCCTGCTGGCCTTTTCGGTTGGCGATTTTTCGCGCAGAAATAATTACATTATCTATTAAAGAGGCGATGGTCAAAGGACCAACTCCACCAATCTTCGGTGTAATAGTAACGTCTTTACGATTTTGCCGAACCTCTTCAGCGACATCTCCTTTAATAATACCATTTTCACTTGCAGTCCCAGCATCAACAACCACAGCATTAGGTTTAAGCATTTCCGATGTTATTAAGCCAGGAGCACCGGTCGCACTCACTACGATGTCAAACTTCAAAAGACATTCTTTCATCTCGCCGGAATTATTTTTATCAAAAACAGTTACATCATAACCAGACTTTAGCCACATATTGCTGAGTGGTCTACCCACTAATAAGCCTTGACCAACGATTGCGATTTTTTTATTTCGGAGTTCAATGTTATAGCCCACTAAAAGCCAATTAATAGCTTGCGCAGTAGCTGAAATAAAAATATCACCAGACAAACCGTCGACATCTTTTTCCGGAGAAATCTGGCTCAAAATGCATCTTAGTTCCTCTCCTTCAATTTTTTCTCCAGACGATTTTTTTAACGGCAACTGAACGATGATTCCATGAATAGTTTCATCTAAATTTGCTTTCTGGATTTCTTTGGCTAAATTTTCAGGAGATACAAAACGCTTCTCAGCTTCAATCAATATATCTTCAGCATAAGAAATTTTCAAGCGCATATAAGTTTCAATTACAGGATCTTCATTAGAATAAAAAATAACCAACCTCGGAAAAACTTGCCAGCTCTGCCTCAATCCACGCACTTGTTTAGCTTGACGCTCTTTTATAAAATCTTTAAGTTCAGCACCATTCAAAATTTTCATTATTAAATTATAACTTGAATGCTTGATTTTTTCAAATTTTACAGATATAATAAATACAGTAAAAATAATCCAAAGAAAGGTTTTAATGTATAATTATAATTCATATTATTCAAGCCCATATTATAGCGATTCAATAAGTGGGGCTGCTGGAATTATTGTATTTGCTATTATAGCATCTATCGTGATTGGCGCTGCAGCATATATATTTCACTCTTTAGTCCTAAGTAAAATATTCCAAAAAGCTGGTCTACCTGCGTGGAAAGCTTGGGTGCCATACTATAATATTTGGCTTTTCTTTGAACTTGGCGGATATAACGGCGCATTATCATTGTTAGCTCTGGCGGGATTTATTCCTTGGCTTGGCTGGATCGCTTTAATTGTCCACTTTGTATTTATGTGTCTAGCAGCAAATGAAATTAGCAAAAAACTCGATAAAGCTAGCTCATTTATTCTTTTCCCACTTGGAGTTGTTTCTATGGGAATTACAACAATTATATGGTACTGCCAAATGGCATTTGGCCAAAACCAATGGAATGATTCTTTAGGAAAAGAGAGCCTTGCTAAAGGAACAATTCTAGGATATGTAGTAGAAACGGAAGATTCTACTGCCGAAGATAAAACTTCAGAGGCTGAAGTTGTCTCCGAAGAAAACAAAACGACTGAAGAATAATCTAAAATTGAAAAAATGACCTTAATTACTGTAGGTCATTTTTTATTCAGTCTAAATTTCTAGCGGTTCTTGTTCAATTTCAAAACCAAATTTATTTTTAACCTCTTGCTGGATTTTCGCTCTCGCAGCTGCTAAATCGGCATATGTTTTCGCAGAAACATTGGTTAAAATCAAGGCATTTTTATCATGTGGGCGCATACCATGAATAATTTTACCACGTAGTCCAGCCCTATCAATTAGCCAGCCAGTTGGAATCTTAGAAAAACCCTTCTTCTCACTTGGAAAAATAATCGCACCAGGGAATTTCACAGCAAATTGCCTCGCCGAGACATCAGGTATTTCAACATTTTTAAAAAAGCTTCCCGCGCTAGGAATGTCTTTAGGATCTGGTAGTTTCTCCGAGCGAAGAAAAATCACAGCCTCCATAATTTGAGATGGAGTTGCTTTCGCAGGATTTATGGAATGATTTTTAAAATATTCTTCAACCGAAAAATAAAGCGGGATCTTCTGTTGTTTTTTAAACAATTTTAGCTTTACAGATACTATAAAATACCAACCAGCTTTCTCCTCACGAAAAATACTTGAACGATAACCTAACCGACACTGCTCTCTACTCAAGATTTCGATATTGCCAGTTTTAAGGTTTATCACTTTACAACTTTCAAAAATAGAAATAGTTTCTTGACCATAAGCACCAACATTCTGAACTGGTAAAGCGCCAACCGTTCCAGGAATCATCACCATAGCCTCACAGCCACTCAAACCTTGTTCAACCGACCAACGACAAAATTTATCCCAATTTTCCCCAGAACCGAGTTCGAAAGTTTTAGAGCTATCGTCTTCATCAACTTGCTTTACACCTAAAAACTCATTTTTCAACACCAAACCTTCAAAGCCTTCATCACGAACGATCGTATTACTGCCACCGCCAAGTATGAAAATTGGCAAACTATTCTCTTTGGCAAACTGGATAGCAGCCTGAACGTCGTCAACACTATTCACCTTAGCAAAAAACCTAGCCTTACCACCAAGCCGCATAGTTGTCATTTTACCTAAATTTATATTTTCTTCAATTGTAAGATTTTTAAACTTTAGCATAATACGATTATATCATGAAATGAATAATTAATACAAATTCCGAGTTAAAATAAAAAGCCTTCACGGCAATTTGTTTATTGAATTTGGTACACCCGGCAAGATTCGAACTTGCAACCGCTTGGTTCGAAGCCAAGTACTCTATCCAGTTGAGCTACGGGTGCTTATGAAATAATTATACCACAAACACCCTTTTTTGTGAAGTCTATTTTTTGACAGAAAATTCTTGAACTAGATAGCGATTACTGCCCGTAAGTCTATCCTTGAATAAAGCTTGACTTACTAATGACCAGCTCGAATCCAATCCATCTTTCTGAGTTTCGCCATAGCTATAAACCATCCATATTTTTGAATATTTTTTAGAAAATTCTTTAATATTGGTAATTTTATGCGCCGATTCTTCTTCTAACATTTTTAAAGAGCCGATTCTATAGTCTTGATTCCAGTCTGTAAAGAAAACTGGATTTTGTGGAGTTGAATATTGAGCAGCTTCATAATAAAAATATCCCGAGGTTACCACAATTGGTTCATCGTTACCCGCAATATTTCTAATTCTCTCTATTATCTGTCGCGTCTCTGTTGTCTCGTTGGACGTTTTGGAAAATCCACTCTGGCGAATAATCTCATAATTACCATAAATAAAACTCGCGATCACTAGCACAAATAAAGCAATTGATATTTTTTTGCTTTTTCTAGGAACACTTGACACTAAAGAACCTAAGATCAACGTAGCAAAAACCATTCCACTCAAAGCATAACGATCTACGAAAATTGATTTAAATGGCGGCAGACTCAGCAAAAATAAAACTGCTACAGGCAAAATCGCCATCGCCCCTAGAAAAGAAAAATCATATTTTTTTTCTTTGGGAATTCTAGATGCGACAACAAACAATAACCAAACTATACCAAAAATAACCAAACACCACCAGCCATTAAGGTCACCGGAATTAACAAAGGTAAAAAAATTCGAAATATAATTTGGTATAGTATTAAAACTCAAATCCTTAATCCAAAAACTACTCTTCACGCTTAAAGCTTGAGTGATAAAGAATGGAATCCATGGTAAAAATAATCCCATAATCCAAATATTTAAAACAAGCCATTTTTCGCCAAAAAGCTCCTTTACCCAAAACGAAATTTTATTTTCAAAAAATTCTTTTCGCAACACCCATATCCGCCAAAGCCATAAGGCTACAATCGTTAGCCCATAGAGATATTGAGTCCATAATCCGGCCGCAGCCGACAAGACGAATATAATCCGCCATTTCTTTTTTGATTTTTCAGAATTTTTGGCCAAATAAATTTCATAGAAGGCTCGAACCGTTAAGATTGACAAAAATGCTACCATCATATACATTCTAATTTCTTGCGAATATCGAACAAACATTGGAGAAATTGCAAGCATCACTATCGATAAAAGTGCAGTTTTTGTCGATTTAAAAATTCGCTTAATAAGATAAAAAGCAAAAATTAAAGTTAAAACACCAAAAAATACCGACAACGAGCGAAGCCCAAAATCACTCGTGCTAAAAATCATACTCCAGATCTTAAGCGCAAAATAATATAGCGGTGGATGTACATCAACTGAAGTAAAATGCCAAATTTTGGCAAAATCATAACGAATTAAATATGCAGAGAAAGCTTCATCAAACCAAATTGAAGCTTTAGCTAGTGTTGGTAAAGTAAGTAATAAAAAGCCAGATACAACACCCAAAAGACCAATAAGCTCAAGCTTTCTATCTTTTTTTTCATTTTTCCATATTTTTTTCAGCATCTAATTACTCCTTATCACTAGGTAATGGAAAACGCTTAGCGAATTCACTAACCTCATTTTTAATCTCAGCAAGCCTCTCAGCATCATTGCGATTCTCAATCGCCAGCCTCATCCATTCAGCAATTCGAACCATTTCAGCCTCCTTCATTCCGCGAGAAGTTATCGCTGGCGTTCCAAGACGAATTCCGCTAGGGGTAAACATTGGCAAAGTATCATTAGGAATTGAATTAGCGTTTAGAGTTAGGCTAATTGCATCCATTGCGCGTTCGGCAGTTTTCCCGTCAATTCCAAAACTTGCATAAATATCGACTAGGATTAAGTGGTTCTTTGTGCCTCCAGTTACAAGCTTGAAACCTCTTTTCGAAAGTTCTTCGGCCAAAATTTGAGCATTCTTCACCACTTGTTGAGCATAAATTTTAAATTCAGGCTGAAGTGCTTCATAAAAAGAAACTGCTTTTGCCGCAATTGAGTGCATTTGTGGGCCACCTTGAGTTCCCGGAAAGACACTACGATCAATTAGAGTTGGGAGATTCTCGAGAGTTTTTTCTGGTTTTTTGAGTGGATTGCCCACTTTTCCATTCGAAAGAATCATTCCTCCGCGAGGACCGCGAAGAGTTTTATGTGTTGTAGTAGTTACAACGTGAAAGCCATAATTGAACGGATTTTTCGAAACACCTCCAGCAATCAATCCAGCAATATGAGCAACATCAGCCATCAACATTGCTCCATATTTTTTGCCAATTTCAGCAATTTTAGCATAATCAATTTCACCAGGATATGCAGAAAATCCCACAAGAATAATTTTTGGCTTATATTTTTCTGCTAATTCTTCAATTTGATCGTAATTGATTTCACCATTTTCATCTAAACCATAACGCACAAAGTTATAAATTTTACCACTTCTAGTAACTGGCGATCCGTGAGTTAGATGTCCACCCTGCGCTAAATCCATTCCTAAAACAGTATCTCCAACTTCTAGCCAAGCATTATAAACCGCCTCATTAGCATTCGCACCACTATGTGGTTGGACATTCGCATGATCACAATTAAAAAGCTGTTTTGCGCGTTCGATCGCTAAACTTTCAATGATATCAGTATTCTCCTGACCGCCATAATATCTTTTGCCAGGATATCCTTCAGAATATTTATTTGTTAGAACTGAACCAAGCGCTGCCAATACTTCTCTCGAAACATAATTTTCACTTGGAATTAATTCCAAGCCTTCTCGCTGACGATTCTCTTCCTTTTTTATCGCCCCAAAAACTTCTTTATCGAACATTTTTCTCCTTTTTCAATTGTTTCAATTATACCAAATTACCTATAAAAAATAAATCTCAAAAACTTGTGATAAAAATTCATTTCATGATATAATTTAATCATGAAAAATAATCAAGCTTATCTCGAAAAAATAGGACATTTAATTCAGGAATTCCGCATCGGTCGCGGACTAACTCAAACTGAACTAGCCGAAAAAATCGGTTCATCACAAAGCGCAATCAATCGCATCGAAAGCGGCAAGCAAAACATTACACTAGAAATGCTAGCACGAATTTCCGAAGAACTTTCTAGTGAAATCATATCTGTTAACGCCCACAAAAAGACTAATTTTCGAGTTCATGGAGGACGAGAACTGTCTGGTGAAATTGAAGTTAAAACCTCGAAGAATGCTGCCGTAGGGCTACTTTGCGCCTCACTTCTCAATAAGGGAAAAACAACCTTACGACGAGTAGCACGTATTGAGGAAGTTAATCGAATTATTGAAGTCTTAAATTCAATTGGCGTTCGTACGAAATGGCTTAATGAAGATAATGACCTCGAAATCATACCGCCAACCGAATTAAACTTCGAAAATATGGATATTGAAGCTGCAAAGCGCACTCGCAGTATCTTAATGTTCCTAGGTCCACTACTTCATCAGTACGAAAGTTTTCAAATTCCTTTCTCTGGAGGGTGCAATTTAGGAACGCGAACGATTGAACCACACCTGGCAGGCTTAAAACACTTCGGTGCAAATATAACAGCTCAAACAGATTTTTACGAGGTTACAAATAAGCCTAAAAACGTTTCAAAACCAATTCTCCTTACCGAGCGTGGCGATACGACCACCGAAAATATTATCATGGCAGCAGCTTTATCAGGCCAAGAGGTTATTATCCGTAATGCTAGCCCTAACTATATGGTCCAAGATGTCTGTTTTTTCCTCGAAAAACTCGGTGTTAAAATTGAAGGAATCGGCACTACTATCCTCAAAATTCATGGCGTCTCCAAAATTGAAAAAGATGTCGAATATTGCGTTAGCGAAGACCCTATTGAAGCAATTACGTTTGTTGCGGTAGCTTTAGTAACAAATTCTGAATTAACAATAAAACGTGTACCGATCGAATTTACAGAGCTTGAAATTGCTGTCCTTGAGCAAATGGGCATGCAATACGAGATTTCAGACGAATATCTTTCCCGTAATCAAAAAACCCGTCTAGTGGACTTAAAAATTAAAAAATCTGAGCTCACAGCAGCCAAAGATAAACTTCATTCTCTTCCATTTCCTGGAGTAAATATGGATAACCTACCTTTTCTGGGCTTAATAGCAACTGTAGCAAAAGGTACAACGCTAGTCCACGATTGGAGCTATGAAAACCGCGCGATTTATTTTACTGAATTATCACGCTTAAACGCTCAAGTTCAACTTGTCGATCCGCACAGAGTCTATATCTCAGGACCAACCAAGTGGAAACCAGCCGACATAGTGGCCCCCCCTGCTCTACGTCCAAGCGTCGTCGTCCTAATCGCAATGCTAGCCGCACCGGGAATCTCCACACTAAGAGATGTTTATAACATAAATCGAGGATATGAAGATTTTGCAGAGAGATTAAATTCGATCGGAGCACACATAGAAACTATTACAATCTAAAACTAAAACCGCCTAAACTAATAGCTTGGGCGGTTTTAAATAATTTCTTGGGGTGAATGATGGGACTCGAACCCACGGCCTCCGGAGCCACAATCCAGCGCTCTAACCAACTGAGCTACAATCACCACGGCTTTCTAATTTTATCATAAACCAATACTAAAATCAAATTTTAGCGATAAAAATCTGGACGAATTTGCGCTGAGGATGTTTGAGATGATGGTGAATTCGCTTTTACGTAACGCCCAGCTAAACCAGACTGTTTTATTTCAGAAAAACTCCGGACAGACAACTCACTTCTTACACTTTGTAACCCTCTTTTACTTAATCGATCCACAAAATCCGCCCGGGGACTTTCTAGATCGCTATTTCTACTTTTTTGACGAGATCTAATTTTATCAAGAGAAGTTTGTGCTGATTTTGAAATATCACTGACATTACTTGCTCGCATCTGAGCAATTCTTGATTCTCTGTATGCCCTGATTTTTGTATTACGCCGATCAATAGACATACGGTCGGTAAATGTTTTTGAGCTTGTCGCCCCAAAATTAGACCCACTCTGAGCCTTTGCATACCCACTGCTGTGAGCTATATCCTCTAAACTAGCCTTTACCACAAAGTCATTCATTTTCATAGTTAAATTTTACCATAACTAATTTATTTCTCAAATAAACACTCTTGATTTAACAGAAAAATTTGCTATAATTAGAACATGCGGGCGTCGTATAACGGCTAATATACCTGCCTTCCAAGCAAGTGATGAGAGTTCGATTCTCTCCGCCCGCACCATTTGATCTTTTTTGTTTTAGTGAAAACTCCGTTCTTTGCGGAGTTTTTGCTTTTTAAAATATTTTTTGATATAATCGTTTTAGGTCAGCCCCCGTAGCTCAGTGGATTAGAGTAAGAGGTTTCTACCCTCCTGGCCGTAGGTTCGAGTCCTACCGGGGGTACCAAAAATTTATAAAATGTTTCAAAATCACAAATAGTGTGATATAATTCAATTATTGGGCCAGTAGCTCAGCTGGTTAGAGCACCTGCCTCTTAAGCAGGGTGTCGAGGGTTCGAGCCCCTCCTGGCCCTCCAAAATAAACCTCCGCAGTTCTGTACTCGGAGTTTTATTTTTGACTTTTTCGAATCGCTCTCCCAGTGGAAAGTATTTTATATCTTCGATTAAAAACTAAATTAACAAATATCACCTGATATAATTGCGCTAATACTTGAGCAATACTTAGAGCAAGTGGAGTGATGGGGCCAAATACAATAACTAGAAGAAGCCGAAATGCCATAGCGGAAGATTTTATAAAAGTAGCAATTTTAGCGGAAAATTTTAACTGAATAAAATCTAGTTTTAATCGATACTGAGGATATAGCAAAAAAGCCAAATATTCAATTACTACAAAAATAATAGAAATACCTAGATTTAAATCATAAAAATTTTTCATACTTACGAAAGCGATAATTGAGCTTAAAATTAGCACAAAAATCAAGATATAAGAATCCTTATAGCTTCCAGGGAAATTCATACGTTTCTTAGCAATGTCAATCTTAGCTTTAGCCGGAATCGCTGTAGCGACATCCCATTGAATATCAGTTATTAGCGTAACAAAAGTTATCGCCAAAGCATACTCTTCACCAAAAGAAAAAGCTTTCCCAATCCCAAAAAGATAAACAAAAAATAAAATTAAATTTTCACCAAAATCCATAGAATTTATTTTTATCGATCTTAAAATATTGAACCTAAAAGAAACTCTTCGCACTTCTCTAATAAATACAAAAAGAGTAAAAGCGAAAATCGTAAGTAAAGTTGCGCTAATTATTATTTTTGAATTTTTGGTTAAAAATGAAGTACCGATCAAAACAATAAAATTCAATAGATTAAAGGTTAATGAATATTTGTTTGCAATTTTGTTTTTATCTTGATAATAAAGTTTATCCAAAATTATACAAAAAACTAGTTGAATCCAAAGCTGAAGCATAATATAAAAACAAAAGTCTCGATAAACACTAGGATCGGCATTCATGAAAATAATAAATTTATCAATATTAAGTGCTACTAGCCCAAAAATAATCCCAGAAAATATTAAACCGGTAAAAATTCCAGCATCAACAATCTTAGAATTCCTAACCTTTATTGAAACTAAGTTTGCACCCACACCAAAAATATCACGCAACATTAACCATACAAATTGAAGTGGATAAGTAATCGAAAATACATTAATAAGTCGAGAGTCTAAAATTAAACTCAGCATAAACCACGAGATAATAGGGTTAAGAGAGGCTAAGGCTAAATCAAGCCCAATCTGAAATAGCTGTTTCATTTTAAATTATAAACTTTCCCGGACTATATTTTCATCAATTATAATATCCGAGCCCGCGCTAACCTCGCCCGAAAGCATTTTGCGCGCAATGGTATTTTCGACAACCTTTTGAATCACACGTCGCATTGGACGTGCACCAAGTTTTGGATCATACCCAAGCTCAGCCAATAAGACTTTAGCCTCTTGTGAAACTGAAACAGTGATTTTTTGTCCTGCTAGGGTTTTATTTACGCCCGCAATCATTAAATCAATAATTTGAAGTAAATTATCTTTAGAAAGCGGCTCAAAAACTACAATTTCATCAAAACGATTCAAGAATTCTGGGCGAAACTCGCGACTAGCAATCAAGTCATTCACAATCAATTCTTCCGAATTTTTCGAATCATAGCCACGCGCAATCAATTCTTGAATGCGCTCAGCTCCGGCATTAGATGTAGCAATTATAATTGCATCACGGAATGAAACTTCACGGTTTTTTTCGTCGCGCAAAATTCCTTCATCAAGAACCTGCAATAAGGCAGTTAGAACATTTGGATGAGCTTTTTCAATTTCATCGAGCAAAATTACCGAAAATGGTTTTTTCATCACTTGAGAGGTTAACGACCCAGAGTCGATTGAACCATCAACAATTAAACGCGAAACATCATCAAGGTTTACATATTCATTCAAATCAAGACGAATAATATTTTCTTCACCATTAAAATATGTTTCTGCTAGCGCTTTGGCAAGTTCAGTCTTACCCACACCAGTCGGTCCAAGGAATAAAAACGTACCGATCGGCCGATTTTGATTCCGAACCCCAGTCCTAGCTCGACGTAAGGCATTCGCTACGGCCGAAACAGCTCTCTCTTGGCCAATCATTCGCGCATGTAATAATTTTTCTAAATTCAATAAAGTATCTTTTTCTTCATCAACTCGCGCTGTAGAAATTTTTACATTCATCGTTTGCTCAATTGCTTTTTCTACTGAAGTTGCATCAACTAGATTACCATTAGCATAACTCGCCGACATTTCAAGGAGTTTGACAGCTCGACCCGGCATTTCGAGATCAAATATATAACGCGCGCTAAGCTTATAGGCTTCCTTTAGCGCTTGATAACGATAAAAAACTTTATGCTGTTGTTCAAACACTAGCAGCTTATCTTCCATAACAGCCAGAGTCTCCTCAAATCCAGCCGGTTGAACTTGGAGACGATTAAGAGCCGCTGCAAGAGAAGGGTTTTTGGCTGAAATCTGCAAAAATCTCTGTTCATCCATCGTTAGAATTATTCGTACACGACCAGCTTCAAGAATCGGCAGTAGAACATTCGAAATATCCACTGAGCCAACCCCATCTTCAAAAAATAGCTGAGCATTATCAAGACAAATAATAATATTTTTAGCCGCATAAGCTTCGGCTAAAATATAGTTCACTAAATTCTCAATCTCACCCCGCCCAGGTGCTGCGGCAATAATCGAAGCTGAATCTAGTGAAATAACTTGTCGATACTGTAAGTTAGATGGCACCCCAGAGTTACCGTCAAGAATTCGATAGGCAAACGCATTAACTACTGTGCTTTTCCCTACTCCATCCGGCCCAATTAACGCTATATTTTGCCGCCCATTTCCAGAAAAATGAGCAACCATCTTATGAACAAGATCTTCATGCTGCTCAAGGTTTGAACTCATAAGGATATTGCCAGAAACTTGATTAGTAATGTTCTTACCAAAGCGATCCAACGTAGGCGTCCAGCCAAAACTCCAGTCACGCGCCAAGCCACCATCTTTAATCGGTATCCTCGCCTTGTCAAGCAGAGAAAAGATATGATCATGCCATCTAACTCCTCGTTCTAGATCCTCATAATCAAGATAAAAATTCGCCAGCAATTTATCGTATTCTGGATAATTTTTAACAATTGCCAGTGTCAATACCGAGCCAGAAATCGTGTTAGTTTGAAGCTCCTGGCGAATTTCAGTCGCCGTCCGAAAAATATTCTCTGGTGAATTCTGTGGAATAGTAGCTAAACTTTCAATCGTTGTACTACCGAGACCAAATCGCGATACAATAAAAGCTCCACCTGAACTTTTCAGGATAATTTTAGCAATCTCTTCTGAAGTTGGATTTTTTGATAATCTACCTAAAATATTGCTCGCCAAAAGATCTTCTACTTTGCTAGAATTTAAATTTGGCGCTAGTCGGTGGAGCTCTCCTTGCCACCAATTCTCTAATGCAAAAGGAACTATTGCTACTACTAATACTAGCCAACCCTGAGAATTCTCCATCAAAAGTAAAGCTAGTCCTGTAATAATTGCTGAAATTTTCAATATCTTTAGAAGTGCTAAAAAGGGTCTAATCGCTACTGAGATACGCGCTTTTTTAGCTCGATCGTGTTCATAATCAAAAATCACTGGTTAGCTCCTCTAAAATTAAAAATATTTGATTTAGTCTTACGTTCTTGCTGAGATGACTTTGCTGGAGTATTAATATTTTGCAATTCACTTTTCAGTATCGAAAGAATATTAGGAGTCCATCCAGAAAAAAACATAGCAATAAAAACCACTGGCAAAATCGGCATCGCTAACCAGCAAATTAAACAAAAGATACCCCAAATTGATTTAATTATAATAAAAAAACCGCCAATTATCATCACACTAGTTCTTAATAAAGCACCGATAAACCGCGATATCAACTTATCCAGAGATCTACGCATTCTAACATCCAAAGACCCGCCACTAGCCACAGCATCAATTTGTCGAAATGGCGCAAACCAAGTTTTAACTAAAAGACCTAACGAGAAAGTATTCATTGTCCTCTCTAAGCTAACCAAGATTTTTTCTACCTTCCAGGCTAAACCCTTACCATACCACCAAGAAAAAAAAGCCATTAACATAATCAAATTATACACAAATCTGCAAATTTTAACAAGCTTCTGCCAGCTAAACTCGCCAAAAATAAAACAAGATTAATTCTTCAAAAAAATCAAAACTTTTATATAAAGATTCGCCTATCATTTTTTGAAGATTAAATTTCAGACCAACACAAAATCAGCCCTTCGGGGCTTTTTAAATTGTGCCAAATTCTGCCCTTATCTTGTTTTTTATGTTATAATTATATAAGGCATTAGCCGTTGAATTTTTATTTAATTTTTGATGAAAGGAACAATATGGAAATAATTTTACTGATAGCTGGTCTAGTTACCGGCGGCGGTAGCGTTTTTGCGTATGAGAAAGTTCGCTCAGCAAACGCTAAAAATAACTCGGACAAAATTATCGCTCATGCACAGAAAAAATCAGCTGAAATTTTGGAGCGCGCTAACGAAAAAGCACTTAAAATAACTGACAAAGCCACCGAGGACGAAACAGCTCGCCGAAAGGAGCTTCAAAAAACCGAAAATCGACTAGCTGAGCGCGAAATCAATCTAGATAAAAAACTAGATCAAATTGATGAACGCGCAGAAAAACTTCGCCGAGAAGAGACAGAGGTTGAAGAACTCAAAAAAGAAGTTCTCGAAATCCGAAACCGCCAACAAGATCAATTAGAAAAAATAGCTAAACTTTCCAAAAAAGAAGCCGCCGAAAAACTAATGAAGCTTACCGAAAAATCAATGACTCAAGACATGATTAATCTAGTAGCTAAACTTCAAAAAAATGCCGAAGAAGATGCCGAAGAACGGGCACAAATGATTCTAGTTTCTGCTATGGAGCGAATTTCTAGCGAAGTTACTGCCGACCGCACCGTAACCGCACTAAAGCTTCCTGATGATGAAATGAAGGGTCGTATTATTGGTAAAGAAGGTCGAAACATTCAAGCTATCCAGCGAGAAACCGGTGTTGACGTTTTAGTTGACGACACTCCCGGAATGGTTGTACTCTCAAGTTTTGATCCAGTACGCCGCCAAGTTGCACGACTAACTCTTGAATTGCTTATGAAAGATGGTAGAATTAACCCCGCTCGAATCGAGGAAGTTGTCGCTAAAGCTCAACGCGAAATCGATAAAGAAATCAATCGCGCCGGTGAAGATGCAGCTCGTGAAGTTGGACTTTCTGGACTACCACGAGAAATGCTCCGTCTTTTAGGAGAATTAAAATTTCGCACGAGTTACGGGCAAAACGTTCTCAAGCATTCAACTGAGATGGCAAACGTCGCTGGATTAATCGCTGAAGAAATTGGTGCCGATATCAAAATTGCCAAAACCGCTGCTCTTTTTCATGACATTGGAAAAGCCGTGACTCATAAAATTGAGGGCAAGCACGCTCAAATTGGTGCTGAACTTGCCGAAAAATACGGCATGGATCCACGCGTCGTAAACGCAATTGCCGCCCACCACGATGATATTGAAGCAACAACTCCGGAAGCCATTATCGTTAAAATTACCGATGCCATGAGCGCATCTCGCCCTGGAGTACGCAACGCAGCAGCCGAAAATTTCATGGAACGTATGCGTGAACTTGAAAATGTCGCCACTAGCTTCAGTGGTATCGATAAAGCTTTTGCAATTTCTGCCGGTCGAGAAATTCGTGTCATCGTCCGCCCAGAAAAAGTTGATGATCTTTCAGCTATAAAAATGGCCCGCGATATCGCCGACAAAATTGAAAGCACGATGCAATACCCGGGCGTTATAAAAGTAAATATCATTCGCGAGACTCGCGCCATAGAATACGCTAAATAGGATAAAACATGGATAAAAAAATAAGCGGTTTAACCAAAAACGAAGTAAAAAAGCAAATCGAGCTTGGGAATCAAAATGTTTTCGAGAACGATTCCAGTAACGGATATTGGGGAATTTTTAAGCGTAATGTTTTTACTCTTTTTAATCTATTAAATTTTGTAATTTTCATCGCCCTACTAGCAGTTCAAGCTTGGACAAATACAATCTTTTTTGCGGCGATTATTTTTAACTGCGCATCAGGAATTGCTATCGAAATTCGTGCCAAAAAAATGATCGATAAGCTCAACCTAATGAGCCGCGAAAAAATAAAAGTTATCCGCAGCGGACGCAAACAAGAAATTAACCCAGAAGAAATTGTTCTCGGTGACACTATAGAACTTTCCGCCGGTGAGCAAATACCTAGTGATGCCGTTGTAGTGCATGGCGTAGCTGAAGCTAATGAAGCAATGCTAACCGGCGAAAGCGACTTAGTCCTAAAAGAAAATGGATCCGAAGTTCTATCGGGTAGTTTTCTGGCTAGCGGAAAAATCCTTGCTCGCGTTTCAAAAGTTGGCGCAGAAAATTACGCAGCAAAACTTATGGCTGAGGCAAAAGTTCTTAAGCCTATTAATTCTCGCATTCTTAATTCCCTCAATAAAATCGCTAAATTTACAGGCAAGATAATTATTCCTTTTGGAGTTGCGCTTTTTTTTGAAGCGCTTCTAATTAAATCCCTCCCCGTTAAGCAATCCGTTATTTATACCGCCGCTCCATTATTAGGCATGCTACCGAAAGGTATCGCTCTTCTTACTATAACATCTCTCCTAACTGCTGTTGTTAAACTTGGAATGCGAAAAATTCTAGTTCAAGAGATGTACTCAGTTGAAACTCTAGCCAGAGTTGATACATTATGTCTTGATAAAACTGGCACAATCACTGAGGGGAAAATGAAAGTTGAAGAAATTCATTTCCTATCGAAGAGATTCTCAGACCAGCAGATCAAGCAAATACTCGCCGCATATATGCAGTTTAGTGAAGACTCTAATCAAACCGCTACGGCAATTCGTAAATTTACCAACAAAACTACGCATGATTTTTCTGCGGAAAATATCATCCCATTCTCAAGCGATCGTAAATGGGGATCGATGGAAATTGTCAATCTTGGCACAATTATTCTCGGTGCCCCTGAAATAATTTTTGACAAATCACCAAAGCAAGCCGAAGAAGCCCAATCTCGCGGTTCTCGTGTGTTAGCACTTGCTTTTTCCGACAGTAGAATAGACAATTGTAAAATCAAGCTTCCTGCTAAAATCTCTAAACTAGCCGTGCTAGAAATCACTGATCCGATCCGCGATGGCGCCCGTGAAACTCTAGAATATTTACGCTCGCAAAAAGTTGATCTCAAAATCATCTCTGGAGATAATCCGATCACTGTTTCAAATATCGCCCATAAAGCTGGTTTTAAAAACTACGATAGCTATATTGATTGCTCAACTATCTCAGATCAAAAACTTCGTGCAATCGCTGAAAAAACTGCCATTTTTGGCCGTGTCTCCCCACATCAGAAAAAAATAATCATTAAAACTATCAAGAAAAAAGGTCGAACCGTTGCTATGACTGGCGATGGTGTAAACGACATCCTAGCCCTCAGAGAGGCTGATTGTTCTATTGTGATGGCAGAAGGCGACCCAGCTACTCGTCAAATTGCTAACCTAGTTTTATTAAATTCTGACTTTAACGATATGCCAGAGATACTATTTGAAGGTCGTCGTGTTGTCAATAATATTGCTCGCATCGCACCAATCTTTTTCATTAAAACAATCTACTCATTCTTGCTAGCTATTATATGCGTCAGTAGTCTAGCGCTAGGCGCCGATATGCTTTTGATATTTCCATTTATACCAATCCAAATAACTATTATCGATCAATTGATTGAAGGATTCCCGCCGTTCATATTAACCTTTGAACGCAACCAAAATCCAATTGAAAAAGATTTTCTTAAAAAATCAATGTTTGCAGCACTACCAAGCGCTTTAATGGTGATTTTTTCAGTTATATTTGTTCGATTTTTTGGAGTAAGCCACGGTTGGAACACGCAAGATATTTCAACCGCTTCCTACTATTTACTTGGATCAATCAGTTTCTTATCGGTTATTCGTGCCTGCTTACCGTTCAATTGGTTACGATTCGCTTTGGTAGTAGAAACTTTCATCGCCCTTTTTGCTTCGGCGATACTATTCCGACCACTCCTCGAAATCGGCACTTTGAATGCAAAAACATTCCCGATCTATGCATCAATCATGATTATCTCTATAATTATCTTTACTGTCTTCTCTACATTGCCAAAATATATAAATTATGATAAAATCAAATCATAAGCTAAATTAAAAGGAGTACTGAGATGGCCTCAATTGACCAGCAATTTGTTGAATATATTGTAAAAAATTTAGTCGAAAATCCAGAAGACATTAAAGTCGAACGAGAGATTGATGAAAAAGGAGTTTTACTAACTCTAACTGTAAATACCGATGACCTTGGCCGAATAATTGGTCGTCGTGGTGCAACTGCACAGAGCCTTCGTTCGCTACTTCGTGCATTAGGTTCTAAAAATGACGCTCGATACAATCTTAAAATCGTTGATAGCGCCGAAGATAAAACTTCTGCTGTGGAAAATTCAACAGTTGAAGCTGTGGAAAACCAAAGTTCTTTCGCAAAAAATACTCGAAAAGAGCTTGCAGATTTAGATGACTTTGATGTATAATAATATTAGTTCATAAAGCACAAGCGTTGTGTGGAGTTTCGTGAATGCTTTTAAAATTTGAACTGCGGAAAGCTCTAATGCGAGCAAACTAAGAAAAGTTTGAGAGCTTATACTTACTAAAAATCCAGCTGATATACTGTAGCTGGATTTTTAGTTTATATAAATTTGCCAAAATAGCATAAAAATGTTAAAATTTATACCGATGAAGATTCAAGTTATCACCCTTTTCCCTGAAATGTTCGAGCCAGTATTGAACACTTCTATGATGTGGAAGGCGCAAAAAAACGGGGCTGTAGAATTCAGGATTATAAACCTCCGCAATTTCGGTATCGGCCCACGAAAGCAAGTAGATGATATTCCTTATGGCGGCGGCGACGGAATGCTATTAAAGCCTGAACCTCTTTTTGCGGCAGTTGAATTCGCTAAAAAATATTCTCCTCAAGCGCGTGTTATTGCTATGTCACCCAGCGAAAAAATCTGGGATCAAGCCAAAGCCGCTAACTACGCCGAGCAAAATAATGACCTAATAATACTCTGTGGGCATTATGAAGGTTTCGATGAGCGGATTTTTAATATCGTTGATGAAAAAATTTCTATCGGTAAATTTGTTTTAACAGGCGGAGAAATCCCTGCTATGGCATTAATCGACTCTGTTGTACGTCTAATCCCAGGCGTACTCGGTGGCGAGACTTCCGCCGAAATAGAAAGCTATTCGCATGGCGACAATCTTGAGTTCCCCCAATACACCCGTCCGGCAAATTATCAAGGTTATCAAGTCCCTGAGGTTCTACTTAGCGGTCATCATGCTAAAATTGCTGAGTGGCGAAAAAGTCATTCTAAATAATAGCTAGCTTGACTTCAGCTGGTTTCTTTGCTAAAATTATACTACACTGGGATGTCGCCAAGTGGTAAGGCAGCGGGTTCTGGTCCCGCCATTCGGGGGTTCGAATCCCTCCATCCCAGCCAAGCAATAGCTTCAAACACCGCACAGGTGCTTTTATTTTGTATACTTTTTATTTTAATATTACCTACATATCAATAGACATTGACTTTTAAAAACGTTTATGTTATTATTTAGTTATTATCAATTAACAATAAAAAGGAATAAAAAAATAAATATGGCCAAAATCGTAGTAGCTCTAGGTGGCAACGCTTTACAAAAAGATGGTGAAGCAACTGCCCGCGAACAAGAGTTAGTCGCTCATCAAACAGTTAAACAACTCATTCCGCTAATCAAAGCCGGACATCAACTTGTCATCGTTCATGGTAATGGTCCTCAAGTTGGCAATATAGTCTTACACGAAGAAGCTATTAATACACCCTCTACACCAACAATGCCTTTACACGCTGCGGTTGGCATGACTCAAGGCATGATTGGTTTTTGGTTACAGAAGGCCTTCAACGAGGAACTTAGCAAAAATCAGATCCCACACCAAGCTGTCACTTTAGTAACTCAAGTAGAAGTTTCTCCGTCGGATATTGCTTTTCAAAACCCAACTAAGCCAATCGGCCCATTCTACAGCAAAGAAGAAGCTCAGGCTGCTGCGCGCGATAAAGGATACACAGTCAAAGAAGATGCCGGACGTGGTTATCGCCGAGTAGTACCATCACCAAAGCCTATTCAAATTTTAGAGACTCTTACTATTAAAAGCTTATTAAATAACGAAACTATAGTTATTGCGGCTGGAGGAGGAGGAATCCCCGTTCAAAAAACCGAAGACGGTGGTTTCAAAGGAGTCGATGCGGTTATCGATAAGGATTTTGCTGCCGAACTATTAGCTCGAGAAATTGGAGCCGATACACTGCTAATTTTAACTGCCGTAGAAAATGTAATGATTAACTTTGGCCAAGAAAACCAAGAAAAACTTGAACAAATTACCCCAGAACAGGCAAATGAATTTATAGCTCAAAACCAATTCGCAGCTGGCTCAATGCTACCAAAAATTCAAGCTAGCGTTCATTTTGCAGAAAGCGGCGGTCGGGCAATTATTACTAGCCTCGAAAATGCCCAAAATGCAATTCTCAATGGCACAGGAACTATAATTTCTAAATAAAACAACCAACTAAAAAGCTAGCAAATCTATGTTAGCTTTTTAGCTCAACAAAACTTATTGCTTCAATTAATCAATTAAAAATAAAACCTCCTCAATTACTGAGAGGAAGTTTTATGTCGTTTTCTAGAAACCAAACTAGATATTTCGCACACGAATAGTATCAGTTCCACCAACCAAACCTGGCTGACGACCTGAAACGATCACAACTGTTGGATTAGAATTCTCACCGAAGAAGCCTTGATTTTTAAGATCCTTAGCTAGTTCTAGTCCTGCAAATTCACCATCTGGGCGAACAAAGCTTCTAGTTGCGTAATTTAGCGCTAGCTGTTGAGCGACCCGTTTATCACTCGTTGCAGCGAAAATTGGTAACGCTGGGCGATTAGCAGCAATAGTAGCAGCAGTTTGCCCTGACTTAGTTTCGACAATCAAAGCATCCGCTTCAATTTGTTCAGCTAACTCAACTGCAGCAAGCGAAATAGCATTTAATGATTCATCATCACCACGTTCCACAATATCATCAATCGGCGCAACAGCAGCATGCTCCTGAGTATAACGAATTACATCACGCATCGCACTTACAGTTTCATATGGGTATTTTCCAGTTGCAGTTTCATCAGAAAGCATCACAACATCAGCCCCCTGAATTACAGCATTAGCCACGTCAGAGACTTCAGCTCGAGAAGGTTGTGGATTATCAACCATCGACCCCATAGTTTGTGTTGCAACAATCGAAATTTTACCGTGCTTACGGCAAAGTGCAATTACTTTTCGCTGTACAATTGGCACAACTTCAGGCGCAACTTCATAAGCCATATCACCACGCGCAATCATCACACCATCAGATGCAAGAACAATCTTTTCAAGCTCTTCATCAGAAACAGCTTTTTTAGTTTCAATTTTTGCGATAACTTGCGCATCACTATTGTGAGCCGCCAAAAGCTGACGAACAGTTTCGATATCTTCAGCGGTTTGGACAAAGCTCATTGCTACGTAATCAATATCTTGCGTTGCGCCAAATTCAATATCTCGCATATCTTTTTCAGTGATAACATCGCCACCGAAATCAGTATCAGGTAAATTCAAACCTTTACGTGAGGCCAAAGTTCCTTTATTTAATACACGAAGCTTGATTGCAGTGTTTGACATAACTTCGATAACTTCTGTGCGAACTTTACCATCAAAAATAAAGACAGGTTCACCAACTTTAACTTTTTCTGCTAAATTATATTGAACTGGCAAATTATAACTGCCGTCATGCTGTTCAATTGCATAATCAAGCACAAGTTCGTCACCTTCAACTACATCAAGACGATTATCTACAATATCACCTAGACGAATTTTTGGACCTTGAAGATCTTGAAGAATTGCCACTTCACGACCAGTTCGACTTGTAATTTCGCGAATTTTTTTAATTTTTTCAGCATGTTCTTCATAAGAACCATGCGAGAAGTTTAGTCGCGCACCATTGATGCCAGCTTCAATAAGTTTTTCAATCATTTCTGCACTATCGCTTGCAGGGCCGATTGTAGCCAAAATCTTTGTTCGTTTATAAATTGGTTTCATACCTATCTAGTATATCATAGTTTAAGATTTTTGTTGAATTTTTTAGTTAAAATACTTGATTTGGAAGGCCTTTTTTGATATAATACCAAAGAGTTGAGTTTTTATCACCCCAAAACTCACTCAATGGTCTTATCGTCTAACGGTTAGGACACCAGGTTTTCATCCTGGCAATCCGGGTTCGATTCCCGGTAAGATCACCAAAAAGAGAAATTCACCTAGACGGTGGATTTTTCTTTTACAATAAAATTAATTTGCACAAAAACTAAAACCACCATTATATTGCATGGTGGTTTTAGACATAATTTCTGTGGTCGGGGTGAAAGGACTCGAACCTTCGACCTCACGGTCCCAAACCGCGCGCGCTAGCCAACTGCGCCACACCCCGACGGTGCTCTTAAGCTTTCTACATTATAACGCATTATATTTAAAAAATCAAGGTATTTTTATTTTCAAAATTATTCATTCTATGATATACTGAAATTATGAATATTTACTTTTCTGGAATAGGTGGGGTTGGCATTGGAGCTCTCGCCGAAATCGCTAAAAGTGCTGGATACAACGTTTTTGGCAGCGATCTACAACCAAGCCCACTATCTAAAAATCTCGAAGAAGCCGGGGTTGAAATTCACTACGGCGAGCAAAATGGAGATTTTTTAAAGGACAAATTTATACAAAATGAAATTGATTGGTTCGTTTACACCGCAGCTTTGCCTGCAGACCATCCAGAGATCTTAACCGCAAAAGATCTAGGTATAAAAATCACCAAACGAGACGAGCTTTTAAATGAGATTATTCAAGAAAAAAATCTGAGACTAATCGCAATTTCAGGTACTCACGGTAAAACCACTACAACCGGAATGATGATCTGGACACTAAAACAACTAGGAGTCCCTGCTAGCTGGTCAGTTGGAACGACTTTAAGTTTTGGTAAAAGTGGCTTTTTTGACCCAGAGAGCAAATTATTTATTTACGAGGCGGACGAATTTGATAGGAATTTCCTCCACTTTTCACCATTTGTTAGCTTAATAACCTCTATCGATCATGATCACACCGACATATATAAAACGCCCGATGAATATTTCGCGGCATTTTCTGATTTTGCCAAACAAAGTGATTTTGTGATTTCTTGGAGCGATCAGCACGCCGAGATTTTCGCTAATATCCACAATAAAGTCATATTAAAAAATACTGATGCCAAAATTACCCTTCCCGGCAAACATAATCGGCGAAATGCAACATTAGTCCTCGAGGCTCTTGATTTCATCTACTCGCAAGGTTTCGATTTAGGCGATAATTATTTCAACAAAGCTATTAAAGCACTAAATAGTTTTCCCGGTACCGATCGTCGTTTTGAACAAATTTCTAATGGAGTCTATAGCGATTACGGCCACCACCCGATTGAAATCACAGCAACACTCGAAATGGCAAAAGAAGTCGCTGAGCACCAGGGTTTTTCTGGCATTTCGTTGATTTATCAACCTCACCAAAATATCCGCCAACATGAAGTTAGGACTGAATATACGCAAGAAGTTTTCAAAAATGCAAATGAGGTTTTGTGGCTCCCAACATACTTAAGCCGCGAAAATCCAGATCTAGAAATTTTGACCCCAGAACAGCTTTCTGTTAACATAGCCGAGAAAACTGAACTTTTTGATATGGACGACAAATTAAGCTCCCGAATTAAAGAATTAAGAAAACAAAATCGTTTAGTTCTTGCAATGAGCGCCGGCTCACTTGATAGCTGGATCCGCAAAAATATCAATTAATTTAAAACGATTCTCAGCTTCGAGAATCATTTTTATTCACAAAATGGTCGGGGTGACTGGATTTGAACCAGCGGCCTCACCGTCCCGAACGGTGCGCGCTACCAAGCTGCGCCACACCCCGCCTTTTATATATTATACCACTCTCACAAAATTATCGAGGACGTTTTTGTGCAAACTCACGAGCTAATTTAGTTATGCGCTCTAGTTTTTTGGCTTGATCATGCTCGCCAGATATAAAATTGGGTAGGTTAATTCCTTTATTTTCGCACGCTTTTTCAATCAGCCAATCAGTAATAGCTGGATTTTTAGGCAAAAGTGCCCCGTGCAAATAAGTTCCGATTACATTTTTATATCTAGCACCTTCATAATCACCTACAAAATTATTCCCTACACCTTTTTTAACGCGCGCAAAAGGCTTAACAGCAGCAGAAAGATATGTTTGACCACTATGATTTTCATACCCCAAGATTGCACCAAACTCATCTGAGTGTTCTATAATATTTCCAATTATTCGTTTTTTTCCGCCATAAGTTTTTACACCCTTAAATAGACAGGCGCCTTCAATTATTTCTCCATCCAGAGTTTCAAAAAAATCACCAAACAATTGATATAGTCCGCAAATCATCAGCATTGGAACATTCCGCTGAGCCAAATCACGAAGCTTAGGCGCGATCTTTATCAAATCATCCTGAACTCGACTCTGGCCAGAATCTTGACCGCCACCACCGATAACAATATCTGCATCCCCAGGAAAAATATCGCCTGGGTTGTATTTAACAATCTCCGTTTGGATTCCACGCAGCTCGGCGCGTTTTTTGAGAGCCAAAATATTCCCGTAATCGCCATAAATATTCATATCTCGAGCATAAAGCCAGACAATTTTAAGTATCATAAAACTTTCTCCACATCTGTTAGTTTTGAAATTTCTTTACGAATTTCGAGCATTGCAGTGTAAGTTGCAAAAATTTTCTTTTTATTACCATCCTCAGATAAAAAATTCTTTATCGCTAAGCGAACTTTCGGATTAATTTTCTTCTCATTAAAATCCACTTCATCATGTATTAATCGCAAAGCCATATCATAAGCCCTCACACCCGAAAGAGCCGCAACACCAGTTTTTTGCAAACAAGAAAAATCAACATCCCAAAGCCAGCTCATGTCGCGACCGTCAGCATAGTTATCATTGATAGCAATCATAACTTTCGCGTTTTCTAAATCTGCACTCTTTAGATTCGAACGAAAACCAGCTGGATTTTTAACCAGCATAATCTCAACCTCTTGATCGCCAAGTCTTATGGTTTCGCCCCGACCAAAAGCTGGTTTAATTTGCGCTACTGTCTTTTTAAGATTCGATTCATTCAATTTAATATCTTCAGACTGTAAAATCTCATAAACCATACCAATCGCCGCGGTTAAATTAAGCACATTGTGAATTCCACCAATTTGGATTTTAAAATTATCAACTCTCTGGCTTTTGATTTTTACTGAGGTATTTGAAAAATCTTCTAGCATATAATCAACTTGAGAATTTGGTTTTCGACTATTAGTATTTGTTTCATGAAGTTCATCATCATTTGGAAAAAAATCCGCCAAATTATCACTGGCACCAAATTTTGCAACTTCGGCTTTAAAGTTTTGCGAAAATTCTTTAGCGCTCAATAGCTTATCATCTCTGTTCAAAACTACCACTCCAGAAGTCGCCTCACCTAATTTTTTCAGCAGACTAGCCGTATAATCAATTTCGCCAAACCGATCAAGCTGGTCACGCATCACATTAAGAATCAACGAAAACCGCGGCTGAATATTTTTAACAAAATACGTTGCATGAGCCTCGTCAAGTTCTAGAACAGCGATATCGGCTGGTAATTTTCCGTAAAAATCAACGTTCTCTAGAAGCGCCGCCGCTACACCACGAACAAAATTTGAGCCAGTCTTATTAGTGAAGACTTTCAAACCTTGCCCTTCAAGAAGCTCAACAACCATCTTAGTAGTTGTTGTTTTACCATTTGTACCAGAAATAACCACTACCCCATGTGGTAGTTGCGAGAGTGTCTCGCTAACAAAATTTGGATCTATTTTTTCCATAAAAAGACCGGGCAAAGCTGACCCGCCACCTCTAAGCTTGGCGATTTTTCGTATTACTTTTCCAGACAAAATTGAGATTCTTTTTTTCATTATTTCCTCGGTTTTGTTATTCTTGCTTCTCGACCATAAAATGGCATTGCTATTTTAATATTCTCTCCTCTTTCCAGTTTTTTCCGAGCTATATCAATCCATACATCGGAGTCTTTAGATCCAATATCTTGCGGATTTCTAGTCGACACAATCGGAATCTGCAAACCATCTGCTAGAGTATTAGCAACAGTCGTTCCAATTCTAAGCCCCGTAAAGCTGCCCGGGCCAGCAAATACGCCAATCCCATCTAAACTTTGATAGCTAGCCCCAACTGAAGAAAGGCATTCTTCTATAAAAGCTAAAATCTCACGCGCCATTTCACGACCCAATTCCCGTTCAAAATATCGGTCATCCAACCAAAGCCGGCACTCGCTAGTTGAGGTATCTAAAAATAACTTCATTTCAATCCTTCAATCTTTACAGTTCGTGAATTTTCACCATTATTTTCAAAAGTTAGCTTTATTCTATCTGGCGGCAAAACATCTGATAAGCCCTCCGCCCATTCGACTACGGTAATATTTTGCGGATCAGCGAGGCTTTCTGCTAATTCCATTTTCATAATCCCCGCATCATTTAATCTATAAAAATCATAATGAGTTAGTGAGAATTTTTCCCCATAATAGACTCGAGATATCGTAAAAGTTGGACTTTGAATCGTATCAGCAATTCCTAATGATTCCGCTAAGCCCTTTGTAAAGGTGGTCTTGCCAGCGCCAACATCACCTATAAGCTCAATAACTGCTCCGCCGCCAATAAACCCACCGAGCTCCTCACCTAGCTCAATCATTTCTTTAACTGAATTAACTTTTCGCTCAATCATCTTTATCTATTTTATCACTTTTATAAACATAAAAAAAGAATCGGAATGCTAAATTTCGAATATCAGACTCTAGAATCTATGCTCTTATTCATAAAACGACGCAAAACAACTACTACAATAGCCAGAGCTATATATAATAAAACTAATTCAAAAGCGTTAATTTTAACTTCAACTTGCGCGCCAGAAATTTTAGAGGCTTCATCAATTACGAAAGTCGAATATCGAAGTACTCCGCCCGCCAGAAAACCACAAAATTGAGCTAAAGGCTGAAAAATTTTAGCAAAAATTCCCGTCATGAAGGTTAGAAGCATAGCCAGTGGCACAAATGGTAAAACTAACATATTTGCCAAAATCGAAACCGAGCTAAAAGTATTAAAAGTATAAATTATTAGTGGCAAGGTCGAAATCTGAGCAGAAACCGTTTCAAAAAATGTTGATCCGATTGAGCCAATTTTTTCTGGATTTTTGAATAAAAAGCTCTTTATAAGCGGCGATAAAATCATTACACCAAAAAACGAGCCAAAGGAAAGTTGCCAGCCAAGGTCAAAAATATTCTCCGGAGAGACTAATAAAGTTATAGCCGCTACAAAAATTAATAAAAAATACGGATTTGGTTTACGCCCAAAATACCAAAATAGTATCCCCAAAAGCGCCACAATTCCAGCTCGAGTCATAGAAGGTGAAAAACCAACTACTAATACAAAGCCACAAACTAACATAATTGAAGCAAAAGTTGCCAATCTTTTTGATATTTTTCCGATTTTTCTGCGAGCAAAATTAACCAAAACAGTTAAATTATACCCACTCGCAACTACAATATGCGTTAGCGCTGTAACCCGAAGCGCTTTTTCTAAATTACTCGGCAAAGAATTTTTCTGTCCCAAAAGATACCCCAGCCCAAGCTCTAGTTCCGGCGAAGAAATAAACTTAGATATACCAATTGCAAACCAATCTCGAAAATCACGGACTGGCTCTAACCGACGGATAATCTGAGTCAAATTAGCTCGAGGCATCGACCCAACGAAAGAACCAAATCCATCTTTAATATTACCCTTCAGAACAACTTCGTCTGAGCGACGAATTTTGTGTTTGGTTTTAATTTTTGCAAATATTTTTCCCTTAGCGGCAGTATCGTCTATCTTATTCACGAGTATTTTTAATGAAAGCTCATTAGAGTCCACATTAAGATCCGCATCTTCTATTAGAACTCCCTGAATTGTAATTTGCTTACCTATAAAATTTTTGAATAACTGATTTTGTTGCTGAAAATCTGAAAAACGCCAGCAACTTAGCAGAAAGCCTGCTAAGGCTATAAGCACTAAGCCGTAAACCTTTCTACTCAAAAAGCTAAAAAAGATTAAAATAACCACTAAAATTAACCAACTCACACCGTTAAGGTGCGGAATTTTAAAGCTTGCACTAGCAACAAAGCCAATTAAAATAGAAGTCCATAACGCAAAATTCAAGTAGAAACCATAAACCTTACGTTTTAAAAGCATAAAAACATTTTAGCAAGTTCAGTAAATAAGTTCAACCCTTGCTACAAAAAATAAAAAAATCGAGCCTAAACACTCGAGATTACTTTGCTCAATGGTGCGCACGAGAAGACTTGAACTTCCACGAGCCGAAGCTCACCAGCCCCTCAAGCTGACGCGTCTACCAATTCCGCCACGTGCGCAAATCCTTTTAAATTATACCAAAACTAAGGAGTCTTGTAAAGATTAGCCTTTTCAATTTTCCAATATCGAACATCAGAATAACGGCTCAAAGCATCAACTAAAGAATTATTAGATGAGTATGTTTTTATGCTTTTACGATAAACATAATTTGAATGAGCTTGAGCAATACCTATAGCCGGAGCTTGCGATAACCATCTCTTCAAAAATAGAACTAGTTGATCATTTTTTTCACTATCACTAGCCGTATTACGAGAATTTAAAAGTAAATCATCAGATACTGCATCCGAGTAGTTTGCAAAATTTAAGCCTTTAGATGTTGCCTGTGAAGAATGCCAAAAAGCATAAATATCCGTATCTACCCCAAAATCAATCCGATATAACAAAATATCATAAGCTCTTGGTTGAATTATCGACTGAATAAAACTACCTGTTTTATCATCCTTATCTGAAACTGTCATCTCCACCGAAAATCCAAGATTTTCCAGTTGATTTTTTAATTCTTTCGACGCCCTCTCTAGATTAGGATCGCTAATAGTAGCTAAAGTTATTTTCATTTCCTGACCATTCTTAAAGCGTGTCTTATTTTGCTTTTTCCAGCCCGCAGAATCAAGCATTTTTTCTGCCTCATCTTTATTGGCTTTAGGAGCTTCAGGTAAATCGGATTTTATACCGTCATTTATTATAGGTAAATCTATCCTTGATACGCTACTCATTTTCGAACGAATCTTTGCGACATCTACACCTTTCTGTATAGATTGACGAACTGCTTTATCCTTTAAAATAGAGCTGGAGTTATTTAAGAAAGCATAAATTCCACTATTAATTTTGCTTGATTTTTCAGCTAATTTTGCCCTCTCATCATAACCAGGTAAATCATTAAGTTCAGCACTTGGCGAAGCAGCAACCTCGCCTTTTACTAATGCCTCAATAAGCTGTTGCTTTTTTGTATAAGCCACAATTTCAAAATAATCTAATTTTGGCGTACCGGCAAAATATTTTTCATTTTTAGCCAAAGAAATTGTAGTTTTACCATTCGAAGATCCAACGCTCTTAAATTTAAATTCTCCAGAAGTAATCGGATTCTGACTAAATCTATTTTCACGTAATTTAGAAGGATCAACCTCGCCTAAAATATGAACCGGCAAAATCGGAAAATCCAAAGTATAAAGCACGAGTTTTGAAGTTGTTGGCATCTCAAATCTAATTTCATAATCATTAATTTTAGATGTCTTAACCTTAGTCCAAGATTCATATCTAGAACTATTAACTAATTTATTTTTTAATAAGTTAACAGTAAAGATTACATCATCTGCGGTTATCTTTTTACCGTCACTCCATTCCGCGTCTTGACGAATCTTTAAATTAAAATCACGAAAATTATTGTTGGTAAAGACACTATCAGCCAATTTAGTATTTATTTTTCCGCTCGTATCTACATCGTAAAGGCTCGCAAAAGCTAGTTTTGCAAAAGATTTTTCCGGATCACTTGACGCAAAAAAAGGATTTAAGTTTTTGACTTCTCCAACAATACCCTCGCTATATGTACCCCCATTACTAAAATTATTCTTCATATAGCTAGATTCGCCAATTATACGAAAAAACATCACCGATAATAATAAACCACTCATCAAAAAAAGCCAAACTAAAACTAAATTCTTAACATTTCTGAGGTTTGCAAATTTTTCAAAAAAGAAAGTATGTATATGTTTCGACACGATACGCTCAGTATAGTTAATAGTTTTTAACCAGTCCCTGTCACGCATTTCTGTCGATAATTTACTTATACTCAAAGATCTAGACGATACTTTCTTTGGAGATGAAGGTTTTACTATTTTTAGCTTTTTATTAAGGCTCATATTTCCTCAGGGATAATTTATTTAGGCAAAAATAACATCGCAACAATAGACAATACAAAAATTGTCGCAAAAACAATCGTTGCTTGGAATATATTTTTTTCAATACCACGACGAACCGTATACAATTCACCAGAGGCTCCAAAACCAGCGCCAAGTGTAGCTCCTCTTTGTTGAACTAAAACCAAAACCATCATTAATCCACCTGACACAATGGTCGAAATCTGTAATATTAAATCTAAATTCATTTTCTATATATCCTTTTCTAAATCTTTATATACATAGCTATTAACCATATAGTTAACTAAACTAATAATCGCACCTGCGACAATCGCATTCCAAAATCCTATGGAAATATTTGGAGCAATAGCTAATGATATCCATAGAACAAGACCATTAACCACAAGAGTAAACAGACCTAAACTAAGCATAATTGCCGGAAGTGATAATATCGTGATAATTGGTTTCAAGATACTATTCACTATGGAGAAAATCATACCGGCCAAAAAATATGTCCCAACATCAGCCGATGGACTAACTCGCCCAAATATAGATGCTAAAATCCAAAGAATAAAAGTATTTAAAAACCATCTACATATAAAAATTATAATATTACTCTTCATTATCTAATTTTAGCATATTTTATCTTTTTCACCAAATAAAAAAATCTCCTGAGAGATAATTTTAATTCAATCCTGGAGGGTCTGATGGGGCTTGAACCCATGACACCCTGCTTAAAAGGCAGGTGCTCTAACCAGCTGAGCTACAGACCCGAAAAATAAATCTGTTACTAGTATATACCCTTAGATAACATAAGTCAAGGCTTTTTTATGGCTTTTTTATCCTGAACGATAATATATCGCACGTAAAAAACACTACCGACCCTAAAATAATCCATTTTTCAAACGGTAAAAGCATATTTAATACAGCACTAGACAGAAAATCCAGCATAAAAACATGCGAGATATCTTGTTTTAATACTAAAACAATACAAACGGACGCTATAAAACTATAGGCAATACTTATTAGCCACTTTTCCTGTTTACCGCTCTTTGACAGAACCAAAAAAGGCACTATAAGAGTAATAGTTATTCCAACAATACCAATCAAAGTGGATCTGGCAATATTAATCCCCGATTGAGATAACAAACTAACAATATCTCCACTAAATATTTGAGAGATATAATTTCCAGCAAAAATCGTAAGACCAAAATACCCTAATCTTCTACGTGAGATCAATAAAATAATAAAAATAATTATTACAATTAATAAGACCATAGATAAATTATACGACTGTAAACCTGTATTTTCAATCGCTTAAGCGCCAATTTTATCTTTTTTATTGCCACGTTTAGCATTACGCTCAATATATTCAATAATCTTTCCGGCAACATTCCGATAAGTTATTTTCTCAATGCCAAAACCAGGGCTAGCGTTAACTTCAAGCACCAGCGCACCTCGATTCGAACGCATTAAATCAACACCAGCAATCGTTAGGCCCATAGCTTTTGCAGCCCTTACTGCTATTCGCCTTTCTTCAGTAGTTAACTTAATAGGCTCACCTAAGCCTCCTTTATGAAGATTACTCCTAAAATCATCATCCAAACTTTGCCGCTTCATACTTGCTACAACCTGTGATCCAATCACAAAAGCTCGAATATCAGTTCCCGCCGATTCCTTAATAAATTCCTGCAGAAGAATATTAGTTCCATCAGAATTAGTCAAATAAAATGCCTGCAATACTGACTTAGCAGCTTTTTTAGTCTCTGCTAGAACTACGCCATTACCGTGAGTACCGCGCGCTAGTTTAATAATCGCTGGCACACCCCCAATTTCATCAAGCAAGACATCAATATCTGTTTCATTGCGTGAAAATACCGTTTTCGGAATCGATACTCCAGCACGAGCCAGCAGCTGAGTTGAACGCAATTTATCACGCGCCCGCATAATTGCGATTGATCTATTCGCAAAAAAAGCTTGTGGATTAGCCATCTCTAGCTGGCGAACTACTGCCGTACCATAACGAGTCATATGACTAGCGATACGCGGAATAAAGACATCAAATCCCGCTAATTCCTTACCGCGGTACATTACTTTCGGATTCTTTTCATCAATCGAAACATAACAATTTTTATATTTAATAATTTTTACATAGTGTCCACGTTTTTCAGCCTCCTCCTTGAGACGCAGGGTCGAATAGTTGACATTTCCATTGGACAAGATAGCAATTCGCATTATTTTACCCCTTCCTGATGATATTTTTTATAAAACTTGCGAGGGTTCCTTGTAAGTTCCTTATTTAATTCAGCCGTCCGAATCTTCTTTGGATTTTTTACCTCGCCTAAACTTACATCAACCAAAAACTTACCGCTTAACGTTCGCCGACCAATCAAAACTGGAAAATTATGCACAGCTCTATCAGATAGACTAAACAACGCCTTAATTTTTTTACCAGCAATCGTAATCGTAAAATACGTCCGATACTTAATAATTTCATGCCCAGAGGCACTCTTTATCATTGCTACCGAATAGTCAGTACGCCGAAACACCTTACCATTATAATAAGGTGAACCTTTACCGAATAGCGAAAATTTCAAAATGCCATTTTTATCGATACGAACATTACTCGCCCAGACAGATGAACCATCTGCACCAGTATCAACTTTGGCCGGGACGCCAATAGCTCGCCGACCAAAATCTATATTCACATTACGACCAATAATAGGCTTATCAGCTTTATACATAGTACTTATTATAGCATATTTACTCGAAAAAATCAAAAATAAAGCTTCAATTTTTATTCTGTGACCGGATGAGATGTTTTCTCAATAGCAGAGAACAGATCCTTTACAACATCGCGAGCAATACCAACCGACGGAAATTGATGCATCCTTATGCCAGGAGACGCATTAACCTCCAAAACATAGCTATCTAATCCATTCCCCGAAATATCCTGCGTAACAATATCCACCCCAGCAATACCAAGTGAACACGCTTTCGCCGCTCGAACAGCCATTGTCTTAAGCTCACACGATACTTCGTCAGTAACATCAACAGCCTCCCCTCCACGACTTAAATTAGAAGTTCTTAAAACGTCAATCTCTACATTAATATCGGGAATAGTATTCAAAAATCCCTCCGGATTATCGTTCGTAACCTGGTCAAGATCTATTTTTGTTAGTATAGAACTGTGACCTTCGCCGCGACGCGGATCAAGGTTTTTTATTTCAATTAATTCTCGAATAGTTGACCTGCCATCACCAACTACAAAAGGAGGTCGTCGATAAGCTACAGCTAAAACTTCCCCTTGTAAAACAAGAAATCGATACTCACGCCCAAAGACCATCTGTTGCACAATAATATCAGGTTTGTATTCCTCACGATAGGCTACCTCAATTGCTTTTTGTAAATCTTCCTTACTACATACATCAATAGTGATACCACGACCATGATTAGTCGTCGCAGGCTTCACTACAAGACGACCATATCGATAGAGAAGATTTTTAGCATCATCCGGTATTTTATAATTATCCAAATCATCCAAATAAACTACTACAGTATCAGGCATTGGCACATTATGGTAATTTAGCATGCTCCGAGTCAACAACTTATCTCCTGCCATAAAAACAGCGTACGATGGAGAAAGTGCCGTATGTAGACTCTTAAAATAGAGTTCTTTACCATCTTTTTCACAACGAATCGTATACGATTTTGCCGATGGACGACTAGCCATCATTGACAAGCTATAACCCCTTCGTATAGCCTCCTCTGCAAGTAAACGATTAGTTAACATAAGCTTAGATGTATCAATCATTATATACCTCTTTCAATGAATCTATTAATTTTTTAGCAATATTATCCGCATACGAAGTCTGATAAGCTGCCGGCATCCCAGGCTGATCATTAACCTCAATTAACTTCCACCCACTATCTGTACAAAATATATCTATGCTAATAAAATACCTTTTCTCAATTGCGTTAATGTCGGTGATAATATCCCTTATCATAGTCATAGCTTCATAAGGGAGTAAAGCTATATCAAGAAAGCGAATCGATCCACCTGCCGCTGTATTAGCAAGAAAATCACCTTTTTTTGGTTGACGAATAGCTAGCAGTAAGGGTTGACCATCTATAACATAAACCCGTACATCATGCCTGCCTACAACATCTAGCTCATGCACTGACCTCGTTTCACAGAATTCTTGCAAAAGGAACGGCTGATCACTGGTAGCTATAATTTTGATAGCTTCGTTACGGTCCAATAATAAAATACCTCTTCCGCCATTCTGTCGAAGTGGTTTCATTACCCATTTAACAGATCCAGACTCTCCATCAATCAGGTCTTTAATCTTATTAATATCATCAGAACCATTAACACAGATACTTAATGGCATATATTGCGAAAAATTACGCAACGATATTGATTTGTTACCCAGCATCGCCATAGATTGACTATTATAAGCAGACCAGGGGGCGCTAGCAAAATACGGATGATTATAAAGACTATCCTTCACCCGATTAAATACTACATCCGGCATAATATTTTTATTAACTACCTCAAAGCGTAACCTATCGTCAACTTGCCCATTAAGTATATAATATTTATCAAAAGACCCATCTTTTTGAAGATCGTCAATACGAACAAAATACAAAGGATTACCATTTTTCTTAATAGCTTCATTATTAAATAATAAAAGAGATTCCTGGAATTGCTTATAGCGAATTCCTTGATATTTATAGGCACCACGTTCATCAAAAGATAATTTTAAGCACACGGCTATATTCATAAATAATCTATTACTTACTGACCGTCAGCGAATTATACCACCAGTCTATTTAACCTTTCTTATTTAAACAATATCATATTATTAGACGTATGTAAAATAACACACCTAATCCGCAAGCGCCATCATCATCAACTCTTGCTGTTCAGGGTTAGTTGGATCATATTTACCAGCAAAGAGACGGGCAACCCCATTAACATCCTGATTGGCGTATAAACTCTCTAAATATTGCATAGCCAAAACACGACCCTCAAGGTAAGCAAGATCTTTATTAAAAGTTAATGGGGCTACATCAGGTTTCTTATCTACCATATCGGGTTGTGTACCACGGAAAATTCTCACACAAGCACCATAAGCCAGTCGCTGCTCTTTACTTATCATTTCCTCTGTTACTTCCTGGTTATTCTTTAGTTTTGCTAGTAAGCGATATCGCCACGCCGTCTCAAATACAGCGCGAAAATCTGCTCCATGCTCTGCTAATGAAATATTAATATAATGACCAAGCTTCACGACCGTCCACTTTGGTACAGCGTCACCAATCATCTCTTCTACAGTTGTAGCTAGACCTTCCTCAAAAGTCAGATAGTCCGGTCGTGGAGTATTGGTAAATAAACCCATCCCAAGAACTGGCAATTTCGTTTTAAGACCGTTAACTGAACGTTGCCCGTGGACTCCAAACTCGTGTAGAACTTTACGAAATAATTCATCACTTGTCTTAATCGGAGCTCGTTTGCCGCCAACTATCACAGCCATTTCTGAAGACTCCCAAGATAATGCAGTCTTATCTTCCATTAAACTCACCGTTATACCACTAACATGATCAGGGTCGCGTAGATCGATAACAGCCCGGAACGCCTCAACAATATCGTTCGGATAGCATACATAGCCCTCACCATACTCAGCAACTTTCTGGTTCTAAAACTCATACACTAACGCCTGAATATCAGCATTCTGCTCAATAATTTGCTCACCCGCCCATTCTAATGCTTGATTATTGTTAAAGCGAGGAAGTCGTATATCGCTATCTTCAGCCTGCGGCATTGCTGGTATCTGCTGATCATGCCACATAAAACCATATTTTAAATCATTATAAAATATTTGAGCTGTTGAATGGTAATTCTTGTTATCTAGAATACTCCATAATTCGTTAAGCGCCGCATCCCGAATTTCTGGCTTTGGCCGACCATATAGTTCGTGACCAAGCTGTCGAGCCTGCTCCTGCACCTCGCTCAATTCTTCATTATGAGACCCTTTATGATGTAGGGATTCTAGCCGACTAAGTAATTTAACATATTCCATCTCCGCCATACGAAACCCGAGAGACGAATCAATAGCTCTACGAAATACCGGGTTTTCCTCAAGATTAGTCGCTTCTTCACAAGCTTTAGCAAGCTCCAAAATACCTTTATCTAGCACCGAGACGTCATGAAGTCGATAATGCTCAAAATGAGGATTACGAAAATAACCATCAATAAAGTCATCACGCTGATCAGATGAATTATTAACAAGTTCTGCATATGATTGAAATCCAGCTTCGGGAAGATTATTGGGATTAATGATCTCTTCGATCGTTCGTGGTCGATTAGGAGTTATTTCAAATGTTTTATTCATTTTTATATTATAACATATTTATACTAAAAATGAATGTGCTCAGGAGAATAGACCTTTCTTTTTCGCGCTACCAAATTGCTCCAATAATTCTCGCTGCTTCTTCGAAAGTCGAGTTGGCGTTTCAACAACAATCGTCACAATATGCGCACCTCGTCTCTCAGCTCGCAAATGCGGTACACCATGGCCTGAAAGCTTAAAGTCGGTATGGCTCTGTGTCCCAGCTGGAATTTTCATTGTTAGCGGACCATCAATTGTCTCAACTTCAATCTCTGCACCAAGCGCCGCATCAACCATCGAGATTTTTTCCTCGCTCAGAATTAAATCACCTTCTCGAGTAAATTTCTTGTCGGCTTTGACATGAATATTTACATACAAATCACCTTTATCACCGCCCTTAATTGCTTCGCCGCGTCCAGACAGTCGAATAGTTGCTCCATCATCAATACCAGCAGGAATTTTTAGCGTAATATCTTGTTTTTTACGAGAAATACCTCTACCTCCACAAACCGAACAATCCTGTTCAGGAACCTCACCACGCCCATCACAAGTTGCGCAAGTTACAGTTTGCTGTATTGGGCCAAAAAGTGTTTGAGTTACACGCGTTTGCTGACCACTACCATTACAATCTGGACATTTCTTCATTCCATGACCAGGTTCAGCACCGGACCCCTCGCAATGATCACAATCATCGTCAATATTTAAAGAAATAGTAGTCTCTGTGCCAAAAATCGCATCTTTAAAGCTCAGATTAACTTCAACTTCAATATCTCGCCCACGAGGTTTCTGTGAAGCTCGACTACGCGAAAATCCTCCGCCAAAAATTCCGTCAAAAATATCGCCAAATCCACCACCAAAATCAAAATTAACATTCTGGCCCGAAAATCCACTAAAACCCTCAAAAGGATTCCCACCAGAAAACCCGCCAGAATTTCCACCAACTCCTGCATGACCAAACTGGTCATATCGTTGGCGTTTTTCTTTATCTTTCAAGACTTCATAAGCCTCATTCACTTCTTTGAAAGCTTTTTCGTCGCCGCCTTTATCGGGGTGTAATTCTACAGCCTTGCGCCGAAAAGCTTTTTTAATTTCATCAGCGCTAGCATCTTTCTTTACGCCTAAAATATCATAATAATCCGCTTTACTCATATATCTTATTATAGCAAATTAGCACTCCAAGTTCAAGAGTGCCAAATAACTTCCAATATTTATTTTTTAAATCAAGGAAATAAAATAATCCAGCTCGCTGATATTATTAAGCCGTTAGTAATTTTTAAGAGATCGCGATTGTTATAAACAATACTTTATTATATAATTTTAAATATTATTTCCAAGGAGGATAAGAACATTGAAATATTTAATTAATGAAACAAAGGTCAGTCAGCCAAAAATTGAAAAGGCAATTGAAGACCTTTTTACAAAAATTAACTCAATAGATAACGACAAAAAAATTGCCAAGGAGGTTAAATCAACCTGGGCAAATTGGCGAAATTTTCTTTTCCCGCCCGCTAAAAAAGTGTTGCAAGAGATAGAAGATTTAAATAATTTTTATCTCCGTGAAGGAACTATGAAACTAAAAAACTTAGCAACATCACGAGAAATAAAAATAATCGTAAAATATGGAACCATAGAAAGAGTCGAATTTTAAGACTCTAAAATATCCACTCTAGCAAAAACAACAAATCTCCTGCCATTTTAGCAGGAGATTTGTTACTATTAGAGTAAATTTTAACTATTTTTATCAATAACTTCGCCTTCAACTGGCTCGTCATTATCTTTTTTGTGAGAAGTTTTAGCTTTATCGCCAGCTTCACTCGTATTATCTGCGCTTTGAGCTTGATACAATTTTGCACCAATTGGCATAATTGCATCTTGAAGATCTTTAGCAGCTTTCTCAAGCTCATCTTTGCTCTCAGCATTTTGATGTTTTTTAGCCTCTTCAACAGCTTTCGAAATTGCTTCTTCATCTTCTTTCGAAATTTTATCTTTGAATTCGCTTGGCATTTTTTCTGCTTGGTAAATAGCATTTTCGAGCTGATTTTTAGCATCGATCAATTCGCGCTTCTTTTTATCTTCATCAGCGTGAAGTTCAGCTTCTTTTTGAGCCTTTTCAATATCTTCTTTGCTCATGTTTCCCGAGTTTTGAATTGTGATATTATTCTCTTTACCAGTTCCTTTATCTTTAGCGGTAACTGTTAGAATTCCGTTCGCATCAATATTGAAAGTAACTTCAATTTGTGGAACTCCACGTGGCGCTGGCGCAATTCCTGAAAGAACAAACATTCCAAGAGATTTATTGTCGGCAGCCATTTCACGCTCACCTTGAAGCACATGGATTTCTACTTGCGGCTGATTGTCAGCATAAGTTGAGAAAACTTGTGATTTTGAAGTTGGCACAGTCGTGTTTCGATCAATCATCGGAGTTCGAACGCCACCAGCAGTTTCAATTCCAAGTGTCAAAGGCGTAACATCGAGAAGAAGTACGTCTTTAACATCTCCGGCCAAAACGCCACCTTGAATTGCAGCACCAACAGCCACAACTTCGTCAGGGTTTACACCTTGAGTTGGTTTTTTACCAAAGATTTTTTCAACTTTTTCAACCACAGCTGGCATTCGGGTCATACCACCAACCATCACAACTTCAGAGATATCGCTAGCTTTTAGATCTGCGTCTTTTAGAGCTTTTTCAACAGGATCAGCTAATCGGTCGATTAAATCAGCAACTAATTCTTCAAGTTTTGCTCGAGTTAGAGTGTATTCAAAGTGTTTTGGACCATCTTCATCGGCTGTCAAGAATGGTAAGTTAACTTCGTAAGATGTTGTTGAAGAAAGCTCTTTTTTAGCTTTTTCAGCTTCATCCTTCAAGCGTTGCATCGCTGCAGAATCATTCTTAAGATCGATTCCTTCTTCTTTCTTGAATTCATCCAAGAAGTGGTTCACAATGCGATTGTCGAAGTCTTCACCACCAAGGTGCGTATCACCGTTTGTTGAAAGAACTTCAAACACACCATCAGCAATATCAAGAATTGAAACATCGAATGTTCCACCACCAAGGTCGAAAACAGCAATTTTTTCATCTTTTTTACCATCCAAGCCATAAGCAAGTGCGGCTGCAGTTGGTTCGTTAATAATTCGTTTTACTTCAAGACCAGCAATTTTACCAGCATCTTTAGTTGCTTGACGTTGACTATCATCAAAGTAAGCTGGAACGGTAATCACGGCTTCAGTAACTTTTTCGCCCAAGAAAGCCTCAGCATCTGCTTTAATTTTCGAAAGAATCATCGCTGAAACTTCTTCTGGTGTATATTCTTTGTCACCCATTTTTACAGCAACGCCACTACCTTTTTTCACGATTTCGTAAGGCATGATTCCAAGATCTTTTTGGATCTCATCATCAGAATATTTTCGGCCGATCAAACGCTTTACGCCATAAATTGTATTTTTCGGATTTGTCACACGTTGACGTTGTGCTACTTGTCCAACCAAGCGATCACCTTTTTTATTAATTGCCACGACTGATGGCGTAGTTCGATTTCCTTCTGCATTTGTGATAACCTCAGGTTTTCCTGCAACCATATACGCAAAAGCACTGTTAGTTGTACCAAGGTCAATTCCAATAATTTTTCCCATTTTCTCCTTCTTTCTTTATTAAATTTATCCGTTCGATAGCTTTCCTAGTCAATTTCGAATTTCTTAGCCTATTCGAATTTTTCAGAAAGCTTCTCGAAAGTTATTAACTATTCTATAAAGCGCGCCTCGCAATTCGTTTCACGCTTATATTTTGATTATACGCTTTTAGCACTCACAAGTCAAGAGTGCTAATGATGTATTATTTACAATAATTTATTATTACTCTCCTTTATGTTATAGTTAATATTATGGATAACAATATTTTTTCATTACAAAATATCTCAATTAAAAATATTCTTTCCTTGGTAGAACAAGATAGAATAGCGATCCCTGAAATACAGCGACCTTTCGTATGGAAAAAATCAAAAATACGTGACTTAATCGATTCCCTTTATCGTGGCTACCCTGTTGGCTATATAATAACCTGGGAAAGTGATTCAGCTATACTTAAAGGTGGTGGACAATCTTATGGTAAAGCTATTTTAATTGATGGTCAGCAAAGGATTACTGCCCTTTGTGCAGCTCTGGCTGGTAAAAGTATTATTAATAAAAATTATCAACCAGAAAATGTTTCCATCTCATTCAATCCTATCGAAGAAAGATTCGAGACAAAAACTAACGCTACCGAACGAGGCGCCGAATGGATAGCCGACATAAAAGCTATTATTGCTAGCGATTTCTCTGATCGAAAGTTTATACGCGAATACGGAAAGAAGAACCCTCAATTAACTGAAGATGATTTAGATATAATAGCTTCCCGAATATTGAAAATAAAGGGTTTATTAAATATTCAAATTGGAAGAATTGAATTACAAAATAACGTCGATATCGAAACCGTAAATGAGATATTTAATCGAATAAATAGCTCAGGTGTACCTCTTTCTAGTGCAGATTTTGCTATGAGTCGGATAGCTACATACGAAAAAGATCCTGGAGATAAGTTTGGTATGAATCTACGCAAGACTATAGATTATTTTGCCGAGATGAGCATTGATAAAACTGGAGAGTTATACAAGAATATTAAGAATAACGATCCTGCATTTGCTCAAACCGAATCATTTTCAAAAATCTCCTGGATTGGCAATCAAGATTTTAAACATATCTACACCCTGAATTACAATGATATTTTATTAATATCATCACTAGCTGAGTTTAGTCGAGGTGATCTAGGTGATTTAGTAGCCTTACTTTCTGGCCGTGATTTCGAAGAACGAAACTATAAGATTGAAATTAAAGATGCCGCCTTCAGTAAATTACAAAATATAGTTTCGCTTATTACCGACAAATATATGTTAGAAGGCTTCATACAAGATGTATTAATTGCAAGTGGCTATACTGACCCTAACTTTATTAGGGCTAAAAACACTATTAACTATCTTTATGCTATTTATTTACGTCTTCGTAAATCAGGTAAGAAGTCAGCAGAAATCTCCAGAGATTTACGAAAATTATTAAATATCTCAAACCTTACGAGAAGATTGTCTAGCTCATTTAATACAATTATACAAGAAGATATAAAGAAGATTGATGCTCAAGGTATTACCCAATTCGTACAGAACCTAGAAGAGACACTCCTAAGCGACACCTTTTGGAATACTCAGCTTGTCGCTGAGCTAGATAAAACTAACTCATCAACTCAATACTGGTATACTTATTTAGTTGCTCAGCAAAAGCTTCAAAAGCAAAGCTTCTTAAACAAGAGTATTTTATCAGGAGAAATGCTTCTAGAGGATATACATCATATCTTTCCTAAAGCATACTTAAGAAAAACAGGCTTCTCTCAAAACGATTGGAATAAGATAGCAAATTTCACTCCGCTTAAACGAGATACTAATATTTCTGTGTCAAGTAAATCTCCAAAAGAATATTTAGGAATTGTATCTGATGGAAAAGGTGAAACTATCTCAAGTGACATTAAAAATAAAGACGAGCTTCTTGAAAATCTCAAACATAATGCAATTCCTAAAATAGCACTGGATGGACAGTCTAATAATTATAAAAAATTCTTAATTGAGCGACAAAAGCTAATGGCAAAAATGATTCATGAATATTATAAAAATCTGTAGGTTTATAATATTATAGTTGATGTTATATTATTTATAATAAACTTTAAATAGTATAAAATTAACATATTTAAAATAATATAGTATAATTATATTGTCTAAGTTAGTAACTTATCTGTCTAAAAGCTTAGAAGCAAAAGTGTTAGTGTCTCCTTCATGTAGTTTTCTTTCATAAATCAAATTCAATTTTAAAAGAAAATTATGGAAAATAAGTTTACTTATCCAAAGTGTAGACCAAAATATTAGATCTCTATATAGTAACAGCATCTTGCTTTGCTAAATATGACTATACCTGCTATAAGTGCGGAGATTCTGGATATCTTTAACTTAACTCTCTAAATCTCATCTTTAAATGATGAGATTTTTTCTTTTTAGGTATAATAATTATTAATGAAACTTCAAATACTCCCAATTCTCAATCTCTAGCGTATCTACTGAATTTTCTCGCGCAAAGCGTAAAGCATCATTTTGGCGTTTTTGATATTCTTTTGCAAGATTCTCAAAAGCTTCATCTCCTTTATTAACCGAATTTAAGGCTCTCACTGCGATATTATATCGCGACACCCTATTTCTCGCGAGCATATCGAAAGGTGTAGTGGTTGAACCTTTTTCTTCATATCCGTTAATTTGAATACGCGCTGGGTTCTTATAATCAAATAAAATCGATTTAAGAGTTTTAGTATATCCGTGAAAAGCAAATATAACTGGCTTATCTTTGGTAAAAATCTTCACAAAGTCGCTTTTCAAAAGTACATTTTCGAAAGTTCCAATTCCTTTTCCGCAAAGTGTTTGAACATAAACCAAGCGAATTTTAACTTGCGATGCATCATGAAGCAAAACTTGAAGCGCCGCAACCGTTTCTTTAAAAACATAATCACCACTTGCCGCCAAAATTAAATCTGGTTCATCATCTTCTGAAATTAAATTCCAATCTACAATTTCCTGATTCTTCCAAGAATCAAAAACAAATATTCCGCCATTTTCAAGCTGTTTTTGCGCACTTTCGAGAGAAAAATATCTTGGTTCTGGAGTTTTCCCTGTAACCAAAACGTTAATATTGTTTCGAGATTTTAGCATTTTCGAAATCGCCACGACCGCAGAATTATCATCTGCCGGCAAAAAAATCTGCCCAATTCCGTTTTCGCGGCGTAAAACTTCATCAATAAAACTCGGATTTTGGTGCGAAAATCCATTATGGTCTTGCCGCCAACCAGTTGAAGTTAGAATATAATTCAAACTCGCCAAATCACCTCGCCACTCCACTTCTTGCGATTGCGCTAGAAATTTTGCATATTGATCCATCATTGAAGAAATAATCGGTGCGAAGGCTTCATAAGAAGTTAAAACTCCGTGTCGCCCTGTTAAAATATAGCCCTGCAAAAGCCCCTGCAAAGAATGTTCGCTCAAAATTTCCGTCACGCGGCCATTTTTTGTCAAATCTTTTTCCCACGGTTTAATTTCTCTCTGCCAAGAACGTGAAGTTACTTTAAAAATAGTATCTAATTTATTTGAATAAGTTTCATCAGGACTAAAGAAGCGGAAATTCTCTGGATTTTTTTCGAAAACTTCTTTCAAAAAATCACCAATTGCATTCATTGCAAGTGATTTCTCGCCTGCTCTTTCATGAATTTCTGGCAATTTCAACTCTGTAAAATTCAAATTTGCATCTATAAAATGATTTTGCCCAATTCTGCTTAATTTTTCTGGCAAAAAATCATCAAGCCAAGGTTTGAATTCACCTTTTTCGAAATCAAAAAGCTCTTCAAATTTATAAGATTTTAACCAATCTTCGAGTTTTTTGAGCTCTTTTTCATCACTTTTAGCGTTTAAAAGTGGAACTTGATGAGCGAGCGAGTTCCCTTCAATTTTTTCGCCATTATTTTCAGTAACACCGGAGCTTCCTTTTTTACTCCGCATAATAATCATCGGCAGCCGCACAAAACCGTTTTTTCGGCCAAATTTTATTCGCGAAATATCTCGAAAAGCATCTGAAAAAACTTTCGAAAGCTCTAAATCAAAATCTTCAGCAGAATATTCATCAACGATTTTTGGCTCCCAACCCGCTCCGTGGAAAAATTGAATCAATTCAAAATCACTCATCGAGCCAAAAATTGTCGGACCAGAAATTTTATAACCATTCAAATGTAAAACAGGTAAAACTACTCCATTTTCAACTGGATTTATCAGTTTATTCAGATGCCAAGCTGCAGCAATTGGGCCAGTTTCAGCCTCACCATCGCCGATTAAAGTGGTCATTACAAGATTTGGATTATCTAAAACCGCCCCGAAAGCAGTCGAAAGCGAATAGCCGAGCTCCCCACCTTCAAGAATCACGCCTGGCGTGAAAGGACTCGCGTGCGATGGAAAACCGCCTGGCCAAGAAAAGTTTTTTGAAATATAAGCAATACCTTGCGAATTTCGAACCGCATTCTTATCGATATTCGAAAGAGTTTCTTCAAGAAAAAGATTTGACTGAAGCGCCGGAAAAGCATGACCTGGGCCAAGCATAAAAGCAGTTTTAAGCCCACTTTTTGCAAATTCTAGCTGTTTTTGAATATTTAAAAGATGTGCATAAACATGATTAACACCTGGGCAACTTCCCCAGTGGCCAAGAAGGCGAGATTTAATATCTTCAGAAGTTAGTGGGCGCTCCAATAGAAAATTATCTTGCAAAAAAATTTGTGAGACAGTCAAATAATTCGCCGCACGAATAAACTTTTTAATATTTTCAAGATTCTGCCCACTATTCATACTTTATATTTTATCACACTTATGCTATTTTTCAATCCGGGTTACTTTCGGCCAACTTTGACCATTGCTGCCCGCAAAACTTCGCCCTTTAAAGTATAGCCAGCTCGAAGCTCTTCAGCAATAACTTCTTCTTCACCTTCTGATTCTTCATCGAACTGAATCGCTTCATGAAGTTCAGGATTAAAAGTAGCACCTTTCGAAGAATCAATTTTCATAACGCCTATTTTCGAAAGATTTTTTTCCAAGTTTTTACTCATTTTAACAACATTTTGCGCCCAAGAATTTTCCGCCAATTCTTCTGGTAGATGCGAAATCGCTCTTTCAATATCATCAATCATTGGAATCAATGCCAAAATTGCCTTTTTCTCACCTAGGTTTTGTGCATTCGAAATTCGACTTTCAACATTTTTGCGATAATTTTCGAAATCAGCACGTGTGCGCTGCAAATCATTTTTCAATTCTGAATTCTCCGTTTGAAGCTTTTCGCACTTTGGATCTTTTTTAAAAAATCCTGATTGCTTCTTGTCTTTTATATTATCTTGATTTTTTACTACATTATTTTCTTCCATCTTTTCCTCCTTAATTTATAAAATCTCTTCCAAAAATTCACCGGTTTTCTGCACCAATCGCACCACTTTTCCGTAATTTTGGCGAGTTGGCCCAAGCACGCCAATGTAAGAATTTTCTGAAAATGGGCTTTGGAATTTTGAAATAATTAAACTCGCGCCCGAACTTTTACCGATTGGATTCTCGCTACCGATATAAACATTAAGCGGCTCATTTGGTGCAACTTCACGAAGCCAAGGCTCAAGATTATCAAGTAATTGCGCAACCGATTGAACTGCCTCACCACTTTCAAATTCTGGCTGCGAAAAAAGATTATAAATTCCATTCATGTAAAGTTGGTCACCAATCGTCGCAATACCAAGATTTCCAGTCAGTTCAACTAATGAATCCACAGCCGAGCGGATTGCGTGATCGGCACGATCATTTTGAGCTGAAACTCGTGAAGAAATTGCACGAAAGCCACGTAGGCTATCTTTTGAATTATCAGCATTTAGCAAGATCTGCTCGTTTTGACTTTCATTTTGAGCAGTTAAGCGATTCACATAAAAACGATAACCTTTATCGGTTGGAATTCGTCCAGCCGAAGTGTGTGGCTGCGTGATTAGCCCTAAGTCTTCAAGTTTTGCCATTTCTGAGCGGATTGTTGCACTTGAAACACCAAAAAGTTTAGCTAAAGTCACACTCCCAACAGGGCTAGCAACTTCAGCATACTGCTCAATTATAGCAACCAAAATTTGCGTTTGTCGCGGTGTGATATTCATACTTTAAGTCTAGCACAAATTAGCACTTAGGTCAATAGAGTGCTAATTTACTAATAGCTAGTTGACTTATCGTAGCTATCCTAGTGAGCTCAATGAAATATCACCCAAAAACAGACAAAATTAGTCCACATAAACCAGCAAACAACAAAGCTTATCTATTCTAAACCCGCAAAAGCGGGTTTTTCTTTTAAGCCATTTCTACAATTCTAAAAACTTAGTTTTAATATCTTCCAATAACTTCTGCGCCCGCACACGAACTTCAATATCTTTATAATTAAACTCAATATCTTGGTGTATAATTTGATTAATAATTCGCGCCGTGTTTCGAAAATCGTCATTTAAAATAAAGTGAAAATATGGCACTTCAAGCGCCTGCTCTAGTGAAGAAATCGCCTCTGGTAAACGCTTTTTAAAATCTTTTTCGAATTCTTCCGCACTCGAATATCGGTTTGCAAAACGTGCTCGCCAAGTTTCGAAATCTGGTGGCAAAATAAAAACTGCAACAACGCGCTCGCTCATTTTTTTATATTCTGCAATTCCTTGAATGTCAATATCCGTTACAGAAATCTGCCCGTTTTGGTTCGCTTTTTCAATTTCGGCAATACTTGTCCCATAAATCTTGCCGTGAACAAATTTTGCCTCAATAAATTCACGATTTTTAAGCATTTCTTCGGCTTTTTCAATCGAAATAAAATTGTAGTCAACACCATTTTGTTCAATTTTACCATTATTTTCACGAGGCTGGCGAGTTGTGTGGCTGACAATATCACGATATTCTTCATTTTTTAAAAGATGCTTCTTGGTTGTATCTTTTCCTGCGCCAGAAATTCCCGCAAGTAATAAAATGCGAGAATTTTCAACTAGAGTAATAGCTTCAGGCGGTGTTTGATAATTTTTTACAAGAAATTCGAGGTTATTCATCTTAAAATTATACTATATTTTCTAGATTTCGTCAAAGATCTCTTGCTCAGAAATTTCATTCGAATTTAGATTTTCTATAATCTTCAAGTAATTTTTCAATTTTAGAAATTAGTTCCATATTAAATTCATTCTCTTTAAGATTTAAAATATCTTTCCGTAAAATCCCCAAGCTTTCAAAATATTTCTTTGAAAACCCATAAAAATGCCATCCATTATGTCTACTCCATAACCAATCTTCGTCTACTTTACCATTTAAGGCGTCTTTTATTTTTAGTAAGTTATCTTCAGAAAGATTATCTAATGAGTATTTTTCTTCGTATTTCCAACCCAAAAAATCCGCAGCATAAGCATTCCGAATTATTTTTTTCGAGAATCCATTATTAAAATCCGTCGAATCTGCTACAAAATTATGAGAAAAACCTTCACAAATCCCCTCATATAGAGCATCTTGAAATAAAATCTTATCAACACCAATGTTTAAACGGATATAGCCAAAATCAATATACCACCAAAAACCATATTCGCCAGAATCACGCCAGTTTGAAAAAACAACATCATAATCAAAATTAGATAAATCAAACTCCCGAATAATTTTTGCGCGTGCTTTTCGATAAGCTTTTCGAATTTGCTTAGTTCTCTCTGAATCATTTTTTAGACTACCAAGAATTATTTTTCGCATAAAATCTCCTTTTTCGCAAAATCTTCAAATTCTTCATTTGTAATTTTAAGCGCATCGCTTGGTCTAATTCTGTATTTTTCACAATATTTTGAAATTAAAAATTCTCCGACTCTATAGACAAAATTTGTAGGCAAACTTGAATCATTTCCAAAGTGATTAAAATACCAATTGTAACGATTTATCTTCTCCTTATTTTTTGCGATTTCAATAATTCTCTTCAATCCCCATTTTAGCTTGTCTTCATCAGGTTTATCGTAATAATCGGTCAAAAATTTTAATTCATACCCTAATTCATTAGCTGCTTGTTTTTCAAAATTCAGAGCTAAGCCTTCAAGAATAGTATCACCCCAGATATTGTTAGGTGTTGGTAAAGTTTGACATCTAAATTCATGGTTGAGCTCATGAAAAATTAATTTTAAAAATATATTTTTTGAATATTCAGTATCAAAAAACTCAAGTATTAGAGCTCCATATCCAGACATTGAAAGACCTGAAACTTTTTCAATTTTTAATATTTCAGAAATATCTTCTTTTTTCATCCTAGATATGTCTGAAAAATAAATATCAATTTCTTTTTTCGAAAAATCATAATACTTCGAAAAATATTCTTTAGCTTCAATAAAATCTGACTTTATTTTTTCTTGCGTTTCTTCTGAAAAGCTTTTATTAAAAATTAAATTAAACATAATTCCTCCTATAAAAAATAAGGACTCATCGCCCTTATAAATTATAGCTTAGCGTTCGTGTGAACATTCACTACATCATCAACGTCATCAAGCGCATCCATAAGTTTTTCAACTTTTGCACGCGTTTCGTCGTCGGTAATTTCAACTTCCATGTTTGGCACATATTGAAGTTCAGCTTCTTTTACAGTTAAACCTTTTTCGATTAACTCTTTGCGAACTTTCATTAAATCTTTCTGGTCGGTATAAACCACGATTTCGCCATCTTCTTCAACCGCATCTTCTGCACCAGCATCGAGAATTTCAAGCAGAGCATCTTCACCGGTAGCCTCAACCAAAATTACACCTTTGCGAGTAAACTGAAACATCACGCTCCCCGCATCAGCGATTCGACCACCGTTTTTCACTAAAGCTGTTTTAACCTCAGGAAAAGTTCGGTTGCGATTATCGGTTGCTGTCTCAATAATCAAACCAATTCCACTTGGACCATAGCCTTCATAAGTAATTTCTTCGAGTGCTGCTGCATTTTTATCTGCCGCCCGAGCAATTGCACGTTCAATATTCGCGTTCGGCATATTCACCGCGCGAGCTTTTTCAATCGCAAGCGCTAAACTTGGATTCATATCTGGATCAGCGCCACCACGAGCTGCAATTGCAATTTGATTACCGATTCGGGTAAAAATCGCACCACGCTTTGCGTCATTTGCGCCTTTCTGTCGTTTAATTTTTGACCATTTATTATGACCAGCCATAATTCTCCTTTTTTGATATTTTATCGATAAACTTTTAATATTGTAACATTTTTTAAATTAATCTACAATCTAATCTCGCTTCAGCATCACAGTAAAAGCTTCACTTGGGATTTCAACATTTCCAAATTTCTTCATTCGCTTTTTACCACGTTTTTGCTTGGCAAGAAGCTTCTTCTTTCGAGAAACATCACCGCCATAAAGATAGCCCGTCACATCTTTTCGATAAGCTGAAATATTCTCTCGTGCAATGAATTTTCCGCCAATTGCCGCTTGAATCGCCACTTGGAAATTCTGTCGCGGAATCACTTCTTTTAATTTTGCAGTAATTTCACGACCCATTCGCACACTTTCTGAACGATGACACATCACCGAAAGTGCATCAACCATTTCGCCCGCAACATAAAAATCCACACGCACTAAATCTTCTACTAAATAATCCCAAAGTTCATAATTAAATGATCCATAGCCAGATGTAACACTCTTAAGTTGATCGTAGAAATCAGTCAAAAGATTCGCAAGTGGTGCTTCAAAAGAAATCAAAACACGCTCATCAATATAGCTTAAATTCTTTTGCAAACCGCGTTTCGAAACGATCAGCTGGATTACAGCACCAACATAATCTTTAGGCACCACAATTTCACCTTTAATCCACGGCTCACGAATTTCAGAAATTTTTGTTTGATCAGGTAAATCAGCGGCACTTTTAATATCTAATTCTTCACCTGTTGTTAAAATTACATGATAGTCGGTTGAAGGGTTGGTTACCACTAAATCTAAGTCATATTCACGCTCCAAACGCTCGCGAACAATATCCATATGAAGAAGGCCAAGAAAACCAATTCGCACACCAAAACCTAAAACCGGTGAATTCTCCGGTTCAAATTGAAGTGCTGAATCGCTCAAACTCAATTTTTCAACTGCATCTTTTAAATCTTGGTAATCTTCGTTCGAAACTGGAAAAAACCCAGCATATACAAACGGTTGAATGTTTTGATAACCAGGTAGAGGCTCACTAGCAGGATCTTTCGAAAGAGTTACGGTATCACCAACTTTTGCTTCACGGGTAGTTTTTAAGTTGGTAACAATATAACCAATCTCACCCGCACTCATTTTATCATATGGTGTCATTTTTGGCTGAAGCTTGCCAATTTCTAGCGCCAAACCTTTCGAATCTGTCGCCATCATTTTAATTTCTTCACCTTTTTTTAGCTCACCCGAAAAAATACGCACATACAAAATTACGCCGCGGTAATCATCATAATAACTATCAAAAATCAAAGCTTTTAGTGGCTTCATTAAATCTCCTTTGGTGCAGGAATTTTCTCAATCACCGCATTTAAAACTTCTTCAACACCCATTCCTGTTTTAGCTGAAATATGCAAAATTTCGCTTTCATCACAACCTAAAAGATTAATAACTTCTTTCGAAACTCGCGGAATATCTGCTGCGGGTAAATCAATTTTGTTCAAAACTGGAATAATTTTCAAATCGGCCGCTATTGCAAGATAAACATTAGCCAAAGTTTGCGCTTGAATTCCTTGCGAAGCATCAACCACTAAAATTGCACCTTCGCAAGCTTGGAGAGAACGTGAAACTTCATAGGAAAAGTCAACATGTCCAGGAGTATCAATTAAATTTAATTCTACCCCCTGCCAATTCATTGTTACAGGCGCAAGTTTAATCGTAATTCCTTTTTCGCGTTCCAAATCCATCGAGTCTAAAAGCTGCGACTTCATATCACGTTTTTGAACAGTACCAGTAATTTCCATCATTCGGTCAGCTAAGGTCGACTTACCGTGATCAATATGAGCGATAATACAAAAATTTCTAATCTTTTCTAAATTCATAAATTATTTATATTTTAACATATTTTTTAGATGTTAGCAATTTAGCGAGGTTTAATTTGTCCAAATAAAATTTTACGTAAGTAGGCAACGATAGGATCAGCTTCTCTGATTCTAAAAATTTTCGCAGAAACCAGATAAGACAAGGCACTCACACCGCCAATCATCAAAAACTTAGGAAACGTCGAAAAGAATCGTTCATCACTATCCAGAAGCGGGAAAAATGTCACTAAAACATAGCAAACAAAACCCGTAATAGCTGATGCCGCCAGCATTCGTACTATTCCAGATATAAACCTAGCACTAAACAGCCCTTCAATCCTGCCTCTCATCAAGACTAAAAGAATGATTATTTCCGAAAGCGCACCAATACTTTGAGCCCAAGCCAAACCGTGTGCACCCAGCTTTAAGGAGAGACTAAACCAAATTGCCAATAAAATATTTAGGCCTATAGCAAAAATTGATACGCGTAAAGGTGTTTTGGTATCCTCCATTGCGTAAAAACTTCTAGCCGCAATATGATAAACCGAGCGACAAAAAATAGATACAACCAATACACCAAGTAGCGAGGCGATTAAACTATCGCCACCATTTTTAATAAAGTTTACGATATAGCCACGCATAAAATAAAATATCACGGCAATTGGTAGAGATAGGAATATAATCGTACTTAAAGCCTGCTGAAGTTCTTTACGAAATAAATCTTTTCGGCCAATTGCTAATTTTTCAGTTAAGTTAGGAAAAAATGCGGTCGAAATCGCTACACCAATCAAATTTATCGGCATCATATGAAGAGTTAGCCCTTGCTGATAGGCACGAACTGTCCCTGCTCCCATTCGGCTCGCCATGTTTGTCTCGACAATTGAGTTGACATAATCAATTCCTTGATCCATCGAACGAGTTGGCAAAAGATGCATCACCTGCCTAAAACCTTTATTTTTCCAAAAAATCTTAAAGCTATAATCAAAACCTACACCGATTAAACCGATTACAGCAACTAATAATTGTAAAATTGACCCAAACGCAACACCAATAGCCACACCCATGATACCACCTTCAAAAATCTTCCAGCCAAAAATACTTATTCCATTAGTGAAGAATAGCGTACCAATAATAATCCCAATGTTATAAATCGCTGGTGCTAACGCCGAAAAAGTAAACCTGCCGATAGCTTGTTGAATACTAGTTAATACGGTCGCAATTGCAAACAAGAAAGGATTAATTGCAATCACGCGCATCATCGAAACTGCCAAGGCCCTTGACGATTCATTAAGTCCTGGCCCAACAATGTATCTAACCAAAGGCTCAGCAAAAATAATTATTAGAACCGATGTCACTAAAGTCAATAAAGCTAATAAATTTAATACGCTAGAACTTAGCTCCCAAGCTGATTTTTTATTATTTTTTGCCATCCGCTGATTAAAAACAGGAATAAATGTTACACTTAAAGCGCCCGACACCAATATAAAAAACATAAAATCAGGGATAGTAAAAGCAACAGTATAGGCATCAATTCCGGCTGGATACGAGTCAAGGTAATATGAGTTAAGCAATCGATCACGCGCAAATCCTAGCAAGCTTGACAACAGAGTTGAGCTAGCAAGAATGACGGCCGCCAACCGCACCGTCATCCTTGTATTAGCTTTGGATACTATTTTTTTAATTCTTCGCTTAAACATTACTCGTGAAGTTTTACTTCCTTTGGAAGTTTTGCACCTTTCAAAATTTCACTAACTTCGGCTTCATCAACAGTTTCTTTTTCTAGAAGCGCTTTAGTTAGAGCCTCAAGCGGCTTTTTATTAGCTTTAAGAATAATCTCTGCACGCTTAACAGATTCTTTAATTAGTTTGGCAACTTCCTCGTCGATTTTTTCAGCAGTTTTTTCAGAATATGGCCGCTCACGCGTCATTCGGTCAAAGAACATTCCTCCTTCCTCTTCATGAAAAACTTGATCACGAAGCTCTTCGCCCATTCCAAGCTCAACTACCATATTGCGAGCAATATTTGTCGCATGGCGAAGATCACTTGAAGCACCAGTCGAAACTCCACTTTCACCGTAAATTAAAATCTCTGCTTGTCGACCGCCCATAGCACGCGCCAAAATATCTTTATACTCAAAAATATTGGTATAAGATTTATCTTCTGGTGGTAAGAACCAAGTTACACCACCAGTTCGACCGCGAGGAATAATAGTTACTTTATGAACTGGATCAGAATCAGGCAAAACATGACCAACCACAGCGTGACCAGCTTCATGCCAAGCGGTAGTCTCACGCTCTAGGTCGCTCATTACTTTAGCTTTGCGCTCAGGACCAATTGCTACTTTTTCAAACGCTTCCGTCAAATCATTATTAGTAATTTTCTGTCGATTAGCACGCGCAGCCAGAATTGCTGCTTCGTTGGCGATATTAGCAAGATCAGCACCAGCTGAACCAGCAGTTTTTTTAGCTAGCGCATTTAGATCAACCGATTCATCTGCGGGCTTGTTTTTAAAATGAACCTTTAGAATCTCAAGCCGATCTTTTCTTTCCGGCAAAGAGATCTCCACACGACGATCAAATCGACCAGGTCGAAGAAGGGCAGGATCTAGAACATCCGCACGGTTTGTTGCTGCTAAAACGATAACGCCCGTATCTTTTTCAAAACCATCCATCTCAACTAGTATCTGATTCAGGGTTTGCTCGCGCTCATCATGACCGCCACCCATTCCTGAGCCGCGTTTTCGACCAACCGCATCAATTTCATCAATAAAGATAATCGCCGGAGCGTTCTTTTTGGCTTTTGAGAACAAATCACGTACTCGACTTGCTCCAACACCAACAAACATCTCCATAAATTCAGATCCAGAAATCGAGAAGAAAGGAACTTTAGCCTCGCCAGCCACAGCTCGAGCCAGCATCGTTTTACCAGTTCCAGGGTTTCCAACCATCAAAACTCCACTTGGGATTTTTGCACCCATTTTTTGGTATTTTTTAGGATCTTTCAAAAAATCTACAACTTCATACAAATCTTGTTTAGCATTTTCATTACCGGCAATATCTTCGAATTTAATTTTCTTTTTATCTTCGCCATAAAGTTTAGCACGAGACTTCCCAAAACTCATCGCTTGAGAATTTTGTCCGTTAGCCTGACGCATCATAAACATAAAGAATCCAATAATCGCAATAGTTGGTACGAAAATCATCGCTAGATTCCAAAAAATTTCGCCAGAATTATCAACAGACTTGATTTCCACAGCAGTAACCCCCTGCTTCAAACCTTGCTCATAAATCGTACCAGACTCTTTAGTCGTTCTTTCGGTTGGTCGCTTCTCATTTTTTGGCGTAACCTTAATATCATTACCTTGAATTTCAAGTTTTGCAATTTCACCTTTATTAGCTCGCGAAATCACATTCGAAATATCAACTCGTTTTAGATTATCTGATATAATTCCATTCGCTACGGCAAAAACAAAAATCATACTAGTAAAAATCACCCAAAAAACAGCATTTCCCGCCCATTTCGTAAAATTATTCTTCTTATTATTCTTCATTCTGTCCTTTCTCATAATCAACTCTTTTCATTTTAACAAATTTTTAAAGCGTTTTCAAATAAAAAGAAAAGAGACTCTCTAATTGAGTCTCATAAATTATTCACCCCTAATTCGAATTAAAATTTCATTTAGATGAAATCCCAACCGACCTAAGGTATATACTATCGCGGCTAGTGCTTTTAGCTTATTGCCGCGAGAAAAAAATTTTTCAGCAACTACCATACCTAAATTTTTAGCATCAGAATGGCCGCCATAGGCCATGATCCTTAAGCTATGAAACTTAGAGTTTAACTGCCAAGTTTCAGCCTCGTCGCCAGTAAATTTATCGAACTGGCTATCGAGGATTATATATTCCTCGACTATTTTATTGATTTCCTCAGCCCTGCCACTATTTCTTAGGAATTCAAACTCCGTTCGAAGCTTTTCATCTTTTACGAAAAGCTTGTCCAGTTTACGGCCCTCCTGAGAAAAGCAATAGTCCGCCAAAGATAGCAGCTCCATGGCTCTCTCGAAGCGACCATCATCTTCTTTATTACGGATAATGATTTGCGCTTTATTGATTGAGAGCTTTGCCAAAACATACAGGTAACTTGACTCACCAGCCTTATCAAGAGCCTCCAATTCTAGTTGAGCCACTTCATCAGACCAATAAATCCCATGAAGTTTTTGCTCAACCAAAGCTTTAAAAGAAATTAGTTGGACTAACTCCTTTACCGACATATTATAGGTATCGGCATAGCCGATAATTTTTTCAAGCTTTTTGTATTTTGATCTCTCAAAATACTCAACAGCTTTTTTGCTGTCATACTTAATCATTTCTTTGCACCCCCTAAAAAAATATGATTACACCTAAATTATACCATAAATTAAAGACTTAGTCAATATTAAAGCTCCAGTGATTTCTAAAAAACATAACTTCATGCCCACCTAAAATTTGAGTCCGTGAGCCTTTTTTGAAAGTTCGAATGGCATGCAATAAATTCCAAACTTGTTTTGAAAGCGGAATTTTGCCAGATTGACGAATCATAATTTCGCGCAGGATTTCATAACAAGCTTCATCCGAATTCGTGCGAAAAAACTCTCGCTCAAATTTCTGTCCATCACCAATTTTAAACAAAATCTCTTGAGTTATTTTTTCAATTTCACGGCGAAGTTCAGTTTGTCTTTGCCAAATTTTAAAAATAGACTCCAAATCTTTTTCACTAAAATTCAAAGTTTTTCGAATCCGATTACGTGCATATTTTTGACTCAGATTCGTTGAATCTTCTCGCCAAACTAAACCTCGCTGTTTTGCCATTTTTAGAATTTCTGATTTCGAAAATCGTAGAAATGGCCGTTCAATATCTGGCGAATCAAAACATGCCACAGCGCGCCAACCGCCACCGCGCGCCAAATTTAATGCAAAAGTCTCCGCTAAATCATTCTTATGATGCGCCGTAAAAATTATAGCATTTTCGCGTTTAGAAATTTTTCGCAAAAAAATATACCGAGCATTTCGCGCCATCTCCTCGCTAGCTTTTTCGCCTAAATTGCCACTTTCAAATTCGAATTTAACGCCATATTTTGCTGCTAATTCTTCTACAAATTTTAGATCCTGCTTGCTTTCTTCACCACGAATTCCATGCTCAAAATGAGCCACGATTAAATTTTCTTCAAGCCATTTTTGCCCATTTTTATTTTGAAAAAATTGCACCAAAAAATCCAGCAAAACTACCGAATCCACTCCGCCAGAGACAGCTACAAGAATTTTCTTCATAAAAATATTCTACCCGAAATCTTGAAAATCATCAAACCATATGCTACAATTATCACACGTGGTAGCGTAGCTCAGTTGGTTAGAGCGTAGGACTCATAAGCCTAAGGTCGCAGGTTCAATCCCCGCCGCTACTACCAAACAATGAATTTCAGCATTTTAGGCTGGAATTTTTTGTTTTAAAAACCCTTAGCTTTTAGACTAAGGGTTTATATCATATTGTTTAAATTTAATACAAATCTAGATCAGTAAAATCATCAAATGCCGAAATTCGTGCATCGATAAAATTTCGTAGTTCTTTTTTAGTCCGGTGGCGATCCCAAGATGCCATTCGTTCGTGTTGTGCCATTTATTTTTCCTTTTTTGTTTTATTTAATATTATGCTACTGATAATACCATAATAAACTTTAAAAGTCAATAGCTAATGTTAATTTATCTTGTTGTTTTTATTGCTTTTTACTTATGTTTATAATATAATTTTATAAACGATTATGGATATTTTAATGAGTTTTGCGATTATTGGGCTAAGCGCGATCATTCACGCTAGTTTTCATTTAAGTATCAGCATCCTAACTCTATTAAGCGGACACACTTTAAGTCGCGAACGGTCTCATTTGAAATTAGTTAAACTCTCTTCGGCTTTAACTTTTGGCGCAGTATCAGCAACAATTCTACTTTTTTGTTCACTTGCTTTTACTCTTGAAATATTTTACAGCTTTAAACTCTATCAAGCCATCTGGGCAATCCTAATCGGAACTTCTATCGGGACAGCTTTTTCAGTTTGGATTTTTTATTATCGCCGCAATTCAGTAAAAACTTCAGGTACTGAAATGTGGGTTCCGCGTAGCTTTGCAAAATATCTTAACAGTCGCGCTCAAAAAACTCACCACTCCGCAGAAGCTTTCTCACTCGGAGTATCCAGCGTGTTAAGTGAAGTTATTTTTATAACAACACCAATCATAGCTGCAACCCTTGCTAGTATCCATCTACAACCAGCCTATCAATTTTTAGCTGTAGTTTTATATTCATCAATTGCGAATCTTCCGCTATTTATTATCTCTTGCCTAATCTCAGGCGGATACCCGTTAGCTCAAATCCAAATCTGGCGAGAAAATAATAAACGCTTTCTTCAGTTTGCGGCAGGATTAGGGCTAATAATTTTAGCTTTAGTAATTTTCATTAATATTTTCGAGGTAAAATTATGAGAGTTATTAAAAGTAATGGTAAACTAGAAAACTTTGAATTAAATAAGCTAGTTGATAGTCTGATAGGAACTTTTGAGATAGCACAAACGCCAGAGGGCATGAGTAATGATTTAATACGACAGACCGTCAAAGGCTTCCACGCTTGGCAGATAGGAAAGAACGAGATAACTAGCCGAGATATCCGCCTAAAAATTAGCAGCATTCTCAAAAAAATTCATCCAGAAGCCTCATATATTTATAAAAATTTCAAGAGCATAATTTAAGGAGATCCTATGAAAAAACGAAAATTTGAATTTGATTTAATTGTTCTTGGAACAGGCGCAGGAGGTAGTGCTGCAGCGATCATTGCTGCTAAAAATGGCCTCAAAGTGGCAGTAGTAGAAAATGATATTTTCGGCGGCGAATCGCCTAACTATGGAGAAGTTCCAATCAAAGCTCTTTCGCATGCCGTAAAAACTCTTTATGAAGCTAAAAAAGGTACAAAAATGGGGATTCGCTCTGGTAGTTTAGGATACAGTTTTCAAAGTATTTTGCGCTGGAAAGATTTGGCTATAAAAAGAACTGGAGCGCACGACAATGAAGAGTTTTATAAATCAGCCGGTATTTCAACATTCCGTGGGGCAGCTCGATTTATCACCCCACATGAAATATCAGTTAACCAAGCTCATATTTCGAGCGAAAAATTTTTAATTGCAACAGGTTCAAAATTTAAAATACCAGATATTCCCAATTTAAAAAATATTAAATTCTTAACTCCAAGAACTGTTCTGGACATACAACGACTACCTAAAAGTATTTTTATAATAGGCGGTAGTCCGGAAGCTGTTGAGATAGCACAAATTCTTTCAACCCTCGGCACAAAAGTATACATCAGTGAAGTATCAGCACGACTTCTACCAAAAGAAGACGAAGAAGTTGGTATAACGATTGAAAATTTTATGGTGGAAGAAATGAAAATTTTTGTCTTACCACAAACTCGAGTAGTATCAGTTGAACAAGACGGAATGGGCAAGAAAGTTATTTTTCAGCGTGGCGGTAGTGAAAAATTTGTACGCGTAGAAGAAATTATGATCGCGGAAGAAAGACAACCCAATACCGACATTGGACTTGAGAATGCTAACATAGAATACTCTGAAAGCGGGATAGTTGTAAATGAATTTTTGCAGACTTCATCTAAGCATATTTTTGCAGCAGGCTCCGTCATAAATGGAAAATTTAGTACATCCGAAGCTCTTTTACAGAGCAGAGTTGCCGCACATAACATTATAAAAACTCGCGCCAAAATATCACCAGACTATTCATCGGTTCCACGAACAATATCCACATTTCCAGAAATCGCTAGCGTAGGCCTAACAGAAGATGACTGCATAAAAAGAGATCTTAGAATAAAGACTGCAATCGCACCACTCAATCTTATAGCTAGGAGCAATACAGAAGATTTTCGTAACGGATTTGTAAAGCTTATATGCGATCGACGCGGAAAAATTCTTGGCGGCAGTGTTGTATCACCAGAAGCTTCAAGCATAATCCAAGAGATCAGTCTTTCTATTTATGCTAATTTAACTGCCCAAGAAGTATCAGATCTACCACACGCCTTCCAGAGCTGGAGTGAGGCGATCAGGGTTTGTGCTGGTCGCATTAAATAGGTAAATACATAAAAACACTAAAACACCCCTATATAGGGGTGTTTTAAATAAAATAATTCCTTGGTTGCGGGAGTAGGATTTGAACCTACGACCTCTTGGTTATGAGCCAAGCGAGCTTACCAGACTGCTCCATCCCGCGATACATTGTCAATTTTATAATATTTTTCATAAAAAAGCAATAGTTTTCTGCAATTTAAACTTTTTTCGCGCTACCACCAAATATAAAATTCATCCACTGAACAAAATTACTATCTTTCTTTTGATCGACTAATCGCTTTTCTTTATTCTCTGGATATTTCGATAAAATCAGAACATGCTCTCCTGGATTAACTAACCCCAGGTTTTCTCTGGCCGCGAGTTCTTGGTACTCATCACTTTTTAAATATTGGTTTTCATATTTCAGAGTTTTATATTTAATCTCAGAGATTATTTTTTCACGATTTTTAATCTCTAATTGCAATTGAAGCTTGTAATTCCTCTCCATAGCCGAAATACTCCCCCAAATCCAAGCCGCTGCTATAATAAGAGCGCAAACCATAATTAAATTATCAATAGTAAACCAATCTTTCGATATTTTATATTTAACTCTTCTAATTTTTGTTTTTAATATTTCGCTATTCACTCTTTAATTTTAACATATTGTTTGATATAATTGAATAGTTGGGGGATTAGCTCAGCGGTTAGAGCAGTCGTCTCATACACGATTGGTCGCTGGTTCGAACCCAGCATCCCCTACCAAATTCGCCAATTAGGCGTTTTTTATTTTAGACCAAAATAAAAATCACCTTATACATTCCAGTAAAAGGTGATTCAGATTAAGATTTTAATTATTTTTTACGAGAAACTGTTAGGAAGCCGTTTCGTGGATTTTCTTTTACAATTCGGTCTTCTGGAAGATCGCAAGGTGTACCCTTATCATTCTTTTCTTTTTTAGCAAAGAAATAAATTGTTTGGGGTTTTCCACCACGCAAAGTTACTTCGCTTTTATGTAGATAGTATTTAACACCCTTTGAATTTGTCTGACTATAAGCCATTTTCATCCTTTCAATTAACTACTGTTATGCTTTTTATTTTACACTTTAGCAACAGTAGTGTCAAGCATTTAAATAAATTTTACTACAAATCAAATAAATGGGTCATATCTTTTAAGAATAATCTTTAAAATAATAGTAGAAACAATCTTAATAATAATTAAGGCAATAATTAATATTGCGAGCAATACCATCCAGCCCATTAAGTCTGGAGTCCAAATTGGAGAGCTAAATCTGTTTATATATAAGCTTGCCTCTGGAAATTTAATCTTATCATCAATCCTTGAGCTATCACGATTATATTTAGCAAGCTCATCAGCAAAGCATTGAGAATATTGAATACCATAACCAATAGATTGAAACCTTGGATCACAAACAGCCCGTGCTTTTGCAGTTATTTCAACACCATAATTTTTACTCGCCTGCTCATTCATCTGCTGTTTAATTTTTTCAGTTTCATCAAGATATATTTTTTCTAGCTGAACGGTCGTCGAGGTATTCATATGTTTAGAAGTAAAATCTCTTAGCTCTTTCAGCCGTTCGATTGCTTTTTCAAGATTCAACTCTTTATCAGCCAAAATAACTGCTTCGCGTCGCTTCACCATTTCAACATTGTTTAATCTAAGTGCTGTCGCAACCACAAAAAGCGATAAAACTAATAAAATAACCAACTGCCAAATTTTTAGTGCCTCAATTTTTTTAAGAAGCTGTTTAATTCTACGTTTTCCCACCACTTTTCCTTATACCAATCTTAGCATAAACACTATAAAAAAGCAATTCTAGAGTACTTGCTTAATTCTTTGAGCTAATTTTTCGCCAACAATTTTAGAAAGCTCTTGCACGGGAGCTTCGCGAATCTTTTTTAATGAGCCAAATTCCCGCAACAACTTTGCCCGCGTTTTCGTTCCTACACCATCAATTTTTTCTAGTGCGTTCTGAGTTTGTTTTTTAGTCCTTAGATTCGAATGATAATTGATTGCAAATCGGTGAGCTTCATCACGAATCCGCTGAAAAAGTTTAGTCAAATCACCGAATTCCGAATTGCTTTCACCAAGTAAGTTACGAGCGTGGCCGTGCGAATGGCTCTGCGAAGGGTGCAGATTTAGTGTCAAAAAATCACCCTCTCGCTGAACCAAAAAATCTCTACTAATTTTTTCGAAATTTTTATCCAGCCAGCCAGTTTTGAGGTTTGGATTTTGCATATCAAAAATAATTTCTTCATCACGTTTTGCAATCCCGATTGCCAAAACATCACTCGGTAAAACTTCCCGCGCTGCACTCAATTGACCCTTGCCACCATCAATCAAAACCAAATCAGGCCGCCCCCATTTTTCATTTCGCTTCGAAAATCTTCGTATCAAAACTTCTTTCATATGAAGAAAATCATCATTTCCGCCAGTAGTCATTTTAAATTTTCGATATTCTCGCTTGTCACTCAGCCCATTTGTAAATACCACCATCGATGCCACATTATTTTCTCCACCCGTGTGCGAGATATCAAACGCTTCAATTCGCCGAGGTGGATTTTCAAGCGAAAGAATTTCTGCTAATTTTGCCAACGCATGATCTTTCGAAATATCCAAAAACTCCTCATTTGAAAAGATAACTTGCTTGCCAAGCTCACTCAAATCTCGCAGCTGATTACGTTTTTTTGCAGCCATTTCAAAATTCTGTTCATTTGCAAAATTAAGCATTTCTTTCTCAATTTCAAGCTGGAGCATTTTTCGTTCGCCTTTTAGATATCGCGAAAGCTGACGTAAATTGCGTTTATATTCTGTCATTTTTTGCTGATATTTGGGCGAATATGGTTCAAAATTTTCTAGCCCAGGAGTTAAGCCAATCTGAAAATCTAAACTATTTTTTGTTGGCATTTTTTCGCTCAAATAATACGGAAAAACTTTTCGAAGCAGCCGCACAGATTTCTTTACCGCATTAGAATTGTAAAATGGGCCAAAATATTCTGCCAAATCATCAAGCGGATTTTTAGTAAAACTAACATGCGGAATTTTGTCACGAAAACCAATTCGCACGTAAGTTGGCGACTTATCATCCCGCAAAAGTATGTTATATTGCGGCTTATAGCGTTTAATCATCTCGCTTTCCAAAAATAGCGCATCAATTTCAGTCTCAACCTCAATCCAGTCAGTCATCGCAATTTCTGCTACCAAAGCTTCAGTTTTTGGATCTTTTCCGCGCGAGTTTTGAAAATATTGCCGCACGCGGTTCTTTAAATTTGCCGCTTTTCCAACATAAATAATCTCGCCTTTCGAATTTTTATGAAAATAAACGCCAGCGGAATTTGGCAGTTTTTTTAGCTTTTTCGAAAGAATTTCATTCATCTCTAAATATTATATCACTTTTTAATAAACTTATTATTATGATATAATTAAAGTGATTTTTATTTGAGTTACCTAATTATCTCAAATTAGCTCTTTATTATTTAGAAAGAGGTGTATAATATGGAACAAACTCAAAAAAGAGAAGAAAGTATTATTGAGCCTATCTATCTCAAATTATTAAATGGGGAGGATGTAATATTTAGACCCTGCGGGCATTCAGAAAATAATAACACCCGAAAACCTTAAGCCACCTATTTTTGGTGGCTTTAAATATTTTTCAAAAAAATAAATTTAATAAATCCATTGCATATTAGATTGTTATTAGCTAAATCAAGTAAATTTAACATAGAATTAATCTGTTTTGTTAAAAATATTGGCAACAAAATTAGCAATTTTAAAGAAAACTTGGTAGTCGCAAATGAGCATTTTTTATATAATTAATGTATAATAATTAATATGAAAGGACAAAAAATGTTTAGTCAGAATTTACAAAAATTACGAGCCGAGAAAAATATCTCACAAGAGCAACTTGCTGATAAAATTGACGTTTCGCGACAATCAATTTCAGCTTGGGAAAGTGGAAAATCTTCTCCCGAGCTTGAAAAACTTATTGCTTTAAGCGAACTCTTCGAAATTAGTTTAGATGAATTAACCGGTGAAATTTCAACCAGAAAAGCAAATTTTAACAAAAAAGAATATGAAAAATCGTATCAAAAAATTGCACTAATTCGTGCACTTGGTGTGTTTATTCTTTTTGCTGGCCTTGCAATAGCAGCATATTTTTCAGGATCAACAGCAAGCTTTAATGTTTTAGCAGGGGTTGGCTTAATGTTATCCTTAGCAATATCAGTTCCCCTACTAATTTTAGCTAAAAATTTTGATAATTCAGAAACTGAAAATCTACTTGATTATAATATAGAAATTGACAAAATTTTTTCAAAAAATGAAATCAGACAAGTCAAAAATATTAAAAATAGCAGCACTATGGCATTAGTATCAACACTTTTTACAGCTATAGCGGCTCATCAAATAATTTATCATTTTTCTAATCTTGGCATTAATTTAGCTAATACCATATTTATGGCTCTACTAGGAATTGGAATCTCAGCATCAACTTATGGAAACTCCATTTTTTCGAAAATTAATAACTTTTATGAAATCGAAAATAAAGATGAAGAGAAAGATTCGAAAATAGGATTTTTTGCGACAATAATAATGCTTTCAATTACGGCAGTTTATTTGACCTACAGCTTTCTTACAAATAATTGGGACTCAGCTAAGATATTTTACCCAATCGGTGGAATTGCAATTGCAATTTATGCTATTTACGTAAAAAAGAAGTAAATCATTAAAACAAAAACGCTCAACAACTAAATTTTGAGCGTTTTTTATTATTTAAAATTAATTCTTATATAAGGCATGAGAATTAGCAGCAACTCTCTCTAGAAAAACTAGCTGCGCTTGACGGATATTTTCATCCCGACCACGCCAAGCCTGAAGCGCCGGCATCTGAAGAGCTCGCGCATAGCTATAAGTCACATTCCAGTCAAAAGGTCCAAGATTGGTTATAGCCTGAAGGTTATCCGTAGCTCGAATTTCACTCTGCCCTCCAGATAGAAATACAATTCCTGCAAGTTCCTTTGGAACGGTTTTCTTTAGAACATTGACTGTTTCTGCAGCAACCTCTCTAATTGAGGACTGAATAGATGCAGTTCTACCAGCAGACACCATATTGGTTTTTAAAATAGTAGCCCTTAGATCAACATCAAATAGCTTAAGTTCTTCAAAAAGCGCAAATAAAACTCGACCGGTTGCTAAGCGACAAGATTTTACAGAATGACTTCCATCAAAAATTACCTCTGGTTCAACAATAGGAACAATTCCGAATTGCTGACAAGCTTTAGCGTAGCGCGCCAGAATCTGAACATTAGCTGCGATCGCTGCTTCGCTCGGTAAGTTTTTTTCTTCATCAATAGTAAAAGCTACCCGCCATTTTGCAAAATCTATACCAAGATTCGAATATTTTTTAAGTTTCATTTCTAGCGAGTCTAAGCCAGAAGCTATAGTCTCATCTTCAAAACCAGAAAGCGGCTTAAGCCCCTCATCTAACTTAACCCCAACCAATAAGTTACGACTCTTAAGATATTCTACAAAATTCATTCCTTGAGAGTTACTCTGCTCTATAGTTTCTTCAAATAAAATTACCCCACTCAAATAGTTCTCAATATCAGGAGTTGAAAACAGCATTTCGCGATAACGACGTCTATTTTCAATAGTATCATCTAAGCCAATACTCTCGAATTTTTTATGAATATTTCCACCCGATTCATCAGCAGCAAAAATGCCTTTTGGACGAGCCACCATCGCTTTTGCGGTCTTGTGCATTTTCTCAGTCCAGCTTAATTCATTGCGTAAATTTTCTACAACATATTTATCGCTATGAATTCTGGAAATCTGCACAGCAAAAATTGGTTTTAGAATACTATTAAAATCAGACTCCTGCGCCACTGCTAGCGCTGTTTTAAGATTTTCTTCAAGATTTTTTCCACTAAAACATTCAGCAATATATGAAGCCTGGAAAATCTGCTTTTGATAAAAAGAATTTAATGTAAAAGCAGTTTTAATCCTTGAAATTTTTTGTTCATTACCAGCGATTATATATTCACCGTCAGTTAAAACTACATTTTTCACTCCAAGCTTATTAAATGAATCAATGGCATTTTCAACTGTAGAATAATCAATCAGATCCATTAATACAGGATTTTTCAGGTTAGCAAAAACTAGATTTGCACGCGAAAAAAATTCCCTAGCTAATTCAACATCAAGATCGTCCAAAGAAAATATTAAATTAATATTTTCATGATTCAAAAGATATTCTCGCAAAGAGCTCAAATAGCTTTTAGAAAAATTCGCATCAGCGATATACATCACCTCTGGCACAAAAATTGGAGCAACCCATTCAAGATGACGCGGCTTATTTGAAAGTATAAAAGATTCATTTTTGTGCGAGATTATATATCTCTCTAGAAATGGATACTTTTCTTCTTCAAAATTAAAGTTAGAGAATCCTCTTGGATTAATATTAGAAAAACTCTTTAAATGAGCTGCCTGGAAAATTTTTTCACTTAAGATTACGCCGCCAAAAATACCAGCTCGACGTTTATACTCAAGAGTCGAATCGTCAAAGGTTAAGTCGTAATGAAATAAATTTCGCTCATCACGAAAAACCTTCTCCTCTTCATTAATCTCTAAGAAAATATCTTTTGTCGCGTTTCCGATTGATAAAATTGACGGATTCATGCCCACCTTTTAATTTAATTATGCTTTTGCTTAAATTATACCACAAAAAATATTTTTTCGCCAATAAATTACAAAATCTTAGCTAGATACTTTCCAGTCCAACTTTTTTCAACTTTCGAAACCTGTTCTGGAGTTCCAGTCGCCACAACAGCTCCACCGCCCGCTCCACCTTCTGGGCCCATATCAATTAGCCAGTCAGCACTTTTGACAATATCTAAATTATGTTCAATTATCACCATTGAATTTCCAGCATCAACCAAACGGTTCAAAATTGAAAGCAATCTTTTTACATCTGCATTATGTAACCCAGTCGTAGGCTCATCGAGGATATACATTGTTTTACCGGTTGAAGCACGAGCAAGCTCAGTTGCGAGCTTAATTCGTTGTGCCTCTCCACCTGAAAAAGTTGTTGCAGGCTGCCCAAGTTTAATATAACCTAAGCCAACTTCTTGAATAGTTTTTAATTTTCGATGAATCGCAGGAATATTTTCGAAAAATTCCGTCGCTTCATCAATTGTCATTTCTAAAACATCCGAGATTGTTTTACCTTTATAAAGGATCTCCAACGCCTCGCGGTTATATCGTTTTCCGTGACAAACGTCACATTCCACATAAACATCTGGCAAAAAGTGCATTTCAATTTTAATTACACCGTCGCCTTGACAGTTTTCGCAACGGCCACCCTTAACATTAAAACTGAACCGGCCAGCTTTATAGCCACGGATATTCGCTTCTGGCGTGCCAGCAAAAAGCTCACGAATCTGTGTGAAGACACCAGTATAAGTTGCGGGATTCGAACGCGGCGTGCGACCAATTGCGCTCTGATCAATCACAATTGCTTTATCAAGTTTTTCTAATCCCAAAATTTCATCATGCGCGCCAGGAACTTCTTGCGTGCGGTGCTTGCGTGCTAACAATTCTTTACTTAAAATTTCATTCACTAAGGTTGATTTTCCACTACCCGAAACCCCCGAAACTACTGTCATTACACCTAGTGGAATTTCAACATCGATATTTTTCAAATTATTTTCACGCGCATTTTTAATCACCAATTTTTCATTTTTCTGAATTTTTCGGCGCTTTTTTGGTGTTTGAATTTTATCTTTTCCGCTTAAAAATTGCCCCGTTAAAGATTTCGGATTTTTCGAAACCTCCTCAGGTGTGCCTGAAGCCACAATCATTCCGCCATTCACACCAGCGCCAGGGCCAACATCAACAAGCCAATCCGCCGCTCGAATCGTGTCCTCGTCATGCTCCACTACTAAAACAGTGTTATGCAGATTACGAAGGTTTTTTAGCGTTGCAATCAGTTTGTCATTATCACGTTGGTGAAGACCAATTGAAGGCTCATCTAAAACATAAAGCACACCTTGAAGCCCAGAGCCAATCTGCGTAGCCAAACGAATACGCTGCGCCTCACCACCGCTCAAAGTATTAGCCGCACGCGAAAGCTCCAAATAATTCAGACCAACATTATTCATAAAGCCCAATCTTGAAGAAATTTCTTTTAGGATTTGAGTTGAAATAAACTTTTGTTGCTCATTTAATTCTAAATTCTTAAAGAGTTCAACAGCCTCATCAATTGCAAGATCACAAATTTCCACGATGTTCAAACCAGCAACTGTAACTGCAAGAACAACTGGCTTCAAGCGCTTTCCACCACAAGTTTGACATTTTCGAACACGCATAAACCGCTCAATATCTTTACGCTGAAATTCGCTACCCGTATCGCGATGACGGCGTTCTAAATTCGGAATCACGCCTTCAAAATTCATATTATAAACACGGCCATTCATTTTGATTGGATATTTTTCGTCTGTTTTTGTGCCGTATAGAATAATTTCAATCGCTTCTTTCGAAAGTTTTTTAGTTGGGACTTTTGTTGAAAATCCATGACGTTTTGCAACTTCTTCAAGCAATTTAATTCGATAGCCCTTCTCCATTACACGATTATACGGACGAATTGCACCTTCAGAAATCGTTAAATTTGGTGAAAGCACTAATTCTGGGTCAATCTCCATTCGCGTTCCAAGCCCTGAACAAGTTTCACAAGCTCCTTGTGGCGCGTTGAATGAAAACAGTCGCGGTTCCAGTTCTGGAATATGCTCATCTGGGTGAAGCTCACAAGCATAGCGTTGAGAAAAAATCTTCACCTCGCCAGTTTCATCATTCAAAATTTCTAAAATTCCACTAGTCATTTCAAGCGCTTGCTCAACACTTTGAGCTAAACGTGTTCGCATCTCTTTCGAAAGCACCAAACGGTCAACTACAATTTCGATATTATGTTTAATATTTTTTTCAAGTTCAGGGAATTCATCTAAAGTGTAAATCACTCCATCAACCCGTGCGCGAGCAAAACCTTTTTTCGAAAATTCTTCAGGGATATGCGCAAATTCACCTTTTTTGGCTTTTGCGATTGGTGCAAGCAATATCAACCGTGAACCTTCTTCAAGATTCATGATACTATCAACAATACTTTGTGGTGTACGCCGAACCACATCTCTGCCACAAATTGGACAATGTGGCGTACCGATTCGTGCAAAAAGAAGACGCAAATAATCATAGATCTCAGTTACAGTTGCTACGGTTGAGCGCGGATTGCGACTGGTAGATTTTTGATCAATTGAAATCGCCGGGCTGAGCCCCGTAATTTGATCTACATCTGGCTTATCCATTGTGCCTAAAAATTGGCGAGCATAAGAATTAAGGCTCTCCATATAACGACGCTGGCCTTCTGCATAAATTGTATCAAATGCTAAACTTGACTTTCCGCTACCAGAAAGCCCCGTTATCACCACTAATTTGTCACGCGGAATTTTTAAATCTACATTTTTCAAATTATGTTCACGTGCACCTTTAATTTCTAAAAAATCAGCCATATTCCCCTTTAGAAGTTAAATTTATCAGTATATTATAGCATAATTTTCCGAATAATTCAATTTAGCTTAATGGAGCCTGTATACAATTACCGTTCTAAAATCTATCCCAAAAAGTCTTCGACACTTAAAATTCCAGAAAATTCACCTTTTCTATTTTTAACAATCGCAAACTTATCGCCATCCTTAACCATTTTTTCAAAAGCCTCTAAGGCATTTTTATCACCCCTAATGACCCTAAAGTCTCGCTCCATCACTGTCCGAACTCGTTTACTATCTATGCCTATCTCGCCAATTATTGTCATTTTAACCACACCCAGTACTTCAATATCGTCTTCGTCCATAACCACAAAAACAGATTGCTTAGATTTAAAAAGTTCGTCAATAACTAATGGAGTCAATAAATCTTTCTCGTGTAAAATATCCAAACCATTGCGACAAATTTCAAAATCAGATACTTTTTTCTCGCTTAAGCTAGAAATTCTTTTAAACCAATTTAGCTCATGCTCTGATGCAATTTGCTTATGGCGACTCAAAAAATCAAACATCTCCGCTTTTGAATAAAACATCCAGCCTGATTTTTGATTTAATTTCAAAATACGCTTACGATTTTTTGAGCTTAGCGAATTCCATATAAAATATAATTTAGGTGAAATTTCGACAAATATTTTGTGTGCTAAAAATCTCATAAAATCAGTTCGTGAAAGAATAAATGCTAATAAAATAAAACCAAAAGTAATTAGTATAGCATCTTTAAAACTAAAAATCTGCGAATTCAAAAGCGCCATAATCACCGCTAGAAAAACACTTATGAAATTTCGAGCTCGATTATAAATTGGGATAATTTGCTTCTTTAAAAGGATCTTTTCGAATCGCTTCTCGCCGGCAGAAATACGCCTTTGAATTTCAAACTCTGAAAACTCAATCTCTTTTTCCTTAATGGATAGTACAAAGATCATTAATAAATAGACAATTCCAGCTAAAACTAAAAACATAACCTTATTTTACCACAAACACTACCGTTTTACGCTAAAAAATGTTATAATTATAGGAAATAAGGAGGAAAATGTCTAAAGATAAGTCTAAATTCAAATTAAGGGAATTTATTTCAGCAAATCGTATGCCCGTTATTCTCGCAATAATTATCGCAGTTTTTTTTAGCTTAATGTTTTGGCTATCGAATCAAAATAAAATAGATCTAAGCAAAGTAGATACAAAAAAAATCATTCCTACTAGCGAGCAATCGGGCGGAATCGGCGACCACGTATATAATAATACTAGTCATAATTCAAAAGTTACGCTAATTGAGTATGGAGATTTTCAATGCCCATCTTGCGCAACCGTAAGTCCAAAAATACTATCCTTAGCTAAAGAATATGGTAAAAAAATCACAATAATCTTCCGTAATTACCCTATCAACGGACACCAAAATGCACTAAGTGCATCTGCAGCAGTAGAAGCAGCGGGACTGCAAGGAAAATATTGGGAAATGCATAGCATTATATACGAGCACCAGAGTGATTGGAGTACAGCTAGCTCAACCGAACGTACAGAACTCTACAAAAAATATGCTCAAAAAGCTGGCGTAGCTAACATAGATAAGCTAATATCAGATATGCAAAGTTCTAATATATCTAAAAAAATTAATTTCGATAAAGCTCTTGGCGCAAAGGATAAAATTACCGGAACTCCAAGCTTCTTCCTAAATGGAAAAGAATTAGACAGTAGCGTTTGGGGAGACGACCAAGCCCTACGCAAAAAAATTGATGAAGCACTAAATTAATTCACAAAATAAAAAATAGCCCTCAATTATATGAAGGCTATTTTTATTTTTTACCATATTTTTATTGTTCAATGTAGCGTTGCCATTCAGCAGGCACCACATCCACCGCAACTATTTTCTTCCTTGATGGGAGAAAATTGATTTTGATTGGCATGTGTTCTCCTTATTAATTGCAACTCACGCGCTTCGACCATTTTATTACTAAAATTCATTGCTTTGACGCGAGCCTACAAGACATAATATCAAAAAAAATCGCAAAAGTCAATAGAGCACGCCATTTTTTTCGTCCTCCTTAAAAATTAACTTAAGCGCTTATAATTATATAATATCCCATTTTAAACTTTAGCGCAATAGTTTTTAAGAATTTATGATTTACATAAAATTGCCAGAGAAGATTCAACTTTTTTGAGGATATTATACCTGTCGCACCACTCGTCAACAGCCTTAGACGCACCTGGCAAAGAATGGTTTCCATAATCATCAACCACTATGATCGCTCCTCTTTCTAGTTTTGGCCAAATTAATTTTAGCGGGTCTAAAATCGAATAATAATAATCACCATCTAAAAATGCAAAAGATATTTTTTCAGGAACCCGAGATTCATCAAGCTCATTAAACCATGCCTTAGTTACTTTTGGCAATTGCTTAATTCTTGATTTTTTAAGATTGGATATCAATTGCTTTTTCGTCGCAAATAATTCACCTTTCTTAAAACCTTCACCGAGAGAATTAATATCCTCACGTGATTTTTCAGGCAGACCTTCAAAAGAATCGTAAAGCCAAAGTTGTTTCAGGCTCGTCCAAGCTTCAAGTTCTTGAGCCAAGAATACCGATGTTGTCCCGACGTAACATCCAAATTCAACCACGTCACCACATACATCTCTAGTCTTCCGTAGTTCGCGCAAAATAACTTCTATCTCTCGCCACTCAACTTGATCACTTAATAATTTCATAGTAATTTTATTTTAACACAAAAATAGCCCTAAATTTAAGGCTATTTTTGTGTTTTTATCGAATGATCGTTCCAGTAATATCAAATTTTTCGCTAGATCCAGCTTTTATTAACTTACCAGTTACGCTAACTCCATCAGCACCAGCTTCTCCATAAAAATTAGTCAAATTAGATACTGCATAATATTTACCATCGGAAGTTTTAATTCCATATTCGCAGCTCTCGGCCTTCTCTTTATTTTTAAGAGGCAAGCATGCAGGGACGCCAGATATAGTAACTTCTTCTTCAGATTTTATTTTAACTCGCTGCTGCTTAAAGGCCAAATCCCCAAATTTTGCAACAAATCCAATTCCTGCGACAAGTACTATTCCAAGCGTAATAATTAACGAACCAGAAACCTTTCGATGAATCGCTTCTACTTGAAAATCTTTGAGTTCTTTCATCTTAATGAAAAAATCCCATAGCTAGAATCACGACTAGACTTATAGCAGTGAAAGCAACCATAATTGGAACGGTTCGTTTTAGCCAGCTTCTATATGATACTCCCGCAAGAGCTAATCCAGCCATTAATGATGCAATCGTTGGAGCTATCATGTTCAAAAGACCGGAAGCTGTGGCAAAAGCTACTACAGCAATTTCTTTAGTTGATCCAGCTAACTCAGCAACTGGTGCAATAATCGGCATTGAAGCTTCCGCCAAGCCAGACGACGAAGGAATTATAAATGACATAGGGATATAGAAAATGAACGCCAAAACACCAACGACTTGCGAAGGAACATTTCGAAGAAGTTCTTCTCCCCAATAAACAATTGTATCTTGGATTCCACCAGCTTTCATCAAAACACCAATAGCAGCAGCGACTGCAATAATTAAAGCAACACTCAATAAATCAGCGCATCCTTCAAGAAATGTATTAGTGACTGAAACTTCTTCTTTTTTGAATTCCTCTTTGTAAAGAATTGTGATTAGCACTGTTGAGATCAAGAATAAAGCCGAGATCTCATTAAAATACCAATCACCAAACGGAACAGCATGCTTAAAACCGAAAAATACACCGACAAAAGGTAGAGTCTCTAACCATGTATGTAGATCTTTGAAAATATTTACGCCTAATTTTTGCCAAGGAATCAATGAAATAACCATAATCAAGAATGTAAATCCAAAAATACCCATCACAAATTTTCGTTCGAGAGTAAATTTCGGTACATTTTTAGCATCAATTTCCTTAACGGCTGGTTTTCCTTTTGAGTCTTCAGCATATTGGCCGGCCTTAACTTTTGCAGCATAACGCATAGTAAATAGAATTGAGGCAACCAACGAGACCACAAGAATTATCATCTGAGGCAGAAGAACCTTCGAAAGATCAGCACCTGCCGCATTTGCTGCAATTCCCGTGGAGAATGGATTAACCGTAGAGGCCAAAACTCCAGAGCCAGCACCAAGTACAATGATCATTACGGCGGTCATTGCGTTATAGCCAGCAGCAAGCATAATTGGCACAATCAGAGCATAAAATGCTACTGTCTCTTCTTGCATACCATAAGTTGTTCCACCTATTGCAAAAAAGGTCATCAGAATTGGAATTAACCACTTCTCCTTGCCCTTCATCGTTTGAAGCAATCCTCCAATAGCAGAATCTAACGCGCCAGTTTTCATTACAACACCTAAGAATCCGCCCAAAATCAAGATAAAGACTATCACATCAAGTTTCTGAACCATTCCGTAGATTGGTGAGGTGAAAATATCCCAAACACCCTGACGCCCATCGCCCTTAACTTCTTTTCCGGCATCATCGCTCTTAGCTGGCATACCACTCACACCCTTATCTAGCTGAGGTATATCAGTTGCTTTATTATCTATTTTTTGATATGAGCCAGGAATAATAGTATTATCTTTTCGACTATACTGACCAGATGGAACCAACCAAGTCAATCCTGCCATCAACGCAATGATAATAAACAACACACTAAATGCGCTCGGTGATTTAAAAACTTTCTTTTTAGTATGTTTGACTTTCTCACCCTTTAACTCTGCTTTTTCCGAAGCCTTTTTCTTCGAATTTAATTTTTTGAGAGCCATATTTCTCCTTTTAAAAGTTAATATTTTTAAGTGGCGAAATCCTAAATTCCGCCACAATATCTATAAAGTTAGAGCAATAACTGCCTTAATAGTATGCATTCGATTTTCAGCCTCATCAAATACTACCGAAGCTTTAGAATTGAATACTTCGTCGGTAACCTCCATTTCAGTTAATCCAAATTTCGCATGAATATCTTTCATAGTTGCAGTGTTTAAATCATGGAATGCTGGTAAACAATGCATAAACTTAACCTCAGGGTTTCCAGTCGCTTCCAAAAGCTGTCTATTAACTTGAAATCCTCGAAGCTGATGAATTCGTTCCTCATATGCACTTTCTTCACCCATTGATACCCAAACGTCAGTATAAATGAAATCAACTCCATGAACTGCTCCATAAAGGTCATCAGTTATGGTTATTTTTGCGCCTGTTTCGCGGGCAATTTCATGACACTTATCAATAAGTTCCTGCTCTGGATGTAATCCACGAGGCGCAGCAATACGAAAGTCTAATCCCATTTTCGCTGCACCAACCATCAAAGAATTAGCCATATTATTCCGACCGTCACCAACAAAAGCTAACTTAGCACCTTTCAAATACCCTAAATGTTCTTCAATAGTTAAAAAGTCCGCTAGAATCTGAGTTGGGTGAAATTTATCCGTCAAACCATTCCAAACTGGCACGCCAGCATGTTTAGCTAGTTCTTCTACAGTTTCGTGAGCAAACCCACGGAACTCAATTCCTTCAAAACTTCGACCTAGAACCTTCGCCGTATCAGCAACAGATTCTTTTTTACCAAGCTGAATATCATCCTTACCTAAAAACTCTGGATGAATCCCCAAATCTCGAGCTGCTACTGTAAAAGCAGTTCGAGTTCGGGTTGAAGTCTTTTCGAAAAGTAATGCAATCTGTTTACCTTTATGAATTTCATGCTGAATACCCATTCGTTTCAAGCGTTTAAACTCTGCTGCAGAATCAAGCATAAAACGAATTTCGTCAGGCGTAAAATCCAAAAGCGTCAAGAAATGTCGATTTTTTAAATTGTAAGCCATTAAATCTCCTCTCGTACAATTGGCATTGACATACATCGTGGACCACCTCGGCCACGACCAAGTTCAGCGCCTTCAATCTCAATAACTTCTACACCAGCTTTGCGCAAAGCTTCGTTAGTGACGTAATTTCGGTTGTAAGTGACAACTACGCCTGGCGCAATCGCCAAAGTGTTTGATCCATCATTCCACTGCTCACGAGCCGCCGCAATCGGATCGCCATTTCCGCAAGGGATAAGCATAATATCTTCAAGACCCAGAACTTCTTTGAGCGTATCTTTAAGATTTGTTCGATGATAAATATTTGGCTGGCCCGGAACCCCAGAATCCTCCAAAATATAAATATTAAGTTCACCATTCTTATCTAGAATCTCAGGATGAACTGTAAATTTATCGTAATCAATCATTGTAAATACAGTATCAAGGTGCATAAAAGCATGAGAAACTGGAATCTCTATTGCGAGAACTTTATTAAAGTCTGAAAATTCAAACAATTTTGCAGCAGTTTTTTCAATTGCTTCTGGAGTTGTGCGCTGAGAAACACCAATAGCCATTGTATGCTTATTCAAGACAAGCTCGTCGCCACCTTCCATACTAAATTTATTGTAGCGATCATACCAAACTGGAACTTCATCGCCAGGAGTTTTGGCCGCAAAGCGTGGATGATAACGCATGATATACTCCATAAACAAGCTTTCACGGCGACGTGCTGGGAAACGCATTTTATTGATCGTTAGACCATTACCGATAGCCGCAGCCGGATCGCGCGTAAAATACAAATTTGGCATTGGATCTAATAAGAATGGATAACTATCGCGGAAGTAGTAATTCAATTGACGAGTTTCATCTTGATCGATATTGATTTCCTCTTTACGGATTCCCGCCATCAATTTACGAACTAGTTCAAGCGGCTCAAATTCACCCAAGTATCGCATCAAAGCATGTGTAACATGGCGCTCACCTTGCTTAGATGCGCGAACAAAATCTGAAATAAATCGCCATTTAATCTCTTCGTTATAAAGCGACTCTGCCACGAGCTGATCAAGATAAAGAACCTCAACTCCGCGCTCACGCAAAACTTGCGCAAAAGCATCGTGCTCAGCTTGTGCTGCTTCAAGATATGGAATATCGTCGAACAACAATCGCTCCAAATAATCTGGCGTCAAGCCTTCAAGCTCTTTACCAGGACGATGTAAAATTACAGTTTTGAGTTTGCCAATTTCACTATTATTCCGAATCGGCTTTTCGTTCATATGCCCTCCTAAATATGTTTATGGTTTAATTCTACCATAGTTTAACTTTTTTAGCAAAGATTGATTTATATACATATTGATGTTATAATAATAAAAGTTTAGTTCATTAATAAGGGGGTATAAATTATGGTTGAGTATGTAGTTAGTTATACAGGCAGAAAAGGAATAATGGATATAAACTTAAGTAATAAAGAAATATATCTTGTGGAGAGAAGAGATCCAGATTTTCATAAAAAGATCTTAAGGATATATAAATCAAAATTTAGATATGTGCGAAAACTCAATTGGCACTATTTAAATTTCTATAAGAAACCTGAGCCGGAACCAAAAGACTCTTCTCAGCCAAAAGATGACGCCCTATTATTGGGCGCCTGCGACAAGGACTGGTGTAATTATTGCCGAGAAGGCGATTACAACAAATGTCCAAATCGTTAATTTAAAAAATAAAGCTCTCGTAAGAGAGCTATTTTTCTTGCTTTTTCTCGCGTGAAGCTTTTGAAGCTTGAGCCGCAGCTGCTTGCTTTGCGAGTTTTGAAGACATCGAAGTATGATCATGAACAACGACTTGCGGAAACGGAAATTCGATTCCATTTTCATCAAAAGCTTTTTTTAGCATTCGTCTAAATTCCCCAGTAATATCCCACTGCTGGCCAGCTTTCACGCGACCAATACAGTTAATCTCAATTTCACTATCTAAAAACCGATTTACGCGTGCAAAATGAATTGGCTCTAAAATATATTTAGCATATGGCATATCTTTTTCTGCCATCTTCTGACCAACTTCGTTGACAACTTGCTCCAAAAAATCAATGTCGGTAGCATAAGCCACGCCTACAGTGAAATTAATATTAGCATAACGAAACGACATGTTGGTTACGCTTTCGTTAGCGCCGTTACGGATAGTATGCAACTTACCATCACGATCGCGCACTTGAGTAATCCGCAACGAGACATTCTCTACCCGACCAACAATTCGCCGGCCATCAGCATATTTTTCGATTGTATCACCAACGCGATATTGATTTTCTAAAACAATAAATATTCCAGCGAGAATATCACGAATGGTATTTTGAGCACCAAAACCAATTAAAGCACCAATCAATCCCGCCCCTGTTGTTAATTTAGCAACATCAACGCCAAAATTCTGCAGAACCGCTAACGATACATAAATCCAAATCGCAATATCTAGCCCCGTCTTTACCATTCGAGAAATAGTCCGCGACCGCTTTTGAAGTTCTTCAGACTTCTTATAACGACCGATTTGACGCTGATAATGAAACAAAACATCAATCATGCGATGCGCTAGAAAAGAAACTACCAACGCAAAAATAATAATCAACCCAGATTCAACCAAATTATTCTCAGCAAATTTCATAATTTCTCTAAAAAGATAATCCATGAGATTATTCTATAATATTTTAACCATAAAAACAATATTTAAGGCTAAATTAAAAGACGATTATTAAATCGCCTTTTATTGATATTATTTTTTAGGGAATTTGGCAGTTAGTTGTTACACCTTTATTGTTTAAATGTGAAACCGAGAAATTCTTACATACCCCAGAATCACCTTCTGATTGAAGAGCAAATTGTGGAACAGATATATTAGAGCCTTCATATTCTAATCGACTTTCCACTCGACGGAATTTATCATTCGCTCGACCAGTACTATCAACTTTAGGCTGAACCCCATTAAACTCTACAACAGTGTTATTATTTAATAACTCAACCCTGAAATCGGTATCAGTATAGATAGGTGTTAATCTTAGATAGGTTTTATCTAGTCCAGCTGGTATATTACCAATATTGACAGTTACTTGGCACGCATAAGTTCCAGAGTTCAAATTTTGCAAACATGTTACTGGCGTAAAATCACTAGTGCTGCTAGCATCTCCCGTGCGTCGATTAGCTGGGAGAGTTGTGCTAGTTCTACCAGTATTTCTAACTGGGTAATACAACTGTTCATTTAGTCCGTTAGCGTCTCCGAAAAATGGCGTGTCCAACTGGCTTAAGTCATTACTACTGGCTCCTATAAATTGAGCCTTTAATAATGCTGGTCGGTTAGTATTATTATTCCAGTTACTTGCATTCGGCAGAGAGTAGTTATTACCTACACGAGGAATTTCCAATAAATTAATAGCTGTATTAGCTTGGTTAGTCAAATTCTTTCGTGAATGCCAAGAAATACGAACACGATTAAAGGAATTTGTCGCATTAAGCGGTATCATCTTAGATTCGCCGACACCAGTTCCCCCGATAAAATCAGCTGTATTTCGCCTAATTTTTACGCAAGTATAAGCCTGATTAAGTCTATCGTCATTATTTGTAGAACCACCAGTATTAGTACGAACTTTAACCTCGCCATCAGTCAAGGAAACTAAATTCGAGTCGGATAAAGTGCTACAACTTTCACTATTAATCGCATTAGCCATTCTGTCACATTCAGTAGAAACTACCCCGCTAGAGCAAAGAGAGTTATATCTAGACAATAATCTCTTAGCATCTTCTATTCCAGCCTGAGCACTATCATAGGCACTTTGCGAAAGATCTTGGCTAGATGCATTTTGATTATCGCGAATCATAATTTTCATAAAACTCGCCACCATCAACGATACGAAGATACAGGATACTACGACCAAAAACATTGATACTCCACCCCGCCTAAATTGTTGTTGTGTTTTATTCATCATCCTCCTTAATACCTTATAGGCAGTTCTTTAGAATAAGTCGTACGGACAGTTCGGCCAATATTGCCAGTTTGCCTATTCGCCCACAAATAAGAGTCTGCTCGCTGGTTAATTATTTCAGATGGCTTATCTGGATTCTTAATGTCAGAATAAGCAGTTCGCCACGGCAAGAATCTATTAGTTAGTATGGATCCATTAAGCTTTAATTGGCGAGAACAATTTGCTTCATTAACGTATGAAATAGTATCATTATTGGCTGTTTGTGCACAAGTATTCACTGCTCCATTGCCTCGTGTTATTAGCCATGCATCGATACGATCAACTTTATTAGATATCCTAATATTATCCGCAACGATAATTGTTTGCTGAATGCCATTCGCTATATTATTCCTTGAGGTAATATTACTATTTATAAACAAGTTTCTTGCATATATTATACGAGTCCAGCCATCTCCATATCTTTGAGCCGTATCAGCATTAGTACCATCCAATGTAGCATTATTATAGTTCTCTACAGCTACTCTACGAGAAGCGTCATTTCTAGTCGCAGTTCCATAGGCCGCCGCAATAGCCGATATATGGCCATCTTTACTTCGACCTAACAACTCCTCCCATCCGCTAGAAGCATTGCCAAAATTCAATTTAGTACCAGTATTGGACGAAGCTGAAGTAAAGTTTATAATCCTACCTTCTCGGCCGGCCATAGCCTCAAATTCTCCCCATGAACTAAAAGTGCCCTTTGTCTCATAGATTGAATTATTTCCTCTAATGCCTCTTCTTGAAAAAATTCCTCCACCCCAAACCTGAAGCTTTGGTCTTTTAATTACCTTAAAGCACAGAGGCGCAGAATGACGCCATTCTTTTCCAGTTACCTGAGCTTGCTTTTCTGGCGTATCACTATCCTTTAGAGTGCGTGGCGAAACAGAAATTGCAAAGCAAAAACGAGTTCCAATTTGAGCATTCTCTGGTACGGAAAAGTTTTGAATAGCACTAATATTACCAAAATTAGTTAGTGTTGCATTAGCCCCAATAGAGTTATCTCCACCGCCAGATTTTGCAACTACACCACAATTAGATGCCGAATTATCAAACTTAGATCTATAATGCCTACACGGATCTTTCTCTTCGTTATCTATCTGTGAAGGAGCAGGGACGTTTTCTTTGTTACTAGGAACTTCCCATTTAGTAATAATCCACTGAGTGTTACTTGGGGTGTTGGTACCACCACCATTTTTAATTTTTGGCACGCCTGTAATTTTTGTACCCGGTTCACCTTCAGGTTCGCCTCCACAAGAGTTGCTGCCGCCATTCCCCATGCATGGCTGGATATCATTATCGTAAGGAACATAGACACAGGCTGGGTAAGTTCCAATACCAGTTGGATCCTCAAATTGATAATTATCATTTATTGGATTAGTATTATCAGTCCGTGCACCAGTTTTAGTAAATACAATATCTGAACAGAAAGTTTTCCCAGCATGTTCTGGCTTTATATCAAGACTAAGATATCTTCCGCTCAACTGGTTATTTATGCCATTACCAGTTTCAGCAAAAACCTCGTTATTTCTTTTATTACTTCGGCTAATTTTTCCATTACCTTGATAATAAGAAATTGTATCACCCCCGCCCAACCTATGTGCATTCATATAATTACGATTTCCATGAATAAGCGTCGAGGCGATTTTATCGTTACTAGCATCACCTAAGTTAGTTAATTTATGACCAAATTGAATAGTCTCGCCGACTTTAGCGGTAATCGGCTTACCATTCCTCGCACCAACAGTCTCACGTAGATTTCGCCAACCCTGCTTGACCTTCACAAAACTACGGGCTTGTGTTTGATATTTTTTATTTTTAACTATAACTCTTAGCTGGGAGTCGTTATACATACAATGATAGTCGTCATCGTCTGCTTCAACAGAGGCTGGCTGATTATAGGCTCCACCATCATCAGTGATACAGTGCCTAGTTTTATAATTTATGATATTTTCACCTTCGGAAAAATTAGCCAAATTAAATTTTAGCTTAAACTGAAAAATATGGCTAATACTAAAGTTGGTTAAGGACACGGCAGGAGCCTGTAAACCTTCGCCTAATACTCCATGAGCCTCTTTAGGATCGATAATAAATTTTTTAAGCGTCTCGTTAGTTTTTTCAATTTTGATATTCACGATCCTGAAATTTCCCTGACCAGATTGTTGGCAGCCTATTGCTGCATAATTCATATATAGAGTAGTATTACTATCAATATCTTTCTTATTCTTTATCCTAAGTGAAGTAACAATATCTCTACCCGCTTCGTCAGACGATATCCAGTTAGTTGATATATGATTATTCAAGCCTGAATACATACTAAAAAACTTCTCTCGCCCATCATATGTGAGTTCATTATATCTTCCGCCTCGACATTTCTTTTCTAATTCTTCCCGAATAGCAGTAGGGATAACTTTTTGAACTGCAAATACCTTACCCGAAAAAATAAAGGAAGCAAATAATGTAGATAATATCACTAATATAACGTAAAAAAATGTTTTATTGTGTCCCATGTTATATTCTCTGCTTTATATTTTTTGCATTATCCTCAATTGAGTCACTACTATTAACCGGCGCTATTGACTTATAGCTCCCTATACCCATAATATTTAAGCTGGGATTCTCGCCCTTTTTAATTAGATCACCTATTTTTGAATATAAATCCTTAGGTCGATTTGTTCCCAAATAAGCCATAGTAAGACAATTTACATCAGATGAGTAGTCTTTCTTAGACTTAATAGAACTGGCAACTTTTTCAAGTTCACTCCTGTAATTGTTTAGGTCTTCATATGCTTTATTATATTCAGCAATTACGCTATCACCACAAATTGTTCCGACCTTCGGTTTATTAAATATAAAATTATACCCCATAATTCCATTGCCGATTAAGCTTAATAGAAATAGAAAAACCATAATAAACATTCCGAATCTATTAGAATTTGGCTGCTTTTGTCTTATATTATCCATATTCCTCCCGTTTTATTCTCTGAATCTATTTAAACACGAGCATGATAAAAATTCAAGTTTTTATATGTTTCAGATATAAAAGAAAAAGCCCTCATCAAAAAGACGAGGGCCATCAGTTGATAGATCTAGTTATTCTTTTTACGTAAAAGAATAACACCAGTAATAAAAGCTACAATTGCTGTAATAAAACTAGCAAAGTTGTCTCTTGTGCCAGTATCCGGCAATTTAGCTTCAGCTGGCTTTTCTGGATTAGCTGGCTTTTCCGGCTCAGCTGGTTTTTGAGGTTGCCCTGGCTTTTCCGGCTCAGCTGGTTTTTGAGGGTCAGCTGGTTTTTCAGGTTGCCCTGGTTTTTCCGGCTCAGCTGGTTTTTGAGGGTCAGCTGGTTTTTCAGGTTGCCCTGGTT
>CAURWW010000002.1:0-139689 GCA_963529085.1 uncultured Candidatus Saccharibacteria bacterium
TCAGGTTGCCCTGGTTTTTCCGGCTCAGCTGGTTTTTGAGGGTCAGCTGGTTTTTGAGGTTGCCCTGGTTTTTCCGGCTCAGCTGGTTTTTCAGGTTGCCCTGGTTTTTCCGGCTCAGCTGGTTTTTGAGGGTCAGCTGGTTTTTGAGGTTGCCCTGGTTTTTCCGGCTCAGCTGGTTTTTCAGGTTGCCCTGGTTTTTCCGGCTCAGCTGGTTTTTGAGGGTCAGCTGGTTTTTGGGATTTTTTCTTATAAATAAGATCAATCCCTTGGTTTTTATCACCGTACTTTAAAGTGTACGGTAATTCAACGTCGGTACCCGTAGCGCCATTGTCGATTGAGGCTCCCTGGAACTCATGTCCTGGGAACTCTTTTTGTTCGACCGTGTGAGCCTCACCTGGTGAAACTTCTACAGTCTCAGTCCCAAGAGGAGTCGCTCCTCCTCCTGCTCTGAGAGCCCAGTAATTAATATTAAATTTCTGGGTCTGAGCTTGAGGTTGAGTAACAGTCTCAACCGCCGGGGCGTTATCCCCAGCAGCAACATCATCAGCAGCTACTATTGGAGCAGTAGCTGCTCCAAGAACAGCTACAGAGATTAGCATAAAAGAAAAAATTTTCTTTTTCATTGTGTTTTACCAAGCCACCCTTGACGGGCGGCTCCTTTCTTTAAAAAATTAAAAGCAAAAGCCCCCATCAAGAACACCAAAGATATCCAGATTTTATCTAAATCTATCAACTTGTGAATGTTCTTGATAGGAGCTAAAAAACTTCTATCAACTGGTTGATATATTATCATAAATTACTATTTTTGTCAATAGTTTCTAAATATATTTTTCTTTTTCGCTAAATAATGGTATAATTTCTATCATGAATAGTAAAGAATTTCAATCTGTAACTTTTAAGATTCTCAGGGCAAATTCCTCCAAACTTAATTCCCAATCAGTAACCGAAGAGCTACTCAGTCGAATCGCTAACATCGCCCAACTAACGGTTCTAGAAAAATCAATACACCTTTTTCAGCCACAAGGAATCTCAGCTACGCTAATTCTTAGTGAAAGTCACATCGCCATCCATACTTGGCCAGAGACGGGGGAAGGATATATCACCCTAACTAGCTGCCGTTCCCTATCTAGAGAAACGCTGCAAAAAATCAAAGATGAGATCACTCAATCTATAGCCGCTGAACAAATAATAACCAAGGAGACAACATGCTAATAAAAAGAACTAAAGCTAGACTAAAACTTAATCAAATTCTACGAGGCAAAAAAACCAACTTTCGCGTCGCAGGTTGTTTATTATTCCGCGAATATGATGCAAAAGAACCGGCTTATTATTACTGGGAAGAATGGGAACTACTTGGAATGGAAAATTACGATAGCTGGGTAGAATACGATCATTATAATCGAGAAATTGCGATTTATGAGCCAGTGCGATTTTATCATGATCACATTGATCCAAGTAATTTTAAGACTGGGCAGGTTCTAGATTTTGAAGATCCAACCGAAGGCAAAAAGACTGGTGCTGTTCAAGAGATTGGTGAAGGCGAAATTGTCAAAATTATCGGAAAAAACACCCACCAAGTTTTCGAGAAAGAGAAAATGACCTACGCAACACTAGTTGTTCCAAATACAAAAGAAAAAATCACTATCGAAAAATACAACAATCGCGAATATGATGCTTACAAAAAACGTGTAATATCTAAAAAAGAGCAAAAAGAATTATTCGGAAAAGTTCTTACACCTTGGAACTGGGGATTAATCTTTAATTTAATTTTTTGGACCCTATTGGGTGGCTTTATTTTTTGGAATTCTTTCATTTTGCCATCGCTCCCTTGCGATCCTCAAACTCAAACATGTGAACGAAGCAGTTCTGGTGCTTATCGCCACAGAAGCGTATTTGGTGGAGGTGGTGGCGGAGTCGGTAAATAATGGCTCGCTCCAAATTAACGAAAGCAGAAAGTACTGCGATATTTTCGGCTGCAGTTTTAGTAGCCGTCGGTGGAATTATCTATGAGCTAATTCTTGGAACAGCTGCTTCTTACCTTATTGGCGACTCAATTTTAAGCTTTTCTTTGGCTACTGGTATCACTCTTTTTGGCATGGGAATCGGATCCTTAATCGCGCCCAAAATCAAAATATCCGCAGCCACAAGTTTTGCGATTAATGAAATTCTACTTGGCGTTATTGGCGGCAACTCAGTTTTAATGCTCTATTCAGCTTTTAGTTTTACTAAAATATCTTGGCTGGTTTTTGCTATCATCAGCTTGATTGTTGGAACTTTTATCGGCTTAGAAATCCCACTGCTAGTTAAAATGTTTGAGAGCTTCGGCCGTAAGTCTTCAGTGAGTCTTTTGTCAAAAATTCTTGCTCTTGATTATTTTGGCGCCCTTTTAGCTTCGCTTGTTTTTCCGTTGATTCTACTACCTTATCTTGGCTTGATGAGAACGGCTTATTTAGTCGCATTTTTAAATGTTTTAGTTGCAGTGCTAATTCTTTATTCAATGAAAGTTTCAAAAAAAATTCTTACCGCAAGCGTAATTGCAATGTTGTTCCTAGGAATTCTTTTTTCTAGTGCAAATTGGCTCGAAAAACAAATCGACTCGAAAGCTTATAAAGATCCAGTTGTTTTGTATGAGCATTCAGCCTATCAAAAAATTGTGCTAACCAAATTCAAAAATGATACAAGATTATTTCTAAATAATCAGCTTCAGTTTTCAAGCCTAGATGAAGCTCGTTATCATGAAACGCTAAGTGGCGCGGCGATGACTTCTGTCAAAAATCCCAAAAAAGTCGCTATTTTTGGTGGCGGCGATGGAATGTTAGCGCGTGAAGTTTTAAAATATAGCTCAGTCGAAAAAATCACTTTAGTCGATCTAGACCCTTTCGTAACTGACCTCGCTAAAAAATCACCAGAAATCGCAAGACTAAATAAAAATTCCCTCTCCAATCCAAAAGTTGAAATAATCAACCAAGATGCCTTCAAATTTGCTTTTGAAACTAATAATAAATTTGATGCTATTTTAATAGACTTAGTTGATCCTTCAAATGAAAAGCTCGCTAAGCTTTACAGTCAACAATTTTATGCTCAAATTCCCAAGATCCTCAGCTCTAAGGGAGTTTTTATAACCCAAGCTACTAGTTCTTATTTTTCACCGAACGCTTTTGCTAGCGTTTTTAATACTATAAAATCGTCTAATTCATCAAGAGAAGTTATCGCCTTTCAGACCAATATACCGAGTTTTGGCGAATGGGGATTTGTGCTTAGCGCGCCAAATTCAAACGTAATCTTGAGCCAAAAACTACCTCAAGAACTAGCTTACCAAAATCAAGAACGACTTAGCTATACTGTAAAAAAATCTGTTTCAAAATTACCAAAAACAGAAATCTCTACATTACTAACCCCAAAAATTGTTCAATACTACGAAAAAGATATGAAACAGTGGCGATATTACTAAATAAAAATCTTCAATAAAAAATAAAGCCTCAGTAGAGGCTTTTAAACATGGCACTTTTCACTTCGCCGTTGATGAATTTCACGACGATAGATTAGCTTTGTGTCAAAATCTATCTTATAGTGGCCATGGTTTTTTTGGCCTTTTCTTTTATTAAAGTAGAAGTTCACAGAATAAGCATCAACTTGAATACTTACTCGATAATCTTCTAAACCAAGACTTGAAATCTCATCCTTAAAGATTTCTCGAGCTTCTTTATTCCTTTTATCTTTAATGTTAACAATTTCGGATTTACGATTTTCTAGCTGATTAAGATCTTGACACAACCCTTCGAGCTTACTTCGTTTTTTGCCAATACTATTTTCTATTTTAGAGGTATTACTAAATTTATTACGCCTCTTTTTTTGATTCAATTCAGAATAGAGGTTACGTAATTTATTCTCTTCATCGCAAATATCCTTATTAATTCTGGCTATCTTTTTTATAATTTTTTCTAGTTCCCTATGTATTTTGGGAAGTTCAAGCATTTTAAAGGATTGGATTTTTTGTGCCATTTCCATATCGGTCACCACACTTTCTAATTTTCTTTACCTAAAAAATATTTTAGATAATATAAATATACTAACATATATTCATAAATAGTCAAAATTAGTTTATGGGTTGATGCTATAAAGTCTAAAATATTTACAATAAAAGAAAAAGGCTCTATTTTAATCTTCTAGAGCCTTTTCTCACATTATCAAATTGTTGTAAAACTCAAATTTGGCTCCGGCAGCTGGGCTCGAACCAGCGACCTATTGGTTAACAGCCAACCGCTCTACCACTGAGCTATGCCGGAATAATAGTTATATTATACCGCACACTTTCTAAAATTTCAAGGTTTTTTCAAAAAATTAACCCCAAATTTCTTCAACCGCAGCCTGAATTTTTTGGGAAGCTGAATTATCACCTTTTTTCAAAAAATCGAGCTGTTTTCTTTTCAAAAACTCAAAAACGAATTTTTCGTCATCCATGAACTCGCTACGCGGAATAAGTTTCAAACTAACCGAGCGAGCTTCGCCATTATCGGCTTTTTCTAGTTTACCTAGCGTAATTAAATTATCGATATGTTTTGCTACCGTAGCAACAGATCTATATCCTAAACCAGATTGAATTTCACGATAAGTCGGACTATAGCCTGTTTGCGAAATAAAATTCTCGATAAATGCAAGGATTTCTGATTGCTTTTTAGTTAGATTCATTCTGTATCCCCACCTAGAACAATCACAATATCAACGCCCTTACTATATTTAGCTAGATCATCTGGTAGTTCAGATGATTGAACGTTAAACTTCTGTTCTAACTTTTTAATTGTCACTGATTTATCTTTATTCACAGTATGGACTTTTGTTTTATTGTATTTTTTAGTTGGTGCAGAATCAATATTAACAATATTAAAGCCTTGTTTTTTAAGTTTTCCTTGTTGCTCAGCTGCTAAACCAGAAATATTAGTCCCGTTTAAAATAACAATCTTAGCGTTTTCTTCTGATATCTCATTGGCAAGAGTATTTTTCGCTATGTAGGCCTGAATATCAGAGTACTCAAAAACTCCAGCTGTTGGCAAAACTGCACTCCTGCCGCTAACTTGACCCGTTGTCATCAAATTAGCCTGTTTATCGGTATCGCTGATAAGAGGTAATGATTTAATATTTTCTGATTTCGTGCCAATTGCAAGCTCAGCTAAAGTCTGATATTCTTTAGTGCTAAAAGTAGTTTTAACATTATCTCCAACTGCATTTATAATATTTAATAATTTAGAAATATCGTATTTGGATGCATTAATTTTTGCTAAAGTTGCTTGAATAATCTTCTGCTGATTTCTCTCGCGATCAAAATTTCCACCGCTTAGCCCATACCCACCTTCAGAACCACGAGCTCGCGAGAATGCTAAGGCTTGTTCACCATTCATATGGGCAGTTTCACCATTTTTATATCTAACTTTAGTTGCCACATCATACATGTAAGGAGATCCATCCCAAACTTGAATTGCTACGTCGATACCACCTAAGGCGTCGATAATCTGAATTAGCACCTGCCAATTACCATGAACTTTATAGTGAACATCTAGCCCTGTAATTTCAGTCGCTGTTTGTGCTAATTCTTGCTGGCCATTTTCTTCAGCAATAGCTTCATTGGCGATATTTAGACCGTCACTATATTTTCCGCAACCGTAGCTCTCATTTAATTTTCCTGCTGTTGTACCAAGCCACTTCCTACAGCTATGTTTCACCCATAAATCTCGTGGCAAAGAAATGGTGTAGGCTTTCTTTTTAGTTTGATCAAAAGACACCATCATAACAGAATCTGTCAGATCTTCACCGTCCCAACCTTTTGGCGAAGTCCCAAATACTAGTATATTAGTTCGCCCATTTGAATCTTGCTTTAATTTTTCTTTTTGAAGAATACCAAAAATATCACCGCCTTTAGACAGTTTCATGAGCGGCGCAATAAATCGATACGCCTGATAACCGCCCCAAGCAAGCAAAATTGCTATAGCAAAAAATATAATTCGACAGACAATCAATCGCTTTTTGAACTGCTGGAGAGTAAGTTGTTTCTTGCCTTTTTTCGAGCGTTTATTATTAAATTTTTCAAATTTTTTCTGAAGTTTAGTCTCCTTGCGAGATCTTTGAGTAGGTTTACTTACGCCATTTTTTTGATCTTCAATATCCAAGTGCGAAAGAGCTTTATTTATATCTTCCGCTGTATTTCTAGTTTTATCTAGCTTTTCTAAATTACGCGATACTTTTTCGCGACGACTTAAATTGGAAGTAGGTTTTTTAGTTGATTGCTGGTTGGTGATTTGGCTAGAAGCAGTAGCTCGTCGCCGAGGCACAAAACCGTCGATTGATTGCTGGTTTTTTTTCATAAGCTCTTTTTATTTTATCAAATTTAGAGCTTAATTTCAAACTTATCAAAATAATTCAATGCCAAAATTAAAGCTAAAATTAAATATATATGTAAAGCATTAGGGAGTCCCGAGAAAAAATTCCACTGCAATAAAAACGCGAATAAAATTGCCCATGATAACTTATATCTACGAGTGCTCCAAGTATAAAATATAATAAAAGAAACCCAGATAGCAAAACCTATTATCCCAAGCTCTAGCAGGATCGATAATGGTTCATTTTGAATAATCTCAAACTCCCAACCCGTCTGATGAGTGGTCCTTAATATAGCTTTTCCAGCCCCACCAGCCCCAACGCCAAATAAAATCGTATGCAAATTTCTACTCCAAGTCTGAACCGCAAATCTATTCAAAGAAGTTCTTTCATCAGTTGACTTTTCAACATAACCGTCAAAGCTAGCTTTTGGTGCATTTAATTTATTTATCAATTCTTTTGAATCTTGCACACCTGGTCCTGACTGTTTTTCTACAGGTTTTTCCACAGGTCTATTCTTTGGTAAAGAAACTCTTCCAAGACTTAATTGATTAATACTTTTAGAGACAGAATCATAAAACCCATCAGCGATACGAGGATTTAATTCGGTAAAAATCCCATGCCATAACATACCCACAGAAAAACTAGCAAAAAGAAATATTACTAGCTTCAAAAACCCCTTCTTCAAAGATAATCTGAGCTCTTTATTTACAATAAATACCTCTAAAACCATAGCTGGAACGAGCGCAAAAATTGCCCCACGGCTAAGAGTTAAGTAAATAGCGATCAACATTAATATTAGAGCAATCTTATGTTTATTATCATTATTCCCTGATAAAATTAGCCAAAATTCAATCAAAATTGGTGCAAGTAACATAGATCCAAAAAATTGTGGCTCAATTGCAAAAACACTGGGTCGAACAAATCCAAATCCGGTGGCTAAGCAACCCCGACATAAACCAAAATCCGTAAAAGCGCCAATCGCAACCTGTATAATAGCCAAAATTGAATTAATAACAGCCGATACGATAAAAATCTTGGTAAGGATAGGTAACATTTTCACTAGATTTCTAGAAAGCAGTAATCCAATAAAAATCAACCATAATACACCCCAAACTCCAGATGTTAAAATCGCTCGTAAAGTATTTTCACTCCAAAATATCGATAAACCATTCCAAACCACAAAAGCACTACTCAACCAAAAAGCCTTCTTTGCGCTTAGCTGCCGAAAGTTTTGTCGAAAATTTTTACTTATTTCAAAAATAGCCGCCAACGACAGAGCGAAGCAAAAAATTAACGGAATCGACAGTTCTAGGTTAGTTCCACTTTCGCGACCAATCTGGAAATTAGGAAAATAGGAAAACCAAACAATAATTGGAGAAAATAAAAACATTTTCTCAAAAAAAGAAAAATTTTCAGTGCTTTGAATGATTTTATTTTTCATTATTTTTCTCCCTAATTATTCTCGCAAAATTTTTTTTAAAATTATCATCGCTAAACTTCTCAGCCGTTTTTGATATTTCTTTAGCATCAAAATTAATTTTCTGAAAACGATCAATTGCCTTTTCTAGAAATTTGACGGTTTGTTCCTTGAAAAATATACCATTTTTACTGTCTAAAATATAATCTAGTGAGCCCCCTTTCTCTAGCGCAATCACTGGTGTACCAGCCGACAGTGCTTCAATCGGGGCGATACCAAAGGGCTCCAAGCTAGGAAAAATAAACCCCCGAGCATTAGCCACAATCTTCGCTAATTCATCCGAATTTTGAATAGTTTCAATAAATTCAATATTCTCAAAACCTTTCGCCATTTCAACTAGTTTTTGGTGTTCAGCCCCACCGCCAACTAGTTTTAGTTTTAAATTATTATTTTTAAAAGCTTCGATTGCTAGATCAAGTCTTTTCCAATTAACTTGACGCGAAGTCGAAATAAAATAGTCATTTTTCTTCTCTTGAACTTTAAACTTTTCAATCTCAACTGGCGGAAAAATAACTTCAGATTGCCGCTTGTAAAACTTCTTAATTTCACCCTGACAATAAGTAGAATTAGCGATTAGGAGATCCGGTCGCTGCGCAAATTTTAAATCCCATTTACGTAGTGGACCAACTAAAAGCTTAAAGAATAACCTAATAATTGGGTTAAATTTACCAAAACCTGGATTCTTAACGTAATCATCATACATACCCCAATAATATTGAATCGGTGGACCTTGCAAATAACTAACATGGAGCTGGTTTTCTTTAGTTTTTATACCTTTAGATTCAGCGCAACAAATCGAGATTATAACATCAAACTCACTCAAATCTAATCTCGAAAAATAAATCGCTCTTAGGGGACCTAAAATTTTTCGCAGTTTTGCTGGTAAAAAATTTAGCCAACCAGTTCGTACATCTTTCCCTTTAAACCAATCAACTTCTTTTTCGGAATATTGAGAGGTAAAAATTGGCGCCTCGGGAAAAATCTCACTAACAGATTTAACTACCTTTTCGGCACCACCGTAAGTCGTTAGCCAATCGGTCGCAATTGCAACTTTTTTACCTTTTAGCCAAGTTGGATTATTTGCCATTATTTAGCACCTTTTCTAAAAATAACTGAAAAAATAGTCTTAAATATAATTTGAATATCCAACAAAATTGACCAGTTCTGTACATAATACACATCCAAACGACGACGCTCTTCAAAAGAAATATCACGCCTGCCAGAAACCTGCGCTAAGCCAGTTACGCCAGACTTAACCGCTAAAATAATACTTTTCTTTTTATATTGATTGATTTCCTGTGGAATTAATGCACGAGGGCCGACCAAAGATATATCACCCTTTATTACGTTTAATAGCTGTGGTAGCTCATCAAGAGAAGTAGCTCGTAAAAATTTACCAATTTTAGTTACTCGCGGGTCATCATCTAGCTGATCACCGTTCGCACGATAAATCTTAGCAAGTTCTGGCTTACCCATTTTTTCAAAAGCCTGCTCTGGCGTTAGGCCATCAAATTCAGATTTCTGCGAGCGTAATTTATAGATATAAAACTCTTTATTAAAACGGGTTAGTCGAACCTGACGGAAAAAAATTGAATCTTTAGGGGAGGTAATTTTCATCAAAATTGCCACAATTAGCATTATTGGACCAGCAATAATTAAACCTAGTAAGCTAAGACTTAAATCCATAACTCGCTTCCAAATCCGCCCAAAACCGAATAGTTTAGTAATTTTTATCTCAATCACCGGTAAACCACCAACAATTTCAACCGTATTTAATTGTGAGAGCAACCTATCCTGCTGTGGCACAAACATATACGAAAGATGGTTCTCGATAGCATAATTATAAAAATCTTCACTGCGAGCTGTATCGGTATGAATAATAATTTCTGGACAGATCTTAGAAATTGCATCTTTAAAACTTAAAAAGTGACGTGGGCAATTCTTAACTGGCAAAAATTCCGGCTTCGAGACCATCCCGATAACATCATAACCATAATCAATATTGTCAGCGAAGAAACTTGCTAGTTCTGTTGCTCTATAGTTATTGCCAATAATTAACACATTAAGTCGGCCAACCCCACCACGTAATAGTTGTCGATTAAACAAACGAATAATCTCACGGCCTAAAATCATCAGTACGAAATTGATTGCAATAAAATAAATAGCAATAATTCGAACGGGGAAAATCTCATCATTAGTAAAGAACTCGTAAGATATTAAGGTCATAATATTAAATATTGAAGCAAGCATTATTCTACCATATTCTTTTGGCCTATAAATATATATAGACCTAGAATAAAGCCCAAACATCATATTTATTATCAAACATATTGGCAGAAGCATAACGGAAAGCCAAAAAAAATTAAGCAAATTAGGCGTAAAATAATATGCTCGATCATCAACATGAGTTCTAATAAAATACGCCAATCCAAATGATCCAACAACTGCTATAATATCAGCTATAACTATAGCAATCCTAATAAATATAGCTTTACTATTTTTCATCACTGCCCCTATTAATGAATCTCAAAATTGTACCAGCCCCTAATGTTGCCCCCAAAATAAAAACCGGTAAGAATATGAAAATATACCTAGCCCTATTCTCAAATAAAGCCTGATAGGCAATTATAGCTAAAACAATACTAGATAATATCACTGGAATACTATTATTTTTAACAGGATTAATTAAATATATTATCAACAGGATTAGTGAAATAAACCATATAGCCGAAACGAACATCTTATAAATAGAAAACTTATCCCCATTAAAAGATAATACCCTTCGAACAATTCTTGATACTTTATCATTATTAATAAAAATTATCCTATGGTTATTAGATGAACCTTCACTCCATACGCCGAATGAACCATCGTTAAAACTCCAAGATATTTTCAATATTGCAAATTTAATCCAATCAAAAGGAAAATTATTCAAAAAACTATCTCTAATTAGACCTAAAGTAAATTCTTCTCTATTTTTCGCACCCTCTACTGCAGTATCGTCAGCATATCTACTGCAATACGCACCAGTATTACATTCAGTATAAGGAGGCAACCCCCTCATTGCGCCCATACCAAGATAATGAACAATTCCAGCTCTTCTATCTTTAATCTGATCTTTTGAATATTTAGCAAAACCAGGAGACAGCGAAATAATGTAGTTCACAGCTAAATAAGAGACTATTAGACCTGTCAAAAACAATATGCTTGACATAATTATATTGCGAATATTTTCTTTCTTCAATTTAAATAATAAATTATAAAAAATCACCGCAGCAACTACTAAAATAGTAGTCGGTTTAATTATATACCCAATATAAAATAAAAAACCTAATACTGTAATTAAAAATAATCTTAACTTATGCGATTCATCATATTTAATTACCGACATAACATACAATAATAAAATCTGCAAAGCTAGCAAAAACATACCTAAGGTGTCAGTATAAAATACCGTGGAATATGGTGAAAGATTAATCAAAAATATAGATATTAATGAAGTCAACACAAAAATACGATTATTATTTTTTTTATACGCAATAAATATGATGAAATAACTAGTTAACAATATCAATATATTATTAATAAAGATCAATAGAACATTTCTATCGATATGTAAAAAATCCGCCAATCGATATATAGACACTACAAAATAAGTAATATGTATGTTATTGCCGTATCTTAATAAATAATTATATTCCCAAGAATTTGGATTTGGATCTGTAGATCCTGTTTTTATGTAATCTTCTGCAATGTGTTGAATAGCGCCAGCATCCCAAGAATGATTATTAGAAGCTAATGAGATTCCATTAATTAATTGAACTATTGCTACTATTATAAAAATAAATATAGCTGTACTACGTTTAGATAATAATATCTTATTCCTAATAAGAAATAGTATACCAAACCCTAGTAAGACAATAAGTAATATAGCTAAGTCTTTCATAGAATGATGCTTATATATAAGACCGCAAGCCCCAATAAATATTCCTACTACTGCAGCGCACCTAAATATTTTATCCATTATATGCAATTGTATCATAAATAATAACTACCTTCAACAATAGTAACCAATATGATATACTCTTAATATGAGTGATGAAAAAATTGTTCTATCTATTATAATTACAGCACATAATGAAGGAATCTATTTACATAAAAGCGTATTGTCAATAGAAAGAGCCCTTGAGCTAATTCCAGAAAAAAAATACGAAATAATATTAAGTTTAGACAATCCAGATAGCGAAACTATTCGAGTCGCTAATTCTCTGAAAAAAAATAAAAATATAGTTATTTTTAAATCATCTTTTGGAAATCCAGCGGATAATCGAAATTTTGCAATTTCTAAAGCTAATGGTAAATTTATAACACTTCTCGATGGAGATGACCTAATATCGCGAGAATGGTTTAAAAACGGTCTTGATACTTTAAAGAAAAATAAAGGTGCTATAGTTAGACCAGAAATACACGCAATGTTTGGATCATACATGAATTCTTTAGTTGTATGGAAGATGCGCAATTCCTCCAATAAAGACGTAGATGCTATACAGATGTCCTACTGGAATATTTGGACACTACCCCTAATATCAGAGACAAATACAGTCAAAAGTATACTATTTAAGCGACCTATTGATGGTTTTGGTTTTGAAGATTACTTATTTAACTGCGAAGCTATTGCAAATAATATACCCATCATAATCGCTCCAAGAACAACTTTTTTCTATAGACAAAGACCAAATGTATCGGTATCAACAAAGCATATAAATACCATCCTTGATTATTCATCACTTTTTGATATTAGTTATTTCAAGTCATTAAGCATCCCAGATCATCAAACTAATAAAATTAGCAATAATTCTATAAAGCAAAATTTTAAAAAAACATATCGTTTTGTTTATGATGCGGCAAAAAAATCACAACGTATAAAAAAAATACTATCCCCTACCGCCGTAAAATTACTATATAATAAACAACTAAAAAGACTACCAGATTTTTTCATCAATGACTGGAGAGAAATTAATAAAATAGAAAATCAATTATATCCAACAAAAGAAAAAATAGCCCAGATAGAGTACCATCCACTGACCTTTAATCCTTTCGAAAACTCATGCGGAATAATATATAAAAAACTATGCGACCAAATATCGAATAACAGTTTAGATTATCTATTTCTAGTACCTGAAATGAGTGGACGAGGAGGGACAGAAAAGTTAATAGCTAATTATATTAAAGCCATAAAAGAAACTCACCCCGATTGGAATATTGGAATTTTATCTACACACCCGTTCAATAGCCTGACAATAGAATATTTCAGCAATTTAGATGTTGACATGATTGATTTCGGAAAATTAACGGCTAATATTGGAAACTATGAAAAAAATATTATTTGGTCACGTATTCTAATACAATCAAAAGTAAAAAATCTACATCTGGTAAATAATGAATATTGGTATCGATGGCTATCAGAACACAAATCTGTTATTAAGCAAAAAAATATTAACCTAAATATTTCACTGTTTATGCGTGAATTTAATTCCGAGAGAGATCATATTTCATCTTTCGCAGACCCTTATTTAGCTGAGGTGTGGGATATTGTAAATCTTGTATTTACCGATAATCAAAAAATTATAGACCAAGCGCTAGAAAATAATGCCTTCGAAAAGTCTAAATTTAGAGTTCACTACCAGCCAGAGAATATAGATATAATTTCACCAAAAATAATAGATCCATCAAAAAAGACAAAAGTGCTATGGGCCAGTAGGGTAGCTTTACAGAAACGACCCGATCTATTAAAAAAGATATCAAATCGAATATCAAAAGATTTCGAAATAGATGCTTATGGAATTATAGAAAAAAGACAATACAGCAAAAATTATTTCAATGATTCTCACGTAAATTATAAAGGTAGCTTTAATGGAATTAAATCTATAAAAACTCATGATTATGATATATATCTATACACATCTCAGACTGATGGTATACCAAATATTCTTCTAGAAATATCAGCAGCTGGTCTACCTATAGTCGCAAGCAATATAGGGGGTATTAGTGAATTTATCGAAGATAATAAAAGTGGTTTACTTGTAGATATGGAGAATATAGATCAATACATAAAATCATTAGAATATTTAAGAAATAATCCAGATGAAGCTAAAAAAATGGTAGAATTATCTCATAAGACACTACAAACCCAACATTCTTGGACTAATTTTATCAACAACGTTAGAAAGGATATCTAAAATAAAATATAAACACCCCTTAATAAGCTTTATTATCCCCATTTTTAACACGGGGAGTATTATTGAAGAGGTAATAAATAACATTCTCTATCTAAATAAAGCTCACAAAAATTCAGTGGAAATAATATTAGTAGATGATGGATCAACAGACCGTATAACTCTAGCCTCTATCAATAGAGTAAAAAATAAAAAAAATGTGATAGTATTAACTCAGAAAAATTCTGGACCAAGTAAAGCAAGAAATAATGGAATCTTGAAAGCAAAAGGAGAATGGATCGGATTCTGTGATTCGGACGATAAAATAGATTCAAACAACTTATTATCATTGCTAGAGAAATTACCAAGTTACAGGCAATTTGATATGCTAGTATTTGGATGGAATATAGCATATTCAGATATAAATACAATTAGTAGATCAATTCAACTAGAGAGTCAAAATATTAGAGGCTCCAATAATATTATCAATAAAACTATAATATCCCTAGGTGATGATGGTAGAATGTATAATCTATGGAATAAGCTATATCGTAGAGAAATAATAGAAAAAAATAATCTAAAATTAAATAATAGTTTAAAATTCGGAGAAGACCTTCTCTTCAATTTAGATTTCTTGTCTAAATCGCAATATATCTCCTGTATAAACATTAAACCTTATTATACTTATCTAGATAACAGTAAGACAAGTATAGTTAGAAGCACAAAATTAGACCTAAATTTCAGGAAAGAAAATGTAAAAGGTTTATTAGCATTTGCAAATAATTCAAATGGTAATATAAATTCAGCAGTCGAGCTTATTAAATTGCGCTGGCTTATATCTTTCTGCTTAGCTATCGTATCTCAAAATACTAATACATACAATAAATTAAAACAAATAAAATTAGTATATAAAAATAATTTATTAATACCAAGATATAAATGCAAAAAAGGAATAGTATCGTACAAAAAATATATTATATTAAAAATTTTTTCTTTAATTATGCTCATACCTATATTTAATATATTTTTTATATATACCCTATCTATATATAAAAAAATATCAATTAACAGCACAAAAATTAGAAATATAAAGCTAAATAAAATCCTAGATTAAATTTTTAACTCTCAATCAATAGAATATTGCGGCTCTAAAATTAGTTAAATTGTATTTAAATTTGTATTTAAATTAATATTATGCTAATATTGATGAAGGAGAACACAAAATGAAAATCAAACAAAAAAACAAAATTTTATTTTTTATTATTTTAATAATTATAATTAGCCTAGGTGGATTTTTAACTTGGGTTCATTTTAATAAATCAGACAATAAAATAGTTACAACCAATAGAAATAAACAAGAAAAAATTGAATCCATAGATACTACAGAAAAAACACAAAATAATGATAATCAGAAAAATAATATCTCAAATAATAAAAATATACCTCAAAAAGGATCATCCAATAATACTGACCATATCGAAGGAAAAACCAACAGCTCAACAGGCATAACAACTTTTAACGTTTACACTACAATCCAAGTAAAAAATAAGTCAGTTAATATTTCAGCTCAAATTGCAGGTCTTCTTTACGACGATGGAACTGGAAAATGTAACTATATCTTATCAAATAATAGAGGAACTAATATTGAGCTATCCTCAATTATACTAGAAAGCCCAGGAAATAAATACTGCAGTTCAGTATCAAAAAAATTTGATGAATTAAAACCAGGAGATTGGTCGGTTACAGCTATATATAAAAACGAAAATCAAAAATACGAAGGAAAATCGAATGCTCAAAATTTCAAAGTCGAATAATATTTTTAAGATAAAATTGATTATAATACATATTTCAATTTTTGTATTACTCACTCTAGGAATTTTTGTATTCAAAAATTTAACCATCGCAATTAGAGCTACAGATTTTAATGCAGGAAGAATAATTGACGATGAAATTTTCTACAATAAAAATTCTATGAACACCCAACAAATCCAAAATTTCTTAGATAGTCAAATAGGAAGCTGTGATACATGGGGCACCCAACCAGCAAATGAATGGGGACGTGCAGATATAACACGCGCAGAATATTCCCGAAAAAATTGGGGAATAAACCCACCCTACGTTTGTCTAAATAACTATCATGAGAATCCAGATACTAAAGAAACGTCCTACGAAAAAGGTGGTGGCTATTTCGATGGTGGAATATCTGCAGCACAAATTATTCATGATGCTGCTCAAAAATACGATATAAATCCACAAGTTTTATTAGTTCTACTAAAAAAAGAGTCATCTGGCCCATTAACAAACGATAAATGGCCTCTAAAAAATCAATACCGCTTTGCTATGGGCTACGCCTGTCCAGATAGTGGACCCGGAAATACTGCAGCATGCGAAAATTCAAAAGCAGGCTTTTATAAACAAGTCAACTTAGCAGCTTGGCAGTTAAAATATTACAAAGATCACAAAAATGACTATAGATATAAAATAGGATGGAACCAAATTCAATATTCCCCTAACCCTGCATGCGGAACTAAACACGTAAATATTGAGAATATAGCAACTTTAAGCCTTTACATATACACACCCTACACTCCAAATAATGAAGCCCTAGCTAATTATCCAGGGACATCAAACTGTGGCGCTTATGGAAATAGAAATTTCTTTATGTTCTTTAATGAATGGTTTGGTAGTACTATAAATAATTCTTCTATGCATCCAGGCATAAAAAAAAGGTATGAAGAAATTGGCGGCCATAATAGCGCGATAGGAAAGGAAAACTCTATTACATTTCACTCTAATAACTCAATTTTTCAAAGATTCGAAAACGGTTTCATTATCGGCAGTGAACAAACTGGGTATTGGGAAAACTATGGAAAAATTAGAAATAGATTTGCTCAACTTGGTTATGAGCAAGGTAAAATGGGGCTACCTATGAGTGGGTATTTCAATACTATTGACAACGGAACAGGTCAAAAATATCAAAACGGATTCATTCTAGGTAATGAAAAAATTGGATATTGGGAGAGCACTGGCTTAATACGCAAAAAATTCGCTCAACTTGGTTATGAGCAAGGTAAAATGGGGCTACCTACAACACAAGAATTTACAACTATCCGAGGAGGTTGGTTCCAAAAATATCAAAACGGATTCATAATTGGAAATCCAACAGCAGGATATCATGAAAGCTCAGGTAAAATACGCGAAAGGTGGGATAAAATAGGAAATGAACATGGAGCATTAGGATTCCCAACTACCGACATATTTAAATACTTTAATTATGAAAAACAAGATTTCGAAAAGGGTACCATCATAGGTAGTAATCTGACAGGATATTGGGATATAAGAGGAGATGTGTTTAAATTCTATAACTCTTTATCGATATCTGATAAAGAAAAAATAGGAGCTCCTATCGAACCAGAATATTTTAAAAATGGCCAGTGGATACAAAAATTTAGCAATGGCTATATATCTGGAGCTGGAAATAAGTATACTTTCAAGATCAATTAAAAACTAAATTAAATAAAGGATTATTCATTTATGATAATCCTTTATTTTTCATTATATATTTAGTTTTAATTAATCCATAATCGTTAGATGTTTTATCTGTGTCATACCTAAATCTAAAATCACCGCCATCAAAGGTATTGGCAATCATTCTTGATTTTCCGTTAATTGACTCATGGAGAGTTGCTATAATTCTAAAATCGGTTGAATTGAATTGTGCCAAGGATAAACAAAAGTTAATAGATCCCTCACCATATACTTCAATGTGACCACTATCAAAAACCCTTCCCCCTCGTAATTCATCCTGTAAAGTATATGCAATAGTTGCTTCGCCAGACCCTAAATATTTATATTTGATCTGCCCCACAAAATTATCACCCGTCTTTAACTTAGATTTATTACCTACCACCTCAATATAATGAGAATTATCGATCTGCTTACTATTTTCATGGCCTACAACATTAAGATATTCCCTATTAATATCAGTATAGGCTTCCGCAACTAATCTAACATCACCAGTCTTTTTAATAATGCCATCATTTATAAAAATAGCCTTATTGCAGTATTTTTCAACATCCGCCATAGAGTGAGTGACTAGAATTACAGTCTTTGAAGAGTCTTGTTTTATCTGGTCAAAAAAATCGCTACACTTTTTTTGAAAAGCTTCATCCCCAACAGCCAATACCTCATCTAGAACAAGTATATCACCTTGGGCTTTAATAGCTATAGAAAAGGCTAACCGAACTTGCATCCCGCTTGAATAATTCTTAAGTTTTTGGTCCATAAATTCCTCAAGCTCAGCAAATCTAACAATTTCATCATACATAGATGAAATTTCTTCGTGGGAAAAACCAAGAAGCGCACCATTTAGATAAATATTTTCACGCCCCGTTAATTCCGGATTAAATCCTACTCCGAGTTCAATGAAAGGAACCAGTGACCCATTAACCTTCACCGACCCTTTCTCTGGTGTATATATTTGCGAAATAATTTTTAGTAATGTTGATTTACCAGAACCATTTCGTCCAACTATCCCAAAAAAATCGCCCTTCTCAACTTTAAACGAGATATCTTTTAAAACATGCTGCTCTCTATAACCTTTAACACCCTTCGACCAATTTACAAAAGCTTGTTTAATACCATTAGCCTGTTCAGTTGGTAACCTAAAGCTTTTAGAAACATGTTTTACTTCTAACGCATATTTACTCATTACAACATCTCCGCAAATTTTTTTGAGTTCCTATTAAAATACCACAAGCCAAATAAAACCAAAAAAACAACAATCAAAATAGGAACTAGTGCGACCCAGTGATTATCGAAGATGGTCCAGAAAGTTGGAGTTTCAGGAGAAATAAGATTATGGCGAATATCTTGAATTGCCATCGCTATTGGATTCATTAGCATTATTTTAGCAATAGAAAAACCCATAATATTCACATTTAGGATCATAGAAATAGGATACATGATTGGCATAGAATAAACTAATACCTGCATAGCTACTTCCCAAATATGAGAAATATCACGAAATTTAACATATAGCGTAGAAAGAATTAACGATAGACCAAACGCAACCATAAAAAGCATTATTATATTTATCGGAATCCAAACTATATCAAATGTTATATAAACTGGGTGGTCAGTCCAAAACGTAGCAGTAGCAAAAATAATAACAACTAGTAAATTAATAGAAAGCGAAATTAAAGCACTAGCCATAGACGATAGAATAACTATGTATTTAGGAAAATTAATTTTTCTCATTAAATCTCCACGGGCCACAATAGAATTCATACCAAGCATCGTAGCCTCAGTAAAAAAACTCCATAAAGATAACCCTAACAGAAGAGTAATTGGATAATTCTGAATGGTCGGATCTGTAATTCGCAAAAACTTAACAAACACAAAATACATCACCGCAAATAGCATAAGTGGTTTTAGGATAGACCATAAAATACCTAAAAATGATCCTTGATACCTTAATTTAAAGTCAGTTTTAACAAGCTCATAAAGAAGAACTCGATTCTTCTTATTTAAAATTCCCTCTAGCATATTTTTATTATATCAAAAAGTATGTTAGAATTAAAGCATGAAAAAGCTCGTAACGATCATAATTCCAGCCTACAACGAAGAGAAAGTTTTACCAAAACTTTTTAATCGACTCGATAAATTATCTCAGAACGAAAGTAATTATTTATTTGAATTTTTATTCATAAATGATGGATCAAAAGATTCCACGATGAAACTTATTTCCGAAAAATCAACTATTGATAATCGAATTTCTTATATTAACCTCTCTCGAAACTTCGGTAAGGAACGTGCCATGCTAGCTGGATTTGATTACGCTAAAGGTGATGCAATTGTAATAATTGATGCTGATTTGCAAGATCCACCAGAGCTGATTCCAAATATGATTTCTCTATGGGAAGAAGGATATGATGATGTTTACGCCAAACGTGAATCACGCGAAGGTGAAACATGGCTTAAAAAAGCAACATCTAAGTGGTTTTATTCTATTCTAGATAAAATTTCATCCATCGAAATCCAACGCGACACAGGAGATTTTCGACTTCTAGATCGGCGAGCGATTGAAGCGCTAAAAACTCTCCGCGAGAGCAATCGTTATACCAAAGGGATGTTTTCTTGGGTTGGCTTCAAAAAGAAAGAAATCACTTATAAACGTGACCCACGTGCAGCAGGCGAGACGAAATGGAACTATTTTAAGCTCTTCAATTTAGCGATCGAAGGAATTACTAGCTTTACTACTTCACCATTAAGAATTTCATTTATTTTTGGACTTTTGATTTCGAGTGTGGCATTTTTCTGGATTTTATATTTATTAATTCGCCCTCTTTTCGGCGTACCAACTGGCGGTGGATATTCCTCCCTGATGTCAGTAATTCTATTTTTAGGTGGTGTTCAATTACTGGCAATTGGCATAATTGGTGAATACATCGGACGAATTTTTATCGAAACAAAAAATCGTCCAGTTTATCTAATTCAAGACATAAAAGAATATGATAGAAAAACTAAAAAATAATCAAGGTTTTTGGTTCGCTTTAATTGGCGGATTAAACACATTGCTTGATTTCACAATATTATTTATTTTAAAATCTATCGGTTTCTCATTAATTTTAGCAAATATCTGTTCAACAACTATAACTTTTGTAATTTCGTTCTTCCTTAATAAAAAAATTACTTTTAAATCAGAAACGCAAAATAAAAAGGATATAGCACGCGAGATGGTACTTTTTACCATAATAACACTTTTCGGACTCTGGGTAATTCAAAATATAATAATCTCCATTACTAAGCCTATAATCATCTACTATTTTGGGGATATAAATATTCTATTTGTGAATATATCTCAGGATAATTTCGCAATTCTAACTTCAAAAATAATTGGTACAATTTTCAGTTTAATTTGGAATTTTATACTCTATAAGAAAGTTGTTTTTAAAAAATAAAAGCAGATTTTAGTCTGCTTTCTTTGAGATAATCAAGTAGCGATCTCGACCTTCACCTTCAGAATGAGTCTCAATGTCAGAATAATCCTGAGCAGTTTTATGAACAATCCGACGGTCAGCAGCATTAAGATTAACCTTAAAATTATCACCAGTTTCACGAACTTTAGCAATCCAACCCTCAGCCTTTTTCGCAATCCTATCAGCTCGCTGACGTTTGTAATCTGCTACATCAACATTCACTCTAACCAACTCCGCCCCTTTAATCGTTAAAGCTGTTGCAATAATATGTTGTAAAGATCGCAAATTATTAGCGTTCTGACCAATTAGTAATGAATTTAACTCACTTGAAGGAACTGATAGCTCAATCACATCTTCATCAGCCGTAGAATAAACCGCTAAATTTATCCCATAAAAGCTTAAAATATCTTCTAAAAATTTCTGCGCAAAAACAATTGATTCTTCGCGATTCATTATTTTTTCCTCCTACTATCTTTTGCTTTAATTCGCCTAATATTACCTGATGATTTATTATCAGATTTAATAATTTTTGCTTCTTTGGCATTTTTTATTTTTTTATTAGTTTTTTCGCTCGCAACTTCTTCTAGCTCTTTTTTATCTATATCAAAAATATATTTCTGCTGAATAATTTGAATTAAATTTGTTATAAAATAATAAAAAGTAATCGCTCCATAAAAATTAACCATTACAACAAACATCATTGCAGGCATCATAAAACTCATCTGACGAGAAACAATCTGATTCATCTCGGCTTGATCAGCTTGTTTACCTTCTGCCGCTTCTTTCATAATATCGCTAATTTTTCGACCATTTGTTTTACCTTGAGTTTGTCGTATAGAGTACCATTGAGCTAAAGCTGAAAAAACTGTAATAATAAACAAAAAAGCAGCAGATTTACTATTTATAGGTAGGGCTTTTTCAGATAGTCGAACAACACCAAATAATTTCGGATCAAACGACCTAGGATTCTTAATAACTTCTGAAACTTTAGCAAATTCGGAAACTGGAGCATAAACATATTTTGGAATCTGATCCTGCTGCGTGCTAATAATTCTAATTACACTAAATAATGTGATAAAAATTGGAATCTGGATAAAAAGAGTTAATATTGAGCGGAAAGGTTTAACATTATGCTTTCGATATAAGTTAAGCATCTGAATGTTTTCGAGCTGTCTATTTCCATTTGCATTCTTTTTAATCTTTTTTAATTCTGGCTGAAGCTTTTGCATTAGCTTAGATTGATGAAGCTGACTTTTAGTAATTGGCCAGAGAACTATTTTAACTATGATAGTAAAAATAATAATTGCCAATCCAAAATCACCAACAAAATTATAGATCACCAAAAGAAGATTAAAAATTGGCTGAGTAATAAAAACTTCAAATAAATTCATATCCTAAATTATACCACATTATTAAGATAATTAAATAATTATATCCTCTAGTCATCAAAACCATTCGGATGCTTACTCTGCCAACGCCAAGCATCTTGACACATTCGTTCAATATCAAACTTAGCTTCCCATCCTAGTTCATCTTTAGCTTTTTTTGAATCTGCATAGCAAGAAGCTATATCTCCTGCACGCCGTTCTGTAATTTCAAACGGAATCTTCTTTCCGACTGCTTTTTCCATATTTTTTATAATTTCTAGAACAGAATAGCCTTTTCCTGTCCCGAGATTATAAATATTTAGTCCAGCCTTTCCCTCTAGCTTCTGAAGCGCAGCAACATGCCCTCTTGCCAAATCTACAACATGAATATAATCTCTAACTCCTGTCCCATCAACTGTAGGGTAGTCGTTACCGAATACTCGTACTGATGGCAATTTCCCTACTGCAACTTGAGTTACATAAGGAAGAAGATTATTTGGGATTCCATTCGGATTCTCCCCTAAATCTCCACTTTCATGTGCACCAATAGGGTTAAAATAACGAAGAATCACCACATTCCAACTCATATCGGCTTTATAAATATCTGTCAAAATTTCTTCCGTCATTAATTTTGTTCGGCCATATGGATTCGTAACTGAAAGTGGAAAATCTTCTAAAATTGGAACTGTGTGAGGATCTCCATACACCGTTGCTGAAGAGCTAAAAATAATATTTTTACAATTAACCTCTTCCATCACTTTTAAAATCGTTAAAACACCTGTAATATTATTCTTATAATATGTAAGAGGTATTTCCGTAGACTCTCCCACCGCCTTTAATGCAGCAAAATGAATAACTCCTGTAGGTCTTTCTTTCGTAAAAATTTCGAGCAGCTTTTCCTCATCACAGACATCTGCTATATAAAATGGAATGTTTTTCCCAACAATTTTTTCAACAATTTCAATGCTTTTTTTGTTGCTATTGATTAAATTATCAACAACAACTACTTCATGACCAGCATTAACTAGTTCAATAACAGTATGAGTACCTATAAAACCCGCCCCACCTGTAACTAAAATTTTATGTCTCATATATCCTCCTATAAATTATTTATTACAATAGAAATCTGCTTCCTTAAAAATATCAACAAGCGACTTACGAAGTTCTTCATGCGAAATATCTCTTATAGATTTGTGAAAAATCATTATTGCCACATCAAAATTACCATCAAATCTCGGCAACTCATGGCGAATTATTTCGTAAACACGCCGCCGGATACGATTTCGTCCTACGGCAGATTTCAAAACTTTTTTAGAAATGACTACTGCGAACCTAGATTCAGTTCGTCGAGGGTTCTTAGTGAATTTAACAACAATCTTTTGTGATCTAACTGATTCACCATTCTTATAGACATAACGAAGGCTTCCATGTCCATGAAATCTATTTTTATATGGTAACATAACTAATATATATTATACCATAAAAAAATAACCCATAAAACTAAGCAACTAATTGAAAAAATAATATTCTTATGTTATAATTTTATTGATGAAAATTGGTGGGGAAAAAACAAAAAAACAAGGCTACAGAACCGAATCAACGATTCAATTTACAGCCGAAAAAATTATCGAAAATGCTTTTAACTTACGCGCAACAGATATTCATATTGAACCTCATAAAGACTTTACTTTAGTACGTTTTCGAATTCACGGAACTCTTAAAAACGTCCAAAAGCTACCACAAAATTATGCCAAAAAACTTGCAAAACATTTTAAATTTATCGGAAATTTAGATTTTAGTGAAAAAAACTTTATGCAAACCGCATCAATTAAACACGGTAAAGCAAGAATTAGAATTTCTATAACACCAACATTTCTAGGTGAAAAAATAACTCTAAGATTATTATCCACAAAAAGTAGAATTAGAACCCTACAAGAAGTTGGTCTATGGGGAGACAATCTTCGACTAGTTAAGCAAGCCTTAAGACAGCCTCATGGTATTATTTTTACTATTGGGCAAGGAAAAAATAATACTAATTTCGCCCTACTAAATGAAGTACTATCAGACGACAAAAACATTGTTACTGTCGAAAACCACATCGAAAAATCAATTCCCAAGATAAATCAAACAGAAGTTAAATCACGAATAGGAGTAGATTATTATACTGCAGTAAAAGCTGCTCTAAGCCAAAATCCAGATATTATTTTAATTGATAATTTACAAGACCTAAAAACAACTAATTTAATCTTTGAAGCTTCCAGAAGCAAGTTAATTATAGCTTCATTACCTGTTAAAAAAAGTAGCGAAGTTATTCCGTATCTTGAATTTCTAGGTATTCCAAGTTTTATGATAGCAACAAATATTTTAGCCATCATTAATCAAACATTAATAAGAACGGTTTCTCAAAATGCTATAGAATTTAGAAAAATAAATAAAACTGAATCTAAAGTTCTCCTTAATGAATTCAATACAACCATAAATACAATCCGTAACCTAGAAAAATTAGCACAAAAAGAATTTAAAAATAAAAAAATACATTCTTCCGCTGAGTCCATTTTAGAAATATCTCAAGTAAGAGAAGGTTTAGAAGAATCAGGATATATAGGGGTTACGGGAATTTTTGAAGTGATCAGTCTAATAAATAATAAACTAGGTAATGAATTACAAAATCTAATAATACACTCAGCGAGTCCAGTAGAGATAGAAGATTTGCTTAAAGATAATAATTTCCCAACCATAAAAATTGATGGCTTAATTAAAAGTCTGCAAGGTCAGACTTCACTCAAAGAAATTATGCGCCGAACTGGTTATTAATCTATAAAAATGCTAAAATATAACTATGCTAATATTAAATTCCAAAATAGCTAAAACCCCAGTAATGGGCCTCCAAACAGGATCACAACTTGCAGTTATTGGCGAGCCAGTCATTAATCCAGCCAACCTTCAAATTATAGCTTACAGTTTAGATAATAATTCTTATTCCAATGAAGAAATGTTTGTGAGAATTGATGAAATTCGAGAATTATCAAGGCTCGGTTTTATTGTCGATTCTGGAGAAGATTTTATATTACCTAATGATGTAATTAAAATTAAAGATATTTTAGATTTAGATTTTCATCTAATAGGCATGAAAGTTGTTGATGAAAAGAATAACCATATAGGTAAAGTTGTCGATTTTACCATGAGTCTGCTAAACTTTTCAGTCCAGCAAATAATTATCAAGCGTCCTTTTTTCAAAAGCCTAAATAATCCAGAATTAACAGTCCATCGATCACAAATAACTAAAATTGATGACGAAAAAATTACAATCCATTCAGAAACCGAAGAAAAAATAATCTCTACAACTGATAAATCAGACAATTTTATACCAAATTATACTAACCCATTCAGAAATTAAGCAGATTATTTATTGAGAGCTTTTTTGATTTCATCAAAAGAAAAACCCTGACGAGCTAAATAAGAGATTAGCTTTTGCTCATCTGGATATTTGTGAGATTTTTTTTCAATTATTTTTTTAATTTCATCAGCATCACTACGTAAGTTTTCTGCAAATATTTGCTCTTGAATATTCACAGACACACCTTTTTGAGATAATTCTGCTTTTAATTTACGAATACTTGTTCCTTTACGCTGATTTCTATTTTCAACCCAAAACCGAGCAAACCTTTCATCGTCGATATATTTTTTCTGTTTAAGTCTTGTCATAGTTTGGTTAACGGATAAACTAGAAACACCTTTTTTCTCATAAATCTCGCCCGTTTTTCTATTCCGAAGTTTTTTCGTCAGAGTTTTTTTCCGTAAATAATCACGAATTTCTTTTTCCGAATGGGGACGCATCAAACAATAGTTAAGTGCTAAAGAATAAAGCTTGCCAAACTCACTCTGTTGTTCTAAATTAGAAATTTCATCTTTATTAAATACTTGACCAATTTTAATATTCAGATCACTTAGCTGAAAAACATCAAGCGAAAAATGATATTTCCCGTTTATAAAAATATTTACGCGATTCGGATTTTTAATAGCCTGCTTAATATCAGTAACTGTAAAAGTCCCATCCTCAAAAAACGTTTTTTTTGATTTTCTAATAGTTGTGGAACTTTTATTCTTTACTGTTTTAAATTCAAAATCTTGCTGATCAAAAATTTCTAATGACATTACATTTATTTTCTTAGACAATTAAAGATACTCAAAAACCAACCTCTATCTTAGAAGTTGGTTTTTAATTTTATTATTCTTTTACTTCCTCAATATTGGATTTTTCTTCTTCAATAGTCTTATTATCATTAAAAACTTCATCTCTAACTTTATACTCAATTTCCATCATTACATCTGGATTATCTTTCAAGTATTGTTTTGCTTTTTCACGACCTTGACCAATAGTCTGATCGCTATATTTATAAAATGCTCCCGACTTTCCAACTATATCATGCTCAACAGCTAAGTCTAAAACATCACCAGTTTTAGAGATTCCTTCGTTGTACATAATATCGAATTCTGCAGTCTTAAATGGTGCAGCAATTTTATTCTTAACAATTTTAATTTTTGTGCGGTTACCAATCACATCCTCACCATTCTTAATCTGACCTATGCGACGAATATCAGCCCGAACGGAAGCATAAAACTTCAAAGCATTACCTCCAGTTGTAGTTTCAGGATTACCGAACATTACACCAATTTTCATACGAATTTGATTAATAAAAATAACTGTAGCCTTTGATTTATTAATAATACCTGTCAGTTTACGTAGAGCTTGACTCATTAGTCGTGCCTGAAGACCCATATGCGCATCACCCATATCACCATCAATTTCGGCTTGTGGAACAAGAGCAGCTACAGAGTCAACTACGATTAAATCAACCGCGTTTGAACGAACTAATGTTTCAGTAATTTCAAGTGCTTGCTCTCCATTATCAGGCTGAGCTACGAGAAGATTTTCAATATCAACTCCAAGCCGTTTAGCATAAGCTGGGTCAAGAGCGTGCTCAGCATCAATAAACGCAGCCGTTCCTCCCTGTTTTTGAATTTCAGCAATCGCGTGAAGTGTTAAAGTTGTCTTACCTGAGCTTTCAGGGCCATAAATTTCTATAATCCTACCTTTAGGATAACCACCACCAAGAGCAATATCGATTGAAAGCGACCCACTTGGTAGAAGCTCAACATCAACTTTATGGTCTTCACCTAACTTCATAATTGACCCATCGCCAAATTGCTTAGAAATCTGCGCAATCGCCAAATCTAAAGCTTGTTTTTTTCCATCTTCTATCGCTTCTGTATTTTTTTTGGTTGCTTTTGCCATAAAATCTCCTAAAACATCTTTAAACTATTATGCTTATTTTAACATTTAGCTATAAAAACAGCAAGATTAATTAAATATTTTATCTTTTCATATAAAAATGGGTGATTGCTGCCGCTAAAGCGTCAGCTGCATCGTCGGGCTTAGGAATTTGTTGCAGACTCAATTGAGTCTTAACCATTTCTTGCATTTGCTTCTTATCAGCCCCCCCATACCCAGTTAATGTTTGTTTAATTTGATTGGGAGTGTATTCATAAATTGGTATTTTTTTTATCTGGGCAGCTAAAATAGCTACTCCACGTGCCTGAGCTACTGAAATAGCTGTGGTTACATTCCGGGCAAAAAATAGCTTCTCAATAGATACTTCGTCTGGTCTAGTCTCGTTGATAATTTCATTTAAGCCATTGAAAATTTCTTCTAGTCGTATTTCAATCGGTGTATGAGCTGGCGTAGAGATAACTCCACCAGTTACCATTCTAAGAGGTTTACCAACTTCGCAATCTACTACGCCAAATCCTAAAATTCCAGTACCTGGATCAATACCTAAAATTCGACGCTTAGACATTCATGACCTTTTTCTTAATTTTATTAAAAAATAGAAAGATATCTTTTCTGAATTCCCAGATTAATATAATAATAAATACAGCAACAATTCCAGCTACTACCAACCATCCAGTAAAATCAGATTTATTATCATCTTTATTTTCTTTAACTGCATCTTTTGCGCCTGTATTTCTAACAACCTTTCTACAACGCCCTGTCTCTGGATTTCGTTCGTAGCCTTCTTTGCATGGTTCAACTTTTTTTTCAGTAGTTAAAGCTATTTTTCTACATCTACCAGTTTCCGGATTTCGTTCGTAGCCAGCCCTACATGCGGTTAATTTCCGACTAGATAATGTTGAAGTAATCTTTCTACAACGCCCTGTTTCCAGATTTAAATAGTAACCATGACCACAGGTTTTTGGAGTTTCAACCTCAATCTTTCTACAACGTCCAGTCTCAGGATTACGATAATATCCTGAAGCACATTCTTCTTGAGTTTTTTCGGTAATAATTTTATTACAGCGATTAGTTGACGAATTTAAGTAATATCCATCTTCGCAAACCTTTTCAGTTTTTATTTTTTCACATTTTCCAGAAGTAAAATTCCATTCCATTCCATCTCTACATTCGGGTTTATCTTGAAGAATATTTTGTTTATTTCTCGTAACTTTAAATGTTTTTTTCCAAATATTATCGCCAAAATATGCAACTGAAGAATTCCTATCTGTAGATTCATAGCTATAACTAGTTTCATTATTTAGATTATCAATAAATAAAATTTCATAATTTCCATTTGGTTCAATTTTTAAATTTTTACTCAAAAAATCCGCCACAAAAAGGCCATTCGCTTTAATCTCGTCTTTTTCATCGAATATATATGATAATATTATTTTTCCATCACGTTCTCGAACCTCAATCTTACATCCCTGCAGATTAATTTTTTCTTTATTTTCGTTGCGAATTTCTATAAATTGCTTATCTGAATTTATAAAAATCTCATTCAAAAAAATATTCGAGCAAGTTGATCTTTCGGTAATAGTATCATTTGGTTGTTTTTGCTTAACATCTTTTGATGTTGCATTTTCATTATCATTTTCTTTACGTTCATCAACTATAGATTTTTTATCTTCATCCCAAATACTAGATGCCAGATTTAAATTCAAAAAATCTTCCCAACTAATCTTACCATTTCTACCCCAAACTTGACCATCTTCAATTACATCATGATATTCAATAGATGTATCACCATTAATAATTAACTTAAAATGAAACCTTTTAGGTATAAATTTATCTTTGTCAAACCTTATTTCTTTATAACTTCCATGTTTAAAAACACCTTTATCTTTCAATTGAAGAGTCTGGCTAACTTTATTACCTGTTATCTTTTCGACAATTAAAGAATTAATACTAAAATCATCACCAGCATTATAAAGCCAAATAAACTCATCACCGTCTTTAGCTGATATATAATCGACATATATAGGTTGAGACGAGGCTCCTACAAAATTAATAGAGCCAAAAAGAATAAAATTTAAAGTTATTACAAGTAAAGCCACTAATAATTTTCGCATTGCAACCTCCAAATTTTATAATTACTACAACTAATTATAAGCTTAAGCTTATTTAAAGTCAATAAAAGTTTACTTTTTTGGAGGTAGTGCTTTTACGAAATTTATTTTTAATCCTTCAGATACAAATCTTCGCTCATAAGTAGTCATAACTTTATAATTTTCATTCAAATCACTTTCATGCAAATCAAAACTAAGCCGCTGAATTTGCCAGCCTTCGGCAACCAACTGCTCTAAGCTCCAATCAAACAGTTCTTTAGCGTCAGTCTTAAAATAAAGTGCGCCATCTTCTCGCAAAAGCTCTTCGTAAATCTTCAAAAAAGTAGGATGAGTTAAACGTCGCCCAGCATTGCGTTTTTTAGGGTATGGATCAGGAAAAGTAATCCAGATATATTTTATAGAATGGGGAGCGAAAGCCTCCAATAACTGATCTGCGCGAGCGCGTAAAAAACGAATATTCCTTAATTGATCGCTTTCTGCCTGCTGTGCACCTTTAACTAATCGATCGGCTTTAACATCAATAGCAACAAATTTCTTATTTGGATTTTTAAGAGCTAGACACTCAGAAAATAGTCCAGTTCCCGCACCAATTTCAAGATTATCAACTTCCGTTCGCTCCGGATTCCAATCATTAAATTCAAAACAAATAGAAGAATTATTAAACAGAGCAAATTTATATAATTTTCGCTTACGAGTAATAATAAAATCTTTAGGATTCAGAAATGACATTATTAGTTTTCTCCTTGTGTATCATTAGTTATATTTAGAGTTTCATCACTTAATGCATTTTCGCCAAAAAAATTATCTTTTAGCCGATTTAAACTTCGATCATAAAGTTTTCCAAATTTATCTAAAGATTTAGAATCTATTTTACCCGTAGAATCAAAATTCTCCGCTTCAGCCTTTTCACGCTTTTCGCGTTCAGCGTCTTTTTTAGCCTGCTCGCGAGCTTCTTGAAGACTTGGACGAGACAAGTCTAGCTGTGCAGTACCAAATTCCTCATACATCCAGAGAGAAACACCGATTAAAATAAGAGCAACAATTAAAGCGCTAAAAATAAAAATACTAAGTTGATTTTGTTTTACTTTCGATTGATTTTTTTTAATAGTATTAAATAAAAACTTCATCATTTAACCTCTTTCCTAATACCATAAAATGACTTTTTATAATTCTCGGTAATTTCACGAAGTTTTATGACATTGTAATTTAATTCACGACGCTGATATCTAACTTTTTCTAATTGATTATAAAACTCATTGGAATTTTCTTTTATTTCGCAATCTATTTTTTGAAGCTTATCTAATTCTTGTTCGTAGATTCGATAATTATCTTTAAAATAATTCAAATTCTCATCAAATTTTGAAGTGTGTGCGACTAAATTTACTACAGAAAAATGATTAAGAATGGCACGAGCAGTAAATTTAGCCATCAAATCCTTGGAGATAGATTCGTAAATCTGGCCTAATTTAACTCTCTTTAGAGCATCTGTTGAATGAACCTTAGTGAGCTGTTTTTTAATACTTACACATTCGGTAGTTAATTTAGTAAGTTGAGTCTGAGTTGGTTGTTTGGGTTCAAATTTTGCCGTTTCTGCCAAAACATTATCCGACAGATTCAAGATCATTATACTCGATAATATCAAAAATATACTAATCTTTATAAAGTTAGTCTTCATCTTCAACTATTTTAATCCTTAGCTCTTCTAATTGATCGTTCTCAACCGCGCTCGGTGAACTCATCATTACATCCACCCCCGAACCATTCTTCGGAAATGCCACCACTTCACGGATATTGTCTTCATTCATTAAAATCATAAAAATTCGGTCCAAACCAAATGCACAACCTGCATGCGGAGGCGCACCAAATTTAAACGCATTCAACATTGCACCAAATTTTGCTTCAACGTATTTTTTATCATAACCAAGCAAGCCGAAAGCTTCGTACATTACTTCTGGGCTATGATTTCGAACGGCTCCTGAACAGATTTCATAACCATTCATCACCATATCGTATTGATCAGCTTTAATCGCTAGTTTTTCAGCGTCAGTTTTAGCATTTCGAAGAGCTTCAACACCACCTTTTGGCATTGAAAATGGATTATGGCCAAAATCAACTTTTTTATTTTTCTCATCAAATTCATAAAATGGAAAATCCACAACCCAAGCGAGAGCCACTTTATTTTCATCTTTAAGATTAAAGAAATCAGCAAACTCATTCCGAAGACGACCAAGAACTTTATTCACAACTTCACGTTTATCTGCTCCAAAGAAAATCGTATCACCATCTTCAGCACCGGTTTTTTCTTTAATTTTCGAAAGTTCATTTTCGTTCAAGAATTTAACAATTGGGCTTTTTACTTCACCTTCAGTATATGTAATATAAGCCAAACCACCTGCACCTTCACTTTTCGCAATCTCAGTAAAATTATCAATCTGTTTTCGACTTAAACTCGCACCATTTTTAACACAAATTGCTTTCACATATTCAGCGTTCTTAAACACACCAAATTCGGTTTCAGCTATCACATCATTTAAATCAACTAGTTCCATTCCAAAGCGTAAATCAGGCTTGTCACTACCGTATTTTTCTATCGCAATTTCATAAGAAATTCGCGGAATTTCTTCGTTTAAAAGCTCTTTTTTAGCAAAATTTTTCACTAGATCTTTAATGAGAACTTCCATTTCTGAGCGAATCTCTTCACCATTTTCAACGAAAGCTTTCTCGAGGTCAAGCTGATAGAAATCGCCATAAAGCCTATCCGCCCGCGGATCTTCATCACGGAAACAAGTAGCAATTTGATAGTATTTATCAATTCCGCCAACCATCAAAAGCTGTTTAAATTGCTGTGGAGCTTGCGGTAGAGCATAAAATTTTCCAGGATGAACACGACTTGGAATCAAAAAATCACGCGCACCTTCTGGACTAGAATTTGCAAGGATCGGCGTAGCAACTTCAACAAATTCGTAATTTTCCATAAATTTTCGAATTTCACGATAAAATTCCGCTCGGCGACGCAACATTTTTTGCATTTTTTCGCGACGTAAATCAAGAAAACGATATTTCAAACGAAGCTCTTCGTTTGATTTTTGGCCATTATCTGAAACTGTAATTGGCAAAGGTTCACTTCGATTTAATATTTCAAGTTTTTCAACAATGAGCTCAATTTCGCCAGTTGAAATATTCGGATTTTTCAAATTTTCAGCGCGCTCTTTTACTACACCAGTCGCTGAAATCACAAATTCATCGCGGCATTTCTCAGCTAATTCGAAGCTTTCTATAAAATCTGGTGAAATCACAAGCTGGAGCAATCCAGAATGATCGCGTAAATCAATAAAAATCAACCCACCATGATCCCGCCGAGAATTAACCCAGCCTTTCACAGTAATTTTTTTACCAATATCCTGTATAGCTTTCTCCGTTAAGGTCCGCATATTTACTAAAACTCTCTCCTAAAAAAATTATATTTTCAACTCCTTTTATTTTACCATATTTAAGTTAAAAAATAAAACGCCCTTCTTTATTATGGGCGTTTTATTTAAACTGAAAGCTTTTTGCGACCTTTAATTCGGCGACGTTTTAGAACTTTAATTCCAGCTTTCGATGACATTCGGTTTCGAAAACCATGAGTTTTCGCACGATGTCGCTTATGTGGTTGATGTGTTCTCTTTGGCATATCTTCCCTATTTTATAATTTATTATTCAAAAAATCAAGTTTAACAGTTTACGTAAGCATAATAATCTTATCTAAAAACTTGAAATCTGAATCATTTCATTTTGTAGTATAGCACAGTTTTCCACAAAAATCAATTAGTTTTCCACAACTTAAACAGTAGTTATCTTAAATTGTGGAAAACTTTTTATAGTAGTTTTTAAATTATAACATAAAATCTATTTAAATAAATTTAGGTTGTGGAAAACTCAAAAAAATAGTAGAATAGATTTATGGATGAGTTGTGGAAAAGCGTTCTAGGAGAGATCGAACTTGAATCAAAAATTACAGAGGCAACTTTTAAGACTTTCTTCGCAGATCTACAACTTCTTAAGATTGATGAAAACATAGCTATTATTAGCGTAAAAAATTCCTTTCTAGTTAAAACTCTACGCGAAAAATATTACGATATTATTAAGAAAATTCTCGCAAAAAATGGCTATACACCAGCACGAATTGATTTTGAAGTTATAAAATCTAGCAATAAGAAAAATAAAAGACCAGAAATATCACCAGAAGAATTACTCCCCAAGAAAGTAGCTTCTAATCAGAGTTCTAACTCCTTAAAAACAATATCTCATAATGACGGACTTAATCCTCGTTATACTTTCGAAAATTTTATAGTTGGATCATCAAACGATCTAGCCTATTCTGCTGCTAAAAATGTCGCTGAAAATCCAGGTCTAAAATATAACCCTCTATATTTCTACGGAGGAGTAGGTCTTGGTAAAACCCACTTAATGCAAGCTATTGGCAATGAAATTAAAAAAAATAACCCAGAATTAAGAATATTATATATAACTATTGAAAATTTTTACAAAGACTACCTGGAAAATGTCCGATTCAAGAAACAAGGCTACGCTGACAAATATCGCAATGTTGATGTCTTGATCGTTGATGATATGCAATTTATTGCTGGTAAAGAAAAATCGCAAGAAGAGTTTTTTCATACCTTCAATGAACTACACCAAGCTAATAAACAGATTATTATTTCTAGCGACAGAGCACCAAAGAGTATTCCAACTCTAACCGACCGTTTAAGAAGTCGATTCGAATGGGGTATGACAATTGATATTCAGCTCCCAGATATTGAAACTCGACAAGCTATAATCGAAGCTAAAACTGAGCAAAGTGGTTATTCATTCGATAGTGAGACAATTGATTATTTAGCATCAAATGTAAGAACTAACATTCGCGAGCTAGAAGGCATAATTAATAAATTGTCAGCCATAGCCGAGCTTCAGGGCATAACTCCAGATATAGAATTAGCCCGCGGATTAATATCTTCAGAAGCTCGAAATGGGATATCAAGAAAAAGTTTAACTACTAAGAAAATTATAGATAAAGTTTGCAGATTCTATAATGTCTCTAAAGAAGATATTTTAAGTAAATCACGCACGAAAGACGTAAATCATGCTCGTCAAGCAGCTTGTTATCTAATGAAATACCAGCTCAAAATGAGCTTTCCTCAAATTGGGCGAGAATTCTCTCGCGACCATACCACAATAATGAATGGTGTTTCTAAAATCGAAAAAGGAGTTAAATTCGATATCGAAATCCGCGAACAAATAAACAGTCTGGAAGAATTAATCTACGAATAAGGCTTTAAATAATTTTAATTCAATCTGTTATTTTGACAGATTGTTTTTTTATTCTATAAAAAGCGAACATAAATTGTACCGTTATTGTTTGATTTTTTATAAAATTATATTATTAAATTATAATTGATATATTTGTATTTAATCTATATTATTTTATAACAATACTTGACATTAGATATGCAAAGTTTTAAAAAAGTGTTAAAAACTTGTGGAAAAATATAAATATATTGTCTAAAACTCTGTGCCTATATTGTTATGTTTATCAACTCGTTTTATACATTTTAAAATGACCTATTTTAAATTCCTTAAAAGATATGGAAAAACTTATTTTTATCCCCAAAGTTACTAAATGGTTTTACTTGAATTTTACACATTAAAAATGTTATAATTTTAAGTAGTAGAATACGTGGTTTTCCACAATTTCCACAGGATCTATTATTATAACCACTACTTTTAAAGAAAAGGAAAATAATTTTTATGGAACTTACTGTTAAGCAGGAGTATTTATCTAAGGCATTTAATATAATTGGGAAAATTGCAAGTAACCGAACTAGCTTACCTATTTTAAGTAATGTCCTACTTCGGACTAATGGATCAAGATTATTAATTGCAGCAACTGATCTTGAAATTGCCATTTCTCAAAATATTGGAGCTAAGATAGAAAAAGTTGGAGAAATTGCGATACCTGCAAAATTAGTATCAGAATTCATATCTAATTTGCCTCGTGAAAATATTCTTTTGAAAGTAGAAGGCGATCATTTATTGATTGAAAGCGGAAACTATAAATCTAAAATTAATGGTGTTGCAACTGATGATTTTCCAGAGCTTCCAATTGCTGATAGAGATTCTGCTAGGAAAATTGTTTTAAATATTGATGAATTTAAAACTGCAGTTAGCCAAACAGCTTTTACTGCTAGCACTGATACTTCGCGGCCTGTTTTAACAGGTATCTATTGGCATACTTTTGAAGGATATTTATATCTAGCAGCTACCGATGGGTATCGGTTGAGTGAGAAAAAAGTTTGCAAATGTGATGAGGAGATTTCAGCTATCATAACGACATCTTCACTTCAAGAAGTGATACGTGCGATTTCGGATTCTACGGAAGAAATTGAGATTTATATTGATGAAAATCAAGCCGAATTTAGAATTGACGACATTGTAATTGTTTCAAGATTAATAGATGGAAAATTTGTCAATTATCGTCGATTGATTCCTGGTGATACTGAAACTAAAGTTGAAATTTCTAAATCAGATTTTATGCGAGTAGTAAAAATCGCTGCTCTTTTTGCACGAGACTCTGGCGGAAGTATAACTGTTCATGCTGATGGAGAGAATTCTAAATTATCAATTCATTCGATCGCTAGTGAATTTGGGGAGAATACTTCTGAAGCTGATGCAGAGATTTTTGGTGAAGGCGAAGTTACGCTTAATTCTAACTATCTATTAAAAGGTATCTCAGCATTAAATGGTGAAGATATTCAATTTGGTTTTTCTGGTAAGCTTGCACCTACTGTCCTTAAAGATCAGAAAGATCCTGATTATATTCATATAATTATGCCGCTAAAAAGTTAGGCCTTAAGTGAAACTATTAAAACTTCGCGTTCAGAATTTTCGGTCGCATAGTGATTTTATGCTTGAAATTGGAGATAAATCAACTTTAATTTCTGGTAAAAATGGAAGTGGAAAAACCTCATTAATTGAAGCAATTTATATATTACTTCAAGGTACAAGTTTTCGCTCAAGTGATAAAGAAATTCTAAAAAATGATGGATCTGATTGGTTTCGGGCAGATTTAAAAATGGTTTCTGGTGAAATACGAACAATTAAATTTGAGAGTAAAACTGGAAAACATAAAAAAACTTTTGAAATTGACAATAAGAAGACATCTCGGCTTCCAAGTAATTCTAAAATACCGGTAGTATTATTTGAGCCCGATGATCTTCAGCTACTGAGCGGTTCGCCAAGTCGTCGTCGAGATTTTATGGACCATTTCTTAGCTCAAGTTTTCCCTAGCTTTAGGATTGCTCTATCTAGGTATAACAAAGCTCTTAAGCAGCGAAATAATTTGCTTAAAAAAGAAATAATTACGAGGGATGAGCTTTTCCCTTGGAATATAATGCTAGCTGAATTCGGTGCTGAAATAATATCAAAAAGAATAGAATTTATTGATAATCTTAATTCTAAAATATCTGATATCTATGCTGAAATATCTGGGATTAAAGATAGCATAGAAATAATCTATCTAGGTGATAAGCTTTCTAAAGATGCTATTTTAGGAATTATGGATGATAATTTTTCTCATGATCGGATTTTAGGATATACTGATTTTGGTCCACATAAACATGATATCCAGTTTACTTTTAATAAAAAAGATGCTCGAAATGTAGCTAGTCGTGGTGAAAATCGTAGTCTTGTATTGGCCTTAAAATTTATTGAAACGGATTTCTTAGCGGAAATGAGTGAAAAAACACCAGTTGTTTTATTAGATGATGTTTTTTCTGAGCTAGACGAAAGTCGTCAAAAACTTTTAACAGCTCATTTTTCTGAATATCAAACAATAATTACTTCAACTAATGGTGTTGAAGTGACGAATTGCGTCCGGATAAATATAGAGGACTAGAGAATGCAATTTAGATTTACGACCTCTATCTTATATTTATTTTGCTCTGAAGATTTCAAGTGGGAATTTAGCCAATTTAGAGCACTTTGTTTTCTAAATTCGATAGTATCTAACTTTGAATTATGATTTAAGCATGTATTTATAGAAATTTTAATTTTCTCGACTCTAGTTGTCTCACTATTCGTTTCGTAATCAATAGTAAATCGGTTCTTTAGATTATCTTTATATGGTAGATTAGATACGATCGGTGAGTTACTCTTTAATATATTCATTTTATCGCTTATAGCTTGATATCCTGCTCCGCTTCTTATAATATCATCTTTTTTATGATCTTTATACCATGAATCTCCGTTAATTTGATTAAGTGCTAAGATTATCTTTTTAGTCTCTTTTGATTTAATATTGATATCTAACGTTTTAGTCTCAAAACCTTCTTTTTCTATTTTTATGGTATATTTACCTGGCCAAACATGATGATCTCCGTTTGAATAGATAGTGTTATTTAAAGTAATTTTAGAATCTTGAGGTGCTATAGTTAATGATATAGTGCCTGAGATTTGGTTTGACCATACCCAGCTAATTAAAACTATTACTATTATAGCTATAAAAATTATAGGGAAAAGAATTAACTTATTTTTTAAAAAAGATAAATTACTTAAAGTATTATTCATATTCTTAACCTTTCCAGCGCCAGACTTCTACTGTGCCAAGACTCTCCATTACTTTTAGGTTCATTGGTTCAATTACTCCCGTTGTTCTAGACCAACCAGCATTGGCTACTCTGTCTTCGCCGTTAATTTGTACGTAAATTTCTATATGGGCATTAGGTCCACCACCAGTACCAGCTGTGATAATATCACCGGGTTTCATATTGCTAGTAGTTCCATTATATTCAATTTTTTCATATTTATCAGGATTAGATCTCATGTATTCAGTTAGATTAGCTACTCCACAACATTTTTTAACATACTCTGGATCTACAGTAGTACTCATAACCATCGATACAAATGCATCACAACTTGCGCCTTTTTGAACCCACGATTCTCCATAGTTATCTAGGCCAGTTTTAGAAAGAGCTTCTTTTTGCTTGTCTGATATTTCAAACGCATAAGCTCTATTTTGCTCACTTTCAGGCCAAGCTAATTCAACAGCTCTTTCGGAAATTGTAGAATTTCCTCCTAGGCTAGATCCTCCATTACAGTTATTAGAGCTTGAGCTGCTACTTCCAGCTAGAGATTCTTTCAAAAAGTCTATATACTTAGAGGTTCCAGTACTATTGTAATGATAGCCATCACTTTCATATAATTTTTCTCTTCCTCCATTAGCTTCTGCGTATGATTTCCAATTTAATACTTGAATATTACTGAAGCCTTCTATCGCTTTTTTGATGTTAGCATTTATAACTTCGAAATTAGCATTTCCACCTAAGCCAAAATTATTTACTACATATACTTTTTTATCTTTAACTTTCTCAAACATTTCCCTAGCTTTATCTACGGGAAAATTATCATTTGTTCCTATATTAAATATTATTACATTAGTTAATGAATCTTTATTGGATGATAAATAATCTAATACGCTTCCACCACCATTTCCTGGTGAATTTATACCTCGTCCAACGTAGGCATCAACTTTAGCGCCTTCAAATGCTGCCTCTAGCTTACTTTTTGCTCCTACAGTTATTGAATCGCCAATGAATGTATAGTCTTTAGATGAAGATGAAGAAGATGTTGCGGCTGAAGCTGTAGATCCTTTGAATGTTGCATAGGCTTCATCTGCAGCCTGATAACGAACTTCCCATCTAGGTATTCCAGCACGCTCAAAAGAGGTCTCAAACGCTTCAACCGCCGATTTGATATCGGTCATTTTTTTTAATCCTTCCAGACCTCCATACCTAGAGTTAAGGATGGACGCTGTGGTAGGGTCAGATCCCTCGAGCTCTTTAATTATCCACTCTAATTGGGATTGTAAATCTGTCCAATCTTTACCTTTACTTTTAGCATAGTCTGCCATATTTAACCATCGCCCAGATTGCTCGGAATAACTTTCCCATTGCGCTAAACCAGCGGCTGGACCACCTGTTTGAAGTTTGGCTGGGTCATATCCACTTTCTGCGTAAAAATTACCCATAACTCCAGCTGTTGCTTCTTCTGTAAACCCTTGTCCTCGTAAAAAATTCCAAATTTGTTCAGGGACACCATCTCCTGTAAGTTTTGATGATCCGCCTCCGCCTGGTATGCATTTTTCTGATCCTGCGTCGTAATAAATGATATCATTTAGATTGAAAAAATCCCTATCAAATTTATTTGCAGCGTAGACATTCCTCCCTCCAGCTACAACTATCAATAAAATTAGGAAAAAAGATTTAATTTTTTTATACATTTATAGATCTCCAATATAATCTTTAGGATTTTTTCTTCCAGCTTTCCAATCTGACCAAATTGGTTGACCTTCTGTTATTTCTAGGTGAACATGAGAAACTGTTCCTTTTGCATATCCCTCATCTCCAACTGTTCCAATTTGTTGTCCTTTTTTAACCTTATCTCCAACTTTTACGCTTCCTGATTGGTTATGACAATATACAGAATAGATATTATTAGCATGCTTTATTTCTATCTGTGCTGGCCCACATCCGACTGAAGGTGCTGCCATTGTGACTTCCCCATCAGCTATAGCGTGTAGAGGTGTGCCTATATTAGCCCAGATATCAAGACCTGTGTGCCAGCCTTGATGGAGAGGGACGGAGCTTGGACCATATTCAGTCTGTCCGGTAACTTTTGATTTTTCAACAGGCCAGACAAAATCACCTTTTCCGCTTAATGCTGAATTGGTGCTTCCTGACGAACTACCGCCTCCACTATTATTACTTGGAGTTAGATCATCATCCATTCCGTCTTGAGCTCTTACACTTGTCATGAATGATGAATAATAAGCCGTTTTTATATCATCTTTTTGAACGCACCCTAACCCCATTTCATCTAATGTTTCACCAACACCAAGAGAGCTACCTCTTTCGTAACAATGTTTTTTATACTTATCAAGACCGGATCCTGGGATTATTGCATCTAGAGGATTATTTTCTCCTTTATTTGAATCTAAGCTACCCTCAGCGACTAGGAAATCTATTACTTCATCCATGCTTTTTGTATTGGTTTGAGTTGATACTCCGGTATAAGGATTACAAAATGGATCTGTTGCAACACCTATATCTATCATGTCTGCATCCTGGCAAATTTCCATATTGGCTTTAAAACCAGCAGCATCAGCGGCACTAGCACTTGGTAAAATAGAAGATAATGAACGGCTTGCGATTGAAGCTATTGATGGTATAAATCCACCGATTGTTGCTAATTGTTGATTATAAGGAATTGCACTACTGATTATTGAGCCAAAAAAAGTGTGTCGTGACGAAATATCAAATGGGCTTAGTGTAGCTCTTTCATCTTCCGCAATTCGTGCAATACGAGTTTCATTCTGTTGATAAAATGCTAGTGCTTGAGTTTTATCTAATGCCCCACTTCCGCCAGTTATTGTATTTTTGCTCATAAGAGATCCAGATCCTGACATTACGGCGTTTCCGTAGTCTTCTCCCGTGATTCCTTTTTTGACAACTACCCCTGCTATTAGTTCTGGTAGGTCTTTTAATACTGTACTAATTACTTCACTAACAACTAAACCAAGTGCAAAATCAGCCACAGCAGCTAATAAGCCACCTGTTAAAAAAGTAATTGCAAAATCTACTGCATCATTTTGGAGAATTTTGCATCCGATGCTAAATCCAGAATTTCTAGCTCCTCGTCTAAATTGTGCAAAAGTTTTTGCTATCCACCCCAATGCTCCATTAGAGTATTTACTTGCAGATTTATCAAGGTTACCAATACTATCATTATAAGCTAAAGCGCGATAACCTTGAGAGTCTGTAGCTGCGGTGATTTTTGCTTTACCTAAACCTGCTAATTGATTTCCTATAGAAGTGACTTCGTTTGGTGATGCATGGCCAGCTTTAATTTTAGAGGCCATACTTAAAAATTTCATCGCAAAAGTTGCTAACTTAACTGCTCGAACGGTCTTAACTCCACTATAGAAGAAATTTCCGATAGAATACGCTAAGCATGGTAATTGAGCTACGCCAGTTTTACCTAATAAGTCTTTAATTTTTGAATTTTTAGCTTTGATACCGACATCTGTATCTACATCTGCCTCGTTGGCTATTTTTTTGCTTTCTTCGAAAAATTCTTCGCCCTTCTTTTTGGTTTCTTCTGATTTATTTTTAATATCTTCATCTTCGCTGTCTGATGATTGACTTTTAGACGAGGGAGTTTCTCCAGTTGAGTTAGTTTCTTTTACAGTATCCTCAGAAATCTTTTCGGGTGGTTTATTGTTTTCTTCCCCACTAACACCTCTAACTTTGAAAATTGATCTAAATTTTTTAGCTACACTATCACGGAAACTAGCAAATTTACCTTGGTAGGCCTTGTTTAGGTTTGAGCGAAGGTTAACATCATTTTTCATCATGAATGTAAGATTGTCAGAGTCTATTTTTACTCCATTTTTTATATCTGGGTGAGATAAGCTTGTGATGCGTTTTTTTCCGGTAATGGTTGGGTTATCTACATCAACTTCAACTTTAAACCCAGCTTTCTCGAGTTTTGCTAATTGCTTATCTGAGATAGCTTCAAATTTACACATTACTTTGATAGTACCACACTTAACTGACTTTTTAATTTTTGAATTAAAAATTGCGTCGGTACTGTATTCTAGGCTTGAAGCTGTAGAATTTATTTTTTCAGTGACAATTTGCATTACATGAATTGGCATAACTCCTGTAACTAGCATTGAGAAAGCACCTATTAATGCTGAAGCACCACCACCAACAATAGCCGCCGCTATAGCTGCTTTTTTAGTGCGAAACTTACCTTTTATACCAGAGGAATTTGATTGTTTATTTCTAGTTGCCCAACTTCCGCCTTTGTCGTCTTTTCGGCCGGTGACATTATTTACGAATGGTTGATTTTCTTTGGAGAGAATTTCATTTTCGGACGATTTATTTGATGAGGTTGCGGAATTTTCTGCTGAATCTAAAAGCTGGGGATTATAATCCTTGGATTTGATGGCCTCATTATTGCTAAATCCTCCATAATCACCGCGAATAGATTCGTTGATTCCGAAATCATCATTACTTACGATTGAGCGATTGCCGTCTTCATCGCGCTGTCCGTCAAAAACTCCCATAATTATACCTCTATTTTATCACAAGCTTAAATTAAAACAAAATTAGAATAAATCTCCGGCATCGGCATATCCATTATTCATCCCATTGTCGTTTCGTCTCTGTTCTTTTTGGTTGGGATTTGTTGTTATGAGCTGATGCTCAGTGTCGCTAGCAATCACCTGAATATGAACGTGATTTGAACCTGCAAAAAATAAACCTTGGCCTACTGGGAAGTTAGCTAGTCGCTTTCTCTCTTCCTCAGTTAGCTTAAAGACGTCACTTAACACATCAACTGCACTAGACGATTGTTTTAATAGAAGCTGCATAGAACTGTTGGAAACAATCGCGCGTCCCATTTTTGAGCCCATAAAATCTTCAACATCCTGAGAAATTGTAGTAAGTCCAAGATAGTATTTTCGGGCACGTTTTGCTAAACTAAACAAGAAGTTAGCTGAATCATCGTATTGCATTAACTGCCAAGCCTCATCAACAATCAACATTCGTTTTCGCTGATCTGTACGCACAATATTCCAGACGTGAGAAAGGACAATATACATAGCTACTGGCCGAAGATCATCCTCGAGATCACGAATATTAAATACGACCATTGGGTTATTTATATCAATGTTTGATTGTTGTGAGAAAATACCAGCGAAAGTTCCTGTAGTGTATTTTCGTAGGCGTTGTGCTAATTGTGGACCCGTTCCTCCCATATGGACTAAAGTGTCGTATAGATTAGCGATAGTTGGTGGTGTGGAATTGTGGGTTAATGGGTCGGACGTAATTCCGGCACGTGCATAAGTATCGATTAGAGCTTGATCTAAATCTGCCTCCTCTGCTGGAGATAATCCTATTTGTTGTCCTCTTGAGGCGCCACCAAGCATCAAACGGAATAACCCATGCAGGGTAATAATGTTAGCACGAAGAGCATTATCAGCTTCGTCGCTATCGATTACGCGCGGTAAATCGAATGGATTAATCCGTGTATCGCTATTTAAACTCAAACGAATATAACTACCACCAACCGCGTCGCTAAGTTTTTGATATTCGTTTTCAGGGTCAATAATTATAACATCTGATCCCATCATCATCGTACGGAGCGCTTCGAGCTTAACTGTAAAAGATTTACCCGCACCAGATTTAGCAAAAACCACCATGTTAGCGTTCTCGAGTGTGAAGCGGTCGAAAATTACCAAACCATTGTTATGCATATTTACGCCATAAAGAACACCGTTTTCTTGAGTTAGGTCGGCCGAAGTAAATGGAAATGAAGTAGAAATTGCGCCAGTATTCATATTGCGACGAATCTGTAGTTGGTCGTTCATTTGCGGTACGGATGCATTTAGTCCTTGTTCTTGCTGGGAGGAGGCTACTTTTGAATAGATCAATTGCTGACCGAGCATTGTTTCAATTTTATTCCGTACAAAATTCAACTCATCCATAGAATCGGCGTAAAGTGTAATATAAAAACCAAATCGGAAAAATTTTTCAGCACCAACTTGTAGTTGATCGCGCAATTCTTCGGCGTCTTGGTAAGCCGCTTCAAGTGATGGATCACGTGTTTTACCTTTTTCTGTATTTATATTCATTGAGGCTTCAAGCTGGGTAACTTTTCGGCGAAGATTTTTCATAACAACTTCAGTTTCTACTGGATAAATAAACATCGATAAATCTAAAACTTCATCGGCGTTAATTAATCCTGAAAGCCAACCAGTATAAAGCTGGCGCGGATAGCCATAGATATAGAGAGTTTGACCATATTTAGTACCTAGCCGAAAATAACTTGAATGTAATTCAAGGCTTGATGGTGCTATCAAATCGCGAAGTGTATTAATTCCTGTTAGAAATGCTTGTTCGACCTCGGCTTGTTCTTGTGCACGTTGTTGCGCGGCTATATCGATAGCGGTTTGTTTTTTGCGCCCCATTATTTTTCTCCTTTCGGTTCGTCTGCTTTAGAAACATACAGAGATGCTAGTTGTTTAAAATCACCAAGTGGTTCATAAACAGAAGTATCAGGATTATAAAAGTTATAATAAAGCTGTCCAAGCTCTTTAGTATTAAGCTGAACGCTCTTGATTCCAATTTGGAATAATCCTCCTGTAATTGAGTCTACCCGTTTTTTCATTTCGTCAAGTGCAGTGTCCCAAGTATTGCGATTAATTTTAGTTACATTGGCGGATGGCTTTGCAAAAATCTTACCAAAAAATCCTTTTGCTTGCTCTTTTATTTTAGCAGCATCGCCTGATGGATAATATGGAATCACTACAAAGAAAGACTTATCCATGATATTAGCACTTTGTGAAAGATTATCGATAAAATTAATGTAATCTTCCATTAAATCTGAAAGAAGCATATTATCTTGATTACGGTTTAGATCGGCTAGCTTATTTAGATAAGGTTCGATGTCGATTCGTTGTGAGCGTACTAAAATTTGAATTGGGAAAGTTAGTGAGTTTAAGAAACTTTGATAAGAATACTCGACACCTTCTCGTTCGGTCGAACTCATTAAATCGTAGTTAATAGATTTACAGGCAATTACTGCTCGAAAAGATCCATCTTTCATCACTACGATACCCTCGCGTATCTCTGCGATTTCTAGTGAATTTTGAGTTGATGCTTGATTTTGTGATTGGGTAGAATTTTGTTCATTCTGAGAATTCTGTTCTGGTGGTGTAAATTGTTGATTATTATTCATATTACCTCAGTGAAATTATTACTTCGTCTTCATTTAGATTTATTTCATTATCTTGCCTGTTTTTAATTCTGTTAGCTTGTCGAGCGAGAGTTTCAACTGATAAATCTTTACCTTCGCTAACTAACCGTGCAATTTCTGGATCAAGACTTTCTTTTTGTTCTGGAGTATTGTTTGGCGGATTTTGATGATCTAGAGATTGTACTTGTTGAGGTGGTTGTATTGTGTTTGAACGCCTACCGTCTGGCGAAATAACACTTTGATGTATCGAGTCTGGATATGGGTTATAATGAAGTTTAATGTTGTCGAGATTATCGTTTGGATTTTGATTTGGCTGAAGCTGGTTGGTTTGGTAGTTTTTGGCTAATGTTTGATTTTGTGGAGAATTCCAACTTAAATACTCATTTTGATTAGAGTATTGAGCTCGCCCCATAGAATCTTGATAAAGATCAGCGGCGTTAGAAGTAGAAAAAGTCTTATCTTGAATTTGTTCTGCATTATCTTGTGTATAGTCGGCTAAATTGCGCGCTATATTCATGTTATTTAGAATTTGTTGTTTGCGAATATTGCCATGATTGGTGAGCATCATATCAATTCTATCAGCTCGATGATTTTCGAAAATATCGCTCATTTGTTGGCTTTCATAAAAAACATCTTGTTGGATATTCCCTTGTTGTGAGACTGCGTGTTTGATGGCCCATCCTTCGGTATCAACAATATCCGCTAAATAACTAAGACGACGAGAGGCTTCATCTCGACCTATATTTTTAGTAAGTCTTTCATCTGATTTATTTGGAGCGGAAATCTCTATTAGATGTTCAATTCCATCAGCTAGCCATATTCTTTTGTTTGGTTTTATGTAGAAACTTAAAACTGCCGCTAAATATAATTCCATCGGCTGTTCTTTTTTTAATGGTAGAGCTAAAACTAAAAAGAAAATTAAAAATGGCGCTGGTATTATTATTAGACCTGGAAAAACTTGATAAAGAAGAAATCCTAAAAATAATAATCCCGCCGAAATCATTAAATAAATAAATTGGCGGAAATTAAACGGACCGAGTAACTTATCATCGGCCTCAACATCTTGAGGAACTTTATAAACACTCACAGTGCGCCCACTTCTCCCTTCATTCTTATGTTTTATTATAGCAGATTATAATGAAAAAAAAAGCCTTTCAATATGAAAAGCTTATTTTTTAGTTTTAATATTTGACATGTCGGACGGTTGAACTCCAACTGTATTACCAACTCGATGGATTTCATCACCAAGATTAGCATTAATTTTGTTGAAAAGTTTTTGGTTGTCATTAATATCTTTGATACTCTTTTCGAGATTTTTAAGAACATGAGCACCATCAATTTCTTTATATTTACCACTTTTAATGTCGGATAGAATGTTGTTGCTGAGCATGAATTTAACAGCACTATCATCCATAGTAGCTAGAGATTCACCGCTAATTTTATTCATAGATTTAGCTAATTCAACCATGGAAGTATCAAAGTCTGTGATTGCCCCAGACGCGATCGCATTCTTGAACCCGGCGCCAAGAATTTTAGCGCCATCCTTCTTACCAGACTTATCCCATGCATCAGCGTTGGCTCCACTAATACTTGCTAATTTTTTGTTAGTCAATGCCTTGAAAGAATCGCCGAAGTCAGCTGCTGCGTGCCAATCTTCAGCTACAGCTTCACGCCAAGTGTCACTAACTTCAAGTTCAAAACCGTTAACTTTCAATTTTTCACCATCGTTCTTATTTAAGAAAATATCATCACGGTCTTCTTTAGACATTTTAAGATGTTTTGATAGATTACGAAGTGCGGCAACTTCATCGTTATGAATTTTCTTTGACTGATCAAATGCTGCTCCTAGAGCTATACTTCTACCAGTATTTCCACGTTGACCTTCTGATATTGATTGATAGTGATTATCGGCCTGAAGATTGTTAGCCAGCGAATCAGCAATCATAGCTTTGTTGTTTTGTTCAGCTAATTTATGAGCATTAGCAGTATTCATTGTGTCGAATATTCGAGTAGCTACCGAACCAAAATTCTTACGTAGATCTTCTGGGTTTGAGATTTTAACTTCACCATCAGTAATTTTAATGCCTTTTTTAAGTTCGGTGAGAATTTCAGCATTTAGACCAGATATGGCTGCATTTTTACGATTTGTAGAGTTTGCAATTTCTTGTGCTGCTAAATTTTCCTGAAATGCAGTGTTATTTTTAAGTACTGAATTAAGAACATTTGGGTCTGTCCCGAGGCGTGAAGTAGCCTCTTCAATCTGTTTAGCTTCCATATTGTCGAAACGAGATTGCTGATATTGTTCGCCAATAGATTTAGCTGAATTAACTCGACGAGAGCGATTGAACTTTACCTGATGAGCCTTAGCTGTTAAGCTATTTGGATTATCTCTAATTTTTTGGTTAGTTCTAATATCCATTTGGTCTTTGAGGAATTTTTTAGAAGTATCGATTGGTCCTTTATTAGGATTATTAATCATGCCGGCAAACTTGCCTAGTAGATTTCCGCTTAGTTTCATGATCGTTGGTGTAATTGCGAGTGGTACAACTTGAACGACCATCCCTAAAATTAAGGTTACGATATTACCATTAGCGTTAGAAATAATCGCAATTCCTGCTAATTGCGAGCCACCAAAAAGTAAGGCGATAAGTGGATACATTACTAGCATTGTAGTGAATAAATCTTTCCACTTATCGAACCATTTTTCAGTATTTGGCCAAATATTAACAACAAAAGCTAAAGGCGCTAAGAAGATTAAAACAGTGATAATTGCTTGGCGAGCAGCTAAAATTACAACTGCTACAAAAACTGAATATAAGACAATTAGAAGCACAAACATCATCATTAAACCAAGATTTTGTGGGCCTCCCGCAAGAACAAAACTCCATGCGCCCATAGTTATAGCTCCAGCTCCACTTAATATCCCAACTACTAGACTTTTCCATGATAGAGCTTCAATTTGAATACCGGAGCCGCTTTCAAAGATATCTTTTCGAACTCCGACTAACAAATCTTGCAGTCTAACTCCTAAAATATTTGATAAATCAACTGCTAGTGCGCATATATAATAAGAAACATTAATTAGGACTGCTGCAATAATTAATTTTGGTAGCATTTTTTTAATACCATAATTTGAAATGCCGATATTAGTGATTTGAGAATAAATTATTAAAATAAAAACAATCACGAAGAAAATATTTGCAATATTGCGCATATAATCCCAAACTCGATAAAGACCAGACTTATCTGATATTTGGAGGGGCTGGACTTTAAGAAAATCACTCACGATATTATAAAGTCCATCCATTGCTCCCGCTAATGTGTTAGAAATCATACAAACTGCCCATCCGCCACCACCTTCTATTGCGCAAGAAGTTTCGGATTTAGTTGGGTCTGTTTCGCTTATTCCTTGACCAGTAATTGATTCGGCTTGACCTTCTTGTTTATAATTACCGGTAACTGAGACTTTAAATTTATAAAGTTTACCTTCTATTTTGTCTGAATCAGTTGATTTAACTGAGATAACTTCAGCGGTTTGTTCACCGCTAGCTGTAGCTTGGGAAGTATTAATAAAAGCCGTTCCCCCTTGCGCATCTTTGGGTAGCCTAGAAGTATCAGTAGTCTTGGTGAATGTTTTTTGATTATAGACGATAGCATTTTTATCTGAATTTGCCCATTTTGCGCCTTCTAGAGCAAAAGTTCGGGTAAAATTAAAAATTCCCAGCGTTATTGCTGAAATAATAGATGCTATCAAGAAAACATTTATTTTTCGTCGAGAAATTTTCCTCAAATTTTCCACGATTGTTATCATATGTGTTAATTTTAGCATAAATAACTATTTTTGTCAACCTTATATGGTATCTAAAATGCGTGAAAATACTTGCGTTTTATCTTGATATAGGGTAAAGTATAGTTAATATGAATAAAATAAACATAATTAGTAAAATTTTTATAATTTTTGTGGCTATTTTTAGCTTTAATGTTATTGCCTTAAATAGATCATTTGCTGCTCCTATAGATCAAGACGGTAATAGTACAAGCAAGGAAAAACAAAATAGTAGTCAAGAAGGCGGCCAAGATGGGTGTGCTTCTACATCTATTCTTGATGGATGCTGGCAAATTGAAGATATTCTAAACCTTATTTTAACAACTTTAACTATTGGCGCCGGAGTTATGGCGACCGGATCGATAATTGTTGCAGGTGCGATTTATGCAACAGCGCGAGATAACGCTAGTCAAGTTCAAAAAGCTAAAACTATGATTTTTAATACTGTAATTGGAATTATTATATATTCATTTTTCTGGGCGATTATGCAATGGATAATTCCAGGAGGGATAGGAGGCTAGATGATGAAGAAAATTTTAATTGCGCTTTTTGTAGTGTTTAATGTGTTGTTTTTTTCGCCTACAAATAATATCGCATTTGCTAAAAAAGATTGTTCAAAAGAAGACAGCTTTTTTGGGTTACCGGCTTGGTATCGAGGTTTAGTCGATAAAGGAACCTGTCAGATAAAAAAGATTAATCAAAAAAACGGTTCTACATACAAAACCGGTTCCGAAGTATCTCTGCAGGTTTTTATTTGGAGTATTATTGGAAACGTAGCTGATATGATTATGCGTTTGATCGGTGTTATTTCGGCTGGCTTTATTATTTATGGTGGATATCAATATATGCTGTCAGTTGGAGATTCTAGTAGAATGGCGAAAGCAAAAGTTACTATAACTAATGCTGTGGTTGGGTTGATTATTGCTATTATTGCCTCTGGGATTGTTAGTTATTTAATGAGTAATATAAAATAAGGATTTATGATGTATAAAGCTTACGCACTTGATGAATCAAAAATATTTAAAGATGTATCTGTTGCTAATAAAAGTAAGGAAGTGACTAGCCAGCAAGTAAAGGGTATGTTTAATCTTGCCTTTACTTGGGCGGGGATAATTTGTGTGGTTGTTATTATTACTGCAGGAGCTATGTATACCTTATCCGCTGGAAATACTTCTCGGATTCAGAAGGCTAAGATGGCATTAATAGGTGCTATCATTGGCTTGATTATTGTGCTTATGGCTTTTGCAATTGTAAACTTTGTGATAGGAAATATTTAATGAAGAAAATTATTTTAATTCTAACTATTATATTAAGTTCATTTTTTATAGCAGGCTTTTCTTTACCTGCCTTTGCAGAAAACGATGCATGTAATTATATGGCTAGTGATGCTTTGTGTAAAAATAAAGATAATACCAACCCGGTCCAGCGTGCAAAAAATATAATAAATATTTTACTGACTATTGTTGGGGCTGGATCTGTTGTAGTGATAATTTATGCTGGAATCTTATTTGTGATTTCATCTGGTAATTCGCAAACAATCCAGACTGCTAAAAATACTATTATTTATGCTGTTATAGGCTTAGTTATCTCGATTCTATCTTTTGCAATTGTTAATTTTGTGGTCAGTAGCACTACCACACCATAGCAATTATAATTTTTAATTTAAAAAGATAGAAAATAATAAAAATACTAAGAAAGGTATAATAATGAAAAAAATACTATTGATTATAGGCACTATTGCGGCAATTATAGCCCCACAGATGATATTAGCTAGTTCTTCGTCTAATTTAGTGTTTGCTGATGCTAAAATTCAGATTGAAAGTGCCGTTAATGAAGTTGGCGGTAGTGAAAATAAAACTGATGTCAAAGGTTTTATTGGAAATATTATTAAAACTATGTTTTTTGTAGTTGGTGTTTTGGCGGTAATAGTAATTATATTTGCTGGAGTAACTTTTGTGATGTCTGCTGGCAATTCACAGACCATTCAGAAGGCCAAGACTACGATTATTTATGCGGTAATTGGTCTAATAGTATCAATTCTTTCTTATGCAATTGTCAACTTCGTAGTTAGCTCTCTTTAATATTGACATTAGCATATAAATTGGTATAATTTAATTAAGATATTTTATATTTAAAAGAAAGGTAAAATAATGAAGAATATAATAAAGAAAATTTCAGTTGCAGCTTTTGCGGTTGCTCTATCTGTTGCTGGAATTTCAACATTAACAGTTTCAACACCTGCCTATGCTGACCCTAAGAAGTCTAGTTCTGGAAGCTTTAGTCTGCAGGATGGTATGAATGCTGCTAAAACTGATGATCAGCAGTCTAACCTATTCGGTGATACTGGTATCTTCACTACTATTGTACGAGTTATGCTCTTCTTGATTGGTGTGATTAGTGTGATTATGCTTATCTATGGAGGTATTCAATACGTTCTTTCTACGGGTGATTCAGGAAAAGTCACAAATGCTAAGAATACAATTCTCTATGCGGTAGTAGGTCTAATCGTTGCAATCCTATCTTATGCAATTGTCAACTTCGTTCTTACTTCAATTAACGGCGAGAAATAGAATCTATATACTTGCATAGTTAACACTAAAGACTCTCTATCGAGAGTCTTTTTGTTTGGTTAATAAAATAATAAAAATACTCACTTTTATTGTGAGTATTTTAACTATAGGACTTGAATCTTCTTTGATTCCTGTTTAACTTTTACGAAGCTAATTGTTAGGATTCCGTCTTTGAGTATAGCCTCAACTTCATTTTCTTTAATATCTACTGGGATATTGTAGGTTCGGCTAAATTCTCCCCAATAGCATTCCTGTGCGTGCCACTTTGTTACCCCTTCTTGATCATTAGTTGATAGAGTTCCGCTAATTGTTAGAATTCTATCACTTAATGAAACATCAAGATCACTCTTGTTTACCCCTGCTGTACGTGCCTTGATGAAAAATCTATCTTCTGTCTCATAAGCATCGATTGCTAGTTGTCCAGGGAGTTCATCTTCTTCAGATGATGTGATACTAACAGTTTCTTCGGTAGACTCACTAGCAACGGGGTCATCAAGCAAACCTGTATCATCGAAATTAAATGCAGCTTCAAGTTCATCCTTTAGAAAGCTATCATCGTTTTGTCTTCTAGCCATTTCTCCTCCACATTATTTTAAATAGGCTTAAACTTACTTTATTATAGCGTATTTTTAGGGTATAATCAAGGGGGAAGTTCAATTTTTATGAAGAAAAATTTATTCTCTAGCATTTTGGATCTATTCGCCCCTAACCACTGTTATGTTTGTAATAAAATTGGTAATTTAGTTTGCAGTGAATGTCTTGAAAAACATAATTTTCAAATTCAAATAATTAAACGGCAATCTAAATGTCGCCCTTCTCGCGAGTTTTTCTTGGGTGATCGTGAAGGTGTTTTAGCAAAAATTTTAGATGACGCTAAGTTTAACGGCTGGCGAGAAAATTTTGAGATTTTAGCGCTTATTTTGTCTCGATCGTTAAAGAAAAATAACCTTTTCTATGGTTCGAAAGATGATATTATAATCGTGCCGGCACCAACTTCTTCTCGGCATGCTCGTCAGCGTGGCGTGGCGCATAGTGAGTTCATGGCGGAGGTTCTAGCTAGTGAACTTAGTGTTGAAAAGGCAAATATTATTGCTAGAAAATCACATTTTGTTCAAAAAGGCGCCTCGGCTAAAGTTCGCAAAAAGCAGGCTCTGGAAGGATATCAACTAATAGGAACGATTGATCCTAATAAAACCTACGTAATCCTTGATGATATTAAAACAACTGGCGCGACGTTAGATTCGATTTCGGAAATTTTATTTGAAGCTGGAGCTGGCGAAGTCTGGGCGGTTTATTTGATGCGTCAAAAAATATAAAAATAATTGTATTAAAAGATGTATTGTGCCTGTCCATGATATAGTTTAAAAATCTTTATCTTGAAATAGTGAATTGGATATGATAGAATAGTTAAGTCTGGAGAGGTGGCCGAGTGGTTGAAGGCACCGGTCTTGAAAACCGGCATGCGGGAGACCGTATCGAGGGTTCGAATCCCTCCTTCTCCGCCAGAAATTTGAAGTTCAATTAAAATAAATAATCCTATTCTGCGAGGTAGGATTATTTTTATTTATCAATTTTTAAATTTAAAACCTCATTATTTTAAATGAGGTTTTTTGTTTCATTATTAATGGAAAAGCTTTTCCGAGATGACTGTGTATAACTACATCGCCTATTACCCTAAAATCAGAAATACCTTCCATCATTCTTATTACATCTTGTTTTTCACCGTTTAAAATCTCAAATTTGACTATAATTACTAAAATATACCGCTTAGTTTTACAATATTCAATATAAAAACCACCCATTATATATGATATAGGTGGTTTTTATATTATGAAACGATAAGATGATTTATTGCTTAACACCTTTCATCGTAAGATTTAGGCGACCTTTTTCATCGATTTTGTCGAGTTTGACCCAAATTTCTTGATCTTGATCCAAAACATCAGTCACTTTTTCAGTTCGCTTTTCGGATATTTGCGAAATATGAAGCATTCCATCAATTCCGGGCAGGATATTTACAAAAGCACCAAAATCCTTGATCGAAACCACTTTTCCGTGATAGATTTTGCCAACTTCTGGCTCTTCCACCAAAGATTTAATCCAGTTGAGAGTTTTTTCGATTTGCTCGGCATTAGGGCTGGCAATTGTAATTAAGCCATCTTCTTTGATGTCAACTTCGGCTCCAGTTTCAGAAGTAATTTTATTGATTGTTTCACCACCTTTGCCAATAATTGCACCGATTTTATCGGGATTGATTTTAATTTTTTCAATTCGAGGCGCATATGGCGAAAGTTCGGCTTTTGGCTCAGAGATTACACTCAACATATGGCGCAGAATATGTTCGCGGCCTTTGCGAGAAGTTAGAATTGCTTTTTCAAGAACTGAAACTGGCAAACCATGAACTTTCATATCCATTTGAAGCGCGGTAATTCCATTCTTTGAGCCTGTACATTTAAAGTCCATATCGCCAGCAAAATCTTCTGCATCTGCAATATCGCTCAAAATATAAGGTGTTTCACCGTCCATCATTAATCCCATTGCGATTCCAGAAACCGCATTTTTTAGTGGCACACCAGCGCTCATTAACGCCATACAACTTGAACAAGTCGCTGCCATTGATGTTGAACCGTTCTGGCTCATAATTTCAGTTACGCTACGAATAGCATAAGGAAAATCTTCTTCACTCGGCAAAACTGCCTCTAGCGCGCGCTGAGCTAAATATCCATGACCAATTTCACGGCGACCAGGGCTACCTAATCGACGAGGTTCACCTACAGTGTATCCAGGCGCGTTGTAATGATGCATATAACGGCGTTCAATTTCGTTAAATTCCATTGTATCAACTAACTGTGAGTATGAAAGTGGTGCAAGCGTTACAATATTCATTGCTTGAGTTACGCCACGAGTAAATAAACTCGAACCATGCGCCCGTGGCAAAAAGTCGATTTCGCTTGAAAGCGGGCGGATTTCATCTAAAGCTCGCCCATCTGGTCGCTCGCCATCTTCCACAATTCCCTTTCGAACAGCTTTATGAACCGCCAAAGTGAAAGCCTCGTCGTAATCTTTTCGGATTTCTTCATAAGCTTCTTCGCCGAATTTTTCAAGCATTTCTGTATGGAATTTATTACGAATTTCGGCAATATTTTGGTTGTATTTTGGATAAGCTTCGCGAATTTCAGAGCCGAATTTTCCTTCTGTCCAGGCTTCAACTTCTTTCGATATTTCCTCATCTGGCAAAATAAGCTCAAATTTTTGCTCTTCAAAATAACCCGCCTCTATATATTTGGCACGAAGTTCATTTTGCAGCTTGATCGCTGGCTGAAAATTCTCAAAAGCCCAAGCGAGCCCTGCGATAATTTCTTCTTCAGGAACTTCATTTGCACCCGCTTCAACCATGGTAATTCCACTTTCGATTCCGGCTACAACTAAATCAAGTGAGGAATTTTCGCGCTCCTCAGGATTTAGAAAGGCTTTAAACTCGCCATTCACTTTACCAATTCGAAGTCCAGCAACTGGGCCATCAAACGGCACACCAGCTAGATGAAGCGCACTTGAGGCTGCAATCATTGCAATCATATCTGGGCGAAATTCTGGGTCGGCAGAAAGCACGGTTGCGACAACTTGAACTTCTTCGCGATAACCTTTTGGAAAGAGCGGCCGAATCGGTCGGTCAATTAAACGTCCGATCAGAATTGCGTCGTCTGAAGGTCGTCCTTCTCGCTTGATGAATCGTGAGCCAGAAATCCGTCCGCTGGCATACCATTTTTCTTCATAATCAATTGATAGTGGGAAATAATCCAAAGCCACCGGTTTTGAACCCAGTTGAACAGTTCCTAAAACCACAGTTTCGCCATATTTCGCGATCACGCTTGCAGTTGAACGAAAGCCAACTTTGCCAACTTCTAGCGTTAATTTTCGCCCCAAAAAATCAGTGCTAACCGAAATTACACTTTTCCCTGTTGGGTTTATAATCATATTTTCTCCTTCTGCCAAATGAGTTGCAGGAATCTTCTTCGAAAAGGTTTTCGAAAATAATTTCTACCACACATTCAGCGTTAATTTTACTTTTTCATTATAACATTTTTAGCCTAATTTTAAAAGGTTGGCTGAAGGGTGAGACTTGTTCAAATTTATGCTAAAATAATTACTATGAAAGATTCAATTTTTACGAAAATTATTAAAGGTGAAATTCCTTGCTATAAAATTTATGAAGATGAAAAAGTTTTCGCAATGCTTGATATTGAGCCACTTTCGAACGGCCATGTTTTGGTCATTCCAAAAAAGCAAGTTGATTTGCTTTGGGATTTAGATCAAAGTGATTATGACTATCTGTGGAAAATTGCTAAAAAAATCGCCCAGAAAATTCAAGCTGAAATGAAGCCAATTCGTGTGGGCGTTGTGGTTGAAGGTTTTGGTGTGCCGCACGCACATGTTCACCTTGTACCACTTTATGATAAAAACGTTTTGCAACTCCACCACGGCTACCCTGCCGAAACATCGCCCGAAGAACTTGCAAAAATTGCTGAAAAAATAACTTTCGAAAAATAAAAAAGCCCCACAATTTTGTGGGAACTAAAATAAGTTAATATTGCTGCAGGAATTTGCTATTGATTACGCTAAGCGTATAATCAATAATACCAATATCATTTTTTTCTGTATCGATCTCAGATAATATCGACGAATCCAGTTTGTGATGAAGATATAAACCTTTCTCCATTAACTGGTTTTCTGGTTTGATATCTTTGAGAATATCATTGTAGAGACCTTTTTCTGCCAGCTCATTTATACGGTCTTTGTTGTCATTTATAAAATTTTCGATTTCTTTGCGGCTGTCCGCAAAGACAGGTATGATATGGTTGTCGATTGATGCCAAGAAAATTTTATCAGTTTCCTTGATTAGCTTGCCATTCTGATCGAAAATTTTTATCTCTTTTGCTTCTGAGTGGTTTCTAAGTAAGTATACTTTTACGTAGGCAATATTTGTCATTTATTTTCTCCGCGTTTAAAGTCCGCCCGACTGTAGATTTTTCGAAGCTTTCAGCTTCGAAAGCTGAGCTTAATTTTTAAACTCAATTTTCGAAACTGAAAATTCGGCAAAACTAGCCAGATTCCTACTTCTGAAATGTCCTCTCGCTCCACGCAAGTTTCATAACTATATCACTAAAATTGAAAAAAGTCAATAGTTATGTTAGAATTTAACTATGAAAATTATCGCGATCGGCAAAAAGCACGAAAAGTGGGTTTCGAATGGAATCGAACTTTTCGAAAAACGGCTCAAAAAACCGTTTAATTTGAGCTGGTATATTTTGCCGCATTCGAATTTTACTGAAGAAAAAGCGCGCGAAGAAGAAACTCAGCGGATTTTAGTAAAAATTAAACCGAGCGATTTTGTGATTTTGCTGGATGAGCGCGGTAAGAATATCTCTAGCCCAGAGCTCGCCGAAATGCTTTCGAACGGATTTGTGAATTCGCAGAATTTTGTGATTGTGATTGGTGGAGCTTTTGGCGTATCTGAGGAGCTTCGCCAGCGAGCGAATTTTGTTTGGAGCCTTTCGAAATTAGTTTTTCCGCATCAAATTGTGAGATTGATTTTGGTTGAACAAATTTATCGGGCGCAAGAAATTTCTTCTGGCGGAAAATATCACCACGAATAAAATAAAATTAAACATTAGCAATTGCTAAAAACTAACTTAAAATATATAATATAATTATGGCGAAAAATGAAAAAGAAATATTGAAACTGCGAAATTTGAAAAAGCGTTTTGGCGTTGGTGACGCTGAAAATTATGCCTTAGACGGTATTGATCTGAGCATTAAAAAAGGTGAATTTATTATAATTATGGGTCCGAGTGGATGTGGTAAAACAACACTGCTAAATATCATCGGATTATTAGACCGAGCGACTCATGGTGATTATATTTTGAATGGGCGTAATGTTGCTAAGTTATCACGTCGTAATCATGCTAAGATTCGTAGTGAAAAGATTGGTTTTATTTTTCAGAATTTTAATTTAATTCCGCGTTTGACGGTTATTGAGAACGTTGCGCTTCCACTAGTTTATAAAGGTATCGGCAAAACTAAACGTCTTGAAAAAGCTTCATCAATTCTTCATCAATTCCATTTAGGCGAGCGTGAATATTATATGCCATGGCAACTTTCTGGTGGTCAGACTCAGCGCGTGGCAATTGCTCGAGCGCTAGTTAATGAGCCATCTATTATTTTAGCGGATGAGCCGACTGGTAATCTTGATTCCAAGTCTTCTCATATTATTATGGAAGAGTTAGCTGAAGTCCATAAAAAAGGTAATACAATAATTATGGTAACTCATAATCCAGAACTTATGGCGTATGCAACTCGAATTATTACGATGTTTGATGGCAAAATTGATACTGATACAAAAAATAAAAAGAATAAACGGCAATCCAATCCAGATAGCGAACAGAATACGCTAGACAAAATTGAAGCTGTGGCTGAAAAATTAGATGAAATTAAAGAGGAATTAGGGGTTTAATATGTTTAGAATTTTTAAAACGAACATCGAAAACGCGATTGAATCACTTCATGCTAACCGAATGCGAACTTTCCTTACAATGCTTGGTGTGATGATTGGTATTGCTAGTATTACGATAATTTTTGCTCTTTCTGGAGGAATTGGATCATTGATAGCTAGCCAAGTAGAGAATGAAGGCGCGATGGTAATTGTTCGACCCAAAGAAATATCTACTAGTAGTAATAATATAATTGCCGAATTAACTAAAACTGATAATTTTATAAAAAGTTCTCTAAGCGAAAAAGATCTTGAGGGTATTTCGAAAGTTAAAAATGTTTCAGCTGTAGCACCTTTAGCTAGTTTTACATCAACTGTTACAGCGGAGGGGCGTACGTTAAACTCTAAAATTTTAGCAACAACGCCAAATCTTGAAAAGGTGATTAACTTAAAAATGCGCGGTGAAAATAGTGAATTTATCGCGGAAACACCAAATTCTAAACTTGCCGTTGTTGGATATCAGACTGCGGTGAATTTATTTGGCACGCCGGATGCAATAGGACGTAATTTTAAGATTAAAGATCAGCAGTTTTTGATTATTGGTGTTCTCGATCGTAAAGAATCGTCTGTGAATTTTAATAATATTGATTTTGATAATGTCGTGATTATTAATTATTCGATGGCCAAAAGTATTCTTGGTGATAGTCTTCAGATTCAGCAAATCAATGTCAAGGCTAATAGTATAAATAATCTTTCGCGGGCAGATTCAGAAATAACGGATTTGATTTCTAAAAATCATAAAGGCGAGCAAGATTTTGAAGTACTCTCGGGTAAAGAAATTGCTAAAACATCGAGCAACTTAATTCGGACTGCGAGCTGGATTTTAGCTTTAGTTGCGGGAATTTCTCTAGTTGTGGGTGGGATTGGTATTATGAATATTATGCTTGTAAATGTCAGTGAGCGGACTCGTGAAATTGGTATTCGTAAAGCTTTAGGTGCTAATAATCGACATATTCTCTTTCAATTCTTGACGGAATCGATTATTATTTCTATCGGTGGTGGTATATTTGGCTTCGCATTAGGTTTTTCATTTGCGTTTGGTATATCTGTAGTCTTACCGTTTAAGCCGTTTATATCGTGGGAAATTGGACTATTGATTGGTGTAATTTCAATTTTGGTTGGTGTAGTTTTTGGAATTTACCCTGCTCTTCGTGCTGCGCGGAAAGATCCGATTGAAAGTTTGAGACAGTATAATTAAATTTAAAAGCCCGCACTTGTTGCGGGTTTTAAACTATACTAAATGTGATATTTTAGATTATTTAACTAGTTCGACCTTTAATTTTTCGATTAAGTCAACTGGTGTTGGATCTACACCGTTTAGTATAGCGAGATATATACTAACAAAATCAGCAAGAACTGAACCCCAAAGCATTTGTTCGAGTGGAGTGGCGCCGCGTAGCTCGATATTTCTGGTAGCCGGCCTCTTCCCGCTAAGTAAGTGGTCAGAAATATCAAATCGTTTGATTATTCGCGGGTCGTCAAAAGAGCTACGCAGGTTAAAAATTACAAATAATTTTTCAATAGGATGTGAACTCCAGCCGATAAATTCATTATGATTAAATTCTGGGTATTCATTCCAGAAGCTAACATTTTTGGCATTTTCATTCCAGGAAATTTTCCATTTGTAAGCTACCGGAGAAAAATCACCGCTGCTCAAGAAAACTGCGCTTCGTCCTGCCGAATATAAAGCGAGTTGTTTTGCGAGATTATTTTGGCTGGGGTTGCTTGGTAGCCAGTGCTCAATTTCTTGATGGAGGAAATTTGCCGAGCGGGCAATTTCTTGATATTTATCTTCTGCAACAATCCCAAAATTGACTAATATTTTAACTAACGCTCGTAAATTATAAAACACCGCCATGCGAGGTTGAAGGCCTTGAGGGAGTTTGATATGCGCAATATCATGAGATTTAGCAATTTGTTCAAGCTTGCCATGAGCACTAATTGTGGCGATTTGAGCACCGATTTGTTGAGCCTGATTAAGAGCCGCGATAGTCTCTTCGGTATTACCTGAATAAGAGTTTGCAATCACTAGAGTGTTGATAGTGGTACTTTTTGGTAGATTATAATCACGCACAATTTCAAGGGGCTGAGAAATATATGTCGCTAACCATTTTTTAATGATTAGTGCCGCTAGTGCTGAGCCACCCATTCCTGCAATGATGATATTTTTAATTTCACGATTATCATGTTCTGGATTGATGATTTCTGCGTTGAATTTTGTCTGTTTCCATTGTTCGCTCGCTGCTAAAAGTGCGTTTTGCGGATCGCGCCGAACAATCATATTTAAGTCGTCTAACATTCCCACCTCTTTAAAAATAATCTTGATTATGCTTTGCTTCTATGATACAATAGGTTCAACAAAAAGTAAAGTTAGATAATTAAAATAAGAATAGGTGGGCTATGGATGATACTAATTTAGTGCAAAAACAGACTGTGAGTGACGATCCAGAACTAGCAAAAGTTTTGGCAGGCGTTAATGCTGCAGCACAAACAAATAATGACGATGAAGACACGGAACTTCAATATGAAGGTCTAGAGCAAGAGGCCTCTGCTATGCCAGATAATAATATTAATGAAATTGAGGCAGAAGAAATTCTAGCGCCTAATCCAGCTCAGTCAGTATCTAATTTCGGTGGATTAAATCTTGATAATATTAAAATTTCAGCGCTTCAGGATTTGCGACCACTGGTAGACAAATTAAATGTTTCAAATGAAGAAAAATTTGATATATATCTACTTCTTCTACGATCAAGCGACGATAATACGCTTATTCAGCCAGCGTATGAGGCTGCACGTAATATTGAAGATGAAACGAAGCGGGCTAATGCTTTGCTTGATGTGATTAAAGAAATTGATTACTTTAACTCAAAAAATATAGCAGCTTAAATTTTTATAAAAACCAGCTTTCTTGTTGCGAGCTGGTTTTTATTTTATATCATAGTTCAAATATTCACTTTTTAAGTTATCTATGTTAAAATTATTGTAATTGGAGAAGTGGCCGAGTGGTTGAAGGCGCACGACTCGAAATCGTGTATGCGGGCAACCGTATCGAGGGTTCGAATCCCTCCTTCTCCGCCAAATTAAAAAATCCCTGAAGCGGATTTTTTTAATTTATGTTAATTTTCTACTAGATAAATATATGGAATCTATTTCTTATTAGAGATTTTTTGTTTAAAAATTTCAGTTGCGATTTCTCGAGCTATTTCTGAATCATTCCAAGGAACTTTTTTCCCATCAATAATCCTGAAGACTTCGTGGCCAAGCCCTGTGATTAAAATAGTATCACCTTTTCCTGCAATACGTAGTGCTTTTTTGATAGCTTTCCTTCTGTCGGGAATCTCTTCGACACTAGCCGGTAATTTTTTACCCATTCCAGATTTTATTTCTTCGCGAATTTGTTCTGCGCTTTCGGTATAATTCTCTTCATCAGTTAGGATTACTCGGTCGGCAAGTTTTTTAGCAATTTCGCCCATAATTGGTCGTTTTGCTCGGTCTCTGTCTCCGCAGGCACCAAAAACTAGAATCGTGCGACCTTTAGTAATATTTTTTGAGGTCTCAAGCAATTTTTCTAGACCATCTGGTGTATGTGCATAATCAACAATAACTTCAAATGGTAGCCCCTCTACAGCTCGTTCGAATCTGCCAGAAATAGCTTCGAGATTTGCGACGCCATTTTGAATATCCTCTAGGGATATTCCTAATAGATAAGCTGCCGAAATTGCTGCTGTCATATTATAGATATTGAATTTGCCCGGTAGGTTAGTAGCTACTTCAAGGTTAACATTATTGTCTATTATTATTTTAGCCTCACTACCCTTTTTGTATAGAGTTGCGCCAGTGATTCTTACCTCAGCATTCTCGCTTGATCCATAGGTAATTTTTTGTTCGCTCGCTTTGAATTTATTAAAATATTCAAACCATTCATCATCATGATTTAAAACAATAAATTTTGGCTGGATTTTGAATAATTTAGCTTTAGCTGCAGCATAGTTTTTCATTGTTTTGTGGTAGTCAAGGTGATCTTGAGTTAGATTAGTCATAATCGCCATTTCAAACTCTACACCTGCAAATTTATACTGGTCTAACGCATGAGAAGTAGCTTCGACTAGTGCAAATTCAACATTGGCTTTTGATGCGTCGGCGAAAAATTTTTGTAGGCGCGAAACAGTGGCGGTGGTTGAATTAGTGTCATTAACTAATTTATTATTAGCGATTTCAATATTAGCGGTCGAAAACATAGCTGTTTTATAACCAGCTTCTTTTAAGATTTCATTCAAAAAATTAATAGTGGTTGTTTTACCATTAGTGCCGGTAGCTGCAATTACGCGAAGTTTTCGTGCAGGGTTGCCGTAACGAGTAGCGACTACTTTGGCGCGCATTTTGCGGTAGTCTTTCTCTATGACTTTTAAGGCGTCTTTTGGTAAAGTATTTCGGGCGATTTTTGCTAGTTTATTCTTAATGCTCATTCTTTGATTATAGCACTATTCACTTTCTTTTGCGAATTTATTATGCTTGTGTTATAATTAAGCTATGAATTTTGATCGGGAAGAAAAACAATCGCCACAAGATTTTAATGTACCTAAGCAGAGTTTCTATGTGCCAGAAACACCTGATTCTGGTGTTATGGATGGTGGAAATTCCAGCATCCCGAATCAGATTTCACAGGGAGTAGACGGTAATTTTGAAAATCTTCAGTCTGAATCGGTCGAACCATTTGTTCCGCCTGAGTATGAAAGTAACACCCCGAATAGCGTTAATTCTCTAGAAAATAACAACAGTTTTGAAGAACGCGAAATAGTTAATTGGAATGCCCCAGATCTCTTGATTGGTAAGAAATCTAAAACTTGGTTTTTATGGTTTTTTGTGATTGTAGTGATTTTGGTTGGTCTGTCTATCTGGCAACAACTATGGACTTTTACGGCTTTAATTTTAGTTTCTGCGGCTGCAATTTTTATTACTCGTCGAGATAATCAGTCGAGTTTGATAGGTTATTCTTTGAGCACGCGAGGTGTTTATATCGGCAATAGTTTTCATTCTTATGATGAGTTTAAGGGTTTTGGTATTATTAAAGAAGCTAATTTATACTCGATTGTGTTTATTCCTAAAAAGCGCTTTTCTCCTTCGACTTCAATTTATTTCAGTAAGGAAGATGGTGAAAAAATTACTGATATTATTGGTGCACGTCTACCAATGGAAGAAATTGAGCATGATTTGATCGATAGAATAATTCGAAAAATAAATCTTTGATTTGCTTTTTTGAAAAAAATTTGCTATAATAACTTTATTCGCGCGAGCGAAAGAACTTCATAATTTATGCTACGAAAGTAGCGTTTGCACCTGTAGCTCAGCTGGATAGAGCGTTGGCTTGCGGAGCCAAAGGTCGTAAGTTCGAATCTTGCCAGGTGTACCAGAGAAAAAGCGTCAAATTATAAAGTTTGGCGCTTTTTCTCTGTTTTATATTATTGAAGATGATGATATATTTTATTTAATGATGTCTTATGGGATTAAAGTGCTTCCCAGCTCTTGCCAATTTTAACATCGACTTTGAGCGGAATATCAAGTTCGGGGCAAACTTGCTCCATAATCTCACGCAAAATTTTACTGACTTGCTCAGCATTTTCGATTGGAGCTTCAATTAAGATTGAGTCATGAATTTGTAGAATTTGTTCGCCAAGACCGGCTCGAGTTATTTTTTTATCAACCTCAATCATGGCTCGCTTCATTAAATCGGCCTCTGTTCCCTGAATTGGCATATTAGCAGCAGCTCGTTTGGCAGCTTCTCGGATCATGAAATTACTTGATTTTACATCTGGAGTCGGACGCCGTCGACCAAGTAAAGTTTCGACGAAACCTTGCTCTTCAGCCTGTTTGATAGTCTTATTTATGAAATTTTGAATGGGTTTTCGAACTTCAAAATAATTATCAATAAAACTTTTGGCCTCAGTAAAATTAATTTTAAGTTCGCTAGCTAGCCGGTGAGCGCTCATTCCATATAACACGCCAAAATTAATCACTTTAGCTGCACGACGTTGTTCGGTGGAGATTTCATTCTCTGGTAAATTAAACATCATTGCTGCAGTTTTAAGGTGAATATCAGCACCAGAACGAAAATCTTCAATTAATTTTTGATCGCCAGCCATAACGGCAGCGAGACGCAGTTCAAACTGTGAGTAGTCAGCTGCAATTAAGATATTTCCCTCTTTTGGGACGAATCCAGCTCGGAGTTTGCGACCTAGCTCACTGCGGATTGGGATATTTTGTAGATTCGGATTCGTAGAACTTAACCTGCCTGTGCTTGTGACATCTTGATGGAAGGTAGAATGGATGCGATTTTGCTCGTCTGCTAGTTTTGGTAGTGTATCGATATAAGTGTTTTTTAATTTTGAAAACTCGCGGAATTGCTCAATTTTTTCAATAATTGGATGGAGACCTCTTAGTTTATCGAGTTCTTTTTGGCCTGTTGAGAAACCAGTGCGAGATTTTTTAATTCCTTTGGTTGGCAAAGCTAGATCCTCGAACAAGACTTTAGAAAGCTGTAGCGGACTAGCTACGTTAAATGTTGTGCCGGCTAGTTCAAAAATTTCAGTTTCAATTTTGGCAATTTTTTCACCAAAAATCTGGCTTTCCTCCGCAAAGAAATCTGGATTGATTTCAACACCAGTCCGCTCCATTTTAAATATAACTGACGCCATAGGGAAATCTAGATTTTTGGCGATCTTGCGAATTTTAGGTAGATTTTCTAACTGTTTTTGATGGCGATTATAAATGTAAATCATCGCTCTCAAACATTCAATTGGGTCTTTTTCATTGATTTCTTGTCCTAAGATTCCGCTCAGGCTTTTATCTCGTATTAGCGGATTTAGCAAAAACTCCATTTGGCGAAGATCGTAAAATTTATCCGTTTGGTTATAAAAAATTCCATTCTCCGCCAGATCATGAAGGTGCTGTTTAATATCAAATAGAATTATTTCATTGTGCAAAAAGTTTTGTTCTAGATCTGTAACGCTATATTCTGAAATTTCGCAAAATCCATATTGTTCATTATTTGCGTAATAAATTTCATTTTCATAATTTACGATAAATAGCCTATCTGATTTAGCTAAAAAATTAGCCATATTATCGTGGGTGTGAAGATTTAGTTCTGGCAATAGATTGTTAGATTTTTGTGACTCTAAATTCTCGAAAAGATTGGTTTGGTCTGGATTTTCTGGAGTGTTTGTGCCTTGTTTCATCTCGGCGGGAATTTTTCGTACTAGTGAATTAAACTCAAATTCTCGTAATTTTGTAAGTACTTTTTGGTAGTCAAAATTATGAATATCGGCGTCTTTAAGATTTAGCTCAACTGGCGCATCAAGCCAAATCTCAGCGATTTTTTTACTCATAAAAGCTGATTCTTTACCGGCTTCAAGTTTAGATCGCCAAGCTGGTTTTATCTTATCAAGATTTTCATAGATATTTTCAAGTGTAAAAAACTCTTGAAGCAGCGTAGTGGCGGTTTTAGGGCCAATACCAGGAACTCCGGGGATATTATCACTTGAATCACCTTGAAGAGCTTTTAGGTCTAGGAACTGTGCTTGTTTTAGGCCATATTTTTCTTCAAAATATTTTAGATCAAACTCTTCAATCTCCGAGAATCCGCGTTTCATAGCGAAAACTTTCGTGTCTGAATCGATCAACTGAAGCATATCAAGATCGCTAGTAATTAAATCCGCCTCAATACCAAGCTTATTGGCTTGAACCGCGAGCGTGCCAAGAATATCATCCGCTTCATAACCGTCGCATTCAAAAAGTGGCCAGCCAAGCGCTGCGAGAAAATCTTTCAACAGCGGAATTTGCTCGTAGAAATCATCTGGCGCTTTTTTTCGCCCAGCTTTATATTCTGGATAGATTTCACTCCGTCGTGCGGTTGAAGTTCCTTTTTTGTCCCATGCCACTACTACATAATCGGGCTTTAATTTACGGATTACTTCAAAAGCTAAGCTCGCAAAACCATAGATTCCGCCAGTTGGTGTACCGTCAGCAGTTGCGAGATTGCTCATTGCATAATAACCTCTATAAAAAACACTTTTTCCATCAATAATTACTAGCTTTTTCATTATTACAATTATATCATATTCACAGGTTTTAGTACTTAGACGCTGAGCAAATCTTATATACGGAAGTATAAAATCACCCTACAATATGCTATAATTAAGCTTATGAATAGACAAATTTTACGCCTAAAAAATAAAAAGCAAAAACCAAATTTGGTTAAAATATTGGCATTTGTCGGCATGAGCGGCTCGGGTAAAAGCACGGCAGTAGAGTTTGTTAAGCAAAAGGGCTTTCCACATGTTTATTTTGGGGGCGTGATTCTTCAGGCTTTGCGTGATGCCGATCTTGAAATTAACGAAAAAAACGAAAAAATGATGCGCGAGAAGCTGCGGCAAGATTTTGGTAAAGACGTGGTGGTCAATAGAATGATTGAACAGATGGAGAATTTAATCAATGCTGGACAGAGGCGAATTTTAGCAGATGGCATTTATAGTTGGACAGAATATAAAATTCTCAAAAAACGCTTCCCTAAAGAGCTGAAAGTTATCGCATTAGTGCCGCCAAAAAGCGAGCGTTATAAGCGAATCAGCGGTCGAAGTGAACGACCTTTGACGCAAGAAGAAACTGCGACACGCGATTGGGCTGAAGTTGAAAATCTTGAAAAAGGTGGGCCGATCGCAATGGCGGACTATTTTATTGTAAATCGCGGATCAGTATTTGAAACACGCCGCAAAATTGCGAAAATTCTGTGCGAAATTGATTTTTGAGTATTTTAAAAACCCGACAGGTTAACTGTCGAGTTAAGGATTAGTTTTTAGAGCAGAGGATTTCCCACTCTTTTTTGGCAATTTGCTCGCCCTTCGGAGTGAGACCTATCTCAAAAATTTTGCCAGCGAGAGCTGTATGATGTCTTTTAAGGTAGATCCAACCCGCTTGCTTAGCGCGATTTAATGCTCGCATGAAAGCTCTCCTACTCACTAGGAGGGTTGGATAATCTTTACTAATGTAAACTTCAAACAGATTTAGCTCATCTTGCATCGACTTGAAGTTTACTTCACTTACGAACTGGCTATCTCGATAAAACAGACGCATCAGAATCTGATACTTTGTCTCATTGATAATAGCATCAGTTTCTGATTTTGAGTAATTGTAAGTTTCTTTGCTCATATTAGTTTCCTCCTTGAAATAAAGTACATCTTCCTGAGCAAAATAGAAGATGCCGTATTTATATAATACGGCATTTTTGATATTTGTCAAGAATTAATTACATTCTCTCTGGGGCGTCTATTCCAAGAAGGCTCAAACCTTCAGCAAGAGTGTCGCGATATCGCGCAACTAAAGCGAGACGTAGTTCTTCGCGATCATCGCCAATAACACGATTTTGCTCATAAAAGCGATTGAATTCTTGCGCTAGCTCATAGAGATATCGGCAGATACCATGCACCATATATTCGCTTGCTGCTTTGGCGACCACACCAGGGAATTCGCTGAGCTTTTGGAGTAATTTGCGTTCAGATTCTGTAGTATTTAGCTCAGTTGAAGGGGTTTTACTACTTTTTGACAAAATACTACATGCTCGTGCATGAGCGTATTGAATATAAGTACCGGAGTTCCCATGAAGGTTAACGGTCTCTTCGATATCGAAAGCAATATCTCCACCTAGGCGGTATTTTACAAAAGCATACTTAATTGCGCCTAAAGCAATTTGGTTTGTTAGTTTTTGATCGTCTTTGGCTAGTTCGCTAGCTCGAACTTTAATTTCATCTAAAACATCAACTGCACGTGAAACATTGCCTAATCGAGAACTCATTTTTTTACCATCAGAAAAACGAACTGTACCGTTGGTTAGGTGAGTCATCTTTGCGCCAATTCCAGGTTCAAAGGTGTCTGCGGCAGCGTAAACTACGCGCATGTATTCTTTTTGGTCGTTGCCAGTCATTAGGATTCGATGATCAAAGTTATAATCAGCGATTTCTTTCCATATAACGCCGATATCCTTAGTTTCGTAAGTTGGTAAACCGTTCGATGTTACAAATACGCGAGTGTGGAGATTTTTATTTTCATCACCCTTGAAGACAATTGCGCCTTCACTTCTCTCTAATTTCCCTGCTTTGAGTTGTTCGGCGACAACACTCATTCCGGTTGGTGCAGTAGAGCTTTCTGGATAGTAATGCATGCGGTCAACTTCAATTAAATCGTAGAATGCGTCGAAATAGTCAAAACTCCACTGGCGAGTTTCCCAGTATATTTTTGCCATTGGCGAGGTAGTATCATTTTGTTCATGAAAACCATAAATAGCTTTGTTTAGATCAATAATTTCTTGCTTGGCGGTTTCGTCTTCTTCGTAAGCTTTAGCGCCAATAACGTAAGTTTTACCTATCCATTTAGCTCGCTCAAAAGCGTTATTTTCAACCTCTTGAAGACGGTCTGGGTTTTCGCCACCAAGTTCTTGGCGCATCCCCCAAAGACATTTAGCTACATGTAGGCCAACATCACCACCAAAACTAGTGCGATTAACTTTTGCGCCAGCTGCCTCTAGAACTCGCGCTAGAACGTCACCATAAATTGTCTGATAAAGATGTCCTGTGTGTAGATCTTTAAAAGCATTTGGGCACGAATATTCAAGCACATAGACTTGATTTTTAAATACTTGATCTGGTTTCGAGTTAGCTAGCTCCCAGAGTGATTTATCGCTAATTTTAAGATTAATAAAACCGGGGCCTGCAATTTCGACATTTTCAAATAAAGGGTTTTTTTCTAATTCATTACATAATATTTCGGCTATTTCGCGCGGATTTTTGCCAAGCTTGCCAGCAAGTTGCATTGATGTATTAGTTGCGAAATCACCAAATTCTGGCCGAGGCCGAGTCAAATTTACCTCAATCTCTTGGTTGAATTGCCGTAAAATGATTTGTTGGATAATTTCTGCTACTTTATTCATAAGAGATATTTTAGCATATTTTGTTATTTTTAGCAAAAATAAAATCGCCCAAGTTAGGGCAATCTTATTTTGTTAATTTCGGCTAATAATTTTTCGTAAAGTCGCAAAGATTAAAGATGCAAGAGTGATACTGAATACGATTATTGATAAAATATCGATTCTGCTTTCTTCTCGCTGAATACCGGTTTTAGGTGAACTCAAGTCCTTTTTGGTATTCTGAGCTAATTTTTCTTTGGCGATTTCGTTAGCTTTTTGAGCTTTATCATCTTCAATTTTCTTTTGCTTATTAGCTATAGACTCTTTGATAAACTTAATCTTTTGAGCAAGTTTTTCCTTTTCGGCTGGATCCTTAACTTCCTCAACTACCTTTTCGATTTCTTTAAGATCTATCTCGGGTAGCTTATTATTATCTGCTTTATTATCATCTAGTTTTTTCTCAGTGTCGGCGACTGCTTGCTTAGCATGATTCTGGCGAGAAAGCTCTTTGTCTTTTAATTCTTTGAGCTTATTTGCTAACTTGTTTGCTGCTTCGGTAATATTTTCGTATGTAGGATTTCCTTGTTCATTTATCTCCTCGGCATTTTTTATTTCTGTCTGGATATCTGTATCATTTTTAATCCAATCTGGTGAGTTTTTGAAATTGGTTATTTCTTGTACGAGGGCTGTTTTGTCGAACTTCAAATCATTCATGGCATCTTCAAGTGTTCTATATAAGAGATTGATATCTTGTGATGATAGCCATTTTGTAGGATCGTTTTGGTCGAATTCACCATCTTCTGCGAAATGTTCTTTAGCTTTATTTAAAGCTTTCGTGAAATTATCTGCAGTTTTTTTACTGTAGCGTTCTAAGTTTTTTATTGACTTAGCGGTCTCTACTAACTGTTGAAGATTTGAATATAATCCTAGATATGTATTAAAAGCTTTCTGGAATTCTTGGTCCATAGCCTTTTTGGCCTCATTATCCTTAAGTTCTCTGATAGCTTTTCTTGCATTTAGAACATCTTCATATTTTTTGATGTTATAGCCTAACTCCAACTTATCTATTGCATCTTGCGCTTTTCTGATTCGTTTAGTTTCTTCAGCGATAATTTTTTCTATTGCTGTTTCTATGTCGCTAGCAGCTTTATTTATTTCATCTTTGCTTGCGTTTTTGTTGCTTATGATAGATTCAGCTGTGGATTTTACTGATGGAGGAAAATCTTCGACGATATATTTTTTCTGAGATGATAGCTTGTTTAGTGCGTCTTTAAGCTTTGTTTTGTCGTTTTCCGTGATTTTAACTTTTACGAAAACTTTTGCGGAATTACCGTACTCGTCATTTGCAGTATAAGTAATTGTATAATCTCCGAATTTAGGGTCTTTAATATCTAAATCACCGTAATCTACAGATATAGTACCTTTCGATGCTTTGACTTGATCTGTTAAATTTTGAGAAGAAAGGTCTTTTCTAGCTGGAAAATCTAATGTTTTGACCGTTTGGCCATCAGTATAATTTTTATTTTCACTAGTAAAAGTAGGTAGGGTTTTATCGATATCAACATTTAATATTAAGCGAGTTTTGTGATTAGCTTCGTTATCAAATTTTGTACCATTTGATAGTGTTAACTTTGTATTAAGTGCTTCGACATCGATACTGCCTTGGTAATCCTGAGTGATAACCTTAATATACCCGCCATCTTTTTTTGGATTTCCTGCCGCATCTGAATTTATGATTCTAGCGGATTTCCCTTCATCGATTTGTTTTTCTATTATCTCAATTGGGGTTCCGTCCCAGTTGACCATAGGATTTTTAATTACTGCTTGACCTTTTGAGAGATTTATAGTTTGTTCTTTTGATTGGAGGTCGTAAATATTATTTAGTTTAGGCAATTTTGACACTACGCTAAAATCAGTAGCGTTTATTTGGTGAATCCATAGTAATTCTAGATTTTTTAATTTTTCTAGAGGAGATAAATCTTTAATTCCTGTTGCTGACAAATAGGCTATTTTTATGTTTACCAAGTCTCGCATAGGCGATATATCTTCTACTGTCTCAATACCGTGGATATGGATAAACTCTAAGTTTGTGAAATATTGAATTCCTTCAAGATTACTAAAATTGCGATATTGGTCTTCTGGCCAGAACATTGTTAATTTTTTAGCATCGCCAAAAGTTATATCGTCCGTAATTTGGCGTGTTAGGCCAGCTTTTTTGATAAGTTCAGAATTAAGCGCTTTTTTAAATTTTTCATCAGAAAATTTAATTATATAATTATCTTGTGCATTTGTAGGATCTATAGGATTTGTTGCAGTAGTAAAAGCATCCGCTTTTTGATATGTGCTATTTGCGAATAAATTTGTGGCGTAAACTCCACCACCGAGCGCCAAAGTCGCCACAGCTATAACTGGCAATAATCTATTAGTTTGTTTTATTTTCATCATTTTCCTTATATATTACGCTTATGATAATATAATTTTACCATAACTCGTATAAAAAGTAAATAATAATGATATGATGTGTTTATTTTGGTAGATTATAGAATAAAATAATCACCCCTTGTCGGGGTGATTATTCGGTTTCGAGCTAATTATTTTCGAAGTCCTAGTTTAGAAACAACAGCTTTGTAGGCTTCAAAATCTTTTCGTTCAAGATATTTTAGAAGTTTTTTACGGCGACCAACCATTTGCATCAAACCGCGTCGAGCCATGAAGTCGTGCTTGTTTGATTTAAGGTGTTCCGTCACTTCTTTGATACGAGCCGTCAAGATTGACACTTGTGCCTGTGGCGAACCAACGTCATTCTTTGAAACCTGAGTCAAAGCGATTGCCTTCTCTTTATTCTCTTTAGTAATCATCCTCAAAATTTTATCATTTTTTAAGATTTTAGTCAAGAGTGTATTATATTTTAATTACAATTATTTGTAATGCAAATATTAAAAAGCCCCGCACTAAGTCGGGGCTTGTATTTTTATTCATCTTTTTGCAACTTCTTTTTGAGCTCTTTGGCGAATTTTTCCAGAACCCAGTTTTCAATTCCACCATCATTAATCCAACATTCTAGTTTTTCTAGATCGCTCCACTCGGATAATACGCGCACTACAGGATAAGGATATTCTTCCTCTGGGTCAGGTTTATAATAAAGTTCTTGATACGGGAGTAAACAAAAATATTCCTCCCACATATCTTCATCTAAGTAAATATCACCTCCTGCTGCTTGCTGTTTTAGACATATTTCGATATTTCCAGAGTATAAGTAGACGAAAACAAACTGACCGAATATTATTTCATCATTAAAATTAAAATCGACGCAATTCGGATTGATAGTGCTTAGAATAATCTTAAATTTATCCTTTGCGGCTTGAAGAAGAGACTTCTCTTTATCTCTAATTTTTATGAATTCAATAGCTTTTAGCCATTTTTTTCATTTTGGACTTTAATTATACTTTTGAATTGTTTCATTTTAATGTTCTTTCTAACAATTCTCATGTTTTAATATTACCGTCGCTAGAAAGTTTTTGCGCCAGTAATTATTTTTTCCTCCTTATAAGTATTTAAAACATGCGAATTATGAACATACTTTAACATGGATACGGCAAAAAGTCAAGAAAAGTGTTTTTTAATTAACTTTTTATTTTTATTGAAAAAATCGCCAGCTGGGGCGATTTAATTAGACATCGGTTGGCGCAACACCATTAGCTCCGCTGGAGCCAGTAGAGTTGATTCCGCCGCCGCTCGTAGTAAAACTAGAAACGACGAAATTCACAATTGCGTAGGACATTATGGCTACAATTAAGCCAATAATTGCGTACAAGATTGTGTTTTTGGCGGCTTCAACTTTTTTAGAGTCGCCATTCGAGATTATGTAGCGTAGTCCACCAAAGATAAGCATGATTATACTTAGAATACCTACTGTGAATAACATCACGCTCACGATTCGAGTAAAAATTCCGGTATTTCCAAAAATAGTAGTTGGCATTTCGCTAGTTTTGCCTTGTTGTAATCCGCTATGGAGTCCGCCATCAAAAATATTGGCTGCCAAAACGGGAGCTTGAGCCATGACGGTAACTATGCTTGAAATAACTAAACCTGAGATCAAATAATTTGATAATTTCTTCATGATGATTGTATTATACCAAAAATATTGATTTTTGTCAATGAGCTTGCGTTTTTGTAGGTGATTTGTTAAAATATAAAAAGTTGGAGGATTACCCAAGTGGCTGAAGGGGACGGTTTGCTAAATCGTTAGTCTGGGGAGACCTGGAGCGGGAGTTCGAATCTCCCATCCTCCGCCAGAAAGAATTTATGTTTTAAAAAGTCTCGGATTTTTCGAGACTTTTATTTAGTCTTTGATTCCTAGATCTTTAAGCTCGATTGCGTTTGATATGTTAAAATCAGCAATTTTTATTCGCCGTAGTTTGGAACAAAAAGCGCCACAGCCAAGCTTATCGCCCAAATCTTCAGCAAGTGAACGAATATAAGTCCCACTCGAAACATGAGTTCGGACTTTGAGGGTAGGAAAGTTATAGTCTAAGATTTCAAAACTGAAAATCTCAACTGTCCGCTTAGATATTTTGAAGTCTGCACCTTTTCGCGCTAAGTCATAGGCTCGCCGGCCATCAATTTTTATAGCGCTAAAAGCAGGAGGTGTTTGCTCGATCTTGCCTAAAAAATTTCGGTTAATTTCATTTTGGATTTGTTCTAGTGTAGGGATTTTAAAATTATTAAAATCGGATATTTCACCTTCCGGATCTCCAGTGCTTGAAATTTGCCCGAGCGTAAATTCAGCTTCATAGACCTTATCAAGTTTAGTTAGATTCATGGCGTTTTTGGTTTCTTTGCCGTAAAGTAAAACTAATAAGCCTGTTGCAAAAGGATCAAGTGTGCCAGTATGTCCAACTTTAATTTTTTTCTTACCGAGTTTTTGTTTAAGTACTCGCCGAACGCGCGCTACTACGCCGAAGCTAGTAATTCCAGCGGGTTTATCAATTAAGATTCGCCCGCTTTCTAATGGATTTTCGAGATCAAAATTCATGTTTTCAATGTTCATTACATTCCTGGAATTTTGAATTGTGAAGGATCTTGGTAGACTTGATCGATCATAATATTGTTTGCGCTAGCAGAAGTGCCTTGTCCGACTGGCGCTGGCTGTGGAGTTTGTGCTGCGGAAATTACAGCTTGAGCGTTGGCTTCGTAAGGATCTGTTGCAGGTTGACTAGGGCTTGGTGAATTACTCAAAATTGGTGCTGGCGCAGGAATTTCACCAAAATTAATGTTTGAAAAATCAGGAACAGGAGGAAGCTCTGGTGGCATTGGCATTGTATTAAAGTCTGGAGCTGGAGGCATCACAGGCTGACTAGCTGTAGTTAAGCTTTGATCATTCTCTAATTTTGGTGCTGAGTTTGTCGTACTGGCAAGTGGGTCAATTGTTTTTTGATTATAATAGGCATTATCTTCGGTAGAAAGTTTGGCTGTTTCTGGCTGTGATCCGTTTATGATCGGTTGGTCTTCGGGATTATGCTCTAAAATACGGCGGGCTTGTTCAGGTTGATAATACTCGTCAGTCATATAATCTTGTGCACCAAATTTTGGCTGAACGGACACTTGATCTTGTTTTGGCTCTGAATCTACTGGAGTCATTTGGTTTTGAGTAGAGTTTTCTTCTTGCGGTAAAGAAATATCTGCTTGCTGAGCTGGCTCAAAAGTTTGAGAATTAATAGGCTGCTCGGAAATGAAAGCTGAATCTTGTTCTATCTCAGGGTTGTCTAGAGAAATTTCTGGTGCATAGTTTTCTATCGGGGCGATTACTTCTGCAGTTGATTCTTCGGTGTTTTCGACATAACTTTTTGCAGGAGTTTCTTCAAATTTAATCTGATCTTTCTCTTCTGCGTGGTCTCCTAATGTGCTATCTGTTTCAGGAACATTTGGAGTGCTTAAATCTCTAGTTGCAGGAAAATCGACTGCTAAATCAGCTATCTTGGCAAGCTCAGGATCGATCTCTTCATTACTGGATTTTGTTGTGCTATCCGATAATTTGGCGGACATCTCATCTAAATAATTGTCTAGTTCATTATCAGGTGTTGAGTCCTCACGCTCAATTGTGAGAATATTTGCATCCTTTTTCTTGGATTGTTTTGGTTTGGTCTCTTCAGTTAAATTCTCTGCTTCTTCTAGCTTATTTGTGTCATTTTCGAAATTTTTTGATTGATCTTCAATTTCTTTGCGGAGGTTAATTTCAGCTACACGATCTTCAGCTTCTTTTAATTTAGAAACAATTAACTGTTGGTCTGCGCCAGCAAGAATTAATTTAGATGCTAAATTCATAACTTTAGCGTTGGCTTTTTCGTTTGAGAATCGCTCTGTTTCTGCAACGATTCCAGTTAGGATAGCTGTTGATACGGATTTGGTCAAGGATTTTTTACCGATAGAATCAGAATCAATTAGTTCAAGAGCCATCTCGGAAAGGCTGGACGCTATTTCGCTATGCCAGTTTAACTCGCTTAAGTTACTTGAAGTTTCGCCTACGGTTAAAACACCAACTGATGCGTCATGGAAGATTCTACCATGGGCAGTTAGAGCTCCGTCTAGATGATCTTGGCTAGTTACGCCCAAAGCTAGCACAAAATCAATATTGAAATCACCTTGTTCAAATTCAAGATCGTTCTTAGTTAAAGTTGTTTTGTATGGGGTGATGAAAATTTTAACATAATCACCAACTAATTTATATCGTAGATGATCAGCCTTATCTTTGTTTAAGGCAATAATAAAATCACGTAATGAATCAACAGAGTTTTCAAAAGTTTTATTTGGGCTTAAAAATTCCAGTGCATCTGGCATTTCACCGCTAGCAACCGCAGTTGCGTGTTTACCTGTTTTATTGATTGCGAGAGTTAGAGCTAGCGCTGCAGAAAGTTCGTCAACACTAGGATTATTGCTAACAGTAATCAGAATATTGTCTGACTCTTTGAGCTTAGCGATAATCTGCTCTCGGGCGTTATTTTTTTGCATTTTAATCTGATCCTATGTTTATTTTTATTAATTCTGAATTGATTTTAGCATAATCAAGATAAAATGTCAAGCGGATTTGAATAAAAGTTTTGACTTTTTTCATTAAATACTGTATAATCGATTTTGAATTGTAAATAATAACCTAAAATGAGGAACTAAATGCCAATTATTAAATCTGCTGTAAAGCGAATGCGCCAAACTGCAAAACGACGAGAACGCAATGTCGGTATTAAAAAAGATATTAAAACTGCGGTAAAAGCTTTTGTTGCTGAACCAAGCGCAGTAAACCTTTCAAAAGCTCATAGCGAACTAGATAAAGCTGTTAAAAAAGGTCTAATCAAGAAAAATACTGCTGCACGACGCAAATCTGCTTTATCGGCTGCAGCAAAAAAAGCTGGCGTAAAGCTTGAAACTAAAGCAGCTCCAACTAAAAAAGCTCCAGCTAAGAAAACTACCAAGAAAGCTGAGAAATAATTTTAAAAATAAAATCCGCCTTCTAGCTACTATGGGCGGATTTTTATTGCATAAAATTTAGAATCGATAGTTTTTGGTTATATCCTTAAGAAATGGCACGACGCTTGAAAAATAAGCTAGGGTTGCTATTGCTACATTTACGATAAAAATAATAAGTGCAATTTGAGCGATAGTTTTAGCTTTAGACCTAGCGCCGGTTTCCAGCTCGAATTGACTGCCAGATTTAATTGCTTTATAAGCGAAAAATCCCGCCAGCAACACTAATGGCTGTAAAAATATCCCTAATACCGCACAGATAATTGCAGTTTGGGCTGATGATAAATCTTCGTTGGCGATTTTTGCTGCTCGTTCTGCTTTGAAATTTTCTTCTATTCGGCGATTGTGATGATCTTCATCGGAAAGAATTTCGGCCCGGTCATAATAATTGCTATCATTTTTAACTTCAGGATAAATATCACTAGGGTCAAATTGTTTATGGTTGTCCATAAGATTAGTATAGCAATAGTTAGGCAAAAAATGAAGTTAAAATATAGTTTTGCGAAACATGTTTCAAATTGAAAATAATCATTAAAAGTGTTAGAATCAGTATATGAAAATTTTGGGAATTGAGAGTACGTGTGATGAAACTGCAGCTGCAGTAGTAGAGCTTCAAGCTGGAGAAGTTTCACGCGTGAGCAATAACCATGTGAAATTACTTTCAAGTGTAGTTCATTCGCAGATTGATATCCATGCTCAATTTGGAGGTGTAATTCCTGAAGTAGCGGCGCGATCGCACATCGAATATATAAATCCAGTTGTTCGTCAAGCTTTAGAAAAAGCTGAGACGGGATGGAACGAGATTGATGGTATTGCAGTTAGTTTTGCGCCTGGCTTAAATGGTTCTTTATTGGTTGGTAATTTAGCCGCGCGAACTTACGCGAGGATTTTTAATAAACCTTTCTTCCCTGTTCATCACGTCGAAGCTCATGTTTATGCTAATTATTTAAGCGAACACCCACCTCGGTTTCCTTTTTTGGCGCTTGTAGTTAGTGGAGGACACTCGCAGATAGTTCTGTTTAAAGGTCATTCTGATTTTGAAATTTTGGGTGAAACACAAGATGATGCTGTTGGTGAAGCGTTTGATAAAGTGGCTAAAATTCTTGGTTTGCCATATCCTGGTGGTCCATCGATTTCATCAGCGGCCAAAAATGGTGACGATTTAAAATATAAATTTCCTAAAGCGAAACTTTCTGGAGAATATGATTTTAGTTTCTCGGGCTTAAAAACAGCTGTATTGCGCGCAGTCCAAAAAGAAGTTGGCGTTGATTATAACTTCCCTTCTTTCCGTTTAGCCGAAAAGTTGACCGAACAGCAAAAAAATGACTTTGCGGCATCATTCCAAAAAATCGCTGTAGAAACGCTGGTTGATAAGCTTGAAAAAGCTACTAAAAAATACCAGCCGAATACTGTTGTGATTGCTGGTGGTGTGGCAGCAAATATGGCATTACGCGAAGAATTAATGAATAGAGCGGCGAATATAGTCCCAGATGAGATTATTTTTACTCCGCCGGAATTTTGCACCGATAATGCTGCAATGGTTGCGACGTTGGGAGCTTTTCATGCTGTATTAGGCCAGCCTCAAGATCCGCTTGATGCGGAGGTTAGTCCTAGTCTATCGATGAACGATGCGCGTTGGTAAATTTATTCTTTAGAGCTGACCTAGAGAGTCAATATAGAAATAAAGTCTCAGTCTTACTAAGAGAGACTTTATTTATTCTTATCGACTAACGACTTTTAATTGTGCGGATAATCTTTTTGAAAGTTGGTAATCCGTGAGACCATAGCCAATACCAGCCTGATAGTGGTTTATCGAAAGTCCCAGCGAGCATATTTTCGTGATGGGCGAATTTACTTTTGAATTTAGAAATGCCGTCATTTAGCAGTCCGTTCATGTCGTAGCGTTCTATCCCGGCATTTTTCATTTGTATTAAAACAAGCCATTTCAAGATGTAGTTAGCGCGAGTAGATCTACCTAGCTCATTACTGCCGCCGTAGAGCTCAAAAGCTGTTTTTTGAGATTTGGCAATCCAGCTAAAACCAACTAGTTCTTCTCTGTCGTGAATTTTTTCAAGCTGGGTTAAATTTTGTTTAGTTTCTTCTCTTCTATCTCGAGATTTTTGGGTTAAGTTTTTAACAAAAGCTCCGTAAATTGGAGCATTATCGCCCATTAGCTCAAATAACTTTTGGTAGTATTTTCGACTATGGATTGCAAAACCAGCTCGTTGAGCAGTCTCTTCATATATATCGAGCGCGGTCTCTAGTTCTGCTGGTGTTTTGATCTGGCGAACAGTAGCTTTTTCGGATGATTTTCGAACGATTTGGCGATTATTTTTTGTCATATCAGCCATAAGTTTTTCTTCGCTCTGAGTTAAATCCAAGATTAAAGTTCGAGGAATTAGAATAGTGTTTTTTGCTCTCTTCCAACCTTTTTCAAGGAGTTCTTTGCCTGAAAATTCTCGCTCCTCCCAGTCTGGTTCAATAGATAACGCTACTGGCTGTGGCTTAATTTCCCTTTGGCAATATTCGGCGATAAAATTAAGAATTTTTGCTCGTTCCTGAGGTTTTTTAGAAATAATTACAGCTCCACGCGGAATATACGCAAAACTTCGGAGCGGCCAAGGTAATTTGCGAACTAGAATCTGAGCTGCTGCTACAACGTCAGAGTATTTCTCTTTCTTTTTTGGCTCTTCACCAACATTCCTAACAAAGATTCGGACTACTTTCCAGGTTGGATTTTGTGATTTTAGATCCCCCCACCCCCACATCTGTAAAGGGTGTCCATATTTAAAAACAAAACCATCCCATTCATCTTTTTTAGTAATTTCTACAATCTTTAGCATAAGTCTATTATACACTAAAAAAGTATGATATAATAGAATAGAAAATAAAAACAAGAAATTAGTTTTTGTAGGAGGTAATTTTCCGTGAAATTTCGCGTGAAATATTGTTTACTTTTTGCTAAATTTCTTGTGAAATGTGAATAATTCGAAGTTATAATTTAGGGAAGAATATGAAAATCACGAAAACTTATGAACCAAATAACTATGAGCCTGAAATTTATGCCTTGTGGGAGGCATCAAAGGTCTTTGAGCCTACAGGAGTTGGCCCAAAATACTCAATTGTTATGCCGCCGCCAAATGCTAACGGCAATCTCCATATCGGCCATGGATTAATGGCTGCCGTTGAAGATATCTTGGTGCGCTATCATCGAATGAAAGGCTATGATGCTATTTATCTACCAGGGGCAGACCATGCAGGTTTTGAGACTTGGGTTGTTTATGAGCGACTTTTGAATGAGAAGGGGAAGAGCCGTTTGGACTTTTCTCGAGATGAACTTTATTCACAGGTTTGGGATTTTGTGTCTCAACAGCGGGGCGGGATGGAGCTTCAACTTCGAGCCTTGGGAGCTGGAGCTGATTGGGAAAAATCAACCTTCACGCTAGATAAAAAAGTAGTTAATCGTGTCTATAAAACTTTCCAAAAAATGTGGAATGACGGTTTGATTTACAGAGGTGAACGAATTGTTAATTACTCTACGAAATACCAAACTTCCTATGCTGACATCGAAGTAGATTATAAAGAAGAGAAGGGTAAACTATGGACGATCGCTTATCCTGTTATAGGTGAGTTTGGTCAAGCGGTAGAATATATGCTAGTTTCGACCACTCGTCCAGAGACAATGTTTGGTGATACGGCTTTAGCGGTTAATCCAACAGATGAGCGCTATGAAAAATTGATTGGCAAAAAAGTAGAAGTTCCACTTATCAAACGCAAAATTCCAGTTATTGCTGATGATTATGTAGATCCGAATTTTGGCACAGGTGTTGTGAAAATTACTCCTTTTCATGACCCGAATGATTTTGAGGTAGGTAATCGACATAATCTACCAAAGATCCAAGTTATTGGTTTTGATGGAAAAATGACCGAAGATGCAGGGGCTGATTATGCGGGGTTAACAGTAATTGATGCTCGTAAAAAAGTTCTCGAAGATCTTAAAAAAGTAAATGCGCTTTTTGGAGAAGAGAATATTACTCATGTGGTTGGCTATGATTATAAATCTGGTGAGCCAATTCAACCGCTTGTAAAAGAGCAGTGGTTTGTTTCGACTAAGCCTTTAGCGGAGAAGGCTATTGAAGCGTTGCAAAATAACGATATTAAATTTACGCCCGAGAATAAGAAGAATGTGTTATTTAACTACCTTAAAAATATTCGCGACTGGAATATTTCACGCCAAATTCCTTGGGGAATTCCGATTCCGGCTTTTCAAAATATCGACGATCCGACAGATTGGATTTTTGATGAACGTGTTCACGAATCACAAATTACTGTTGATAGTAAAACTTATCGACGCGATGAAGATACGCTTGATACTTGGTTTTCGAGCGGTCAATGGCCGTTCATTACAACCGATTTTTTGGAGGGCGGTGAGCTTTCGAAATTCTATCCAAATAGTGTAATGGAAACTGGCCACGATTTGATTTTCCCTTGGATTTCACGAATGATTATGCTAGGAATTTACTGCACAGGGCAAATTCCATTTCGCGAAGTTTACTTGCACGGAATGGTTCTTGATGAACACGGCCAAAAAATGAGTAAATCAAAGGGAAATGTAATCAACCCAATGGATGTAATTGCTGAGTTTGGTTCCGACGCTTTTCGCCTTGGAATTATTGCGGCGCGTTCAGCAGGGCAGAATCAAGCATTTTCAAAAGATAAAGTTATTGCTGGGCGAAATTTCTGTAATAAATTATGGAATATTTCACGATTCATCTCTGATAAAATCGGTGATTTTAAGAGCGAAAAGCCACTTGAGGCGATTTCGCCGGCTGATCATTGGGTGGTTCGAGAGCTTGACCGTGCGGTTTCGGATATTGATAATCATATGAAAAACTATCGTTTTGCTGAAGCTGCAGAAACGGTTTATCATACCATTTGGAGCACGGTTGCAGACTGGTATATTGAAGCTTCAAAAACGCAAGAAAATCCCGAACTTTTAGCTTGGGTTTTAGAGACTTGTTTGAAAATTACTCATCCATTTGCGCCGTTTGTAACGGAAACAATTTGGCAAACATTATCTTGGACAGAAGGTACTTTAGCTAGCGAAAAAATAGCCGAGGCGCTTAATTATAATGAATTTGAAGCGCTTCAATTTGAACGGATTCAAGATTTAGTGAGCGAAATTCGTTTGATCACTGCGGAGCTTCCTGGTAAGCAACGATATAATTTACTTTTTGAAAGAGATGAGTTAATTCGAACTAATGCCGAAACAATTCGTCATTTGTCGCGTGTGCCGCAAGTTCTTGAGACTGATGCGCCACATGGGTTTAGCCTTGCGGCTAGTGGTTTGGGTGCATATCTTGACGTACCAGCGAAGGTGCTTGCCGAATATAAAAATGATTTAAACGAGCGAATCGACAAAGTTTCTGCCGAGATTGAATTACTCGAAAAACGCCTTTCAAATGAAAACTATATTGCAAAAGCTCCCGCGCATTTGGTTGAAGAAACTCGCGAAGAATTTTCAAATAAAAAAGCCGAACTCGATAAAATTAAAAAAGCTGTTGAATTATTATAGTGTAGTCGACAATTCAAAAAGTATTTTAGAAAATAACATTCGTATATTTATCAAAAGTTAATTCTATGTTAAAATAAAATGGTGGAGAGATGGCCGAGTGGTTTAAGGCGCACGCCTGGAACGCGTGTTGAGTGCAAGCTCTCGCAGGTTCGAATCCTGTTCTCTCCGCCAAATATTTTTCAGCCCTGTGGCTGTTTTATTTTTGGTTTAATTTCCTTTAATAAGGTAGTAAATTAAGACGGAATACTTGCCTTGACTTTACGATGATAATATGTTAAAATTATGTATCCCTGTGGGGAAAATAAAAAGAAGGAGGAAAGCAAAATGGGCTTTCTTAGTAATTTAAAAAAAATCAAACATAGAGTTGTTGACTTTATGTTTGATTTAATTCACGCTGCCGACATTAAGGGGAGAGAACTTTCTTCGGAAAAACTTGCCCCTTGGGCGCTCGCGTCTGATGTGGGTCGGCTTATCAAGGAGATGAATTATCTTAATAGAGTATTTGTCCAACAGGATAGATTTTTTAAAGATCCTATAATATTATTGGTTATCAGTAAAGATATTGACGTAGATAGTTTCTATAGATCTTTACGTAATGAGTTTAATCGAAACGGATGGATGATTGATAACTCTTATCGCAATGGTGTATCTTTTAGTGTTTCAAATGAAAATAGAAAATATGATATTTTAATTTCAAGCACAGAAGATATTGCTGTTAAGAAGAAGAGATTAGGCGAGCCGAGCCAAGTAATGGAAATCTTTTAGGGGAGTGAATCGAATGAATTTTAGACAAAGGTTTAAGATGATTCTAGCCAAGACTGTAACTCAGCGTGAAGTTGCTGAGCTACTATGGGATTTATTTCCCGAGGGGAAAGTTTATATCGATCCTAGGCATATAGATAAGTCCTTTGGAGAGATTAAAATAATTTTGCCATCAAATAATTATGCCGCTTATTATAATTTTAAGAATAATATTGATAAGGGCATTCATAGAATTGATTGCAGTATTGTTGATTCGTCTAATAGCCTTATCAGTAAGATAGTCTCTATTAAGAGTGTTCGCGGGGATTGTTTTAATATCGAATGCTTCCAGGAAAATAATTCTGAAGCTAAATTTATCACTGAAGTATATCAGAGTTTCAGGTGAGAATACAGCTCAAGCATATGGCTTGGGCTTTTTTATTTTGATAAAAATCTTTTATTTGCTAAAATGGAATCATGAAAAACGCAAAAATCTTATGGATCGATTTAGAAATGACAGGTCTTAGTCCGCAAAAAGATCGGATTTTGGAAATTGCAGCAATTGCGACAGACTGGGATTTTAACGAGATTGCAACTTTTGAGAGTTCAGTTAAGGTAGATGAAGAAGTTATAGAAGATCGGATGGTGGGAGAATTTTGGGAAACTTTCAGCGAGACTCGTGATGCTTTGAAGGCGCAAAATCTACAAGCTACCAAAAATTCGTTAGAGGTCGAAGCTGAGTTAATTGAATTCATCAAAGAAAACTTTGCCGAAGAAATTGCGAATGGTGAAAAAATTCTGCTTGGCGGAAATTCAATTCATCAAGATAGAAGATTTATTCGTAGCGAATGGCGCAATTTAGAAAAAATGCTTCATTATCGGATGCTTGATGTGAGCGCGTGGAAAGTGGTGATGAGTGCAAAGTTCAAGCGTGTCTTTATAAAACCAAAGAATCATCGCGCGTTGGATGATATTCGTGGATCAATTGAAGAGTTAAAATTTTATTTGATGAAAGTGAAGAAATAAATGAATCAAGATGAAATTAGGGATTTTTTATTAAATTTTGAGGCGGCGGAAGTTCGGAAAGATGAACAAAATAGGCTGGAGATTTTTGAGGTTAATTTTGAAAAGCTGGCTGAAATTTGGCGCGAGAAATTAGCGGGCGAGCTGGGTGATTTTGAACGGGAGACTGGCGAGAAGATTTTGGCAAAAATTAACGACAGTGAAGATACTAAATCAATTTTTGCAATTATCCATGATGACTCAAATCCGCTCCAAGTTGATATGAAGACCGGCGCGCAGTTAGCAAAAATTTTGCGCGAAAAAGAAAGTGTTGTGCCATCGAAACTTATGAGCGAGCGAGAATGGAATTTGATTATTGGCCAAGGTCAAGTTTCGGCGGAAGAACTTTGTGATTTATTACGACTTAGCTATCGCTTAATTTGCGAATAGACAGTTAGCTTTAAATTTTGCGAAAATCGTTTAATTTTGTTATAATCATAAGTAGTATGAATCCACAAGATTATAATCCTAATAATTCTCAAAATAACGCTCAGAATCCTGATAATCAGCCAGCTCAGTTCGGAGATGGTTTTATAAATAATGGCGCTAATAGTCAGCAACAATTCGTTGATGTGTATCAGTCTCCTCAGGTTCAGCAAAATTATTATCAGCAGAGCCAGATGGGCAATAATTCACAATTTAATCAAGTGGCTCAATCGGTGCCTCAAAATCAACTTTCGCCCAATCAAAATTATAACCAGAGTTTAAATAATGAAAACCCTTACACTGTAGAATACCTTAATAGTATCGCCCCTAAGCCGCCAGTTAGTTTTTGGACGAAAGGTAAGCTGATGTTAGTGGCGTTTGTGGTTTTGGGTGGGGTGTTGGCATCATTTTTATTGTTAAATAACTCTGGCGGCAGTACGACGAATAGTCAGGCTGTGACTAAACTTTATTATAATATTTCACAAATGCAAACTATTTCGACTAACTATCAGAAGCGTTTGAAGAATTCTGATATCGTGGCTCTTAACGCTGGATTAACATCATCGCTCGCATCAAGCCAGACGTCTCTTTATAATTATATGGAATCTAAAAAAATTGAAATATTAAAGGAGTCAAAAGCTAAAAAGACTCAGCTTTATACATCAGTGGCTGAAGAATATGAGAAATTAGATAAAGAGCTAGATGAAGCTTTCCTTAAGACTTCACTAGACGAAACTTATGCGCGCGACGTTGGCTATCAATTATCTATAATTAAAAGCTTGGCCACTCGCCTAAAAGATCGTCTACGCACTAAAACAGCTGATGCGACACTTGACCCAATTATCGCCAACTTAGAGATTTCGATTAAGAGTTTTAACGATTATAAAAGTAAATAGCTAAAATTTTGCGCTATAAAAATTATTCATAAAATTGCTTAGACCTAAAAAATATTGTAAAATAGAACCATGAACAATGGCGCAATGGAAGAGATAAAAGCTCGTATAAATATCGAGGATTTAGCGAGCGAATATTTGGAGTTGCGTCGAGCTGGGCGAAATTTTAAAGCCCTCAGTCCTTGGACGAACGAACGAACACCTAGTTTTATTGTTAGTCCTGAAAAACAGATTTGGCATGATTTTTCGAGCGGTAAAGGCGGCGACATTTTTGGATTTATTATGGAAGTCGAAGGCCTGAATTTTCGTGAGTCGTTGGAATTTCTGGCGCGCAAAGCTGGTATCGAGCTTCAGCAATTTGATAATGTACGAGCCAAGCAAATTGTGCAAAAGAAAAAACGACTTTACGAAGTGTTGCGAGTGAGTGCGAATTTTTATCAACATCTTTTAGTTCGTGATAAAACAGCGCTAGAGTATGTATTCAGAAAACGTAGACTTAGCAAAGAGATTGTTCAAGAATTTAAAATTGGTTATGCGCCAAAAGGTCAACGGACGCTAGTGGATTTTTTACAGAAAAAAGGTTTCGCGCTGGACGAGATTCGTGATGCCGGTATGACTAATCGATTTGGCGGTGATATTTTTCGTGATCGAATGGTGATTGCGCTTCAGGACATCAGTGGTGCACCGGTTGGTTTTACTGGCAGATTGTTGGCCGAATCCGATAACGCGCCAAAATATCTTAACACGCCACAGACTCTGCTTTATGATAAGTCAAATAATGTCTTTGGTTTGTTACAAGCTAAGAATGAGATTCGTAAAGCTGGTTTTGCCGTGGTAGTCGAAGGAAATATGGATGTAATTTCTAGTCATCAGGCGGGTATTAAAAATGTTGTGGCTACGGCAGGTACCGCGATCACTACACGCCATTTAAAAACGATTGCTCGGTTTAGTAATGATATCCGCCTCTGTTTTGATGCGGATGCGGCTGGCATCAATGCTACCGAGAGGGCAATTAAATTGGCACAAGAAGTTGGCGTTGAACTTTCGATTATTGTACTTAATCAAGCTAGTAGTGACGCGAAAGACCCAGACGAATTAATTCAAATTGATCCAAATCTTTGGCGTGAATCTATTTCTCGACCGCAGCCGGCAGTTGAGTGGGTTTTTGATCAATATGAAAAGCGACTGAATATTTCTACGGCTAGTGGTAAGCGGCAGTTTTCTAATATTGCGCTTAAGCTAGTTGAAAATTTAAGTGATCCAGTCGAGAAAGAATTTTACCTTGATGAAATTGCCCGTCGAATTAAAACTTCGCGTGAGGCTTTACTGGCAAAGTTTTCGTCAGATAATCAATCTGCTAAACTTAAGCATATAAAAGCCGAAAAAACAGAAGTGATAAAAGACGATTTTGTTTATGAAGATGACCTGCTGGCACTAATTTTAGCTGAAGAGAAATTTGCAGCCAAAATTGTTAATTTGCCGAAAAACCCACTTCACGGCGAAAACCGAAATCAAATTTTCGAAATTATTCGCAATAATGATCGCGAGAAGTTGAAAAAATTTGAGAATTATGTTAAAATCCTTCTATTGAAAGCAGATGAGCGTTATGGCGAAATTAAAGAAAGTGCCGACAAAGAAATAGAACGCCTGGTGGATAAAGTTAAAATGCAAAAACTATTAGAACAAAAAGCAATTCTAGATTCAAAATTAGAGGCTGCTGAAATTAATAGCGATGAAAATTTGAAAAGAGAAATTATTGCACAAATTATAGAGTTAAATAAGGAGTTAAAAAGTGGCAAAAGATAAAATGCTACCAGAAGAAATTTTAAATGAAGACGGTGTGGTTGATGCAACTTTAGGCATTCATGATTTGGATGAGCCAGATTTAGCTGAGCTTGAAGACGAAGAAGAACTTAATGATGAAGAGCTAGTAGGTAGTTACACCGATGATATTTCGGACGATTCGGTTCGGATGTATTTGCGTGAAATTGGTAAAATACCACTTTTAACTCTAGAAGAAGAGTCAGAGCTTTCTAAAAAGGCTATGGCTGGAGATCGTAAAGCTAAAGATCGGATGGCAGAGGCTAATATGCGATTGGTCGTATCAATTGCTAAGCGATATTCTGGTCGCGGATTGGATTTATTGGATTTGATTCAAGAGGGTAACACTGGTCTACTTCGTGCGGTTGACAAATTTGACCCTGAAAAAGGTTTTAAATTTTCGACTTATGCGACTTGGTGGATTCGCCAAGCTATCACGCGTGCTATCGCAGATCAGGCGCGAACAATTCGTATTCCGGTTCATATGGTGGAAACGATCAATAAGTTGATGAGAACTCAGCGCCGTTTGACTCAAGAGCTGAATCGCGATCCGACGAATGAAGAGCTGGCTAAAGAAATGGATATGGAAGTTGAAAAAATTGAACATATCATGAAGATTAAACAGGATATTACTTCGCTTGACGCTGGAATTGGTCGTGACGACAATGATGGTGAAGAGTCTACGCTTGGTGATTTTATTGAAGATGAGGATACAGCTAGCCCTGAAGAATCCGCATCTAGCCAATTGCTTAAAGAGCAGGTTCGAGAGATTTTAGGGAGTCTCTCTGACCGTGAGAGAAAAATCCTTGAAATGCGATTTGGATTGAATGGCACTAAGTCTCATACATTAGAAGAAGTAGGTTTGGAATTTGCGGTGACTCGTGAGCGTATTCGTCAGATTGAAGCTAAAGCTTTACTGAAACTTCGTAAGCATAAAGATTCTAAAAAGTTACATGAATATTTGGATTAGGAGAACAAGATGAAAAATAAACTTATACGAATTGCCCCAATTTTATTGATTATCGCGATTGCAGTTTTGGCTATTATTCTAATTGTTAATTTAGGGAAAATGATGTTTGGCTCAGATTCTCCTAAAAAATCATCTTCGAAAACTCAAGAACCAGATACTAGCGTATTAAATTTATTAAAGATTGAATCTGGTCGTAGTGTAAAGATGACAGTACGCGGACCAATTCAGGCTAATGAAAATGCTCGAAGTTACTCGGTTGAAGTTTCTTCAAGCTCTCGAAATTTAAAGGTTTTCAAGGGTTATTCTTCAGAGGTAGAAAAAGAAGTTAACCACGATAATACTACCGCTGCTTATGATGAATTTGTAAATGCGCTCAATAAGGCCAATATGATGAAGGGTGAAGCGCTTACCGGTGAAGATGATGATATACGGGGTGTTTGTGCCAAAGGTCATGTTTACGATTTTGCGATTTTAAAGGACGGACAAGTTGAAAAGCACCTCTGGACTTCAACGTGTAAAGGCTCAAAAGGTTCATTATTAGCCAATACAGCTCAGCTTCAAGATCTATTTTCGCTTCAAATCCCTGAATTTAAGAACATGGTTAAAGATCTTGGATTGAAGGAATTGTAGATATATCGATTCAAAAAGTCTATACTTTTTAAATGTCGCACAATGTTAGAATAGCTTTCTATTTTGCATAGGATTTGTTATATATCATTGTGGTATAATAGTAGTATATGCCAGAATTACCTGAAGTTGAAACCGTTGTTCGTGGTTTGAATAGATTAATTTTACGAAAAAAAATTAAGAGCGTTAGTTTTGAATGGCCTAAAAGTTTTCCTAATTCACAGGTTGAAGTGGACAACTTTTTGATTGGTGTTCAAATTGAACGAGTTCGTCGTCGAGCGAAGGCGATTATTATTGATCTGTCTAATGAATGGTCATTAGTTGGACACTTGAAAATGACTGGACAGATGGTTTATCGTGGTGAAGAAAATTGGGGTGGTGGCCATCCTAATGATGATTTTTTGGCGAAATTACCTAATAAATCAACTCGGGTTGAGATTGTTTTTACAGATGGAAGTAAGCTGTTTTTCAATGATCAGCGTAAATTTGGCTGGCTAAAACTTTTACCAACTGCGGAAATTAAAAATTTACCTTTCTTTCAAAAAGTTGGACCAGAACCGCTTGAAGATGATTTTAGATTTGAAGAGTTTTTAGGTAGATTTAATCGCAGAAAGCGAAGCATGATTAAGCCGACAATTCTTGATCAAAGTGTAATTGCTGGGGTGGGTAATATTTATGCTGACGAATCTCTGTGGCGAGCTAAAATTCATCCTGAAACTCGAGTTGGAGATCTTTCGCAGACCGATTTTGAGAAATTATATGAGGCAATTCGGTTTGTGATGAATGAATCAATTGACAGGGGTGGTTCTACTGATCGTAATTATGTTCAGGCTGATGGAAGTCGAGGCAATTATCTTAAATATGCAGCGGTTTATCATAAAAACGGACAACCATGTAAAAGGTGTGGATACGAAATTTCTAAGATAAAAGTTGGTGGGCGTGGAACTCATTTTTGTCCAAACTGTCAGCAACTTGCAGAAAACCAAAAAGGAAAAATGTAGTGCTTGGCGGTAAAGTGACTGTCATTTTTGGCGAGAATTCTTTTGAGCGAGCAAGTGAGTTGGCTAAATTAAAAAACCAAGCCGAAAAAGCAGATTTTGCTATCGAAAATCTGAATGTTGAAAATTTAGCCGAGGAAGATTTTGTAAATTCTATTTGTGGGGTTAGCTTCTTGGCTGAAAAACGGTTGGTTATTATTAAGAGGGCTAGCGATAATTCTATGTTATGGGATAAGCTTCCAGTAATTATTTCACGGATTTCGGATGATGTACACCTTTGCCTGATTGAAGAAAAGATTGACAAACGCAGTACAATATATAAATCAATTGCCAAAGTTGCCGATATGAAGGAGCAGAAAAGCTTGTCTGCAAAGGACGGAAAAGATCTAGCTGAGTTTGCTCGCAAAATTGCTAAGCGGTTAGGCTTTTCAGTAGATAATAAAACGGCTGATTTTCTAGTTTCATGGGTTGGTGTTGATGAATGGCGAGTGCGTGATGGGATAGAGAGGTTAGCGGTTTTAGGCGAAATTTCTAAAGAAAATATTGAAAAATATATTCCGCAGAATATAGAAAGTAATGCTTTTGGTATTTTTGAATTAGCTCTAAATAAAAAACAGCACGAAGCTATTGACCAGCTTTCAAGAATCAAAATAACAGAGGGCGTAGATGGTGCGTATCAGTTTTTTGGCTTGATATCGAGTCAATTTTTCAATTTGGTAGCCTTGAAACTAGGTCAGAGTTCTGGTAAAACAACTACTGAGGTTGCTAAGGAACTCGGTGTTAACGCTTGGTCCCTAGGAAAAATGGATCAATTTGCTCGTAACTTAAACTTTGATCAAATTAATCATATCTCTGAGAAGTTTTTACAGATTGACGAGCTACTAAAAACGACTAATTCTGATGTATGGGGTCTGGTTGAAGCATTATTGTTAGATATAGCTAGCATCTAGATATTTATGTGCAGCATTAGCATTAGTTCAACTAAGCTATTTTATTTGTAGGGTAATGCAGTATTCTACTGTAAAACCTTTTCAAGCAAATGAAAAAATGATATAATTAAACCAATTATGGCTAAAAAACCTACAAAAAAACGATCAAAAGCAAAAGCAGCAGTCTCTAAAAAAAGTTCACTTCCAGCTGGTTTTTGGGCGCAGGTTGGCGCAGTTGCACTTGGTTTTTCTAGTTTTTTCTTAGTGTTGGGTTGGTTTGGGTATGGTGGAAATGTAATTGTTGCAGTACATAATGGTTTATTGACTTTTATGGGCTGGGCCACTTATTTTCTGCCAGCAGTTTTAATCTTTATCTGTGTTGAAATTTTTCGTAGCGAACAGAATAAGTTTCCGGTTACTAAGACTATTGCATTAATATTTGTGTTGTTATTTATTGCTGGATTTTTTGGGTTATTTAAAGGTAGAAGTGGTTTAACTTTTGGAGGTATGATAGGATCATTTCTAAACGGCTTCTCACTTCAAATGGCTAATTCGGTAGTGGCTGGTATTGTGTATTTACTTCTGATCATGGTGACGACATTTGCTGTTTTTGGTGTAATGCCTATTGACGTGATACATAAAATTGGCGATTTATTGCGTGAGAGCGAAGCTACAAGAGAAGAAAAGCGAAACGCAAAAATACTCTCTAATATTAAAACTGACAAGAGCCTAACTAGTGAAGAAACAACTCCAAGTGAAAATAAAATTAAACTTAATGCTGGAGTAGAATTTGTCGGTAATGAGGAACGCAAGAAAGATGAGATTCGAGAGAATCGTCGCCTCAAGGCTTTGGCTCGGAAAGAAAAGAAACAGGAAAAGCAGGAAAACTCAAAATCTCCTGAAAGAGTGGATAATTCAAATTGGCAGTTGCCTGATCTTAATTTACTTGAAAATACATCTTCGCCAGCTGATGCTGGAGATGTTGAACACAACGCTCGGATTATTCAAGATACATTTCATGAGTTTGATATTGATGTTGAAATGGAAGCTGCTAATGTTGGTCCTCGTTTAACTCAGTATACTTTGCGGCCACCAAGTGGTGTTAAATTAAGTAAACTTTCGAGTATGGAGAGTAATTTAGCGTTGAATCTAGCAGCAGAGACAATTCGTATTGAAGCTCCAATTCCTGGTAAGAGTGTCGTTGGGATTGAAGTACCAAATCGCCGAGCGGCAATGGTGAGATTATTTGGGATTATTGAAAGTAAAAAATGGAAAAATGATCACAAACCTCTAACTTTTGCTATTGGTAAAGACATTTCAGGAGAGACAATTACCGCCGATTTGGCTAAAATGCCTCATCTGCTCATCGCCGGAACGACAGGTTCTGGTAAATCAGTCATGATGAATACCTTACTGACAAGCTTGCTTTATCGAAATTCGCCAAGTCAGTTGAAGCTAATTTTAGTAGACCCAAAGAAAGTTGAGATGGCTCCGTATGAAAGCATTCCTCATTTATTGACACCCGTGATTGATGATCCAGCTAAATCTGTATCTGCGCTTAAATGGGCGGTTAATGAAATGGAGCGGCGCTACTCTGTATTAGCGGAAGAAAAAATCCGTAATATTGAAAGTTATCATAAAATGTTGGCATCAAAACAAAGGTCTTCTAATGAAGACAAAGAATTGGATGAGGATTTCGAAGAGATGCCTTATATAGTCATAGTGATTGATGAATTAGCTGATTTGATGATGGTTGCACAAAAAGATGTGGAGGCTTTGATTGTTCGTATAGCTCAAAAGGCTCGGGCCGTAGGTATTCATCTCGTGCTAGCTACACAAAAACCAGTTGTGTCTGTAGTCACGGGCTTGATTAAGGGTAATATTCCGAGTCGAATTTCATTTAAATTGCCGTCGAACGCTGATTCTCGTACAATTTTAGACCGTGGTGGCGCGGAAAAATTGCTTGGGCAGGGTGACATGTTATTTTTTCCAAATGGTGCACCACAACCAAAACGTGTTCAGGGAGTTTTCTTGGATGATAGTGAAGTTAACCGTGTTATGGATTATTTGCGTCTTCAGTCGCCTCCACAATACAATGATGAAATTATCAGCCAGCCAGTTCAAATCGGTAATATGACTGGCGGTGTAGTAATGACTGGTGGCGCTAGTGGTACAGATGATACCTTTCGGCAGGCTGTAGAAATTGGACTTCAGCAGCGCAAAATGTCAACTGGCCTACTTCAACGCAAGATGCGTATTGGTTATGGTCGAGCGGCAGGGATTATTGATGAGATGGAAGAGCGTGGTATTGTTGGGCCGAGCCCAGGTGGATCTAAGCCGAGAGAAATGCTAATTTCTAGTCTGGACGAGCTAGAAGACTAATTCTTTAATATTGCTTTTATGATATAAAAATGATATAATTACACCATAATATTAGCTCAGCTTATTATTTAAATAAGCTTTAACCAAAGGAGTAAAATGAAGGATTACGAACTAACTGTTCTTATTCATCCAGATTTGGAAAGCGATCTTGAAAAACCGCTTGCCAAGATTCGCAGCCTTGTAACTGCTAACGGTGGTGAAATTGCCAAAGAGGATAACTGGGGCAAAAAGAAACTAGCCTATGCGATCAAAGGTGAAGAATTTGCTATTTACGTAGCAATGGATGTTAAACTTCCTGCTACTGCACCGCTAAAAATCAGTAATACATTGAATATTACAGATGAAGTTTTGCGATATCTACTCGTAAAAGCTGAAGCGCGTCCAGAAGTAGGAGCTGAAGAAGAAAAATAATAATTTTTGGGATACGGAGATAAGAAATGGCTTTTAATAAAGTAATTTTGATGGGGAATTTGACAGCAGATCCAGAAACTCGCACAACACCTAACGGACAAAATGTGACAAGTTTTTCGCTTGCAATTAACCGCACCTGGAATAATGCAAATGGTGAACGCCAAGAGGAGACTAGCTTTATTAACTGTACTGCTTGGGGTAAGACTGGTGAAACTATTGCGAAATATGTTTCAAAGGGCCGTCAGTTACTCGTAAGCGGTCGTCTTCAGCAACGAACTTGGCAGGATAAAGATACTGGCAAAAATCGTAGCGCTATTGATGTAGTGGTTGAAGAATTTAGTTTTGTTAATGACGGTAGTCGTGGCGGCACTTCAAGTAGCTCTGTTACTCCATCGAGTGAACCAGTTATAGAAGAAATCCCAGATGAGCCAATCGATCTGTCTGATATCCCATTCTAATTTAAGGAGTAAAAATGGCTAAAAGATTTAAAAAAGAAATTCCAGCATATTTTGACTACCGAGATGTTAAAACTTTGCAGAAATTTGTTAATGTCTATGGTCAAATTGAGCCAGCTACAAAAACTGGTTTGAGTGCAAAGCAACAGCGACAATTGACAATAGCTATCAAACGAGCTCGTCACTTAGCTTTACTTGCCTTTGTATCTAATGCGTAAAAATAATAATTCCTCGTTTGAAAAATAGCGAGGAATTTTATCAAAATAAGAGGAGAATTTATGTATAGTCCGACTGATTTAAAAAAAGGCGTAGTAATCCAGCTTGATGGTCAGCCATATCGAGTGGTTGAATATAATCAAAAAGTTGTTGGTCGCGGTGGTAGTATCGTGAGTGTGAAAGTTAAAAATTTAGTAACTGGCGCACTTTTACCAAAAACATTTAAAGGTCAAGATAAAATTGAGCCAGCTGAGGTTGTTAATAAAAAAGTTCAATACCTTTATAATGATGGCGAAGATTTTCATTTTATGGATCCAGAAAGTTTTGAGCAGTTCCAGCTCTCAAAAGATATTATTGACGAAGCTGCTGGATATTTAAAAGAAGCTGATGAATTAAATTTGCAATTTTTTGATGGTAAAGTTATCAATGTTGAACTACCTAAAAATGTTTGGTTAAAGGTTATTTATACTGAAAATGCGGTGAAGGGTGATACCACATCAAGTGTTTTGAAAGACGCGCAGCTTGAAACTGGAATTACGGTAAAAGTTCCAGCTTTTATTAAGGAGAATGACGTAATTTCGGTTGATACTTCAACTGGCGAATATCGCGAACGGCAAAAATAGGATTAAAGGAAAAAGGATGGGCAAGATCGGAAAGTGGAGTGGGGCTAAGTTTCAGCGATTCTGGAATTTGGTAGTAGCGAATCGTAAGAAGATCTTGCTCATTTTTTGCGGGCTAATTTTAATTCAAATAGCTATCCAGTTTATTTGGCCACAAAATTTAACGCGCCCATTTATTAAAATTGGTATAAATAATTTTGGGTTAAAAAATCAAGAAGATCTATCTCGCGAGCTTAATGGTAATTTTATAGATTCTAAAATTAGACTAAAATTTCGAGGTAGAGTTGAAGATTTTAGAATTTCTGAGATGGGTGGAAAATTAGATTTTATAAATGTACAAAAGATAGTTTTTGAATATAGTATAGCTGAGAGAATAATCCCTTTTTCTTTATTTTGGCTATCTGAGATAACAAAAATTGAATATAAATTTGATGATGATCATTTGAATAATTTCATAAATAATTATGCAAAAAGCCATAAAATTGAACCTATAAATGCCGAACTTAAAATATCAGAACAGGGCAAGGCATTTATTCAGGATTTTGAAAAAGGATACGAAGTTAATAAAAAAGAACTCAAAAAAGAAATTGTTAGTTTTGGTAAAAATAGTCCTAAAAAAGAAATTGTAGAGGTTTCTACTACGACAAAATCTCCTCAAAAGATGAACAAATATTTTGAACAAGCGAAAAGGCAGGTAGATAGGATACTTTCAAAAGAACTAGTGTTTAAATATCAACTGGGTAGTAAGAATAAAATTTATACAGTTGGAGGTGTAGAATTATCGAAGTGGATTGGACTAAATGATAATGGCTCATCTGTAAAGATAGAGGTTAATACTGAAGAGTATAAAAAATTTATACAAAAAATTAATTTAGAACAAGAAGTTAAATCAGGCTTGAATATTGTGAAAGTGATAGATGGAATTGAATCTAGCCGAGAGATTGGTAAACCAGGTTCAAGAGTTTCTGCTAGTCGAAATTTAGATCAAGTTACTAAATATTTTATGGGAGAAGATCTAAGCAATTCCTTTGTGCTTATAACTGAAAGTATTCCCCCGACAGAAAAACGTTACTATTCATACACTTTTTCTCAAACTGGTCTACAAGCTAAAATAAATGAAATTGGTCGTAGATATGATGTTCGCATTAGCTTACAGCAACTAAATGGTAATATGTGGGGAGCCACTTGGAGAGGAGGAGAGGTTACGCCATCAGCTTCAACCTATAAACTTTTTGTGGCGTTGAGACTATTTAAAGAGATTGACGATGGTATAGTGACATGGGATGGATCAATCTCGGGGACGCCTATTAGAAGTTGCTTTTATCAAATGATAATTGCATCTACCAACGCTTGTGCAGAATCTTGGCTGAAACATTATTCTCGTTCTGATATGAATAATTTCATTCGTTCAATCGGCGTGAGCAACGCAACGAACTTTATGAATGGCGACGGGCCCATTACTACTTCAGCTGAAGATCTTAGAAGGACTATTGCTGAGGTGTATAAGGGTAATTTATCTAGCAGAGATAACCGAAATATCTTACTTGATCATTTGGCACGTCAGCAGTGGCGTTCAGGAATACCGTCCGGCTCTAAAGGTCGAGTCTATGATAAAGTTGGCTTTTTATGGAATTATGTCCATGATACGGCGGTGGTTGAGCATCCTCGCGGAACTTATTCGATAGCGATTATGACTAGAAATGCTAACTATGCTACTATTGCTAAAATTACTCGTGAACTAGAAGCTTTTATGTATCCGTGATATAATACAGTGATGAAAATTAGATTAGATCACTTATTAGTTGAAAAGGGTTTAACGGAAAGTCGTTCTCAGGCTGAGAATTATATTAGGCTTGGGAAAGTTATTGTTGACGGAGTAAAACAGAGAAAGCCAGGATTTTTTGTAAATAAAGATTCTGATATTAAAATTCTTCAAAATACTCAATATGTTTCAAGAGCAGGTCTAAAGCTTGAAAGTGTAGCTAAAATTTTAAAGCTTGATTTTCGTAATAAAATTGTTTTAGATGTTGGCTCCAGTACCGGAGGTTTTAGTGATTATGTTCTACAGAATGGGGCGCGGAAGGTTATCGCTGTCGATGTCGGAACGAATCAACTTCACCCTAAGTTGCGGCTTAATTCTAAAATAGAGTTGCATGAGAAAACAGATATTCGTAATTTTAAAACAAAAGATTTGATTGATATCGTTGTGATTGATGTTAGCTTTATCTCTCTTAGGGATATTTTACCGAGTGTTGTGAACTTAATATCTAAAAATACACAAATTGTAGCAATGGTTAAGCCGCAATTTGAAGCAGGCAAGAATAATACAATCCGAGGTGTAGTTAAAAATAACTCTCTAAGACGAAAAATTATGCAAGATTTTGAAAAATGGTGTAAGACAAATAATTTGTTCGTTGTAAATAAAAGGGACAGTGAAATTAAAGGCACAAAGGGTAATCAAGAAAGATTCTACATATTAAAAAAGACTGTATAATATTTTTATACAGTCTTTTATTTTCTGAGCTTACACATTAAATCTAAACTCAACGACGTCATCTGGAGACATTATGTAATCTTTACCTTCAGTCCTGATTTTCCCCGCCTGCTTTGCTGCTTGTTCGCTGCCAGCTTGAACCAAATCATTATAATCAATAATTTGAGCTGCAATAAACCCTCGTTCAAAATCCGTATGAATAACTCCTGCAGCCTGAGGGGCGGTCCAACCTTTATGAATTGTCCAGGCGTGTATTTCTTTTGGTCCTGCAGTCATGTAGCTTTGTAGGCCAAGGATGTCATACGCCGCGTGTATCATTTGGTTAAGGCCAGTTTCTTGGACGCCATAGCTTTCGAGAAGTTCTTTTGCATCATTCTCATCTAGGCCTTTTATTTCTTCTTCGAGCTTAGCGCATACAAAAATAGATTTTGCTGGAGAAACTAATTTGGCTAATTCTTCTTTTTTGTCTTGAGTAGATAAAGTATCCTCATCTACATTGAAAGCGTAAATTACAGGTTTTGCGGTCAAAAGATGAAGATCTGAAATTAGACTGTGATCAAGATCTTCTAGGGTAGATAGTGTTTTACCAGATTGAAGATTTTCGAGCAGGCTACTCAAATAATCAACTTGTGATCTAATTTTTGGGTTGGCTTTTGCCTCCTTTTGTAGTCTTGGGAGGCGATTTTCGATAGTCTGAATGTCTGCTAATATAAGTTCAGTATTGATTACCTCAATATCATTTTTAGGATTGATAGTGTTCGAAACATGGACAATATCATTATTCTCGAAAGCGCGTACAATATGAATAATTGCGTCACATTGGCGAATATTTGCAAGGAATTTATTCCCTAAACCCTCGCCTTTTGAGGCTCCAGCGACAAGCCCGGCAATATCTACGAACGTAACTGTTGCTGGAATGATTTTCTGCGAACCGTAAATTTCGGCTAGTTTAGCTAGTCGCGGATCGGGAACCGGTACGATGCCTGTATTTGGTTCAATAGTTGCAAATGGATAATTCGCAGCTAAGATATCATTATTAGTTAGGGCATTAAATAAAGTTGATTTTCCGACATTGGGTAAGCCAACAATTCCAATTGATAAACTCATTTTTCTCCTTATTAAAATTTAACTATAATTTTAACATAAAAGCTTAATTATATAAAATACTATTGCTTAAATATACTACTAATGTTTTGTGCTTGTTAAGACTCAAAATGCTTGATTTTATTATTATGTTTATGTTAAAATAAGGATATGATTAATATTAAAGGTGTGGGCGAATTCTTTTCATTGGATATAGGTACAAATGCAGTTCGTGCCGTCCAGCTTTCAAAAGAAGGCGAAAACTCTTGGAATCTAGTAGGATTAGGATATGTTTCGGTTGATCCTCAGATTATTTTGAGCGATTCTGAAGAAAGCCGCCGAAAACTTGGTGAGATTATCACTGCAATGATCGGGCAGAGTGATATTAAAGCTAAGAATGTGGCGATAAGTCTTTCGTCCCAGAAAACATATACAACAATTGTCGATGTTCCTGCTCGTGATGAAAAAGAGTTAAAACAAACTATGGAGTATCAGCTTGATCAGCACATTCCAATGGCTATGGATGATGCGAAAGCTGATTGGGTTGCTTTAGGCCAATCTCAGGATAAACCTGACACTATGGAAGTTTTGATTGCTTCTACAGCAAAGAGCTATAGTGAAGGTCAACTAGAATTTATTGAGAATATCGGTTTTAATGTTATTGCTGCTGAGCCGGATTCTATTTCGATGACTCGTTCGCTTGAGTCTCTCTCCGATGTTGCCCAGTTGATTGTTGATTTCGGTGAGAATTCTGCTGATATTTCATTGGTATATAACGGAGCTCCTCGTCTTGTTCGAACTGTCCCGATAGGATTAGGCACGTTGGTGAAATCTGCTGTTCAGAATTTAAATATCAAAGAAGATCAAGCTAGGCAGTTTATTTTGAAATTTGGATTAGCGCAAGATAAGCTTGATGCACAAGTTTTTCGAGCTATTGAGTCCAATCTTGAGAATTTCGTCCAAGAACTTACAAAGTCTATAAAATTCTTCTCGACTAAATATCCGCAAGTTCCAGTTAGTGTTATATCCCTATCTGGATATGCTGGTATTATACCGCAGTTAGTTGAGTACGTTGCTTCTAAAACAGGTGTACAGACGGGTTCGGTGAATCCATTTCAGAGGGTTAATGTCCCAGCTAAATATCAACAAACTGTTGCGACTGTTGGTAATGAATTTGCGGTAGCAGTTGGTCTTGCGGAAAGGGTTGAAAAATAATGGTTCAAGTTAATCTTATTCCTAAAGTAAAACAGGATTTATTGAAAGCTCAAAAAATTAGAAACTGGGTTATTTTCTTTTCTATTGTTGCAGGTGGGGCTGCGATTGCTATTGTTGTTATGATGACTGTTGCGTTTGGAGCTCAAAGCCTTATCGTGGGATCAAATGAGGATAATATAAAAAAGAAATTTGACCAGCTTTCAAAAAAAGATGGAATAAATGAAGCGATAGTTCTGCAAAATCAATTGAATCAGATTGATAATATTCGTAAAAATGCCCCAAATGTTTCGCGTCTTTTAGGTCAAATAATTCCGACTATTCAGACTACAGGGGCGAATGAAGTTAGATTTGCTAGTGTTTCGTATGATTCTGCTACAAGAGTCGTTTCAATAGATGGCAAATCAAAGGGCTATAATGCCTACAATGGATTTGTCAATGCTCTTAAAGAGACCCAAATTCTCTATCATAGTTCAGAAAAAGCTAAGAATACTACCTGTACTGTTGAAGAGGCACAATCTAACCAGAACGATTGTAAGATAGAATATCTAGTAGATCAAAGCTCGGAGATTCAAGGTGTGCAATCTTATGGTGATTCTCAAGAAGGAGGAAAAGAGCTATCTTTTAATATTAAGTTTACTCTTAATCCTGCAGCTATGCAATTTACTGCTAAAGATTTTGCTGTTAAATCTCCTGCCAGAAAAGATGTAACAGATTCAAAGATGGCTATTCCTGACAATTTATTTACCGTTAAGGATAAAAATAAAGAGGAAAAATAATGAAAGAAGAAGTAGCGATTAAAAAATATAATGCTATCAACCGTGCCAACAGAACAATGTTTATATTTGTAGCTATTGCGTCAGTGATAGTTGGTGCAGCGGTTGTTGGAATAATATTTTTGTCCCAGAAAATAGCATTTAAGGGCAAAGTTATAGGTGAACAGACAAAGACTCTTGCAGCTATTGATCGTAGTAGCAGTAATGTGGATGAGTTGATTAAAAAAGTTAAACTATTGAGGTCTAATGAGGCTTTATCTAGTGTTAAAAAAATAGATGGGGCTAATAATCTTCAAGTTGTAGTTGACGCTTTGCCTAAGGTTGGTAATACTGCAGCAATAGGTAGTAGTTTGAGTGATGAAATCCTATCGGTAGCTGGTCTAACAGTAGAATCTATAAATGTCGATCCTATATCGTCTGATTCTAGTGATACATCCAGTAATGTATCTTCTGCCTCTAGCTCTACAGGAGGAATATCTACAAGTTCAAATGCATTATCTAGCTCTGTTAAAACTGTAGGCTTTTCGATTTCGGTTAGTGCAAAGAGCGGAGCAGAACGCAAGGCTGCTGATATCATCCAGGAATTTCTTAAAAGAATGGAGAAATCAATACGAACCTTTAGCGTATCCAATATCACGTTAGAAATGAATAGCGAGAATCAAATTAATGTAAATATTACCGGTCAAGCTTTCTATCTACCGGATAATAGTATTAAACTAGAAGATAAAGTGATTAAATCTAATCAAAATAATACAAAATCGAATACATCCTCAAAGAATAGTAGCTCGACAGGAGGTAAAAAATAATGAGATCACAAGATATTGCTATGATTATCCTGATCGCAGGAATTAGTATAGTAGTTTCTTACTTTGGTTTTCAGGCTATACCAGGCGTTGGCAATCCATCTGAAGAAACTTACACTACAAAAACTATGCAGGAAATATCTTCCAATATAGCTGATCCAAGCAGCGAGATATTTAATAAAGAAGCAATTAACCCGACTGTTCAAACAGTTATCGGGGAAGATGGCGGAAATAAGATTTTGACTGAAAGTAAATAAGAAATAATGGCTCTAATTACTAATGATATTCAAGAAAAACTAGCAAAGCTCCTTGTAGAAGAGGGGCTTGTTAGGGCTGAAATTATAGATAGAGCCATTGGTGAATCTGCAAAGAAAGAAGAGTCTTTAGTTGCTTATCTTTTGTCAAATCAAGTTCTTGATAATGAAATTTTAGTCCATGCTGTTTCTCACGTGTCAGGGATTCCTTATGTGAATCTTGAGTCTGTTAATATACCGCAGGATGTTTTAGCCTTGATACCTCTTGAAGTCGCAGAGAGAAATATGGCTGTTCCTGTCGGTGAGGTTCAGAACCGTCTAGCGGTTGCTATGCTTGACGCTACTAATATTCAAGCTATAGATTATCTTTCAACATTGATTCAGCGGCCATTAAAAGTATTTATGGCGAGTCAGGAGTCGATTAAACATGTTCTTGATCAGTACAAAACTGATCTTTCTGACGTTGATCAAATCGCCTCTAATATTGATGCTCAAGAGACGGCCGCCGAGCAGGCTAAAAGAAATGTTCAGACAATTGTTCAAGATTCGCCAATTTCTAAAGCTTTAAATACTATCTTGGAATACGCAGTTCGTTCGAAAGCATCTGATATCCATATTGAGCCGCTAGAAAAAGCTCTTAAGATTCGTTGTCGAATTGATGGTGTTTTGCGAGAAATAATGAATTTACCAAAAACTATTGAGCCAGCTCTTGTTTCGCGTATTAAAATTCTTTCTAACTTAAAGATTGACGAGCATCGTATTCCACAAGATGGCCAGTTTGCTGTTGCGGTTTCCGGTAAGGAAGTTGACCTACGTATTGCTATTTCACCAGTTGTTTGGGGGGAACAAGTGGTTATTCGTTTGCTGGATAAAAGCGGTAATTCATTTGATTTAAAACAGATGGGTTATGCTGGTAGGGCTCTTCGTACGATCGAGAAAGGTATTAAGGCTCCTAATGGGATGGTCTTGACTTCAGGGCCAACTGGTTCGGGTAAGTCAACTTCGTTGTATGCTTTGATTAAAGAGATTAAAAGTGACGAAATTAATATTATCACCCTAGAAGATCCGGTCGAATATAAGATGGATGGCGTAAATCAGATTCAGGTTAATGCGGATGTTGGATTAACATTTGCGGCGGGGCTACGCTCAATTTTGCGTCTTGACCCAGATGTGGTGATGGTTGGAGAGATTCGTGATGGGGAAACGGCTAACCTGGGCGTTCAGGCAGCTTTAACTGGACACTTAGTGTTCTCAACACTTCACACTAACAGTGCGGCTGGAATTCTGCCCCGTTTGATAGATATGGGAATTGAACCATTTTTGATTGCTTCAACTGTCAACACAATTATTGGTCAGCGGCTGGTACGTCGGGTTTCACCCAAAAGAAATACTTATCAATCTGATCCGCTCCAAACCCAGAGCATTATTGATACGGTTGGGCATCTTTTACCGAAAACTCCAGAAGAAGTCGAGCGCGTATCTGAGGACTTGGGGTATAAGAACCTACCGTTAGCAAATCAAAAGTCTTATACTTTAGTAAAAGGTCGTGATACGCCGCAGACGCCAGGAGGGTATTCGGGTCGCGCTGGACTTTATGAAGTGATGGAGGTGACAGACGAAATTCGAGAGCTTATCATTAAACATGCTACATCGAATGAAGTTCAAAAAGTTGCTGTAGAACAAGGCATGATTACAATGCGCCAAGATGGGTACTTAAAAGCGCTAACGGGCATAACAACATTAGAAGAAGTTAATAGGGTTGCAGCAGATACTGCTTAAAAGGAGAGAAAATGAACCAAGAATTACGAATAGAGATTTTACTTGAAGAAATTGTTCGAAAAAATGCGAGCGACCTTCATTTGCAAGTTGGTTTACCGCCAATGATGCGCCTTGACGGTGCTCTAATACCTTTTTCTGGCTATCAGAATATGAATTCTGAACAGGTTGAAAAGTTAATATTTTCGATATTAGACGAAGATCAGCAACGGATTCTAATGAAGGATAAAGAATTTGACTTTTCATTTGCTTTTGGGGACTTAGGGCGATTTCGTGTTAACGCTTTTCACGAACGAGGAAATCTTGCTGCTGCACTCCGTTTGATCCCAAATAATATTAAAACTGTCCATGAGTTGGGTATGCCTCCTGTGGTTCAAACTTTTGCTGAATATCCACGTGGGTTAGTCCTGGTGACTGGTCCAACAGGATCTGGTAAATCAACAACTCTAGCAGCTTTAATTGATAAAATAAATTCTGAGAAAGACAAGCATATTATCACAATTGAAGACCCTATTGAATTTACCCACAAATCTAAGCGTTCGGCAATTGTTCAGCGAGAAGTTCATTATGATACATACTCATTCTCGGCAGCTCTTAGGTCTGCACTTCGCCAAGATCCAGACGTTGTTTTGATTGGTGAGATGCGTGATCTCGAAACAATATCTGCTGCGATTACGATTGCTGAAACTGGTCACTTAGTCTTTGCGACACTCCACACTAACAGTGCAGCGCAGTCGATTGATCGTATGATTGATGTTTTTCCTCCTCATCAGCAGCCTCAAGTTCGGTCTCAGCTAGCAAATATTTTACAGGGTATATGTGCTCAGCGTTTAATTCCTGCTATTGGTGGAGGCCGTGTAGTAGCGGCAGAAGTGATGATAGCTAATCCTGCTGTCCGGAATATCATTCGTGAAGGTAAAACTCATCAGCTTGATACAGTCATTCAAACTAGCGCTGATCAAGGGATGCAGACAATGGATAGGACTTTGGTTAAATTGGTTCAATCGGGTGTAATCACTTATGATAATGCGCGCGAATACGCAGTTGATTTAACAGAATTTGAAAGGCTAATGCGAGGATAATATGAAAAAATTTAGCTATGAGGTTCGCGATAAAGCGACTGATAAAATTGAGAAGGGGGAGGTCCAAGCTGATAACTCCAGATTAGCAGGAAAGCTTTTGCTTGAAAGAGGTTATATACCTCTAAAAATTAAAGAAGCTGACTCTGGCGGAACTTTTTCTAAATTTACAAATAGAATTACAATAAAAGATAAAATTGTTTTTACGCGTCAGTTTTCTACTTTAGTTGGTGCTGGATTGCCATTAGCACAAGGACTTAGGACTGTATCCGAGCAGACTGAAAATAAAAAAATGAAGTCTGTTATTGATGACATTTTAGCTAATATTGAAGCTGGATCAAGCCTTTCTGATTCATTCTCCAAGCATCCAGAAGTTTTTGACAAGGTCTATCTTGCACTTGTTGCGGCCGGTGAATTATCCGGAACTCTTGATGAATCCCTTCGTCGAATTGCAGCCCAGCAGGAAAAAGACGCCGCTATGATGAGCAAGATTCGAGGTGCGCTAACCTATCCAACCATCGTTCTTGTCGTGATTGGAGCAGTTGTTGCTTTTATGATGTTTACAGTCGTTCCTCAAGTCGAACAGCTATACGGCAGTTTAAAGAAAGAAGTTCCTATGATGACGCAAATTTTGATTTCTTTGTCCGGATTTTTAGCTAACTTTTGGTGGATTATTATGCTTATATTGGGTATAGGTTTTTGGTTCTTGAAACAATGGTTGAAGACTGATTTAGGTATTAGATTTGCGGCTATTTTTAAACTTAATGTCCCGATTTTTAATCCGCTATTCAGAAAGCTTTATATGGCGCGTTTTTCTAGAACTGGGCAGCTGTTGCTTTCTACTGGCGTATCTATGAATGACATGCTATCTATTACTAGCGAAGCAGTTAATAATGTAGTGATTAAGAAATCAATCGATGAAGCTAATAAGCTAGTACAAGGTGGTAAAAATCTTTCTGATGCATTAAAGGACAAAGATTATATTCTTATTCTTGTCCCACAAATGATTTCAATTGGTGAACAGTCTGGTAAGATTGATGAAATGCTAGGAAAGACGGCTCAAGTCTACGAAGATGAATTGGATGAACAGATTAAAGCGATTTCTACAATGATTGAGCCAATCCTAATGGTTGTCTTGGCAGTAGTTGCTGGTGGCTTAATCGGTGCAATTTTAATGCCTATTTATGGTTTGGTTGGACAGGTTTAGTAAATGGTTTACTTTGGAATAATTTTTGCCGGAGTTTTTGGCACAATTATCGGAAGTTTTTCTGTCGCGCAAGTTTGGCGTTTGCGAGCTACTGAGCTTCATGATATTAAAAAATCTGGTGGTGAAGTTGATAAAAAAGAATGGTCTAAGCTAAAGTATTTAAATAGTGAAAAGCATAAAAAAAATCGCTCGCATTGTTTGAGTTGTGGATATAAGCTGCAATGGTTTGATTTAATTCCGGTTTTTTCTTGGCTATCACTAGGTGGAAAATGCAGAAAATGTCATACGAAAATCGGGCTTCTTGAGTTTTTGGCAGAAGTTGCAACAGCGATTATTTTTGGGATTATTTTTGCGTCAATGCAGGTCGATTTAATTAAAATTTCAGCTATTGATCTATTTAGAATTACGCTGTTATTTTTAGCTTTATCTCCTCTAGTGATTCTTTTTGTGTATGATGCAAAATGGTCGTTATTACCAGTTAAAGTGATGTGGATTTTTAATTTTTTAGCAGGGATTTATTGGTTGAGTTCTAATTTTGAGGGAGGTTTTTCTGCTACTATTATTTTAAACTTGATAGTCTCGCTTGCGCTTTTCCCGGGTATATATTTTATACTCTCGGCTGTTTCAAAGGGTGCTTGGGTTGGTGATGGTGACTGGATATTGGCGATTGGGCTAGTTTTTTTATTGCCAAATAAGCCAATATATACTATATTTCTACTGTTATTTTCTAATTTAATTGGATTGGCGATAATTTTTTCTCAAGCTATTGTGAGGAAGAAAATGATTAAAAAGCACGCTCAGATTCCTTTTGGCCCGGCTATGATTTTAGCCTGTGTGGCACTATTAGCTCTTCAGCCATTTTTTGCTAATTTTTTGAAAAATTTGATGATAATTTAAAACGCTTATGTTATAATGGGGGCAATGATGAAAAAACAAATCAAAAAAGGTTTTACGATTATCGAGACTACTTTAGTTTTAGCTATCTCTGGTCTTTTAGCCGTTAGTCTAATGGTTGGCTGGAGTCGCAATATAATAACTCAGCGATACAATGATTCGGTGGAGACTTTCAAGTCTGATATTCAATCTGTTTTTGGTGAGGTCGAGAACCAATCTAATCCTAGGAATAATAAAATTAGGTGTACTGTAGATAATAATGGTGGAATAGTTAATACTCATGTAGAAATAAGTGATAACGGTAATACTAGAGGTACGACTAATTGTATTGTTTTAGGCAAGATTATGTCATTTGGTGATGATGGCACAGCTAATTCTGGTCATATTAATGCGACAGTTAGGGATGTTATAGGTCTAGATATTAATATTAATACTGCATGTCATGGGCAGTGTAGCAGTAACATAGATGCGCTTCGCGCTACTAAGTTTGTCGTTAGCGCAGGGAAAAATCGAGTCTCCGATCCTCGAAATATAGGTTTAGAGTGGGGCTCTCAGTTTAAGAATGCTACAGATAATAGGCCTAGTACAGGACCACTGTTTAGGCCTGATACTGAAGCTGAGGGTACTACTCTTAGAATGAATACTCCTTATGGTAACGGACAAGTCAATGATGTTAGAGAGACGGTAGATAACGTAATGATTGTTCGATCACCTATAGACGGAAGTATTATGACTTTTGGGATACCTATGCAACCAATTACAGATAATAATCGCTTGGTAAATAACCCAGAAGGTATGCGGACATTTAGACTTTGGTCTACCTCTAGTGGATTTTTAATGTCTAGTAATAAAACTGTCAATATTTGCGTCAGGAGTGCTGGAGGTAATGGATTCTTTTCTGCTAACGCTATTTTCGGAAAGAATAAAGTTATAAAAATTGGCTCCGGTTCCTCATCTGTAGAAGTAGCACCACTAGACGGCGCGAGAGGATCATCTTGTGGTGATAGTCCAGGGTTTAGGGATGTTGTGATTAACGGGGTGAGATTACAGGAGTAGTGATGAGGTATTTTAAAAAAGGCGATACTTTGATTGAAGTTATGCTAGCATTTTCTGTTTTCGCGGTCGTATCTATCAGTGGGCTTGCACTTATGAATTCCGGTATTTCTAGAGCTCAATCTACATTACAACTTACTATGGCTCGTAATGCTATTGACTCTCAAGCGGAAGCTCTTAGGTACATCAACTCACTTGCAGTAGCTGGTTCTGGGTCTAATGATACTGGTTTATGGAATACGGTTACGTCTTCAGCGGTAGTCTCGGCGTCTGACCTCTCTTTATGTCCGTCGAATAGGTCTCAATTTCCATCGAGTGCTTTTATATTAGGATACGATAACGGTTCTAGGATTTCTAGGATTGATACTAACGGTTTAAATCCTGCAACTACTTTTCCGAGGCTTATTTGGCGTTCGGAAGATGACACTAATAATTTAGCGGATAAGGGTAGTTTTGTAGGTGCTGAAGGCTTGTGGATTGAAGCCATCAAAGGATCGGGGTATTATGATTTCCATATTAGGGCTTGCTGGGCGGCCCCAACGGGCTCTTCTCCTACAACTTTAGGTACGATTGTGAGGTTATATGATCCAAGATAAAAAAAATGGATTCACTATTATAGAACTCCTTCTTGCTATGAGTTTTGTAGCAATGTTGATGGTTGCTATAGCTGTCATGGTAATGCAGATGTCTAATATTATGGTTAAAGGGAAGACATTTAAGGAACTGAATACGGCCGGTCGCTTAATTAACTCTGATCTTACGCGTAATTTTAATTCTCTCCAGAGTATCGATGGATGGGATGGTAGGTCTTTTGTTAGTGGAGCTACTCCTGGTGCTTCTTACGTTAGGAATGAGCTCGGGGGGGCATTTTGTACAGGTGATTTTACATATGTGTGGAATAGTGCTGCCGCGTTAAATAACGGCAATGGCCCCGCTCAATATAGAGGATCTACAGATAACACAATTAGATTTATTCGTGTAAAAGATGTTACTAAAAGATATTGTCAGGATTCGAGCGCTGATGTATGGACTGAGATCCCTCGGGATTCTAATCAAGTTACAGAAATATTACCGCCTGGTGAAACTGACCTAATGCTTTACGACATAAGATTTAGGCAAGTTGGTGTTGATGCTGCAACAGGCCAATCTATGATTAATATTCAATATGTCCTAGGTACGAGGGGTGATAGTGGTATTGATGTCGTTAATTCTCAGTGCAGACCTAATTCTGATCTCGCAAATTATTGTGCGATAAATAGGTTCGACTTGCTAGTTAGAACTATTGGAAGCAAATAGAACTAGATCCTCTCAATATATCGGGAGGATCTAAAATCGATAATTATTCTGTTTCGCTGTGGAATCTTTCATGGATTTCTTTAAGATGCTGATCTGTAACGTGAGTATAGACTTGGGTTGTAGCAATACTTGAATGACCAAGCATTCCTTGGACAGATCTTAAATCCGCGCCGTTTACTAGAAGATCAGTTGCAAAACTGTGTCTCATTGTGTGAGGTGTAACTTTTTTAGTTATACCAGCTAGTCGAGCATATTTATCTATCATTCGCTGAACGGTTCTTGGGGTTATCCGGCGATAATTACCGTCGGTGGAAGGTTTTTTATACCGGCGAGAATAATTTATAAAGAGCGGAACTAAATTGTCGTCGCGAGCATCTAGATATTCTTCGATTACTTCGGCGGCATGTTTTGAGATAAAAATTGGTCGATCTTTGTTGCCTTTTCCGCGCACGGTAAATTCTCGGCGTTTAGTATTAATATGGTCGCGATTTAAATTGCAAAGCTCCGAAACGCGCAATCCGCTCGAGAATAGTAACTCGGCGATAGCTCGATCACGCAAGCCGGTTTCGTCGTCGGTTGGTATAGAATTTATAAGCCGCTCAACTTCTTCGTAGTGGAGAAAATTAACTTGCGGTTTGGTTACTTTAGGTAGCTCAATTTTTGATGGCTCGAGTGATTTAATGTCACGGCGAGCAAGATAAGTTAAAAATCTCCGCAGAGCGATTAAATGATAGGATTGAGTTGCACGGCCAAGGGTTTTTCCGTCGTAATTTTGGTATCGGTTAAGCCATAGGCGATATTTCCTAACTAGCTCTGAATCAATTTTAGAAACAGCAATATCGTCTGAAAATTCTACGAACCTTTCAATATAAAGTTTGTAATTTTCGATTGTTTTGAGCGAGCGGCCACCCTCAACTTCGAGTGATTCTAAAAAATCTTCAAGCGCTTCAGAGATATACATAGTATAATTATAGCATTTTTTACCTAAAAAGAGTATAATTAAGCGTAAGGAGAAAAAATGGAAGATAATCATATTCAACGAACTCTAATTTTATTTAAGCCAGACGCTGTTCAGCGAGGTATTGTTGGTGAAATTCTAACTCGATTTGAGCGAGTTGGATTAAAAATTGTAGGCACGAAAATGATTTTTCCTGATAAAGATCATTACCATAAACACTATGAAAAAATAGGAAAAATGATCACTCGGCGTGGGGAGAAAGCTTTTGATTTAGCTTTAACTTTTATGACTCAAGGTCCTGTAATAGCTATGGTGTTAGAGGGCGTAGATGCAGTTGAGCTTGTTCGTAAATTAGTCGGTGGAACTGAGCCAAAAAATGCTGCACCAGGGACTATTAGAGGTGATTTTTCTCATATGAGTTTTGGCTATGCCGATCAAGCTGGGCGGGGGATTCCAAATTTGATTCATGCTTCGGGATGTATGGAGGAAGCGGCGGAGGAAATCGCTCATTGGTTTAATGATGGTGAGCTTTATGAATATTCCACTCCGCGAGATAAATTTACAAGATAGCTTCAAAGTAGATTTTTCTATCAAAAAATGCTAGAATATAATTATGCCTCAGTAGCTCAATTGGATAGAGCAGTTCCGTCCTAAGGAAAAGGTTATAGGTTCGATTCCTGTCTGGGGTACCAGAAATTATATATGACAAAGAGTGTTAAAGAAAACCAAAAAGCTTTTGTTGGCCAGCGAGATGGCGAAGATTTTTTGTTTGTATTCCGTAAACACATTATTGCAATGCGTAAAGGATTTTATTTATTGCTTGGAATTTTCGCGCTTTCTTGTTTGTCTGTCCCGATAGTGATCATTGCTGGTTCGGCAGCCGGTATGGAAATTTTGTATATTCCGTTAGCTGGTTTTGGTGTTGGGTTAATTTTTTTCTTATATCATTTGATGATTTGGTATTTTTCGATTTATATTGTTACGGATCAAAGAATTCGCCAAGTTACTCAGAAGGGTTTTTTTGGCAAGACGGTGATAGATATTCCACTTAGCAAGATTCAATCTATTAATTATACAATTCCTGGATTTTTTGCGGATATTTTCAGGTTTGGCACTATCAATATCCTAACAATTGTTGGTGACTTAGAGATTAAAAATGTTGAACACCCAGAAGAAATTTATAATAGGCTACAGGATGCAGTAGGAGAAATTGAAACGGAGGATTATGAAGAATAAAATTAAGCAACTAGTAAAGAAGGAGCAAAGCTCGGAGAATAGCCAATTGGCGAAGATTACCAACGATACACTAGAATCTGAGCGAAAAGAAATTTTAAATAACGGGCGAAAGTTTAAATATCCAGTCCAGTATTCAAAAAAGAAACTGGTTGTTAATACTCTAATTATTGCGACTATAGTAATCACTCTGGGATTAATTGCATTATGGCATCAGTTATATGTGGCTCAAAATACTAACGATTTAGTTTATCGTATTACTACTGTTTTACCGCTACCTGTCGCTAATGTGGATGGTCAGAATGCTCTTTATTCCGACTATCTAGCTGATTATCGTGCTAATATGGCTTTAAGTGAAAATAAAAAAGAGACTCTTGAGCTTATCAAAGATAAAAATAAACGTTCAGAAGTTTATAAGCGACAAGCTATGGATAATACCGTCCGGAATGCTTATGCGATTAAGCTAGCACGTGAAAATGGTATTTCTGTCTCTACGCAAGAGGTTGATGGGGTGATTAAAAATCAACGGATAGTGAGTGGAGTGGAAATTTCGGAATCTGCCTTCAATAAGATTATTAAAGATAATTATGGTTTTTCACCTAGTGAATGGCGTCGAATTTTTGCTGAGCTACCTCTTCTTCAACAAAAAGTTTCTGAAAAGATTGATTCGAATGCTTTAAATCTAAAAAATGAAGTTGCGAGTTTTTTAGCTTCTAATAATAATGACTTCTCAAAGGTTGTCGATAAGTTTGGTGATAAAGTTGAAGTTGGAGCATCTGGAAATATTAAGATTTCTAATTTTGATGGCGGACTAACAAAGACTGCGTTGACTCTAAAAAATGGTGAAGTATCAAAGGTTTTTGTTGCGAAGCGAAATTCTAAAGATGCTTATGGATACTATTTCGTAAAGTTAGTCTCTAAGAATGATAAAGAATTAAGCTATGAATATATTAAAGTTAAATTCACCGAATTTGATAATCGAATTACCCAGTTTGAAAAATCCGGTAAGATTTCAAAATATATAAAAATATAGAAGCCTCAAAAAATAAAAAATCCCGTAAGCGCTAAACTTGCGGGATTTTTAAAGTCTATATTTGGCGGGCCCGACCGGATTCGAACCGGCGATCTCCTCCGTGACAGGGAGGCGTACTAGGCCAACTATACCACGAGCCCAAACCTAAGACTAATATTATTTTACCAAATTATATTTTAAATATCAATAGTTTTATTTATTTTTAAGTTAGATTATGCTATAATTTAAAAGGTCGCCGATGTAGCTCAGTTGGTAGAGCAACGCACTCGTAACGCGTAGGTCAGCAGTTCAATCCTGCTCATCGGCTCCAGGGTTATTTTTATGGGAAAATTGAAAAATTATTTTAAAATTATTGCAAAAGATCGACTAGTTATATTTTTTATGATCTTAATTTTTATATTAGGAATTATTTTCTTTATCTCAACAATGTTTGGTGTGCATTTTTACGATAGAATGATCTATGTTAGATACACTGTTTTTGGTAGTGAACACTTCTATAAAGATGTTTGGTTTACGCGAATATTTTTAGCTAGTTTAGGTTTGATTATAGCTATCGTGCATAATGTGATTATCGTAAAAATCTACAAAGTTTCGGGTAGGAAAATGGCTTTATTTTTCTTGGCTATTACTATCCTGCTTGCGATTATTTCATTCTTAATCGCCTCAGCTATTTTAAGGGAAATTCCAAATTAAATGAGTAAAGATATTGAAATCCCGCAGGGTAAAAGAACAAAATTTTATCGATTTTTTGAAATTTTGCCTGCTTTTTTAAGTTATGGTGCAATTATCCTAATGATTGTGCTGTCGATAATATCTCCATTTTGGGCATCTGTTTATTTAGTTTTTATTATTTCAACTCTTTTAGTTAAGGCTGTAGGTGTGGCTTATCGAACTTTCGGTGGATATCGTAAAATGAATCAAGCTCTAAAAGTTGATTGGGGGAACCGACTAACTCAATTAGAGAATCCACACGATAGCTATTGTCATATTAAGGATTACTCTCAAAAAGATAGTCGGAGCTTTGACTTTAAAAAACATTGCGAGAATTTGCGGCGTATTTCTGCTGAGGATAATTTTTTAAAGCCATCTCGAGTAATTAACGCTGTAATTGTAGCGGCCTATAATGAGCCTTACGAAGTAATTCAGCCAACAATTAAATCTTTAAAGAATGCTAAATACCCAAAAGGGAATCTAGTAGTTTTTTTAGCTTATGAGGAACGTGGCAGTAAAGATATTGAAGAAACTGCTTATAGGTTAAAGGCTGAATTCTCGCATATTTTTAAGGATTTTGAAATTGTAAAACATCCAAAAGATCTTCCTAATGAAGTCATCGGTAAAGGTGGTAATATAACTTTTGCTGGTCGAGCTCTAAAAAAATACTGTGAAAAAAATAAAATTCCATTTGAGAATGTTCTAGTGACGACTCTTGATTGTGATAACAAGCCGCATCCGCAATATTTCGCGTCGGCTACTTATGAGTTTGTTGTGCGTCCAGATCGTAAGCACTATTCTTATCAGCCTATTTCATTGTTCTTTAATAATATTTGGGATGCGCCGGCACCAATGCGAGTGCTTGCTACTGGAAATTCATTTTGGAATCTTGTTGTCTCAATGCGGCCGCATCGATTACGTAATTTTGCCTCACATGCCCAGCCTCTTGATGCGTTAATCGAAATGGATTTTTGGAGTGTGCGGACAATTGTTGAAGATGGTCATCAATTTTGGCGAAGCTATTTTCATTTTGATGGGGAATATGCAGTAGTTCCAATTATGGTGCCAATCTATCAAGATGCTGTTTTGAGTGAAACTTTCAAAAAAACTCTTAAAGCTCAATTTATTCAGCTTCGTCGTTGGATGTATGGTGCAAGCGATGTGCCTTATGTCGCTCAGAATATTTTTACTAAAAAACGCACGGTTCCGTTTTGGGACGCTTTGGCTAAATTTTGGGTTCTTTTGGAGGGACATGTTGCAATGGTCTATCAATCACCGCTAGCTGCTTTTGGTGGGTGGATTCCACTTATTTTAAATAACCATGCTTCGCGTAGTTTAGTTGCGCACCAGCTTCCAACTACTGTTAGTGTACTTCAGCAATTTGCGGCAATTGGTATTTTTATAACAATTTTTGTAAGTCTAAAAATGTTGCCACCTAAACCAGACCGCTACAAACGACGAAGGACGTTATGGATGATTTTGCAGTGGTTCTTAATGCCGGTAACCTCTATTTGCTACGGTTCAGCTGCGGCAGTTTATTCGCAAACTCGGCTTGCACTTGGTAAATATCTTGATAAATTTGATGTCACACAAAAAGGCACGATAGCAGATATTGTTCGTGCTAAAGCTAAAAAGAAAAATACAAAATAAAAATATTATAACTAATCCGTCTGGCGAAGACGGATTTTTTGTGTTAAACGGAACTTTAGCTACTCAGGTTAGGTTTTTAAATAATTAGAATTTTGTTCGCTTTTCGGTATATTTTCGATTTATAACATAAAATATTAAACCTATTTTGTCAAGCGAACGTTAAAATATTATTTCACGAAGAATATATCACTAGTTGAATTAAATTGTTCTGAGGGCGAAAAGCATTGACAGCCCCCCCCGGGGGGGGGGTATACTTAGTGTATGAGCGAAAAAATATTACAAAATGAAATTGATGAAGATAGAATTAGGAAAGCTTATTTAGAGCTGGATAGGTCTACTGTATTAAATGAAAGATTGTCTTCTATAGTTAATGTGCTTTTTTATTTATGTTTTTCAATTATGGCTTTAAGTATGATTATAAATGGCAAAGGCTTTATTGTTGGTGCAATTATTTTTATTAGGATTTTTTTCGGGGATATTTTAGAAGCTATAGGTGGATTGTTTGCTATGCTGAATGGATTTACTAGCTTTTTAGCTAGTGGCTTAAGGGAATCTTATTTTAAAAATAAACTATCCGACAAGAAACATAGTATTATAATAACACTATTTTTGTCGTCAATCACGGTCGGTATTATGTCAATTGCGTATTTTTATATTCCAAAATTTTTATCTGATGTATTCAATATAAAAGAACTAGCAACTTTATATTTCTATTATGGATTTATCCTTTCCATTATGTATCAAGTCTTACTTGCCGTTAATAGAGATGTGGCTGAAAATGAAAAAAATGCCCGTAGATTTTTAGAGCAAACATCTCATATATATGATCAGGCTATGGCTGTTTTGGTAGTAATGATTTTCTATGTTGGAAGTGTTCTAAGTATGATGACCTTGATATTTATCTCATCAGAGTACCAGCTAATGGTAACTTTGATTACTCTTGTGCTTATATTAGTGTTGTCGATGCTTATTTTGATATCTCATTCCATAGCTCTTAGAAATATGGTATATGGGTACCATTTAACTGGGATTTATAATGATAATGAAGAATAAGTATAAATAATGCCTAAGACAAAAACCGCAACCTTTTAGGGGGTGCGGTTTTTCCAAATTTGGTGGGCGATAGAGGACTCGAACCTCTGACTTTCACAACGTCAATGTGACGCTCTAGCCAACTGAGCTAATCGCCCGATACTCTAATTTTAACAAAACTTGCGGAAAAAGTCTAGCAGTGGTAAAATAAAAAGAGTTAATTTTATTATTTCGGAAGGGATTTTAAGTGGAAAAAACAGAAAAATTAGCTCGAATGCGTCATAGCCTTGCCCATATTATGGCGGCGGCGGTTCAACGAATTTACCCAGATGCAAAATTTGGCGTTGGTCCAGCAATTAATGACGGTTTTTATTACGATATTGATTTAGGTGAAAATAAAATTTCAGAAAAAAACTTTGGTAAAATTGAAAAAGTAATGCGCCGAATTATTGCTGAAAAGCAAGATTTTTTGCGAAGTGAAGTTTTGATTAATGAAGCAATTTCTTGGGCGAAAGAAACTAATCAACCATACAAATTGGAGCTCTTGAATGATTTGAAAAAGGCTGGTACAACTGACGCAAAAATCCTTGCTGAGGGGGATTTTGAGTTGGGTAATGGTGCAGAAACAGTAAGTTTTTATACAAACGGAAATTATAAAGATTTGTGCCGCGGACCACACCTTTCGAATACTGGCGAAGTTGGTGCATTTAAATTGATGCGCGTGGCCGGTGCTTATTGGCGCGGTGATGAAAAAAATCCGCAGATACAGCGGCTTTATGGTGTGGCTTTCGAAACGCAAGAAGAACTCGATGAATATCTTGAACGAATGGAGGAAGCTAAAAAACGCGATCACCGTAAGTTGGGTAAAGAACTTGATTTATATACCGTTTCTCCACTTGTTGGTATCGGTCTGCCACTTTTCACGCCACGTGGAACAATTCTGCGTGATGTTTTAGCTAATTATTCAAATCAATTACGCCAAAAATATGGTTTCGAAAAAGTTTGGACTCCGCACATTACTAAAAAAGATTTGTATGAAAAATCTGGGCACTGGGCTAAATTTGGTGAAGAGCTTTTCTTGGTGAAATCACAGGTTACTGGTGGTCAATTTGCATTAAAACCAATGAATTGCCCACATCATACACAGATTTTTGCTTCAAATCCAAGAAGCTATAAAGATTTACCAATTCGCTATCTTGAAACTACCACAGATTATCGCGATGAGCAAACTGGAGAACTTGGCGGCTTAAATCGTGTTCGCTCTTTAACGCAAGATGATTCGCATATTTTCTGCCGAACTGATCAGATTGAAGGTGAAATTCAAAATCTGTTAGCTGCTGCTCACGAACTTTATTCTGGAATTGGAATGAAACTTCGAGTACGCCTTAGCTATCGTGATGATTCTGATAGTTATCTCGGTGATTTGGCAGTTTGGGAAAGCGCGCAAAATCAACTTAAAAAAGCGGTTATTTCGAATAATTTAGATTATTTTGAAGAAGAAGGCGAAGCTGCATTTTATGGGCCAAAAATTGATTTTATGGCAACTGATGCAATTGGTCGTGAGCATCAAGTGGCAACGGTCCAGCTTGATTTTGTTCAGCCTGAACGATTTGAACTTTCGTATAAAAACTCCGAAGGTCAAGATGAACGACCAGTAATGATTCACTGCGCTTTACTTGGTTCGATTGAGCGATTTATGAGTGTATATATTGAGCATAAAGCTGGCTGGTTTGATTTTTGGGCAGCTCCTGAGCAAGTTCGAATCTTGACAATCAATGATACTTTAAATGATTACGTTGAAGAAGTTTCCAAAATTCTTTCTGAGACTGTGCTTAATTCGCCAGTTAAATTCAATGAAATTCGTTATTCTGTTGATGAGCGAAATGAATCTTTGGGTAAAAAGATTCGTGAGGCAACTGCAATGAAAATTCCAGTTCAGCTGATTATTGGCCCTAAAGATAAAGAAAATAATGAAGTTAGTGTTCGTTTTCGAAAAGATGGTCAATTCATTGAAGAAAAAATTTCGCTATCGCGTATTCCAAAATTTATTAAAAGTCTAAAATAATGGAAAAAACTGTAGTTGTAATAACTGGCCCTACAGCAAGTGGAAAGACAAGTCTAGCTATTAAATTAGCTAAACTTTTTAATGGTGAAATTATCTCGGCTGATTCGCGGGCTATTTATAAAGATATTGATATTGCTTCTGCAAAACCAACAATTAAGGAACGAGAAGGCGTTGTTCACTGGGGTTTTGATTTAGTTGAGCCTGGAGAGCGTTTTACTGCGGCAGATTTCAAGGAGTATGCTTATGAAAAAATTGATGATATTTTAGATCGTGGTAAAATCCCATTTTTAGTAGGTGGGACTGGTCTTTATATTGACTCAGTAATTAATGATTATGAATTTGGCGGTCGGGTTAATGAAAAAATTAGAAATGATCTAAATAGAAAATCAATCGAGGAACTTCAAGATTATATTTTTCGCCATAAAATTCGACCTCCAGAAAATTATCAAAATAAACGATACTTAGTAAGAGCGATAGAAAAAAGTAAGACTGAAAAGAGTAGAAGGTGTGTAAAAAACAACAACTATAATTTTATTGTTGTTGGTATTGCGACAGACAGAAATGAACTTCGAAAAAGAATTTTTGAACGGAATGAACAATTTTTTAGTACAGGTATAGTAGTGGAGGCTAAAAACATTGCGCAAAAATATGGTTGGGAATCAGAAGCGATGACTACCAATGCTTATCCACTAATTCGGGAGTATTTAGCCGGAGAATTGACGAAAAGCAAGCTCATCGAAAAAATGTCAACTAGAGATTGGAGGCTTGCAAAGCGACAGATTACATTTATGAAGCGAAATAAGATTATTAAATGGCTTTCATTGTTGGATGCGGATATATTTCTAAGGGCGGAGTTGAGTAAAAAACTTTAGTAAAAATAGTGTTTTATTCAGAGGAGTGTGGTAAAATGAAACTATGGATAAAAGTATAGAAGCTTTATTTGGATCAAAAACTCGAGTTAAACTTTTAAACTTGTTTTTAAATAATCCAGAAAAAACTTTTTACGTTCGAGAAATAACAAGATTAATTGATGAACAAGTTAACTCAGTTCGCAGAGAATTAAAAAACTTAGAGGATATAAAGGCTGTGAATAGCGCAACAGAAGATAGGAAGCTATTTTATGGTATAAATCAGAGGTTTAAATATTATATTCCTCTTAGAGCTATTTTTGCTGGAATTGATTCGGGCGAAGAGTCTATAGTAAAGGAAAAAGAACAAGGTTGGAGGTATGGCACATCTGATATTGATAAGGACTTGGGTATTTTGATTATATCTGGTGTACTAGTTAAAAGATCCGAGTCTGATATTGATATGATTCTTGTGGGTAACAACTCGAAAAAGCAGCTTTCAGACTGGGCTAAGAATATAGAAAAACAAGAAGGCCGTGATTTAAACTATGTTATTCTATCTATGGAAGAATTTTATTATAGGTATACATCGAGTGACGTGTTTATTAATGGTATATTTCAGAATGAACATAGAATAATAGTAGATAGAGAAGGCATTTTGAAGAATAAGGAGAGAAGATAAATGTTTGATATAGAATACAAAGGTGCTAATACTGTTGTTATTTCTACAAAGAAAAATATACTAGTAACTGATCCTAAAATGTCGGTTCTAGGTGAGGGTGACTATGTTGTTAAAAATGCTATAGAATTGGCGACAGAAGAACGATTCCGTACTGGGGATAGAGATTTCTTGTTGAGTATTAGTTATCCTGGAAGTTATGAAATTGGCGATTTTTCCATTAATGGGTTTGCTGAAAAGCGTCATTTGGATGGAGATAATGAGCCTAAAAAGGCTGTAGTTTATAGTATTGATGTACTAGGCTCCAAGATTGGTCTTCTTGGTAATGTTGGGCCACAGATATCCGACGATCAGCTAGAAAACCTAGGGTTACTTGATATTTTAATCATTCCTATTGGTGGTGGGGGGTATACTCTTGATGCAACTTCGGCTGCTAAGATAGTAAGGGATGCTGATGTTAAAGTTGTAATACCTATACATTATTCTGAAGACGGTATTAAATATGACGTGCCGCAATCTAGTATTGATATATTTATTAAAGAGCTTGGAGTTGATGTTGAAACAACTACAAAATATAAAGTTAAATCTGTATCAAGCTTACCAGACAAACTAACAATAGTTAAGGTCAATCGTTCTAATTAAAACAATTTAGGAAAACAAAAATACCCTTAATCAATCTAGATAAGGGTATTTTTGTTTTCTTTACTATTCTGTTATAGAATACCTTTTTTCTTCAAGGTTCGGATAGCTGCGGTGCTTAAATTTAGACGAATTTTCTTACCATCAATGATTACAGTTTTTTTCTGAATATTCGGTTTGAAAGTTCTTTTTGTGCGTCGCAGTGAAAAGCTAACATTATTTCCGTGTTGCTTTCCTTTTCCTGTTAGATCACATACTGCCATATAACTCTCTTTACTTTATTATTTACAATCTGTTTTATTATAGCGCATTTAACAAAAAAGGTCAATAGATGATATAATATAAATATGGGACTAATTGGAATTTTTGTTATAGTATTTATTTTGTTAATATCAATACTAGTTCATGAAATAGCACATGGCTTAGTGGCGTATTGGTTAGGGGACGATACTGCCAAGATTGAGGGTCGTTTAACTTTAAATCCTCTACCTCATATTGATCCATTTTTAAGTATAATAATTCCGGCTCTTTGCATTGTAAGTAATTCTCCAATTATCGGTGGAGCAAAGCCTGTGCCGGTGAATTATAATAAAATAAAAGGTAATGAATGGGGAGTAGTTCTTGTAGCTCTGGCTGGTCCGCTTACAAATTTTATTTTAGCATTTATTGTTTATGGGCTATTTTCTGCTTTAAATGTAAGCTCAGGCTTTATAGGTGAAATATTAATATTATTTGTAAAGGTTAATTTAGGGTTGATGTTATTTAACTTAATACCTATACCTCCACTTGATGGGTCAAAAATAATTTTCCCGATAGCGCCAGATTTTATCCAAAACATTATCCAAAAAATGGAATCAAACTCTCTACTAGTGTTTTTTGTGATTATATTGTTATCAGATTATATATCTGCAGGCATTAATTTTATAGAGAGTTATATTTTGATATTTTTTCAGTGGATTTTTTAAAAAAGAAGTGCTATAATTAGGATGTCCTTGCAGTAGTGTATGATTTTTCCTGAATAATCATAGATATAGGAACTCCAAATGATGATTTATGGCCGTGGTCATAGGTTGAGGAGGTATCCACCTTGTGCTTTTGTACGGGGAAAATATCTAAGCTGCTGTAGGGATTTTTTGTTAGTAGAAAAATACCATATGGTATTTTATTTTTTGCGAAAAACTAGAAAATTTGTTAAAATAATTAAATGGAGACGGGAGAAATAAAAACTAAAACTTTTGAAGAATTACAGCCTAGCGATTTTGTTCATCTACATACTCATACATATCACTCGTTATTAGATGGCTTGACTAAAATTAATGATTTGACTCGTGTAACAAAAGAAAATGGTATGAAAGCTGTTGCAATTACGGATCATGGAACTATGTCTGGTTCGATTGAGTTTTATAAATCGGCGAAAGAGCAGGGGCTAAAACCTATTTTAGGTATGGAGACTTATGTTGCTGCTCGAACGCGCTTTGATAGAGATCCGGCGCACGATAAGCCTCGTTATCATCTTACTTTATTAGCTAAGAATGCGGCTGGGTGGCGAAATTTGTGTATGCTTTCTTCAAAGGCTAGTATTGAAGGACAGTATTATAAGCCGCGTATTGATCATGATCTGATGGAAGAATGTTCAGAGGGTATTATTTGTTTAAGTGGATGTGCTGGTGGCGAGATTTCTGAAGCTATTAAGGCTAATGATTTTGAGAAAGCTAAAGAGCTTGCTCTTTGGTATAAGTCGGTTTATGGTGATGATTTCTATCTTGAACTACAAGATCACGGCCATCCAGACGCTCCAAATCACTGGGACGTACAAAAAATAATCAACGATGGGCTAATGAGGCTAAATAAAGAACTCGGTATACCAATGATTGTTTCTTGCGACTCTCATTATCTAACTCACGCCGATCAGGATGCGCATGAGATTTTACTGTGTGTTGGAACAGGTTCATATTTACGTGACGAGAAGCGTATGAGCTTGAAGGAATTTGACTTATTTGTTACGAATCCACAAGATATAATTGAGCGATGGGGGAAGATTGACCCAGAGATTATTTTAAACACTAAACGTGTAGCAGATAAAGTTAATTTTGAATTTGAGTTTGGAAAGATATTAATTCCAAAATTCCCACTTCCTGAAGGTGAAGATAGCGAAAAAGGGTTCTTAGATAAGTTAGTTTTTCGGGGGCTTGGAGAGCGATATGGTGGCATTCCGGCTGATGAAGTTGAAAAAATGTCGATTCAAGAGATTCGCGAGATATTAAAAAAAGATCATCAAGATGCTCTCGACCGTGTTGATATGGAGCTTGGTGTGCTTGATGGGATGGGCTACAATGGTTACTTTTTGATTGTTCAAGACTTTATTAACTGGGGTAAATCACAGGGTATTGTGTTTGGCCCAGGACGTGGTTCTGCGGCTGGCTCAATTATTGCTTATGCTCTACATATTACAGATCTTGAGCCGCTTGAATATGACTTGCTTTTTGAACGTTTCTTAAATCCAGACCGAATCTCAATGCCAGATATTGATGTTGACATTCAAGATACGCGCCGTAATGAAGTCATTCAATATTGTACTGATAAATATGGTCGGGATCGTGTTGCAAATATTGCAACGTTTGGTAAGATGATGGCAAAGAACGCCGTTCGTGATGTGGCTCGCGTTTTGGAGGTGCCATATTCTGAAGCTGACCGAATTGCTAAACTTGTTCCAGATCCAAATCAAGGCCGACACACTCCACTAAAAATATCTGTTCAGCAAGATCAAGATCTTAAGAATGAATACGAAACTAATCCAACGGCTAAAACTGTTATTGATTATGCTATCCAGCTTGAAGGTACAATTCGAAATCATGGCGTTCATGCTTGCGGTGTGGTTATTGCTCCAGATGATCTAGTAAAGTATCTACCGCTTGAGATGGCGCAAAAGGGCGTGGTTGCAACCCAAGTTCCAATGGGGCAGGTCGAGGATTTAGGCCTTTTAAAAATGGATTTCCTAGGTCTTAAAAACCTATCAATTATTTCTACTGCACAAAAGATTATTAAAAGCTCATATGGCGTAGATATTGATCTATCTAAATTAGGGCTTGATGACAAAAAAGCATATGAGCTATTGGCGCGTGGTGATTCGACGGGTGTTTTCCAGCTTGAATCGGCTGGGATGAAACGTTACTTACGTGAACTTAGACCATCTAAATTTGAAGATATTATTGCGATGGTGGCACTTTACCGGCCTGGACCAATGAGTGAAATTCCAAAGTTTATTGCTCGAAAACATGGAGAAGAGCCAGTTACCTACTACGAGGACCATATGAAAAATGCTCTTGAGAACACTTATGGCATTTTGGTCTATCAGGAACAATTCATGCAGATTTCCAAAGAGGTCTGTGGGTTTACTGGTGGTCAAGCGGATACTCTTCGAAAGGCTGTTGGTAAGAAAAAGATTGATTTAATGAAGAAGATGAAAGGCGAATTTATCGAGGGCGCAGTAAATCATTCGAATGCCGATCGCGTTAAGGTTGAGGCTTTTTGGGATCATCTGGAAGAATTTGCTAACTACTGTTTTAATAAGTCTCACGCCGCTTGTTATGCTTTAATTGCTTACTGGACCGCTTATATTAAAGCGCATTACCCGGATGCTTTTATGGCTGCACTTATGACCTCCGATTCTGATGATACTGATCGGTTGGCGATTGAAATAGCGGAATGTCGATCGATGGGAATTCAAGTTCTTGGTCCAGACGTGAATGAATCTTATAAAAATTTCGCAATTATTCCTGGGGAAAATAAAATTCGTTTTGGGTTATTGGCTGTTAAAGCTGTTGGTGGCGGAGCGGTAGATGCTGTTCTTGAGGCCAGAAAAGCTGGCGGTAGATTTACGTCTGTTTTGGATTTTGCAAAACGCGTTAACGCACGAGCTTTTAATAAGCGAGCTTGGGATTCATTAATTATGACTGGGGCCTTTGATGAATTTGGCACACGTTCTGATTTGATGTTTAATCTTGAAAAAATTCAAGCTTACGGGTCTAAGCTGCAGAAAGAAGCTCTCAGTGGACAGACTGATTTGTTTGGTCTAGTGGAAGATGATTCTATGAAAATTGAGCCAGAGATTGAGCTTACCCCAGCTCCTAAAGTTCACACCGAAAAAGAGCAACTAACTTGGGAGAGGGATTTATTAGGGCTATATGTCTCGGCGCATCCATTAGATAAATATACGGCTTATTTTGAAGAGCAAACTAACCCAATGAACTCAATTATTCCCGCTAAACATAATGGTCAAGCAACGGTTGGTGGAATGGTATTAGATGTTAGAACTATTATCACTAAAGCTGGGACGAAAATGGCTTTTGTTAAGATGGAAGATAAAACCGGAGAAGGCGAAGTTATTGTATTTCCAAATCTTTACGCAGAGGTTGGAGATAAAATACAAGTTGATTCAGTCTTGAAAATATCAGGAAAAATTTCAGCCCAAGATCGCGATGGGAATATGAAATCTGATGCTCAACTTATCGCTGATGGGATTACAGTCATTACAGATGAAGAGCTTGAGAATTATGAGTCTACTGGACGGCGCATGGATGAGGTTAAAGCAGGCTCTAAGCCAAAACAAACAAATAAAGTAATGGCTCAGAACTCTAACAGTAATCATTTGTCAGCTTCACCTAATAATAAGAAACAAAATGCGTATAAAGTATCCGCAAAAAGTGGCCAGAATAGTGTTTCATCGACAAATAATTCCATGCGACCAGCAGGTAGTTATGAATCTATTAAACTACAAAAAGTATATGTGCATATCAAAGATCCAAATGATCACGTATCTTTACTTGCTGTTAAAAAAATATGTGGCAAATATCCAGGTCTCTCAGAGATAATACTAGTGCTTGGAATTGAGAAGAAATCGGCTATAAAAATGCATTTTAAGGTGGATGCTAATTCGGATCTAGCTAAAGAGTTGGTAAATTTACTTGGTGAAGATTGTGTTGCCTTAAAATAAATGCTATAATTTGAGTAGCTCATTGAATGATCGCTGGTTTTTCCAGAGGAAAGTCCGGGCAGTATAGGACGCGGCAGTTGTTAACAACAACCGGGGGTAACCCTAGGGAAAGTGCCACAGAAACGATACCGCTCTAGATTTTCTAGAGTAAGGGTGAAAGGAGTGAGGTAAGAGCTCACAGTCATTCGCGGTGACGCGACGTGAGAGGTAAACCCTGTTGGCTGCAAGGAGAGTTTTTCCAATATTAGGTTGGTAGTCCGCCAAAGCTCGATAACCGCTTGATCTTTAAAGCAATTTAAAGGCTAGATAGATGATCATTCTCGACAGAACCCGGCTTATAGATGAGCTTTAAATATAATATAAAATATCCCTTGAGGGGATATTTTATATATGTTTTAGAAATTATTTTACAGATTCAACTATTTTAGTGAAAGCTTTTGGTTCGCTGGTTGCTAGCTCAGCTAGAATCTTGCGATCTAATTCGATATTTTTAACTTTTAAGCCAGCGATAAGCTTTCCGTAAGTAGTTCCATTTAGTCTAGCTGCAGCATTAATTCGTGTAATCCATAAACCTCGCAAATCTCGTTTTCGGTTTCTTCGATCGCGGTAAGCATATTGTAAGGATCGAATAACGCCTTGCTTAGCTAATCGATATGATCGTGTTCGAGCATGCTGCATACCTTTAGCGGCTTTTAGAATTTTCTTGTGCTTTGCTCGTGCCGTTACGCCTCTTTTTACTCGCATTATTTAACTCCTAGGGCTCGTTTAATATTTTTAGCCATAGCGCCTTCGACCTGTGCGCTGGTATTAATTCGTCGCTTTCTGCTCTTACTTTTTTTAGAAAGCATGTGATTCTTAAAGGCTCTCTGGCGAAGAACTTTACCTGTTTTAGTAAGTTTTACGCGTTTAGCAGTGCCTTTATGAGTTTTCATTTTTGGCATCTTTTATTTACTCCTTATTACTAAACTCAGATTGCGGCCCGCCATCTGAGGTTTTTGTTCAACTATAGCATCGTTCTCTAGTAGGGAAATTATTTTTTCGGCCATTTCAAATCCAATTTCTTTATGTGCCATCTCGCGACCCTTAAAAACAATTTGGATTTTAACTTTATCACCATTAACTAGAAATTTTTTGATTTTACGTAATTTAACGTCTAAATCTCCTACTCCAATCTTTAAGCCAAAGCGCATTTGCTTTAGCTCAACTGACTTAGCGTTACGCTTATTCTTCTGTTGTTCTTTCATCTTTTGATATTGGAATTTACCCCAATCAATGATTTTAGCAACAGGTGGTTCAGCGTTAGGTGATATTTCTACGAGATCTACGCCAGCATCTTGCGATATCCTAAGAGCATCTTCTAATGACATAATTCCTAGCTGCTCACCGCTTGCGCCTATAACTCGAAGTTCTTTTGCTCGAATCTCTTCGTTAATTCGTATTTTTTTGCTAATATTTCCTTCCTTTCGAATAGATATTTTGAACACTCACTCGGTTAAAATTATATCAGAATGGGCGTTAAAAAGCAAGAGGAGTCTATAATGTTTCTTGTCTATAGCGATATTGAAGAGCTTCACTTATATGAGATATTTTGATTGTCTTTGAATTATCTAAGTCTGCAATGGTTCTAGCTACTTTTAGTATTTTTAGATAACTACGTGCTGAAATATCTAATTTTGAGGTTGCAGTATCTAATAGATTTTTTGCCGGATTATCTAACATAAACACTGATTTTACATCTTTCATGTTTGCAGAGCTATTGTATTTTGTACAACTATTATAACGTTTTTGTTGTATTTTAGACGATAATTTAATCTGTTCTATAGCGTTAATACTTTCGTTGTTGTTTTTATTGCCTTGAACTAATAATCTTTCGTTATCGATTCTATTTACGTTAATAACCATATCTATGCGGTCTAGAAGTGGACCTGATATTTTTCGTTGATAGTTTAAAATTTGCAAAGCTGTACATGTGCATTGCTTAGTTTGATCGCCATAGAATCCACAAGGGCAGGGGTTCATTGTGGCCACTAACATAAAATCCGCCGGATAAACACTTCTATATTTTGTACGGCTAATTGTCACTTTTTTATCTTCAAGAGGTTGTCTTAATGCTTCTAAAGTTGTTTTTTGATATTCAGGAATTTCATCTAAAAATAAAATTCCCATATGTGCAAGACTGATTTCACCGGGCATAGCTTTTGGTCCTCCGCCTACTATGGATGTCTTACTGGCAGTGTGGTGTGGTGCTCTAAAAGGTCTTTTGATGTTACTGACGTCAGTATCTTCAATTAAACCATGAATCTTAGACACCTCTAGGAGTTCATTTTTTGTTAAGCTTGGCAATAGGTTTAATGCAGCCTTGGCTAACATAGTTTTTCCTGTTCCCGGAGGGCCAGTGAGAAGAATATTATGTCTACCGGCAATAGCTATTGTTAAGGCGCGCTTAGCTTGTTCTTGACCAACTATATCGTCTAGCGATATTTCCTTTGCATCATCTACCATCACTCGTTTAGGCTGTGGTATGATAATTGTTTTTTCGTTTTTAAGATGAAGGAATATATCTCTTAAATTATTAGCAGGAATTATAGTGATACCATCAATCAGTGTAGCTTGATTATAGTTTTTCTCGGGTATAAAAACTTCTTTTACTCCACTATTCTTTAATTTTTCGACAATATTTATTATTCCTTTTATAGGGCGTAAATCTCCGCTAAGTGAAAGTTCGCCAGTAAAAGCACGATGATTAATATCCTTAGGTCTAAGCTGTCCGCTAATTACTAAAATAGATATCGCAATTGGCAAGTCAAAACTTGTTCCGTCTTTTGGTATTTCTGCAGGCGCTAAGTTTATGGTTATTTTCTTTTTTGGGAAATCCAAGCTTGAATTCTTAATTGCACTACGAACGCGTTCTTTTGACTCGTCGATGGCTTTATTTCCCATTCCGACTATTTGTAGGGAAGGGAGACCTTGAGATGAATCGCCCTCAACCTCTATTAATTCTCCCGAATATCCAATTGCGGCTGCCGATAAAACTTTACTTATCATGATTTAATTTAATCATAAAGGGTATCCAAAATCAATTTAACATGATATAATTTAAGGGTATTGTTGGGGCTGATTTAGTTTTAGACAAAAGGATTTTAATAATTTATCTTGCAAGTCGGTTACTCGTAAAGTAATAAATAATTGCAAAATCTAATTTTGTAGCAAAAGCTAAGGCTCTTTTTGCGCCTAAGGTAGCTTTTGCGCCAATCGCCGCTTAGTTAATTGGCGATCATTGGTTTATGTATTTCAGTAGATATATAAACCGGTGCTATATTTTAATACTGATAGCTCAATAGGATAGGTAGTGACCTTTGGGTGAAGATTTAGCTACGACTTTTGGTGTGCTTTTGCTTATATTTTGAGCATCAAATTTTATTCTAAAATAAGCTAAACTTGTAGATGGGTAAATTATTACCTTTTGGACCCGAGGGCGGTTCTCGGCAGCTCCACCAAATACTTAGTTTATATAGGCGTGAGGCCTTTATTTTTATTAATAAAAAATGAGCGACTGCGAGGAACGCTCATTTAAATATTTTGTGGAGTTTTAGTTTTTAGCCATCTGCGGAAAAGGCTATTTTTATGAAATAATGTTTATTTTTGGCTTATGTATAAATTATTTATTCATAAGCTAACACTATAATATATGGAAAAAAGCATAAAGTCAATAGGTTTTTCTACTTTTTTGTATAATTTTTTTAACCATTAAAATAAACAGATTAGTTAAGAAATATTAGACAAAAATACAACAAAAATAGGACGCTAATATATTGACATTTTATTAAGCTTGTGCTATTATCTAGGTAAGCTTTTAAGAACATAAAAAGCAAAAACAAAATTACAGTATAGTACATTTCGCCAAGCACATTTTTATATTTTGAATGAAATTGACCGTTTATTGTTTGTGGGCTTGAACGGCAATTCAAAATAAGATTTCTGGAAACGTCATAGGTTTTCTAACTTTTTTGAGTTGTCAAAAAGCTCCGCAAAAAGCGTAGAGCGCCGGATGAGTACTTATTAATTTTAAAGGAAATTAATTTAAGGAAAATTCGATGATATATGCTTCTCTAAATGGGAAGCGGTCAACTAGCTCAAAGGAGCTAGCCGCAGAACCACGGATTTTAGTAATGTTTTAGTTCCGTTTGGTTTTTCTGACTTGCTAGCTCTTTGGGCTGAATCTAAATCATGGTATTATATTAGATATGATTTCAAAAGTTATTTTAGCAGTTTCGGTTTTATCTGGAGTTGGTATTCTCTGGATATTGAACTTTACTACCCCATCGAGCACTGGGCCTATTGGAGTTTTGGTTTTATTTATTTTGACATTTTTATTCTTTGCTGGATTAATATCGGCATTTTTGTATGGAGTTAATCGATTATTTGAGATGGTTTTTTCTAGTTTCAGAAAGGACGATCTTTTTATTTCTAAAAAAAGGGAGTTTAGTTTTTTCTATAGGTATGCTTTAGCTTTAGCTATGTCTCCATTAGTTCTACTGGCACAACAATCAATCCGTAGCGTTGGTATTTTTGAAATTATTTTAATTGTAGTTCTTGAAATAATAGCCTGTCTCTATATTTCAAAACGCTAATGTTTGTGATATAATTTATCATACAATGGAACCGTTGAAAAATATCGAACTTCCAAATTCTGAGGGTGGGCTTTCAAATGTTAGTTTTGAAAGTTCTAATTTGAGTAATTTAAATAATTATGAAAATCAGAACCCTAACAAAAATATAGATATATTGAAGTCTCGCGAGAATATGTTTTCGACTGTGGAGCAATTATCTGTAGACAATCGGGATAATGCTATACCTTCGGTGCAGCAAACATTGCCTCCAGTTAATGGATTGAACGATTCTTCTGCAGCTCAACCGATATCAGTTCCAGCAATAGCGGCAGACACTGATTTAATGGAAGATGAGTGGGTAAAAGAGTTGAAACAGATGATAATGGAGACTAAAAATGATCCTTTTGCTCGTGAAGTTAGGTTCAAAGAGATGCAGATTGATTATTTGAAGAAGCGTTATAATAGAATTATAAATGGTGGTAAATAATGGAATTTTTTATAATATTTTTCTTGATTTTTATAGTTGTCTGTGTCGCGAGCTTTTTAATTTTTCAGTGGTATAAAAAAATCGTTCAGGAGGCAAAAAACTATGAGCGTGGATTGAAGATGGTTCCTATGAAGATTCATCTTCCTCCTCCAAGCAATGATATTGAAGGCGGTAGTCGTGATGAGCGCGATGTTGTTGATGAGGTCTTATCTGAGGCTCAAACTATGTATAATATTATAGCTAGCACCGCGACTAAAGGATTTAAAACGAGACTTTATGGCCAACGGCATATTTCATTTGAGATCGTAGCAAGTGATGGATTGATTTATTATTATGCTGTTGTTCCGTCGGTTATTACGGAGACTATAAAGCAGGCGATTGCAGCAGCATACCCGTCAGCTCGATTGGAAGAAGTTAAAATTGAAAATATCTTCTCGAGACAAGGTAAGATGTTGGGTGTTATAGGCGGTGAATTTACGCTTAAAAAAGATTTTATCTATCCAATTGCAACCTATCAAGACTCTAAGCGTGATGCGATGCGCTCATTACTGGATGCATTATCTAGTGTTTCTCGCGGAGACGGGGCATCTATTCAGATTATGATTAGACCAGCGCCTGAAAAATGGGCAGATGATTCAAATTCTCGTGCGGAATCAATTAGAAATAAAGGAAGTAAAGGTAAAAAGGCCGGTGTTGCTGTAGATTTAATGGAGGCTTTATGGAAACCACCTACGTATGGCTCGGGTGATAGTGGATCATCTCAACACCAGCTAACGAGTCTTGAGCAAGAAGAGATTGAGGCTATTGAGAATAAAACTAAATATCCTGGATATGAGGTTTTAATTCGTGTTGTCGTTTCATCATCCACTTCAGCTAAAAGTCAAGCAATTTTGTCCGGCATTGTCTCGGCGTTTTCTCTTTTTGATTCGCCAAGATTTAATGGGTTTAAATTTAATATGACGCAAAATGTCGATGATTTAGTTACAGCTTATATCTTTCGATTTTTTCCGCAAAATGCTAAAAGTGTAATTTTGAATAGTGTTGAACTTTCTACAATTTTCCACTTACCGAATCGAAATGCTATTGCGACCGAAAAGGTTCAGCGTCAGAGGATAAAGCAAGTTGACGGCCCAACTGAAGTGATGGATGAAGGTCTGTTGTTGGGCGTAAATGAATATCGTGGAGTTGAAAAACAGATTCGATTAAGTAAAAATGATCGTCGCCGACATACTTATATTATTGGTCAGACTGGTATGGGTAAATCTAAATTACTTGAAAATTTAGCCTTTCAAGATATTATGAATGGTGATGGCTTTGCTTTTATTGATCCGCACGGTGATTCGGTTGAAGAGCTTCTCGGTATGATCCCAAAAGAGCGTCTTGATGATGTTATTTATTTTAATCCTGGCGATACCGATAATCCACTTGGTTTTAATATGTTTGAAGCTAAGGATGATTCTGAAATGGATTTTATTATTGGTGAAACAAATTCGATGCTGAAATCACTTTATGATCCGGGTAATACTGGAATAGTTGGACCGCGAATGGAAAATATCGTACGTAATGCTGCGCTGTTACTAATGAGTGATCCTGAAGGAGGGACTTTTATGGATATTCCAAAGGTTCTAATTGATCCAGAGTTTACTAAACCAAAAATTAAGTATTTGCGGAATCAGCGGGCTATAGATTTTTGGACAAAAGAGTGGCCGGCGTCACAGAAATCAAATGATGCGGGTGAGCTTGTTTCTTGGGTTGTATCAAAGTGGGCGCCTTTTGAAAATGAATTATTGAGTAATATCCTTGGACAAACAAAGAGCTCGTTTAATATACGCGAAATTATGGATAATCGAAAAATTCTACTCGTAAATCTTTCTAAAGGTAAGATGGGGGAAGGCGCTGCAAAATTGTTAGGAATGGTTTTTGTGATGAAGTTTCAGGCTGCGGCTATGAGTCGAGTTAATATTCCTGAAGATGAGCGTAAAGATTTTTGCCTATATGTTGATGAGTTTCAGAACTTTGCGACAGATTCTTTCGAGTCTATTTTATCTGAAGCTCGAAAATTCCGATTGAACTTGATTTTAGCTAACCAGTTTATGACTCAGCTTAATGATAAGATTAAGGGTGCAGTAATGGGTAACGTACCAAACAAATTAGTTGGTCGAATTGGGATAGACGATGCCGAAATTCTTCAAAAAGCATTTACTCCTACTTATGTTGCTGAAGACTTAATAAAGACGCCAAACTATAATGCCATTGCCACAGTACTAGTTAATGGGGTACCATCTTCGCCTTTTAATATGAAACTCTTACCTCCGCTCGGTAAATCAAATCCGCAGCTTAGGGATGCAATTAAGAAATATTCTGCTTCAAAATATGGTAGACCAAAAGAGATTGTAGCTGCAGAAATCCGTGAGCGGTTGGCTGTTAAAAAGCCTGTTAATCCCGAGCCTTCAGGTTTGAAAGCTGAGCAGACGTCGTACCAAACTCAAATGGGGCAGCCTTTTGCGGATATCAATAATAACCAAGTTAATTCGATTAGAAATCAAGCCAGCTCCTTTAGTCGCGATAATTCTTCTGATATTATGTCGAATTCTCAGAAATTTGCCCAGAGGCAGTCTACGGAAAAGTCATTTTTGGATGATTGGCTTCAAAGAAGAGAACAGATTAGACAGGGGGTTATGTCGCAGGATAAAACTCCTCAGTCTATTAATTCTGAGGTAAAAGAAGAGCCTATAAAAGAATCTAAATCTCAAAACACTAAATCAGATAATTTTTCTGTGCACGGAGAGCCTAGTGATGAAGTTGTTTTTAAGATAAGGTAGCTTTAGCCTTACTTCCTATTACTTTTTTATTTTATTGTATTTTTAATTAGCTTTACAATTCTTAAACCGATATAAAAAACTACAGTTAGGATTAGGATTGAATTTGATGAAACTCTAAATGAGTGTATTATTGATGTAAAAAATACTATATAATAGATGATTGTTGATGTAAAAATTGATATTGCGAAAGTTTTTGCTTCAAAAAATATATTAAATAGCCGATCTATTTTCTCTGAAAATTCACTATTTAGTATTGCTCGAGTAGATTTTTCGAGGTTAGAGAGTTGATATTCTGTTTCTTGCAATAAGGCATCTATTTGTTTATCGGTTTCTTTTTTCATTATGATTTCCTTCTAATTATTTGAATTTGCTTGAGTAATAAATTTGTTCTAAAGGTCGAAATTATAGAGGTAAATAGTAATAAAGACAACAACCAGATAACCATATTATCGGACATGTAAGTATCGGTGAAGTTAATAATATCTAAAGCCCTAAACGGTGAACAGGCAATTTTTTGAGAAGTTAAATTACCGAAGAATAAAGAAATTTGGCAATCGTAGCTATTTGGAGTCGTTTTGTTTTGGCTTAATGCTGGAATGTGATTTTTGATTTTAATTACTATTTTGCGAACTTCTTCGCTTTTAGGCGGAATTTGAGTAGGGCTGAAACTAGAAAAATCATCCCTAATATGAAGATCCTTTTGGGGTAGTATTTCTGCGTACTCAAGAATATCGCTGGATTGAAATTCGAAATATGCAGTCTGTACGGTGTCTGATATGTTTTTGGCTCTTAGCTCAACTAATATTTCGGAATTTTCTTGGGCTATATCCGGGGCGTAGACTAGTTTTGAGCTAAGTTGGATTTCGTTAGTGCTTTCAATCTTTACGATTGGTGAAGGCTTGACCTTGGTGTAAAACTGAAAAAAACTCGAGAAGCATATCGAGAATAACGCAAAAATAATTAAAAAAATATCGGCAATTTTCCAGCGAAGTTTTTCTCGAAGTTCCTCTTCGTATTTAAGAAGCCTATCGCCTAGAGAAGGGCTGTATGCATAACCTAAAATAATTTTTCTAAACATTTCCCACCTTAACCACAACCATTTTATCATAATTTTAACCAAAAATTAAGGTTTATTTGCGATTTTTAAAGAAATACGCTATAATTTAGGAGTATAAAAGAGGTTAAAAGGATAAAGTACAGATCAGTCTGAAAATGTGAGGGAGTTGATGTCTAAGATAGAAGCTGAAAAAAAATATGATGGCTCACAAATCCAAGTTTTAGAAGGCTTGGAGCCAGTTCGTAAGCGTCCTGGGATGTATATTGGGTCTACTGGCTACGAAGGCGTTCATCATTTAATTAAAGAAATTGCTGATAACTCGATTGACGAAGCAATTGCTGGTTATGGAACGCAAGTTTTGGTGCGCATTTTGAACGATGGCGGAATTACAATCACTGATAACGGTCGAGGTATTCCAGTTGATATTCATCCGAAAACTGGTAAGAGTACGCTTGAAACAGTTTTAACTGTGCTTCATGCTGGTGGAAAGTTTGGCGGCGGCGGCTATAAAGTTTCGAGCGGTTTGCACGGTGTTGGTTCGAGTGTAGTAAACGCGCTTTCTACGAAAATGATTGCTGAAGTTGCTCGTGGTGGAAAGCTCTATCGAATTGAATTTGAACGTGGAGTTCCTACGACTCAACTAGAAAATCTAGGTAAATCTCCGCGACCAGATGGTACAAGTATAACCTTTTATCCTGACCCAACTATCTTTAAAGAAACGGTCGAGTTTGATTATAAGTGGGTGGTGAATTATCTGCGACATCAAGCATATCTTACTAAAGGTGTCTATGTTCAAGTTGACGACGATCGAACCAAAGAGCGTCAGGCGTTTTATTTCGAAGGTGGTATTCAGAGTTATGTTAAACATTTAAATATTGGTAAAGAAGTCTTGAGCGATACGCCATTTTATATAGAGAAAACTATTGAAGACTCGATGGTTGAGATTGCGATTCAATATAATGATACATATACAGAAAATGTTCAAGCATTTGCTAATAACGTCTTGAACCCTGATGGTGGAACTCATGTTGTTGGTTTTCGTAGTTCTTTAACTCAAACGATTAATGACTACGCTCGAAAAAATAACTTACTTAAAGAGAAAGAAGATAATCTTTCAGGAGATGATATTCGTGAAGGCTTGACGGCGATTGTTCTTGTTAAATTACCGGATCCGCAATTTGAAGGACAGACAAAAAATAAGCTTGGTAATCCGGAAGTTCGTCGCTATGTCCAGCAGGTAATGAACGAATATTTTGGCTATTATCTTGATGAGAATCCGGCTGTAGCTAAGAAGATTGTAAGTAAAGCCTTATTGGCTGCTCGCGCACGAAAAGCAGCTCGTGCAGCACGCGAAAATGTTATTCGTAAAGGTGTGCTGGATGGTTTGAATCTGCCCGGTAAGTTGGCTGACTGTTCTTCGAAAAAACCAGAAGAATGCGAACTATATATCGTTGAGGGAGATTCGGCTGGTGGTTCAGCTAAGAGTGGTCGTGATTCTAGAACTCAAGCTATTTTACCGCTAAGGGGTAAAGTCTTAAATACTGAGCGCGCCCGTTTAGATAAGATGCTAGCAAATAACGAAATCGTCTCACTTATCAAAGGCATGGGTGTTGGAATTGGTGATCAATTTGATATTTCTGGTTTGCGCTACCACCGAATTATTATCATGACCGATGCCGACGTTGATGGTAGCCATATTGCTACGCTTTTGATGACCTTTTTCTTCCGTTATATGCGAGAAGTTGTTGAAGGCGGGCATATTTATTTAGCGAAACCACCATTATTCTTGTTGAAGGGTAGCGGAAATAAGCACTACTATGTTTATAGCGACGAGGAGCGTGACGCTAAGATTAAAGAACTAATTGAAGAGCGCCGTGCTCGAGGAACTAATATAAACCCTGAGGATGACGCTATTAAGCAAGCTGGCTTGACTGGGATTCAGCGATATAAAGGTCTTGGCGAAATGGATGCCACTCAACTTTGGGAAACTACTATGAATCCAGAAAATCGCGTACTTGTTCAACTTAAACTTGAGGATGCCGAAAAAGCCGATGCTATCTTTACTAAGTTGATGGGTAGCGAAGTTGCGATGCGTAAAAGTTTTATTCAGACTAATGCAAAATATGTTAATCTTGAGGAATTGGACGTTTAATTATGGAAGATGAGAATAAAAAACCTCTTGAGGGTGAAATTATAGAACAGCAAAATCATTCAAAGCATCTTGAATTTCGAACAGTTGAAGATGTGATGGAAGACTCATTTTTGCGCTATTCGATGAGTGTGATTATCGATCGTGCATTGCCTGACGTACGTGACGGAATGAAGCCCGTTCATCGTCGAGTCCTTTATACGATGGGCGAAATGGGTGTTCGTCCAGGGTCAGCTTTTAAGAAATCAGCTCGTATCGTCGGTGATGTGATGGGTAAATACCACCCTCATGGTGACAGCTCAATTTATGATGCAATGGTTCGTTTGGCTCAAGATTGGAATATGCGTTATCCGCTTGTTGACGGACAAGGTAACTTTGGCTCACTTGATGGTGATCCGCCTGCTGCAATGCGCTATACTGAGGCTCGACTTGGTAGAGTTGGAGATATTCTGCTTGCCGATCTCGATAAAGATACAGTTGATTTTCGGCCTAACTATGACGGATCTGAGAGCGAGCCTTCAGTTCTTCCTGCAAAATTACCAAACCTACTTTTGAATGGTCAGATTGGTATTGCGGTTGGTATGGCAACCAGTATTCCTACGCATAATTTAGGCGAAATTGTTGATGCAACGATCGAGCTTATTGATAATCCAGAAGCTTCCCTCGAAGAGCTTATGAAATTCGTGAAGGGTCCAGATTTTCCGACTGGTGCTATAGTTTATGGCGGTACTCCTATGATACAGGCTTATCGAACTGGCCGTGGAAGCGTTACGATGCGAGCAGTTGCCGAGATTATTGAGACAAAACGTGGTCGTCATCAGATTGTAGTAACGGAAATTCCTTACTCAGTAAATAAAGCTTCGCTAATTGAAAAAATTGCTGATTTAGTTAAGGAGAAAAAAATTACTGCGATTGCTGATTTGCGCGACGAATCGGCTCGTGGTAATGTTCGGGTAGTGATCGATCTCAAAAAGGACGCCTATCCTAAGAAGGTTCTTAACCAGCTTTATAAATTGACACCGCTTCAATCTAATTTCCACTATAATATGCTTGCGCTTATTGATGGTGTGCAACCTCGAGTGCTTGGCTTGAAGGAAATGCTGTCGGAGTTTGTTAAACACCGCCAGATTGTTGTGCGTCGCCGAACAGAATTTGAACTTAAAAAGGCAAAAGCGCGCGCACATATTTTAGAAGGTTTGAAGATTGCGCTTGACTATATCGATGAAGTCATTGCAACGATTCGAGCTTCGAAAACCACAGATATTGCCGAAAAAGCTTTGCGTGAAAAATTTGGTCTAACTGAAATTCAAGCAAAAGCAATTCTTGCAATGCAACTTCGCCGATTGACTGGATTGGAGCGTGAGGCTATCGAAGCTGAACTTGCTGCTCTCTTGAAATTGATTGGCGAGCTTGAAGCTATCCTTGCTGACGAAAATGAAATCTTGCGAATCATTAAAGAAGAGCTTCTTGAAATGAAAGATAAGTATGGTGACGAGCGAAAGACACAGATTATTAATCATGAGCTTGGTAAATTCTCTGATGAAGAATTAATCCCAGAAGAAGAGAGTGTAATTTTACTCACAACCGAAAATTACATCAAACGAACTTTATTAAACGAATATCGCCGTCAGCATCGTGGTGGAAAAGGTAAGCGCGGTATGACGACCAAGGAAAAAGATATTATCGATCAACTTGTTCCGGCAAGCACTCATGACTGGTTGTTATTCTTTACTAATCGTGGTCGAGTATTCCGTTTGAAAGCGTATGAAGTTCCGGCGGCTAGCCTACAAGCTAAAGGTGTGGCTGCAGTAAACTTGCTTCAACTTCAGCCAGAAGAGAAAATTACTTCAATCATTAAGCTAGAGCAAAATTCTAGCGATAAAGATTTCCTCTTTATGGCGACGGTTAAGGGGACAGTTAAGAAGACTGCACTAAAAGATTTTGCGAATATTCGAACGAATGGTCTAAATGCGATAAATCTTGATGAGGGCGATGAACTTCGGTGGATCCAAAAAACAGACGGTGAAAGTGATATCATTATTTCTACATCTGCTGGACAGGCAGTTCGCTTCAATGAAGATGATGTACGCGCTATGGGGCGTGCTGCTCGAGGCGTTCGTGGAGTTCGCTTGCGACCAAATGATAGCGTTGTAGGAATGGATATCGTTACAGACTCTGATCAAAAATTGCTAGTTATTTCAGCGAACGGCTACGGCAAATCAACTAAAGTTGCTAATTTTGAAGTTAAACGGCGTGGAGGAATTGGCGTCAAAGCCGCAATAGTTACATCAAAGACAGGCCCGATAGTTTCGGTCCAGACTTTGCCGAAAGAATCAACTGATGCACTGATGATTTCAACGGCTGGTCAAACTATAAGGGTTGCAATTAAAGATATACCAACTCTTGGCCGAACTACACAAGGTGTTAGAATTATGAAACTTTCTAATAATGATCTTGTTGCGAGCGTTGGGTTAATGGAAGAAAGTCAAGAGGAGTAAAATGCCATCTATTTTAGTAATTTTTGTGATAGCGTGGGCAATAACGCAAACTACTAAATATTTTCTCGAGCTTAAAAATGATAGAAACGTTAAATTTCGTAGAGTAATTTCAGAAAGCGGTGGTATGCCCAGTTCGCATAGTGCAGTGGTTATAGCGATAGCTACTTTCATTGGGCTTAAAGAGGGTGTACATTCGTCTATATTTGGTCTAGCTTTCATTTTTGCAATGATAGTAATATATGATTCTATGAAAGTTAGATTTTCTAATGGTAAGCAAGGAGAGACTATCAATAGGATAATCGATGATAAAAATCTTAGCGTACCAAAGGTAAGAGTCGTTCGAGGCCATACTCCTCTTGAAGTAGCAGTTGGTTCTACGATTGGGTTCTTACTAGGGTATTTTTCGTTCCTATTTGGTTTGTAGAATAAATAAAATATATGTGAGGTTCTATGTTTAGAATCTCGCATATTTTTATTTTGTAAAGTGTTTTAAAATAAAAATAAAAAAAGTTTCAAAAAAGTGTTGACATTTCAAAATCAATTATATATACTTAAATATAGTTCAGCGAAAGAAGTCGAAAGACTGATTGTAAAGTGGAGTTGAACTGATAATTTGACCTTTAACAATTTAGTTGTGCAAATTTATCGTCAGTCTATTTTATAGATTATCAATTTGATATTCTTTTTATGGAGAGTTTGATCCTGGCTCAGGATGAACGCTGGCGGCGTGCCTAACACATGCAAGTCGAGCGGCAGCGAGTTTTACACTGAATTCTGGAAGCTTCTAGTATAAAGAGAAGATTTATTCAAGAATTTTGTGTAAAATGTCGGCGAGCGGCGGACGGCTGAGTAACGCGTGGGAATGTACCCCAAAGTGAGGGATAACGCATCGAAAGGTGTGCTAATACCGCATATGGTCTTCGGATTAAAGCCTTCGGGCGCTTTGGGAACAGCCTGCGTCAGATTAGATAGTTGGTGAGGTAATGGCTCACCAAGTCGACGATCTGTAACTGGTTTGAGAGGATGATCAGTCAGACTGGAACTGAGACACGGTCCAGACTCCTACGGGAGGCAGCAGTGAGGAATC
>CAURWW010000003.1:0-108243 GCA_963529085.1 uncultured Candidatus Saccharibacteria bacterium
CCAATACTCCGATTGATCGCTGTTACAAGTGTGATTTTGAAGGGGATTTTGAACCGACCGAGAGAGGATTTGCTTGTCCAAACTGTGGCAATAGTGACCCTAAAACAGTAGATGTTGTGAAACGAACTTGTGGCTATCTTGGAAACCCTCAAGCGCGTCCGATGGTTAATGGTCGTCACAAGGAAATCGCTGCACGGGTCAAACACATGAATGGCTCAACTATTAAGTATGAAGGACGAGCCATTAGCAAATAGCGTCGAAAAAAATCGGCGCTTTTTAAATTGTCTAGATTTTTAGAGTGTGATATAATCTAATTATGTATAAAAAGTCTGGGTTTACTGTTATTGAAATTGTAGTTTTAGTGTTATTTTTATTAGTAGCGGGTGTATTTTTCTGGATTCAGAAAGTTGAAATTAAAGATTTCGCGAACGACGAGAAACGAAAAATAGCAATCAATGCGATGTATTTTAATTTGGAGGAAGTTTTTTACAAGCAGAACGGATACTATCCAAAAACGATTAGTGAGAAAAATCTAAAAGCAATGGATCCAAATCTCTTTACTGATCCAAATGGAGTGGTTCTAGGCGAGCAAAATGCGGAGTATCGTTATGAGCCGACTGACTGTGATGGCGAGAAATGTCAGCATTATACTCTTCGGGCGGATCTAGCTAAGGAGGATGATTTCGTTAAAAAATCCAAAAACTAATTAGAAAATAAAAACGGTAGTTGCAAACGACTACCGCATTTTTTTAGCAAATTCATAAATTTCATCTGGCACTGGTTGATTTTCGCGAGCTGATTCAGCGACTTCGCCCAGTATTTCTGCTGCTTTGGCTGGGTTAGTCGCAAGAGGGAAAGTGTATGTTGTTTCATCGCCTGTTGTACTCAATCGAATGGTTCCGTAGTTGAATAGATGTTGAAAAATTCCTTTTTGCGTAAAACTAATATCTTCTGCTGATTCAAGATTAATAACTTGTTTTGTTTGATCCATTAAGCCACGAACGATGATTTGAATAGCGCGTTCGTTAGTTATAACAAATCTGTTTGCTTTATAAGTCGTATATCCGATATATCCTGCAACGAGAATTAAAACAGATAGAGGTGCGAAAATTAATGAGAGATTATTTTTTATTTCTTCAGCGATATTTAAATTATTAGGTGTAAAGCATAATAGAATCCATGATGAAACTAAAACTACAAATAAAATAAGAGATATAGAAACTACTCCTATTAAGCCAATCCAATGACGACGAAGCGCAAGTACTACAAATTCATCATCGTCAACTGAGATATCGGGGTATTTTTTTATAGAATCTTCGTGTCGAGCTCGAATAACTTCTGGATCACCAGCTGGAAATTCGACGGGCATGACTGAGATTGCTGGAGGAGTAGGTGGAGTTACCGATGGACCGCTTTGATAATTTTGGTTTTGTTCTTGCCGGGGCTGGGTGATTTCAGGTGTACTTTCGGCGATTCTTTTTGCGAATTTATCGCTAAGGGGTTCTTTATTCATCTTTCCATTCCTTTCCTAGATGATTATACGCTTTTTTAGTGACAACTCTACCGCGAGGGGTTCTTTGGATAAAACCAATCTGTAATAAAAATGGCTCGTAGAAGTCTTCTATCGTCGTAGCTTCGTCGCCAGTTAGGGCGGCAATTGTGTTTAATCCGATTGGTTTGGTTCCGTAATTCTCAATGATTGAATTTAGTAAGTTCCTATCGGCAGCGTCTAGGCCAAGTTCATCAATTTCTAGCATAGCTAAAGCTTTTTTAGTGTTTAAATCATCTATAATGCCATCACCATTAACATCTGCAAAATCACGAACCCGCTTTAATATTCGGTTGGCAATTCGAGGCGTAAGACGAGCACGGGTTGAGAGCATTTGGGACGCTTCGGGAGTGATTTGACTTTCTAAAATTTGCGCTGAGCGTGTAATAATTTGTGAGATTTCTTCTGGCGTGTAAAATTCTAGCCGATAGATATGTCCGAACCGATCGCGTAGGGGGGCTGCTAGTGATCCAGTGCGGGTGGTTGCACCGATTACAGTGAAACGTGGTAAATCTAGCCGAACCGATCTAGCCGCTGGACCTTTTCCGATAATAATATCAAGTTTAAAATCTTCCATAGCTGAATAGAGAATTTCTTCTACTGCGCGAGGTAGACGGTGAATTTCGTCAATAAAAAGCACATCGTTATCTTGAAGATTAGTGAGAATTGATGCTAGGTCGCCAGCTTTTTCGATAGCTGGACCAGAGGTAATTCTGATATTTGCGCCCATTTCGTGAGCGATAACATTAGCCATAGTAGTCTTGCCAAGCCCTGGTGGGCCATAAAGCAAAATATGGTCAATAGGTTCGCCACGTTTTTTAGCAGCGTCGATTGCTAAGCTTAGATTCTTTTTTAGTCTTTCTTGACCGACATATTCGCTAAAAGTTTTTGGTCGCAAGTTAATTTCAACCTGTTGCTCTTGCGGTTGGTCTTCGTGTATATTAACATCTACAATTCTCTCTATCGCCATTTGTTATATTATATCACATCTCATTGTTAGACAGTGAAAAAGATATTAAATGGTGTGGGATATTTTAAATCTAAATCCCTTGCTTTAAAGCTTCGCGAACTCGCTCTGAAGTTGGTGCGTCGCGCGGAATAGATTCAAGCGCCTTGGAGGCTTGTGCTAAGTTGTAGCCCAGAGCAATAAGCGCCTCAAGAGCTTCATCTGTTAAAGGAATATTATTATCATTCTTATCGAGTAATTCAAAGCTAGTAGCAAGACCAACTTTATCTTTTAAATCTAAAATAACACGCCCAGCTGCTTTTGGTCCGACACCCGTTGCTTTTTGGATGAATTTTACATTTTCGCAAGCAATGGCATTACGAACTTCTTCGGTTTCTCCTAAACTCAAGATAGCGATAGCTGCCTTGGGACCAACGCCTTGAACGGTAATTAAAAGTTCAAATAGCTTTTTTGCTGCTAAACTTGCAAAACCGAAAAGTTCCTGTGATCTATCGGTAATGTGATGGTAAGTATAGAATTTAGTCTCTTCGCTAAGAATTGCCCGGTCGAATTCGCTAGTTGGCACGGTGATTTCATATCCGACTCCGTTGACATCTATAATGATATTTCCAGCGAATTTTTCGGCAATTTTTCCATAAATATGCGCAATCATGCTGTAATTATAGCATTTTGTGGATATCTTTACAAAAAATAAAAAGACCCCACTTTGTGAGGTTGATGCTGAAGTGCTTACCTACTCTTGTTGTACGCTCACTACGGTTAATAAACCTATACCGGAGCGTTTATAAGAGATAAGTAACTTAAAGTCATTGGCGGCTACTATTACTGCGCCATTCTTGAAATCTCTGTACACCACAGTAGATGGTAAATCTTTGATTTTTGCTAGTATTTCTCTAATATGATTATATAGATCTTTAGAGCTAGTGTATTTGTGAGCTGTTTGCGATTGCGAAACATGTGGAGATACAAAGAATGATTTAGAAAGTGATAAATAAGAACGATGAAGTGGATAATAAAAATAAATCTTGTTTTATTACATGATTAATTTGACTATATGATTGAGGATTTAAGAGAACAGGGACAGATAAAAGACCTACCTTACGTTCAGGAAGAAAAGGATAATCTTATCAATATTGTCGGAAATATCGTTGGAGAGGTTGATGTAGTTGAAAGGGAAAATAAGAACGGAGAAGCCTTTAAGGTAGCAAATTTCTCTGTAGTTTCCAAAGATGATGAGGGTAATAAGATATATTATAATTGCTCTGCTTATGGAGAAAAGAGTGATATTCCAAAGGACTTTAAACGGGGAGATTTTGTTAAGATCTTTGGATAAATCAGAACATCCATTGATGATAACGGCAAGGAGCACAACAATATCAGAATATTTTCTTCAAAGCTACTAAAGGCAAAGGAACAGGTGAAAGGACAAGAAGAAAAGAAAGAATCCGTCCTTGGAACTATCAAGAAATATCAGGCGGGAGATAAGCAAAAGCCGAAAGAAAAGAAAGAAGCAGAGAGATAAATTTACGGTCAGTGTGGTCTTAGGACTGTACCGGCTCTTTTTTACATACGATAGTATTGGAAAATAGAATATATTGATGTAAAAACAGAAAAAATATGATATAATATTATTACTCTATATTTTAATGAATAGAGGAAAAAGGATGAGAACTTTCAGTTATAAGAAGTTGTTTAAAAAACTTATAGATTTGGATATGACTAATAATGAATTGATGGAGAAGGCAAATATCAGTAAAAGTACATTTTATAAGATAAAGAATGGACAGAATGTTACCACAGATGTTTTGCTTAGAATTTGTAACACTTTAGAATGTAATATTGAAGATATTATAGAAATTAATGACATTAAGGAGGTCAAATAATTATGAAAAGAATTTTTATTAGTTTTGCAATTGAGGATGAAAGATTAAGAGATTTTTTGAAAGGACAATCTAAAAATGCAAATAGCCCATTTGAATTTGTTGATATGTCAGTGAAACAACCATGGGATTCACAATGGAAAACAAATTGTAGAAGCAGAATAAAAGGATGTGATGGTGCGATTTCTATTATTACAACAAATACAAAAAATGCTAGTGGACAAATATGGGAAATGAAGTGTGCAAAGGACGAAAATATACCAATAGTTGGAATTTATGGAAATGACAATCATGCAGGTGTTAAGGTGCCAGATGAGTGTGGATATATCAGATTAATGGATTGGACATGGTCAAATATTTCAAATTGGATTAATAATATTTAATTTGCTTGGAGGGAAAAACGGTGGTGATTAATAAAGCTTTAGTAGTTGGAATAAATGATTATCCTACTTGTCCATTAGCAGGTTGTGTAAATGATGCAGAAGAAATTGGAAAGATTCTTTCTGAAAATGGTGATGGAAGTCCAAACTTTGAAGTTAAATATGCATTGGATATTAAAACGAAAGAAGAGTTATATAATCATGTAAACGCATTATTTAATGAAGGGGAAGCCGATATAGCATTATTTTATTTTTCAGGTCATGGTACGGATTTAGTTGGTGGGAAGCTAGTGACTCCAGATTTTACTGGAATGGATGCTGGAATTCCTATGAGTGAAATTTTATCGATGGCAAATAAGTCGAAAAGTAAAAACAAAATTATAATTTTAGATTGTTGTTTTTCTGGAAGGTTTGGAGAGAATAGCACTACTAATTCTACGGAATCTGTTTTAGCAAATGGAGTTACTATAATTACTGCAAGTAATAGGGATGAATATTCTATGGAGGTATCGGATGATGATAGAATACCTGGACATGGAGTATTTACTGAACTACTAATACAAGGATTAAAAGGTGGAGCTGCCGATGTGGGCGGTAATATAACTCCAGCAAGTCTATATTCGTTTGTTGACCAGTCTTTAGGCTTGTGGGAGCAACGTCCTTTGTTCAAGACTAACATTTCCAGATTTCTACCAATAAGGACAATTGAACCAAAAGTTTCAAAGAAAACATTGAGGAAACTGAGTGCATATTTTGAAAATGCTGATTCTGAATTTAAATTAGATCCTTCTTTTGAATTCACAAACTCACCAAATGAGACTCATGAAATTAAACAACCATATGCTCAAGAAGATAATGTGAAAATATTTAAGGATTTACAACTTTTTGAAAGTGTTGGATTAATTGAACCGGTTGGAGAGGATCATATGTACTTTGCAGCTATGAATGGTAAAACATGCAAATTAACACCTTTAGGGTTACATTATTGGAAATTGTCAAAAGATAAAAGATTCTAGGAAGAATATATATGATTTTAACAAATGAATTTTTAAGAAAAGAATCTATAAAAAGAGACATTAGCAATGCATCGGAAACAATGATTTTAAATGAAAATTGCACAGTTTTTTCAAAAAAAGAATCATATGATTTGTTTATATCACATAGTTTTTTAGATAAAAAACTGATACTAACACTAATTGATTTATTTAACAATGCAGGTTATTCTGTATATGTAGATTGGATAGATGACAAAAATTTGGATAGAAATAATGTATCGCCTAAAACGGCTAATGTTATTAAAAATAGAATATCTAATTGTAAAGGCTTATCTTATATCGCCACTGGAAATATTGTTAATTCAAAATGGTGTCCATGGGAATTGGGTTTAGCAGATGGCATGTTAAATGGAAAATCATGTATACTACCAGTAATGGAAGAATCTAGTACTTTTAAAGGTCTTGAATATTTAGGGCTTTACCCATACATAGAATATGAAAAAATAAAGGGAAAGAGTACTTATGAGTTCTGGGTTGTAGATCAATGCGATAGTAGTAAATATGTTTCTCTAAAGAGCTGGCTAAATGGAGCTGCACTAGAAAGACATTAAAACAATAAGGGGATGATTATCTCTCAATCTCCTTGCCCATGTAAATTCTATAGTTCTTTCGTATTTGATAAAGCTCGTCCATAGTGGATTTTGACGAAGAATACTCTTGCATAAGGGTATTCTTTTTTTTCTTGTAATTTATCAAGCTCAGCTAAAATATCCTTTGAATTTGGGAGCTTGGAATAAGATTTTTTAAGTTCTGAAAGGGCATTTTCATATAGGGTAATCTGAGCTTTGTACTCTTCAAAAAATGCCTTATCAGACGGATTTGCCTTATATTCCTTGAAGCGTGCCCTGTTTTTTTAACGGTATTAACTTGTTCTATAGTGGCAGAAAGCAATAGCATTTCCTTATCAATAACCTTGATTTTATCCTGTAAATTTTGCCTTTCATCGGCTGCTTTTTGGATGTACTCATCAAGTTGCTTAACGGATTTAATACCTTGTTCTCTGAGGAAGATAACAGACTCAACCATTGTATTAAGGTTATGTTTGGTTGCCCAATATTCATAGCCTTTGCTTTCTTTTACTTTAACATTTGTGTTCATATCAATAACATTGCCAATGCGTTTTTTGACGGCAGAGGTTTTAATAGACGATATTTCTGCAATGCGTTCTTTTAACCTTTCTTCAGTATAATCTTCTCCGATTGTTTTAGATCTTGTAAATCTCGGCTTATCTTTCGGTTTAAAAGCAATGTGTTTGCCATACTTAATTTCATAGCCAAGATCAGCCATTTTCTTTAGAAATTCATGGTATGTCAGGGTACAAAATATCAAGATAATCCATTAGAAATATATACATCAAAAGATAAGAAAGGTTGTATTGATGAAATACAACGTATATATAGTTTTTGGAATAAAAGGGTTATTGAAATTACTAAAAAATATCATATTGAACTTTATGACTACTTTGAGGGTCTTGGATTAATAAATGAAGCTTAGATTACGAACTAATGGTTATTACTTGGCTAAATTGTTATAACAAAAATGGTCATAATTATAACAAATCTAGATTTTATTTTTTACAAATATTTATTCGCTAAAATATCTAAAATTATAGACGGTAAGTACTTGATTTTTTAATCTAAATCTGCTACAATAAACGATGAACTTTATTTGCGTAAATATGAAACTTGGTGATGTGGAGGTCGCAACAGGGAAAACCCGACCGCGAAACCGCACGAAAACCAAGTTTTAACAGTGGAAAAAGTTTCATAATATTAAATTAATTGGGAGCATAAGTGAAATGAAAACACTTCTCGGTACCAAAATTGGTATGACCCAAATCATCGGTGAAGACGGCGTTGTTACACCAATTACGCTTGTTCAAGCCGGCCCTGTAACTGTGACTCAGGTTAAAACCGTTGAAACAGACGGCTACAACGCAGTTCAAGTGGCATTTGGTGAGGGTAAGAACCTGAGCAAGGCCGTGGCTGGACATGTAAAACCAGCAGAGGTAACTCCGAAGCATCTTCGTGAGTTCCGCGTTGACGAAATTCCTGCGGATATAAAAGTTGGCGCTAAAATTAATGTTGAAGCTTTCGAGCTTGGAGACATTGTTGATGTAACTGGAACAAGCAAAGGTAAAGGTTTTGCTGGAACAGTTAAGCGACACAACTTTAACACAAGCAAGAGTTCGCACGGTGGAAACGGAAACGTGCGTCGTGTTGGGTCGATCGGCTCAATGTATCCACAAAAAGTCTTCAAAGGTAAAAGAATGCCTGGACGAATGGGTCACGACAAAGTTACTGTTAAAAATCTAACAGTTGCTTACATCGATGCAGAAAATAACTTAATTGGGCTAAAAGGTGCTGTACCAGGACCAAAGAAGGGTCTTATCAGCATTGGAGGTAAAGCATAATGGCTGAAAAAACAACTCTTCCAAAAAGCGTTTTTGCAGTTGAAGTTCGAAATCATGAACTATTAAAGCTTGCCTATGACGCTTATCTTGCTAACAACCGCTTGGCAAGTGCTACAACAAAACAACGCGGTGAAGTTCGTGGTGGTGGTAAAAAGCCATGGCGACAAAAAGGAACTGGTCGCGCACGATTTGGATCAATTCGAAACCCAATCTGGCGAGGCGGTGGTATTGTTTTTGGACCACGCGGTAACGAAAATTATACTAAAAAGATTTCGAAAACTTCAAAACGAGTTGCTCTTCGACAAGCTTTGACAGTTCAAGCTGAAAAAGTTCTTGTTGCAGATATCAAAACAACTGGTAAAACCGCTGAAGTTGCAAAATTCTTGAAAGAGAATAATCTTAACCGACGAGTTCTTATTGTTGCTGAAAAAACAGATGAACTTATCCGTGCAACCAATAATATCAGTGAAGCTCTACTTGTTTCGCCAATGTATCTAAACGTATTCGACATTTTGAATGCAGATCACATTGTTATTGCGCCAAAAGCGATTGAAACAATTGAAAGCTGGCTAGGAGGAGAAAAATAATGGCGATTAAACCTATTACTCCACGTGCAACTGAGAAAGCTTATGCTCTTTCTACAACAAAAAATGTTTACGTATTTAATGTACCGCTAACTTTGAACAAGAATCAGATCAAAGAAGCGATTGAAAAAGAGTTTGAAGTAACTGTAACTGGAGTTCGAACTGTTGTTCAAGCTGGTAAAGTTAAACGAATCAACAAATCTCGAAATCCAAAACGATACGTTGCAGGTTCAACAACTCAAAAAGATATCAAGAAAGCTTACGTGACTGTAAAAGAAGGCGATAAAATTGCAATCTTTGAAAGCGCTGAAGCTGAAACTGCTGAGGAGAAGAAGTAATGGCTATTAAAAAATACAATCCTACGACTCCTGCTCGACGCGGTATGACGACTGAGGACTATAGCGAAATTACAACTCGAAAACCGCTAAAAAGTCTTCTTAAAGCGAAAAAGCAAAATGCTGGACGCAACAACTCTGGTCGAATTACAGTTCGACACCGAGGTGGTGGTGTTAAACGACATTACCGAATCTTAACTCACAAATTGCCAACAGGTTTAACTTTGACTGTTCGAGAAATTGAATATGATCCAAACCGAAGTGCACGAATTGCCCGAGTTCAAGATCAAGATGGTAGATTCTACTATGTTTTAGCTGACACTTCAATGTTTAAAGGTAAAGTTTTCCAAACTGGTAAAAAAGATATTGAAATTGAAGCTTCAAACCGAATGCCACTTTCAGAAATTCCTGTTGGTTCATTGATTTACGCAATCGAAATCACACCAGGAAAAGGTGCGCAAATGGTTCGTTCAGCTGGTGCTAAAGCTCAGTTGATGGCGAAAGAAGGTGACTACGCTCAGGTAAAATTACCTTCAGGTGAAGTTCGAAAATTCCGATTGGAAGCAGAGGCAACTCTTGGAACAGTTGGAAATATTCAGCATCAAAACGTTAAACTTGGTTCTGCTGGACGTAAACGCCGTAAAGGTATTCGCCCAACAGTTCGTGGTGTTGTTATGAATGCTGTAGATCACCCACACGGTGGTGGTGACGGTGGACGACACGGAATTGGCCGTTCAACTCCACGCACACCTTGGGGTCAACCAACTCTCGGCTATAAAACTCGCCGACGCAAGAGTACTAATAAATTTATCGTGAAGAGTCGTCACGAAGCTAAGAGGAGAAAATAAATGAGTCGTTCATTGAAAAAAGGTCCGTTTATCGACTTCAAGCTTGCTAAAAAAGTGGCAGCTCTTGGAGCTGATGACCGAACAGTTATTAAAACTTGGGCGCGTGCTTGTACGATTACTCCAGAAATGGTTGGTCGAACAATTGCTGTTCATAACGGTCGTCTTCACGTTCCGGTTTATATTTCGGAGAATATGGTTGGACACAAACTTGGTGAATTTGCGCCAACTCGAAAATTCCGCAAACACGGTGGAAAGGATAAAAAATAATGGCTACTAAAACTACCCGAGCTTACATCAAAGGTATTGGTCAAACTCCACGAAAAGTATCAATCGTGGCGAGCCTTGTTCGAGGCCGAACTGTAGCTGATGCTTTAGTTATCCTTGACCATACACCACGCCGAAGTGCTTTGGCTGTTAAAAAAGCCATCCAATCGGCAGCTGCAAATGCTAAAAATAACGACAATGTTGATCCAAAAACACTTGTAATTACAACTTTGTCGGTTACGGCTGGCGCGCGGCTAAAACGCTTTAAGCCTCACATGAGAGGTATGGCGCTTCCTTTCCAGAAGAAGACTTCGAATATTCTAGTTGAAGTTTCTGGTGTTGTAAAAGAAAAGAAAGCTGCCAAAAAAGCAGAAGTTAAAAAACCTGCTGCTAAAAAAGCAGAGAAAGAGAGCAAATAATGGGACAAAAAGTCAATCCAATTAGTTTCCGTTTGCAAGCTCACAAAAACTGGGATTCACGCTGGTTTGCTTCAAAGAAAGATTTTGCTAAATTTTTAGTTGAAGATGATAAGATTCGCAAAGAAATCGAACAGCGTTTTGCTTCTCGCCCAACAATTGATCGAATTGAAATCGAGCGTACAGAAAATTTGATTACAGTTTCAATTCACACTGCAAAAGCGGGTGTTGTAATTGGTCGTGGCGGTGCTGGCGTTCAAGAGTTGAAAACTAAACTTGAAAAACTAGTAAGTTTGCCAGTTCGAATCAATATTGAAGAAGTTCGCCGACCTGAACTCTCAGCAAAATTAGTTGCTGAAAATATTGCTCATCAATTGGAGCGCCGAATCAACTTCCGTCGCGCAGTTAAAATGGCATTACAAAGTACGATGCAAGCTGGCGCTAAAGGTGTTCGAATTGAAGTTGCTGGTCGTTTGAATGGTGCTGAAATGAGCCGTCGTGAGAAGTTCTCAGAGGGTTCTGTACCTCTTCATACAATTCGTGCAGATGTTAATTATCACGGCGCTCGTGCACAAACTCCAGCCGGAATTATCGGCGTAAAAGTTTGGATTAATAAAGGTGAAAGGAATAACTAATGGCTATTTTACTACCAAAGAAAACCGCTCACCGAAAAGTTCGTAAGGGTAAAAACCCTGGTCGTGCAACCCGTGGCAATACTGTTGCTTTCGGTGATTACGGATTAATGAGTCTTGAAAACGAACGAATTAACTCACGACAAATTGAATCAGCCCGAACAGCAATGACTCGCTACATTAAGCGTGGCGGTCAGGTTTGGATTCGAATTTTCCCACATACACCTGTTACTCGCAAACCACAAGATGTGAAAATGGGTAGCGGAAAAGGAAATCCTGAGTTTTTCGTAGCGAAAGTTAAGGCTGGAACAGTATTGTTTGAGATGAATGGAGTAAGTGAAGAGGTTGCTCGCGAAGCTATGCGACTTGCTGGTCACAAACTTCCTGTAAAAGTTAAATTCGTAAAGAAAGGTGAAATTTAATATGGCGACTACATTAACTGGTGTTGTTTCAAGCGCAAAAGCTGATAAAACTATCACCGTAACAGTTCATAGCCGTGAAACGCACCCAATTTACGGCAAGCAATACACTGTTACTCGCAAATATACAGCTCATGATGAAATGAATGAAGCTGGTGAAGGTGACAGAGTTGTTATTAAAGAAACTCGACCAATTTCAAAAACCAAGAAATTTGTTTTAGCTGAAATTGTCGAAAAAGCTCGCGGTACAATCGAGCTTAAAGAGGAGGAAGCTTAATGATACAGCAAGAATCCCGACTTAAAGTAACCGACAACAGCGGCGCAAAAGAAATTTTGTGTATCCGCGTTCTCGGTGGTTCAAAACGACGATATGCCCGTGTTGGTGATATCATCGTGGCAACTGTGAAAGATGCTAACCCAACTGGTAATATTAAAAAGAAATCAGTTGTGAAAGCTGTTGTTGTGCGAACTCGCGACCAAATTCGTCGAAAAGATGGTTCAACTATTTGCTTCGATGATAATGCGGCTGTAATTATCGCCGACGATAAAACTCCAAAAGCGACTCGTGTATTTGGTCCAGTACCACGCGAACTTCGTGATTTGGGGTATAACAAAATTATCAGCTTAGCTCCGGAGGTGCTTTAATATGGCGTTAAATGGAATCGTTAAAGGTGATAATGTTGTAATTATCAGCGGAAAAGATAAAGGTGTAACTGGTGAAGTTGTAAAAGTTTTACCAAAGAAAAATGCCGTTTTGGTTGAAGGTGTTGGTAAAAAGCATCGCCACGTTAAACCAAATCAATTCAATCCGCGTGGTGGAGTAAAGGATATTCATGTTCCAACTCCAGTTCATAAAGTTAAAAAAGTAGAAGCTAAAAGCGCTAAATCAAGCAAAAAAGGAGATAAATAATGGCTAAAACTACTGTTTATGTTCCTCGCTTGAAAACTCTTTACAAAGATACAATTGCTAAAGAACTCCAAAGCGAACTAGAGCTAACAAATATCCACCAAGTTCCAAAGCTTGAAAAAATCGTTGTTAGCGTCGGAACAGGTAAGAAGAAAGAAGACAAACGCTTCCAGGAAGTTGTTAAAAACACAGTTACAAAAATTACTGGTCAAGTTCCAGTAGCGCGTTTGCCTAAAAAATCAATCGCAACCTTCAAAATTCGTGGTGGAATGGGTGCGCCAATTGGCTATAGTGTAACTTTGCGTGGCGATCGAATGTATGAATTTCTTGATCGTCTCGTAAACGTAGCTTTGCCTCGCGTGCGTGACTTCCATGGTGTTGGAGCGAAAGGTTTCGACAAAGGCGGAAATTACAATTTGGGAATTTTAGAGCAATCTGTTTTCCCAGAACTAACTTTTGAAGAAACTCAAATTCTTCACGGTCTGCAAGTAACTTTCGTAATTAAAAATGAAGGTGAAGCTCACAGTCGGGCATTACTTGAAAAATTCGGGATTCCGTTTGAGAAGAAAGGAAAAGCGTAAATGGCTAAAAAATCAATGATTGCAAAAGACTTGAAGCGCAAAAAAATGATTGAAAAATATGCTGCAAAACGCGCCGAATTGAAAGCTGCTGGCGACCAAGAGGGTCTTCAAAAGCTTCCACGCAATTCAAGTCCAACACGACTAAAAAACCGCGACAATTTTGATGGTCGACCACGCGGTTATATGCGACGATTTGGTATGAGCCGAATCACTTTCCGCATTAAAGCCTCAAAGGGTGAAATCCCAGGCGTAACAAAAAGTAGTTGGTAGAAGGAAGGAGAGACTATGTCATTACAATCAACTGACCCAATCGCCGACCTTCTAACTCGCATTCGAAATGCGGCAATGGTTGGCAAAAATGAAATTCGCGTTCCAAGCTCAAAGCTTAAAAAAGTTGTGGCAGAAGAACTTGCAAAGGCTAATTATATCGAATCTGTTAAAATTGAATCAGCAAAGCCTCGTGATATCTTGGTAGTTAAAATTACTAAAGATGGTGAAGCTGCTCGGTTCAATGAATTGACTCGAATGAGTAAGCCAGGACGCCGAATGTATGTTGGTGTAGAAGAAATCCCACGTGTTAAAAGCGGTCGAGGAATGGTTCTACTATCAACATCAAAAGGTGTTATGAACGGTTTCGAAGCCAAAAAACAACGACTTGGTGGTGAATTACTACTTAAGGTTTGGTAATTAAACCTAAAAGGTAGATTTTAAAAACAGACTTTCATTATGGAGGTCTGTTTTTTATGCTTAAAAAAAGATGCTGGAGTGGTGGTATATAATATAAGACGGTAAAACATTTATAAACATATTATTAGATAACAATATATACGTATGCATCTTTTAATTAAATGCACTTAATTAATTTAAAAAGTATTTACGTTTTAATGAGTTACAGTATTGCCATTCCTATGGCAGAACCTGTAAGTCATTCATTATATATTATTTTTTCGAGGCAATAAAATACCCACCTTATAATAGGCGGATATTTTTATAATATGATAGGTTTGAACCGATTAAGCTTTATACTTTCTTAACCTATCAGCGGTTATAATAGTTAGCAAAGCTCCTGCTACTATCATTGTAATGTTTATGATGTTTTTGAATATTCCAGTATTTGGCGCTGAAATTTTAGTTACATCTTTATAGATATACGAGATGATAGTTTCTTTACTACTGACGGATCCTTTAGTAGAACCTTCGGTGCGTTGCAGTTTGTATGTACGACCATTTATCTCTAGTGTATCTACAGGGGATGATTCGAAAGGATCACCTATCTGAGATCCTGAACTCTTAAGAGTGTTGTCAGGTTTAATTGGTTTTCCGTTTTCATCGAGGAATTTCTCAATAACTTTTTCACCTTTCTTTGGTTTATACGTAAAGACAATCGTTTGATCACTATCTTTAACTTTTCCAACCTCAGGAGATGACTTGTCGGATAATTTGTCGAATACATACACTAGGCCATCTTTGGTGATCTCTTTTGGTGGGTTGTAAGAATAGCTCGTACCAACTTGAGTGTTAGGTTTCTGGACGTCTTCGGTGTTTTTAATTTCTTTACCGTCTTGACCCACGAACTTGGCCTCTACTTTTCCACCTTTCTTAGGAGAATATTTAACTTCAAAATTCTGAGACTTGTCTGAAACTTTTCCAGTAATTTCTTTAGTCTGAGACTTTATGATGTAAACTAGACCTTTGTCATCAGTAATCTCTTTTGGTGGATTATACTTGAAAGGAGCTCCAATTTGATCGCCGTCTTTATGGATAGTTGACGAGCTATTGATAGGTGAATTATTGTTCTCATTTATAAAGTTAACAGTTACACCCTTACCAGCTTTTGGCTTATATTGATATATCACTTCTTTCGATGTGCTATCAACCTTGCCTGATTTAGTTCCGGATACTATTTTATCAAATATATAAACCAATCCTGTGCTGCTGGTTATTTCAGCATCTGGCTCGTCATTATAATCGGTACCGACAGGAGTGTTGGTATCCTTAATAACCTTTGAGTTTTTAATGCTCCGATTATTTTGATCCACGTAACGTGCCATAACTTGACCGCCCTTTTTAGGTACATAGCCATATATAATAGTCTGTTCATTTTCGGACACTCGGCCATTTTGCGGGGCAGAGCTAGGGAGAAGAGAGCTAAATACATATGTTATGCCATTATGGACTATTTCAGGTTTAGGCGTACTTGAGTAAGTCGAACCAGATTGAGGATCCTTTGGTGTTACTGTCTCCATTAGAATAGTTTCGTTAGAGCCAACAATTTTTGAGACCGCATTAACTGGTTTTCCTATTTTTGGCGAATATTCAAAGATTACAGTTTGTGGATCAGATGCAACTCTTCCGTTTTGAGGGGCACCCGAAGCTGAAACTTGTTTATAAACATATCTCAAGCCATTATGTTCTATTTCTGGTTTTGGAGTTGTTGAATATTCGGTTCCAACCTGAGTTTTATCTGCCTTTATGACTTCGGATGGACTAATTTCTTGATCTGTACCAGACTTAACAAACTTAGCCTCTACTTTTCCACCTTCTTTTGGTTTATATATGTATTTAACTATATGTGCTAGCGAGCCATCTAGATAACGATATCGTTCACTAATTCCCATAGTTCCTTTTTCTGGGGAGGAATCATCTGCTAATTTATCAAAAGTGTAAACTAGATTATCGTGAGTGATTTCTTTTGGTTTATTAGTAGATTCATATGGTTCACCATATAGCGCATGGTATTTAAAAAGGGTAGGGGTTGCAATATGGTTACCTTTGTCGTCTAGGTAGTAAGTAAATGCTGTCGTGCGCCGTCTTTGTATGCCAGCATTTCTGATTACAAGAGTGTCTTTTCCAGGCATAAATCCCACGGTATTAATTTTACCGTCGTGCTCTTCAGTAGCATGGTTAGCTTTTGGATTGTTAGCATCGCCCTCTCTTCTATGGCCGACACTTTGGTAGGTTATATCCTTCAAGTCATTGCGGACAAATTGGATATACATTAGTTCAGTGGAGTAGGGGGCCGTAAGTGAATAATGACCTTTTTCATCTGTTTTAGTCGAAGATATTACACGACCACTTCCATCTACTAGATTAACGGTGTAACCTTGAATTGGCTCGTCCTTCCACTTGTACGGTGATCTAGGGGTATTAAAATATGGCTTTGGAATATCAGGATCATAAGTCCCATCACGATTCACATCTTCAAAGGCGAAGCCTTCAACTGTAGTATTGTAATTAACCTGAGCTGTAACTGGATTTGACTCTACCATATTACCTCGAGGACTAATAGACACACCTGCAGTATTGATAGCCTGGTCATTATTTTTTGCGTTTTCAGGTGTTTGAGCTGTAAAGGTAAAATGAATAGCAGTTTGTGCTGGTATAGAAAAGCCTTTATTTTGCTCAATCTTGATCATTCTAACCTGAGACCAATCCGTGATCTTAGATTTGTCAACAAAATTTTTATTCCATGATGTACTATGGAGCTTGCCTGGCTCACTTGTAGAATATTTAATAGTAAAGCCTTCATGCTCGCTGAGAGGACCAGTTAGAGTAACGGGGATTTTGCTGCCACGCATTTCTTGATATCCACCATTGGTCTCTACAATTTTTCTATCACGAGCATATGGGAGAACATCAAGAACTCGAGAAGTAGGAAGAGGACGGTCAAAGAAGTTTATAATTGATATTCGATAATCAACTTTCTGCCCAGGATTAATTCCTCCCACGAATCCAGAGAAATCAGCTTCTTGATGTTTGCTAATATATTTTTTAATAGCGACTAATTTAGGTTTCGATACCACGAAAGATGTTGAAGAGCGAGCTATGTTGGTAGAATTAGTACTGCCGTCATCATCAAAATCGAGATCATCCAAACCATCTCCGTAGTATGCAGAGTCTCCTTTATCCCATGTAGTGATAAAGTCTATATCATATTTTTCATTAGGAGTGACTTCTTCTATGTTCAAAAGGTCGCCCACTCCTTTTTCGAACGATAAGGATTTTATTATTTTGTCATTTATCCTAAGTAGTTATTTGTGACTGTTTTTGTAGTTTTTAATTACCGAACAATCACCATTTTTAATACATCTTTTTGCTTTCTCGCTCAAGCCAATTTCATCCGAAAACAACAAAGCATACTTAGGGTTTCTTAATTCTAAGCTCTCATAATCGCTAGCACCCGGTTTTTCATTTGGTCTGTCTTTCTCTGCATACGAAAGGAATAGTCGTTCGAAATGAGGACTTCTACCCTGAAGAGTCACGATACTATCTGAATTTTTAACTTCTATAAAATTTTTAACCTTTGTCTTGACACTTTCTAAGTATGCTAATCCATGATATTCTACGTCGGGATCAGTAGGATTAACATTTAAGCTTGCTGTATTTACCGTTGTATAGATAGTGTTCGGCTTAATACTATTTTTAGTTTTTTCTAGATCGATAAACTTAGTGTATGCCGAAATAACGAATCTTCCTTCGTGATTTAAATCTATATGATCAACTGGCACTTTAGTATTATTCGGGAACTGAACTCTGAAGCCACTAGTGTTCGGCGGCATTTTAATATTGTAGCTATCTTTTGTTAGCCGTCCGACTTTCTGTTCCTTACCGTCAACTGTTGCAAATACATCAGCATGAGAGATTCCTAGTTTGTCAAATAGATCAAAATCTACCGGTCGGAACAATATATGATCTATATATTGGTTTCTATCCTTAAGGGAGTCTTTTATATAGTTTATAGGCACTGAAGTATAGTCGATATTTTTTATTGAAGTAGATATATCCCAATAAAGCCCATTCGATTGGTCTGATTTTATATTATTTATATTATATATTGTTTTAGGGCCTTTTACTCCGTCTATTTCTTCTTGTGTAATTCTTTCTTTTATAGCGCTAGATCTATCAACATATGCTCTTTTACTTATACCTATAGTTGAGCCTTCTGGCTTATAAAATGCATTAGGCGTATAGCTGTCTTGCATATTTTCTGTAAAAGGCGCATCATTTTCGAATCTAGATACGGCAGTTGCTTTAACGATAGCAGGCTTGCCCAATATAGATGAGGGGGTGTTAGCGTCGTACCTTAACTTAATGTAAGGTTGCTTATTTATATCATAAAATTTTTCTGTTTGAACATATGTAGCGGTTCTTGTTGCTTGATCAAAAGACCAACCTTCGTTGATAGAGTTGGGTGACAAATAAGTATATTCTGGTAGTACGACCTTATATTCTAGTGATTGTAGTTTTAGCGTGCCTACTTTATCTCGGTCATTCAAATATCGTGTTTGTACTAATAAATTAACATGATCTCTAGTCGTATAGTAGGAAGTATCTATATCGGTTTTTTCTTTATTTTTATACCTGGCTATAAATTTTTCTTTACTACCAACAACAATCAAAGAACTGTTAGTATTACCACTAACTTTTAGCGTATTTAAAACTTTGCTTTGTCGACTCAGGATTTTATTGTCTTTGTCGTAGAGTTCATGTACGATTTCTGCTTTATAATCTCGTGGAGTATCTGGATTCTTAAATTTAAAAACATAATTTATAGAGTTAATCGACCCAATAGGGAGGGTTTTATAGTTAGCTCTATATATATAATTGTCGTTATCTTCGGATATATCTTCTGAAGAAACTACTGAAGTTGAAGCCATCGCTGGTTTACCGTCAAGATATTTCTTTGGTATCTTTATTAGAAGATAAGAATCGTCGTAAGATTTAGATACGCGGCCACTAGAAACTTCTATACGAGATTCCATAGCTATTTTTTCACCAGAAAGAAACTCGGTTTTTTCACCGCCATCTTCTTTCTTTGACACCATTTCCATGAATGTTCTAATATTGTCCGCAAAATCTCCATTTTGGGCTTGAGCTAGCTTCAATAATGTTCCGCCAGCTAGGAACATAAATAAAAATGCTGTTAAAATAGCAATTTTTTTTGATTTACTACGTCTAAAATCAAAAAAACGCTGCTTTACGATTCCTTTTCTCATTTTCCTCCTAAATATTTATCATAAGAATTATAACACAAGCATAATAAAAATAAAAGTTTTTATTTTAAAAGCCCTATCTTGGATAGGACTTTATTTATTTATCTGGCTAGATATATAGGCCACCTTGATTTTCTTTAAAAAATCTGTGTTATTGATGATATGAAATGTTATTCGTAAACCTATTTCTGGTACAAATAACACAACTTGATTATTGCTTTCAAAAACAATAGAGAAAGAAATATCTGTGATACTAGTTACTCTATTAGCGATATTTACTTTTAGAGCTTCTATTGTACGAAAGTTTCTACCATCTAGATAGCTAACTTTTGTTATTAAATTTTTTAGACGCTTTTCTAGTGCCATAAAACACCACCTCCTATGTTCGAGAAAGAGAATTTTAGCTCTTACTATGGTGATATTATAATATATTTTAAGAGATATAAAAATAGTGATTTTTATATTTGCAAAAGGTTTGGCTGATAAAATTATTTAACTCACTAATAAAATATGCTAAACTTTAAGAATGCTAAAAAATATTGTGCCAGATAAGTTAAGTGAAAAACGGAGCGCTCAAAATTTAATTCGGGAATCTTGGAAAAACATTTATCGCAATAAATTCAGTTTTTTAATTGGCGCATCGGTTCTTCATTTCTTAATTACTAGCATTGGTCTAAATGCGCTATTTTTGATTTTTAAAGCGGCCTTATTTTTAACTCGACAACCTAGTCTTAATAAGGATAATTTTTATACTATTTTAACTAATCCGTTTGGATTCGGTATGGCGATTATATATATTTTAGTAGTTGCTTTTTTGACATTTATTGAATTTTCTATTTTGATCACTATGATAAATTCTCGCCGAAAGGGTAACCCTATGGTTGTGAGAGAAATTCTGAAAACTTCTTTTATAAATCTGCGTTCTCTATTTGGGGTTCAATTTATATTTTTTTTGATATATTTTATTATGATGGTTCCTTTAGAGAATCTAGGCCTGTCATCAACTATTACTGAAAAATTATATATACCAAGCTTTATCACTGGAGAAATATCCAAAACAACGTTAGGAGAGCTAAGCTATTTTTGTTTGATGGTAGGATTATTTTATTTTAATTTTAGACTAATCTTTACGCTACCTTTATCTATTTTGAACAAGAAGACATTGGCGGAAAACTTAAAAATTAGCTGGAAGATAACCCGTAAACATAAGGTGAAGCTTCTAATGAGCTTTGCTGTTTTCGAGGCTATTTTTGCTATGATTGCTTTAGCGGTGGTGATCATAGTCACAGTTGGCTGTAGTCTCATAGATAAGGATGGAGGAAATTTAATTGTCCAAACCGTGTTCTATTCGGTTATTGATGGTGTTATTTTTGCTTTTGCCGTGATGACAAAGATTGCGATAATTAATATGCTATTGATTATTCAGGAGGAGGAAAGTGTAGTGTCTAATATTGTGATCGGCGAGACAAATGAAGAGCAAAAACGACGATCGCGAATCTTTAGTTTGCTGATAACTATTTTTATCTTGGGGGCTATTATTGTAAATGGCAGTCATATTTATCATCGCAAATATAATGAACGAATTTACTTAATTGCACATAGAGGTGATATTTATGGGGGCGTAGAAAATTCTCTAGAGGCGCTTAAATCAGCAGCACGAAAGGGCGCAAAATTTGTTGAAATGGATATTCAATTAACACGCGATGGCCATTTTGTAGTTATTCATGATTATAATTTAGGGAGATTAGCCGGCGAGCATCGAGAGGTTAAAGATATGACTTTGGCAGAAATTCGACAACTTACGACACGAGCTGGTGGTTTTGAAAGTAAAATTCCTACTTTTGAAGAGTATGCTATAGAAGCTAAAAAACTGGGGATTAACCTATTTATAGAATTAAAGCCTAACCCACGAGATCATAGAGATTATGCTGAGTTATTTGTTCGTAAGATGCGAGAACTAAAAATTGAGCGTAGATTTAAAGCTATGTCTTTGAATACGAATTTAATTCGTCGAATTGAAGCTATTGCTCCAGAGATTGAAACAGGATTTGTTATTCCGTTGCAGATTGGTGATTTTGATAATTCCAAGGTTGATTTCTATGCAATTGAAGATTTTTCTTATAATCCGATCCTTGTTAAAAATGCGCATAAAAATGGGCGCAAGATATTTGTCTGGACGATAAATAACGAAAGTAGAATCACCAAATATCTTCAATCGCCAGTAGATGGGATTATTACAGATGAACTGGATGAATTTACTCGTATCAGCAATAGTTTAAAACGTCGTAAAGACACCTACTTTGAAAAATTATTGAGAGTATTTTTCTAAAAATCATAAGTTTTCTATTGAAAAAAAGTTGATGATGTGATAAAATTATTTAGTTAATATTAAATTGCGAGTGAAATTTGGGAGATTTTGCGTTTCGCTTTTTTGTTAAGCGGGCAGCACAAAACAAACAATCACTCTTTAACGAAAGGAAAAGTTCAATGAGTCGAATCGGAAAACTACCTATTGAGGTTCCGGCTGGTGTGACAATCACGATTGACGAGAACGAGATTTCAGTTAAAGGCGCTAAAGGCGAACTAACTGTGCCTCATTTGTCTGATGTGAAAGTCGAACTTGACGGCACAACTTTAAAGGTTGTTCGAAACAATGACGAACGAGTAGCCCGTGCACAACACGGATTACAACGAGCACTTTTAAATAACGCTGTTGTTGGCGTAACAAAAGGCTTTGAGAAAAAATTAGAGGTTAATGGCGTCGGTTTCCGTGTCCAGACTAATAACCCGCAAGAGCTTGAAATGCAACTTGGTTTCTCGCATCCTGTGATTTATAAAGCGAAAGAAGGAATCGCTCTTTCTAACGACAAAATGGTTATTACGGTTGCGGGAATTGATAAGCAAGCCGTTGGTCAAGCTGCGGCTGAAATTCGTGCCTTGAAGAAACCTGAACCATATAAAGGTAAAGGTATTAAATATGTTGACGAAGTTATCTTGCGTAAGGCAGGAAAGGCAGGTAAATAATGTCTAAAGCATTAGTGCATAAAATTGCAAACAAGAATTTGCGAAAAAACCGCGTTCGTTCAAAAGTTTCAGGAACTGCTGAGCGACCACGCCTAACAGTTACGATTAGCAATCTTCATGTGTCAGCGCAAATCATTGATGATGTAGCGCAAAGAACTTTGGTTGCGGCAACAACTGTTGGATCAAAAGCAAAAGGAACTAAAACTGAACTTGCTGCTAAAATTGGCGCTGAAATTGCCAAAAAAGCTAAAAAAGCAAAAATATCAACGGTTGTATTTGATCGAAACGGTCGACAATATGCTGGGCGACTTTCTGCTTTGGCTGATGCAGCTCGCAAGGAAGGATTGGAGTTTTAATTATGGCAGAAGCTCAAAAAACTCAAGCAACTAACAACCGCCGGGGTGGTAATAACCGCGGCCGTAATAACGATCGTCGGAATAATCGTCGAAATGATGTCCGCGAAGAAAAGCAATTCGAAGAACTAGTTATCAATATCGATCGTGTTTCTCGCGTGGTTAAAGGTGGTCGTCGCTTCCGATTTAAAGCATTGGTAGTTGTCGGTGATAAAAAAACTAAAGTTGGTGTTGGTGTAGCAAAAGGTCAAGATGTGACTGCAGCTATCGCTAAAGCTACAAATGTTGCTAAGAAGAATATGATTGAAATTTCTCTTGAGGGAGATACAATTCCACACGAAGTTGAAAAGAAGGTAACTGGTGCACACGTTCTTTTGAAGCCTGCTGCCCCTGGTACTGGTATTATCGCTGGTGGTGTAGTTCGACAAATTATTGGTGTAACTGGCGTTCGAAACATGCTTTCAAAATCGCTTGGTTCAACTAATAAAGTTAATATTGCTTACGCAACTATAGATGCTTTGAAGAGCCTTGTCCCTAAAGAACAATGGATAAACGCACCAAAAACTAAAAAGGAGAACAAGTAATGAAATACAACGAACTCCAAGTTGAAGCAAATCGAAAGAAAATTCGTGTTGGTCGCGGTATCTCGGCTGGTCGAGGTAAGACTGCCGGTCGCGGAACTAAAGGTCAAGGTGCTCGAACTGGTAAAAAGCTTCGTGCAACTTTCCAGGGTGGTCAAAATCCACTAGTTCAATCAACTCCAAAAACGCGTGGATTTAAATCACTTCGTAAGCCTGCGCAAATTGTTTACCTTGATCATTTGAACGATTTGGCTGGTGAAGTTGATAATTTCCGACTATTTGAAGAAGGTTATATCGCAACACCTTTCCATAAGGTTAAAGTGATTGCTCGCGGTGAATTGAATGAAAAAGTTATCTTGAAAGTTCAAGCTGCTTCAAAATCAGTAGTTGAAGCTATCGAAAAGGCTGGTGGTAAATTTGAAAAAACACCAACTCCGTTGAAAGCTTCAGTAAAAGAAGATAAATAGTCTTTCTTGAGAATTAAAACAGCCCTTGCAGTGAGGGCTGTTTTATCTTGATTTATAGAGTATTTTTTGCTAATATAAGTAATATAAAATCATAGAGGAGGCATTAGGATTAATTTATGAATAGACAGATTTTAGGAATGATCTATTTCTGTCCTCCAAATGTGGGAGATAATGCTAATGACTTCTTTTAGTAATGATGAAATAGCAGAAAAACAAAAAATAAAGCAAAAATCTAATTATGATAGCTCTTCCAGTAGACTTATTAAGAGTAAAAAACGTGTTAAAAAATTTGGCGAAGTCTTTACGCCAGAATTTATTGTTAAACAAATGTGTGATTTATGCGAGCCAGCAATTTCGCAAGTAGATAAAAAAGTCTTTGAGCCAACTTGTGGAAATGGTAATTTTCTTGTAGAAATTTTGAACCGAAAACTTAATTCGGTTCCAGATTTTTATGCGAAAATTAAAAAGCAAAAGAACGCTAGAAGTAAAAAAGCTCAGGCTGAGATTTATGAATTTTGCTTAATTTTGGCGATTTCGAATGTTTATGCGGTTGATATTCAAGAAGATAATGTTGAAGAATCACGTGAACGCCTAAAAGAAATCATTTATAAACATATTAAAAATATCAAAAACTCGTTCTTTTTTCTTGAGACAATTGATAAAATCCTAAGCAGTAATATCATCGTTGGCAATACTTTAACGCAGAAAAATGAACTTAAATTCTTTGATCTAAAGCCTAATTTTGAAGATTTGACTTTCGAAATTTCAGAACATTCACTTCAAGATATTGAAAAAGCTTATTCAAAAATAAAATCGGCAAACCTTGAAAACTTAACAGATGTAATGAGTCAGATGCGAGCATCGCCGCCAAAACCTACATCTAAGAAAACACGGCTAAAAATAGCAAATAAGAAAGATTAATCGGAGAGTTTAAGATGAGTGATGATAAAAAACAGATTAAAACATTTAAAAAAGTTTATCCACAAATTTATTCATATATTTTGCCAGATAGACACCAAAATGATGGCTGGCAAAAAATTGGATATACTGAGCGAAAAGATGCTAAAATTCGAATTCGTGAACAAAACGAGACTGCTTCGCATAAAGAACCGTATGATATAAAATGGATTAGGCCTGCAAGAAAAAATAATAATGAATGGTTTAAGGATCATGAACTTCATCGCTATTATCAACAAAATTCAATTCCAAAAGATAAAGGTCATGGAACTGAGTGGTTTTATTTTAATGGTACGCCAGAGAGATCGATAGAGCTTTTTGAAGCTTTTTGCCAAAATCGTTTTATAGATAATAATGGTAAGATATCTTATGCTTTGCGATCAGAACAAGAAGATGCAGTCGAGCAGACCTTAGAATATGCTGAGCGTAATCAAACTACTGATTTTAAAAATCCAAATGAAAGAGCTGAGTTCTTATGGAATGCTAAACCGCGTTTTGGTAAAACGCTAACAACTTATGATTTTATGAAACGCTTTGGAGCAACAAAAACCTTGATTGTAACGAACCGACCAGCAATTGCTGATTCTTGGTATAATGACTATAAGAAATTTATTGATGGCTATTATTTTATTTCAACGGCAGACTCTATTAAAGAGAGAACCTTAACTCGTGAAGAATTTAATCAAATTGAAGGTTTTGGCAAAAAACAAATAACTTTTTTGAGTTTGCAAGACCTGAAAGGCGCAAAAGTTTTTGGTGGAAGTTTTGATAAATTACAATGGGTTGCAGATCTGGAATGGGATTTATTAGTGATTGATGAAGCCCATGAAGCAGTTGATACCGATAAAACGGACAGGGCTTTTGAAAATATTAAACGCAAATTTACACTTCATCTTTCAGGAACACCATTTAAAGCCTTGGCAGAAGGTAAATTTAGTAGTGAACAAATTTATAACTGGACTTATCTTGATGAGCAAAAAGCAAAACAGAGTGAGCTTAAAAATGGTCAAGAATCGGGCGATCACATAGATATGCCAGATTTAAGGTTGTTTAATTATAAAATTTCAGATGTTACAGCTAAGCAGATCAAAGAAGGTATTGATGTAAATGGGGGGAATATTCCGCCAGTTTTTGAGTTTAATGATTTTTTGGCAACCAATTCAAAGGGTGAATTTAAGCGTGAAGCTGATATTTGGCGATTTTTAAACACTCTCACTGAGAATGAAGGCTATCCGTTTTCAACTCCAGAACTTCGCAATGAGCTAAAGCATACTTTTTGGTTTGTAGGAAATCGCGTAAATTCAGCAAAAGCAATGGAAAAGCTGCTTAAGAAACACCCAGTTTTTGAAAATTATAAAATTATTTTGGCGGCTGGTGACGGGCGAAGTTTGGATGATGAAAGTTCCGAAGAAGAGGCTGAAGATTTTAGAAAAAATGAGAAAGCCTTGGCACGCGTAAGGAAGGCGATAAAAGAACATGACAAAACCATTACACTTTCGGTTGGTCAGCTTACAACGGGCGTAACGGTTAAAGAGTGGTCGGCGGTGTTAATGATGAGTGATGTGAAAAAAGAAACTCTTTACACGCAGGCGATATTCCGTGCACAAAACCCATATAAATATGAAAAAGACGGCAATCTTTATCGTAAAAAGTCGGCTTATGTTTTTGACTTTTCACCTTATCGTGTGCTTGAAATTTATGACAAACTTGCAAATTCTTTAAGTGAAAAAAGTGCAATTGGCAATATTACAGAAAGCGAGCGGCAAGAAAATGTGGCAGAACTTCTCAATTTCTTCCCAGTTCTTTCGCAAGATGAAAATGGTAAAATGGTGGAGCTTGACGCTTCGCAAGTATTAACTTTGCCGGCAGCTAAAATGGCAAGCGATATTGTTAAGCGTAGGTTTATCACTAACTTACTATTTAAAGATATTGGTAATGTATTTAATCTTCCAAGTGAAATCGTTAAAAAACTTAATAAAGTGCAAAATTCGAAAGAAGATGGCACGGCAAATAAAAAAGAAAAACGTGATATTTCAAATAATTGTGAGCGAGATGAACAAAAACAAAAAAGAATTTCTGTTAATCGCGATATTATTTGGGGACAAAAGGTTTATGGCGAGCCAATTCGTGAGGCTTTTGAGCGTGCGCAAGAAGATATGGATAGCTTTGAGGAGCAATTAACAGATGCAATTAACGAAGATATTTTGAGTAAACCTATTGCTAAATATGTTGAAATTTATGCTCCAAGTAAGAAGGAGATCAAAGAACTTGAAGAAAAAATTGTAGAGAAAATCAAAACTGTGAGTGAAGAATTTAAAAATTCGCCTCAAACAGAAAAAGAAAAAACTAAGGCAATTGCTGAGCTTGCAGATTTTGTTGAAAAAGAACTACCCCGCGATATGATTGATAATCGTGAAGAGCAAGCTTATCAAGATAATGCTAAAACCGAGCTTGATATTATTCGTGAAAAGCTCCGAACATTCTCACGAGCAATCCCAAGCTTTGTGATGGCGGCAAAAGATCCTAGGAGCCTTACTATAGATAATCTACAAGATGCGGTGAGTGATGAAGATTTTGAAATGCTATTCAATGAACGTGACAAGCTCCACGCGCCAGATCGATTTACTAAAGCTGATTTTATCGAACTACGTGATGGTGGTGATTATGAAGAAAACGGTGAAATTATTCATTTTGATGGCTTTTTTGAAAAATATCGCTTTAATGCGGCGATTCAGGAGTTTGAAAAGAAACGCGAACAACTTGCCGATTATCTAAACAATACAACAAAAGAAGATATTTTTAGCTACATTCCGGCGCAAAAAAGCAATCAAATTTTTACGCCGCGAGAAGTTGTAAATAAAATGCTTAACACGCTCGAAACTGAAAACCCAGGGATTTTCTCTAGCTCAAATCTTACTTTTTGTGATTTACATACTAAGAGTGGCTTGTTTTTGACCGAAATAGCTAAAAGACTCAACCACGGTTTAATAAATATAATTCCAAATGAGCAGGCAAGATTAAAGCATATTTTTGAAAACCAGCTCTTTGGTTTTGCACCAACCCAGATCGTTTATGATATTGCAGCTAACTATATTTATGGCGGATTTCCTGAAATCTCTCGCCAGAACTTAAAAAAGAAAGATTTAACTGAGCAGTTCAAGAAAGGAGAGCCGCTAAATATGAAATTTGATGTAGTGATTGGTAATCCGCCATACCAAGAAAACGATAACGGTAAACGTGATGATGGTTCTGCTAACGCTAGTGCTAGCCCTGTATATCAATATTTTATTGAGAATGCTGAAAAAATAAGTAATATACAATGTTTCGTAATCCCATCGCGTTGGACTTCTGGAGCAGGCAAGGGACTAAAGAAATTTACTGAAAGTATGATTAAAAGCAAAGATATTCAAGCGTTTAATTATTTTGCTAATCCAAAAATGGTTTTTCCAGATAATGATATTAAAGGTGGTATTTGCTATTTTGTAAAGAAAAGAGGCTTTAATTCGCCAGCTAACATTACAGTTCATACCGATGAAGAAACTTTAACCTCGAAGCGCTTTATGGATTCAGAAAACATTGGTATTTTTGTGCCTTTTGCTGAGCTTTTGACTGTTCTTGGGAAGGTAAAGACTAAAACGATTGATTTAGAAAATAATAATATTCAAAAAATCGTTTCGGTGCGCAAGCCATATGGCTTGAGCACCGACTTCCTTAAAAATCAATCAAAATATGGTTTACCTTCTGTTCAAGACAGTAAGCAAAAAGATGATGACATTGAGGTTTTGGGATTAGGAGATAAAAATAAACGCATTAGCCGCTGGGTGCCAGCAAATTACCCGCTACCCGCAGGTCGCAGTAGCATACATTGCTGGAAAGTTTTTGTGCCTTATGCTTATGGTGCAGGTGCAATTGGTGAAGTTATTCCTACGCCGATTCTCGGCACGCCGATTCTCGGCACGCCGATTCAGATATCTACCGAAACTTATTTAAGAATTGGAAAATTTAAAACACAAGAAGAGGCTGAGGCGATGTTGAAATATCTCAAAAGCAAGTTCTTTCGAGCATTGGTCGGCATTCTGAAAACAACCCAACATGCGACGACAACATTTAAGTTTGTTCCACTCCAAAACTTCACTAATAATTCTGATATCGACTGGTCGCGGTCAATCGCTCAAATTGATCAGCAACTTTACAAAAAATACGGTTTGAGCGAAAAAGAAATTGCGTTTATTGAAGAAAAAGTTCGTGCTATGGAGTAAGTCAAAGTATCGATTACTTAACGGTTAGCTAAAAATAGTTTAAAACCAGCTTTGAATGGCAAAAAGAGCTATCAGGCTGGTTTTAAAATTGGTTTTTTTGTGTTAAAATAATCCTAACGCTTAAATTATTAAAGATACTGAGAGGAGCCGCGAGCTAATGGATTTTTTTGAGTTATTGAAGGTGATGGTTATTAGTCTGATTGAGGGGATTACAGAATGGCTGCCGATTTCTTCGACCGGGCATATGGTTTTGGCGGATGAGTTTGTTCGGTTGAATTTTTCGCCAGCTTTTCGCGATTTATTTTTGGTAGTGATTCAGTTGGGGGCTATTTTAGCGGTTGTGGTGTTATATTTCTCCAAGTTAAATCCTTTAAGTCCTTCTAAAAGCCGTTATGAACGTGAAAAAACATGGAGTCTGTGGGGAAAAGTAATGATTGGTTGCATACCGGCAGTAGTGGCGGGGTTGCTTTTTGATAATATGATAGAAAAACTACTCCAAAATAATAAACTAAATGGCTTAGTAATTGGCGTGATGCTGGCTGTGGTTGGTGTAATTTTTATTTGGGTTGAAAGGCTCTTATCTCAAGGAAAAATCAAAACTCATACTAAAACAGTTGAAGAAATTTCGATAAAAGACGCTCTGAAAGTCGGTCTTTGCCAAGTTTTGGCGTTGATTCCGGGTACTTCTCGGTCTGGATCGACGATTATTGGCGGATTATTAAGCGGATTGTCTCGTGAAGCGGTTACAGAGTTTACTTTCTTTATGGGTGTGCCTATTATGCTCGGTGCGAGTTTATTGAAAATTATTAAATTTAAAAGTACTATTTCCTTAGTTGAATGGGAATATTTAATTTTCGCAATGGTGGCAACTTTTATTATCTCAATGTTTGCAATTAAATTCATTATAAGCTACATTAAAAAGAATGACTTTAAAGTTTTTGGTTGGTATCGAGTCGTTTTGGGTTTAACAGTAATAATTTACTTCCTGGCTAAATAGTAATTAAGGCTTTTTTTGAAAACTAATATATGGTAAAATATAGATTATGAATTGGAAGAATATATTTAAATCACTTAAAAATAAAGATATGCGTAACCGGGTATTGGGTGTGATTGGGCTGTTGGTGCTTTATCGTTTTTTGGCTCATGTACCAGTCCCGCTTGCAAACCCTACTGAACTAAAAGATGTTGTGGCTAACGCAATTAATTCAACCGATCTTGGCGGATTCATTAATCTATTGACGGGTGGTTCTTTAACTAGCTTTTCGATTATGTTGGTAGGTCTTTCGCCATTTATTACCGCCTCAATCATTACTCAACTTATGACTAAAGCGATACCTTCGCTAGAAGAACTAAGCAATGATGGTGAATCTGGCCGACAGAAGATCAATCAATGGACACGAGTTTTGACAATTCCGCTAGCTATCGTTCAATCTATTGCTTATATATTTATTCTTCAAAATACTGTTTTATCACATAACACGACTGTTTTTGCCGGAATGTCTTCGATGGACTGGGTTGTAGCTGTGACTGCTATGACAGCAGGGGCGATTTTAGCAATGTGGATTGGTGAAATCATCACTGAAAAAGGTGTTGGTAATGGTATTTCACTACTTATTTTTGCTGGAATTATTTCGCAGCTTCCAACAACGCTTGCTACTTTGCTGGCGTCAATAACTGATGTAAAAACTTATGGCGCGCTAAATGTATTTGGTTGGTTTACATTACCTATCAATCCGGTTGTAGCTGGTATTGGTGCGATTATGATTTTTGCGGGAATTATTCTTCTATATATTCTTGTTAAAATTAACGAAGCCCAACGAGTAATTATAATTAATTATGCTAAGCGCGTTCATGGAAACTCGGCTTATGGCGGAATTAAAAGTATTCTACCAGTTAAAATGATTGTGGCTGGTGTTATTCCTGTGATCTTTGCGGTTTCATTTTTAAGCTTGCCGGCTTTTGTTGGCCAAATTATGAAAACTTCACATGTTAATACTGGTCTAGCTGATAAACTAATTACTTGGTTCCAGGCACCAAATCAAGGTAACTTTAAGGGTGATACCTGGGAGGCGTTTATTTACCCGGCTGCTTACTTCTTACTTATCGTGATGTTTACTTACTTTTATACTTCAATTGTCTTTAACTCAAATGAAATTGCTGACAATCTTCAAAAACAGGGTGGCTTTATTGAAGGGGTTCGACCTGGCATTTCTACGGCGGAATATTTAAATAAAATTGTAAATCGTTTGAATCTATTTGGTGCTTTAGCTCTTGGATTTATTGCTTTGATGCCTTTTGTGGCGGATTATCTACTTTATAATTTGGCCTCAATTCAGAATTCAAATCTTTCAATTGGCGGAACCGGAATGTTAATCGTTGTAACAGTTGCTCTTGAAACTTTGCGTCAAGTAAATTCTCGCGCTTTGATGGTGACTTACGATCAGTATGAATAAAATATCTGTTAAAAATAAACCAAATAAATATCGTAAGATTACTTCTATCTTGTTGATTGTTGCATGGCTTGCATTAGCTGGATACGCTGGGTTTTATTTTTGGCAAAAGATAAACCATAAGCCAGGGGTAACTACAATCACTCATAGCGATGGTACTGTAACTAAGGTTGATGAGACCTCAGTAACTGAGCAAAAAAAACAGGAATATGTTGTTCCTTCTGACCAGCCTAGGTATCTTTCTATTGAAGATCTAGGTATATCTAATGCGCGGATCACTAAGATTGGCTTAGTGGGAAAAACTAATCAGTTGGATGCTCCTATTTCGATTTATGATGCTGGATGGTATGTATCTAGTGCAAAGCCTGGTGCTGGTTCTGGGGCTGTTTTAGTGGACGGACATAATGGAGGACCTAATTATGACGGTATTTTTAAGCGATTAGGTTCTCTTAAAAAAGGTGCCAAGATAACTATCGAGCGTGGCGATAGTAATAAATTTATTTATCAAGTTATTGATAATCGTGAAATGCTAGTATCGGAAATTGACGATCCTAGCAATAAATATGGTATGTCGACTATGCTCAATTCAATAGATCCTTCTAAAGAGGGTTTGAATATTATTACGTGTGTTGGTGATTGGTTGCAAAATTCACAGACTTTCAATAAGCGTGTAATGTTACGTGCAGTTAGAATTAATTAGTTTTGTATTTTAGTCTACAATATGTTATAGTTTGATTTATAGTTCTTTAGAAAAGGGGTGGAAATAATGAAAAAGCGAAAAATAGCTTTTTTTGATATAGACGGGACTATTCGTGATAAGTCTCTAAGTAAAACACTGTTTGATTTGCTTTGCTATGATTATAGATATCGGGGTAATAATTTTTCCGGATACAATCAATTAAAAAATAAGGCTAAACAACTTCGGGTCTATTATAAAGACCAAAGAACTGCTAAGGGAACAGTTTTCGAGAAGATGAGCCGTGATGAGCTATTCGGTTGTTTCGGTCAAGTTTTAGTTGAATTTGTTATGCTCGCCCTAGAAGATTATTCAAAAGAAGAAGTCTTCTTGATAGGTGAGCGTATAGCAAAGGAGTTTTCTTATGAGGACTATCTCTATAGTTCCATCTTGATTGAAGAGCTGAAGTCTAATGGTTTTGAGTTGGTAGCGATATCAGGCTCACCAGAATTTTTAGTTAAGCCATTCTCTGAGGCTTATGGCTTTACAAAGGCATACGGGCAAAAGTTTATCCTTGAAGAGGAGACCTCGATCTATAAACCAATAGACGTGGTCACATTCCGTGATAAGCATCTTTTTATGGAGAGATATCTTAAAAAGATAGGTGTCTGTCGTGAAGAAGCATATATTGTTTCAATCGGTGATACTGCTGGTGATGCAACAATGCTACAGGAGTCCGATGTAGCTTTTGCGATGAACCCCTCACTCGGGTTAGCTGAGCTAATGAAGGGCCGTATTATTGGATACTGTGAAATAAATCCTGGTAAGGGTTTTATGCGCACAGTTGATAGATTTCAAACTATGGATGGCGTGATTGAGCTACAACAGAAACTAAGAACTATTCCTGAGATTCGTAGCGATATTCGTCAACGAATTAATCTTTAAGTATAATAAATCGTCCGAGAAGATAATTCGGGCGTTTTTTTAATTTTATACAGATTTTTTGTTGCTTTTTTATAAAAAATAGTGTATAATTGAACAGATTTATGGCTCAGAAGGAAGTAATCAAACTTGAAGGGAAAATCGTGGAGGCGCTGCCTAACACACAGTTTAAGGTTGAGCTTCAAAATGGGCATACAATCATCGCCCATATTAGCGGAAAAATGCGCAAGCATTATATTCGTCTAGTTCCGGGTGATCGAGTGGAAGTAGAGTTGACACCTTACGATCTTACTAAGGGCAGAATCAGCTTCCGCTTGAGAGACGATAAGCGGCCTGACCAGAGTCAAGCTGCTAGCAAGCGAAAATAATGAATTTATATCGGTCGCTCTTAGCGTCGATATTGTTGTTTTTCGGAGCTTGCAGATAATATCAACCTAAAGGATAAGGAGTTTTTATACACTTATGAAAGTTCGTGCAAGTGTTAAAAAAATCAGTCCAGATGACAAGATTGTCCGCCGAAAAGGACGCCTCTATGTCATCAATAAGAAAAAACCTAAGAATAAGCAAAGGCAGGGTTAAGTATGGCTCGAATCGCAGGGGTAACCATCCCAGCAGAAAAGCAAGTTTGGATCGCTCTTACTTACATTTATGGTATTGGCGAAACAACTTCGCGAACCATCCTTGCGGCGGCTAAAATTGAGCCGACCACTCGGGTGAAAGATCTCACCGAGGCTGAAGAACAAAAGCTACGTGAAATTATCGACAATAATTACACTGTAGAAGGTGATCTGCAACGCCTCGTATCAAATAATATCAAACGTCTAAAAGACATTAACACCTATAAAGGTATGCGCCACAAATCAGGCTTGCCTGTAAACGGTCAGCGCACACGAACGAACGCACGAACTCGAAAGGGTCGCGCAATCGCCGTTGGTGGAGCACAACCAAAAGCAGCAAGTAAGACTTGATCTAAGAAAGGGATAGAAATATGGCAGAAAAAGTTAGTCGTAAAAAACAGCGCCGATCTGTTCCGTCAGGTCAAATGCACATTCAAGCTACTTTCAATAACACAATTATCACTTTTTCCGATAAAAAGGGTAACGTATTGACAGCAGCTAGTGCAGGTGCGTGTGGCTTCCGTGGAAGCAAAAAAGGTACTGCGTACGCAGCGCAGGTTGCTACCGAAAAAGCAGCCGAAAATGCACAGACTCTTTATGGTCTAAAATCAGTAGATGTTTTTGTGAAGGGTGTAGGCCTTGGTCGCGATTCTGCGATCCGCTCACTATCAAACTTGAATATCGCTGTAGAAAGTATTAAAGATGTGACTGGCGTCCCTCATGGTGGCGTTCGTCCAAAGAAAGCAAGGAGGGCTTAATTTATGGCACGAGATAGATCTCCGATTGTTAAACAATCACGCCGCGAAGGCTATGCCCTTCATCCAAAAGCTGTCAAAATTATGGCACGCAAAAGTGGAATCCCTGGTCAACATTCAGGAAGCCGTCAAGGAAAACCAAGCTTGTACTCAGTTCAGTTGCGCGAGAAACAAAAAGTTCGCCGACTTTACGGATTGCTTGAAAAGCAATTTGCTCGCCTAATGAAAGAAGCATCTCGTCGAGATGGCCTAGCGGGCGAAAACCTTCTACAACTTCTTGAATTGCGACTTGATAACGTAATTTATCGTGCAGGCTTTGCAACTAGCCGTCGACAAGCACGACAATTGGTAAGCCACGGTCATTTTATGCTTAACGGTCGTCGAGTTGATATTCCGTCAATTCGCGTTAAAGCTGAAGATGAAATCGTAGTTCGACCAAAAAGTCAAAAATCAGGCTATTTCTCAAATCTTGAGAATGTAGTGGTAGACGCAAATCAACCAACTTTGAGCTGGCTAAAATCAGACAGTAAAAAGATGACGGTTAAAGTTACTGGCCTTCCAAAACGAGAAGAAGCGGAAGCCGGAATAAATGAACAGCTAATCGTTGAGTACTACTCACGATAAGGGTAAGGAGCTAAAGTTTATATGTCAAAATTAATTCATAATCCAGCGCTTGCTGAAATTCAGGATATTAGCGAAACAGCTGCAACTTTTGTAGTTAAACCGCTTGAACCTGGCTACGGCAATACGCTCGGCAATAGTTTGCGTCGTGTTTTACTCTCGAGTATTAACGGTGCAGCAATTGTTGCGTTTAAGATTGAAGGTGTTAGTCATGAATTTACTACAGTCGAGGGAGTAAGAGAAGATGTGGTTGATATCATGCTTAATCTTAAAAATATTAAATTTAAAGCTCATACTGATGAGCCAGTAGAACTACGACTTGAAAAATCTGGCGCAGGAGTTATTACTGCTGCTGATATTGAAGCTAATGCTGATATGGAAGTTGTGAACCCAGATCAAATCATAGCAACTATTGATGACGATAAAACAAAGGTCGTTATTAACTTTGTTGTTGAGTCCGGACATGGCTACAAAACTATCGAAAGCGCAAGCGAAGATAGACTCCATAGTGATATGATCGCTTTGGATGCAATTTTCAGTCCAGTGCTACGAGTTCGTTATAAAGTTGATAATACTCGCGTTGGTCAGAATTCGAATCTTGATCGCCTTGATATTACTATTGAGACTGATGGTTCAATTACTCCTCGCGAGGCTTTTGAGCAAGCGGCTGCAATTTTAGTAAATCAATATTCAGCTCTTGCTGGTTCTACCGAAATGCAGGCTGCTCCAGCTCTTGGTGAAGAAGAGGACGAAGGAGCTAGTGAGCTTCTTGCGCTAATCGAAGATTTAAACTTAACAGCTCGAACAACAAATGCGCTTGTTAATAACAACATTCGCACTGTTCACGATTTGATTAACCTTACCGAACAAGATTTGCGTGAACTTAAAGGCTTTGGAAGCAAAGCTTTGGATGAAGTAAAAGATAAAATAGCGGAGTTAAATTTATAATATGCACCGACATGGATATAAAGGGCGAAAATTTGGTCGTGAACGCGACCAGCGCCGTGCGCTCCTCAAAGGCTTAGCGACTTCGTTAGTCATTCATGGCAAAATTGAAACAACTTTGCCAAAAGCCAAAGAGACTTTGCGCTACACAGAAAAGCTTATCACTAAAGCAAAAAAAGGTGATTTACATAACCGTCGTCAAGTTATGGCTAAGCTTGGTAATATTGACGCAGCAAATAAATTAGTAGACACTATCGCTCCACAACTTTCGAAGCGAAATAGTGGTCATTTACGAATTGAACGAACTCGAATTCGTCGCGGTGATGCAGCAGAAATGGCTACAATTGAATTTGTTGATGAAATTAAACACGAAAGTGAGGATAAGTAAATGGCTGTAAATGCAAAAACTTATTCACAAAAGCCAACTGAAGTTGAGCGAAAATGGATCTTGATTGATGCTGCTGAATCAGCTACTCTTGGTCGGCTTAGTGCCAAAATTGCTACTTTCTTGACAGGTAAAAATAAACCAACTTACACACCGCACACTGATGGTGGTGATTACGTTGTAGTTATTAACGCTAATCAAGTTAAAGTCACGGGCAACAAAGAAGAAGATAAAATGTATTATAGTCACAGTGGTTTTCCGGGAGGTCTAAAAGAAGCTTCTCTTAAAGAACTCCGCGAGAAAAATGCTACTATGATAATTGAAAAAGCAGTAGCTGGAATGCTTCCTAAAAATAAACTTCATGCCGACCGTATGAGTCGACTTAAGGTTTATGCTGGAGCAGAACATGCTCACAATGCACAAAAACCACAGAAAGTTGAGGTTAAATAATTATGGCTGAATCTAAATATTTTTACGGACTTGGCCGACGCAAAGCTGCAACAGCTCGCGCTCGCCTTTTCTCCGGTAAAGGAAATCTAACTATTAACGATAAGCCTGCCGCAGATTATTTCAACGGTAACAAAACTTTGTTAGCCGAAGTAACTGATCCGCTCGCGCTTGTTGGTAAACAAAAAGAGTACGATATTACTATCAAAGTAAATGGTGGTGGTCTAGCGGGACAAGTTGATGCAATCAAACTTGCTATCTCGAAAGCCCTTACTCTAGCGCATGCTGACTTACGACCAGTACTTAAGAAGGCCGAGCTTCTAAAGCGCGATCCACGCGAAAAAGAACGCAAGAAATATGGTCTTCGTTCTGCACGTAAACGCGAACAATTTTCAAAGCGCTAAGAAAGATTCAATTCGTCGATACTATTCAAAACAATCACTCTTACAGGTGGTTGTTTTGTTTTAGGGTGTTTTTAGGGGGTGATAACGATTCCTGATTTATTTTTTAGTCTAAATATGGTAAGATATAAGTAATGAAAAATGAAATTATTTATCTTGACCATGCTGCCACTACTCCTGTTAGTGAAAAGGTCATGAAGGCGATGCTGCCATATTTTAGTGAGAAATTTTATAATCCAAGCGCACCATATGTTCAAGCGTTAGAGGTACGGCGCGATTATGAAGATGCCAAAAGTGAAATTGCGCGATGTATTGGCGCAAAGGGCGATGAGTTGATTATGACCGCTGGAGCTACCGAAAGTATTAATTTAGCATTTTCTATTAGTTCGCGGGAGGAAGGTGATGAAATCTTAATTGGAGCATTTGAGCATCACGCTGTGCTTAATTCGGCGGATAGGTATGGCGTTAGAAAATTTATTAACGTTAAAAAAGATGGCGTTATAGATCTAGATGATTTACGGTCTAAAATCTCACCGAAGACTAAACTTGTAAGTGTGATGTTAGCCAACAATGAAACGGGTGTAGTTCAACCTATTGCAAAGATTGCCGAGATTATTCGAGAAGAACGCGCGAGAAGACTACAAAATGGCGAGACCCTTCCAATTTTTCTTCATTCCGATGCTAGTCAAGGTGTCGGCCAATTGGATGTTTCAGTTTCGCGACTAGGAGTAGATATGCTTACTCTTAATGCCGGAAAAATCTATGGCCCAAAACAAACTGGCTTACTTTGGGCAAGTCGAGAGATTGAGTTTGAGGCACAAATCGTAGGTGGCGGACAAGAAAGAGGATTGCGGAGCGGAACTGAAAATGTCGCTAACGTGATTGGATTTGCTAAAGCAATCCAACTAGCAGAAAAACACCGCAAAAAAGAAGTAGAAAGACTGCGTAGACTGAAAGCGATTTTCGAGAGTACTTTTCGAGATAACTTCAAAGAAGGCAAAGAATTCTTTTTTATAGGCAACCATAAAAAACAATTAGCGAGCCATATATCTGTATCTTTTCCTGGAATCGACGCCGAGAGAATTATTTTTGCGGCCGAAACAAAAAGTGTGCTAGTAGCGACGGGATCAGCTTGCGCCGCAAATAAAGGTACTCGCTCTCAAACTTTGACAGCGATGGGCTTGTCGCCAGAGGAAGCTGATGGCAGTCTGAGAATTTCACTTGGGGCGCTTTCTAATGAAGAAAATTCCCAAGCAGCAGCTAGTATCTTGTGTGAGCTAATTCGTAACGAAATAGAAAGAGTCGGCGCACGATGAGCAGATTTCTAAAAACAGTCTTAATTTTCGGTTTAGTTATGGCGATTTTTATTTTTTCGACTGCTAGGATAATTGTAGCTCGAAAAGACTATTCTATTTTCTGTAAAAAGAGGGATACGCCTAGATCATGTGACGCAATAGTTGCGATTTCTGGTGGCAATACCTCTGAGCGAACTGCTAAAGCTGTTGATATATTTAAACAAGGATATGGCAAGAAACTAATATTCTCGGGAGCTAATTCTGACCCTGATACTATTAGTGACGCTGCTCAAATGGCAAAACAAGCTCGTAGATCTGGCGTATCTACCAATGATATTCTAATGGATCAGCAAGCTAAAAATACTTATGAGAATGCCAAGAATGTAGCTGCTATTATCAAGGAACAAAAGTATAAAACTATCATATTGGTAACTAGTCCATATCATTCAACTCGCGCTGCTCTAGAATTTAAAAAAGCCTTTATGAATACAGATGTTAGAGTATTTTCTGCGCCTGCAGATAATGACCCCGAATGGAACGATTTATGGTGGACCAATACGCGCGGGTGGTATCTTGCTTTAAGTGAGCTAGTTGGAATTTGTAGATTTTATATAGGAGCATCGAATTTAAATGGATAATTCAAAAATTAAAGTTTATGTTGGTATGAGTGGTGGTGTTGATTCATCTTTGACGGCAGCACTTTTAAAAGAACAGGGCTACCAAGTTGTGGGTGTATATATGAAAAACTGGTCGCAAGATCTGCCCGGAATGAAGTGTCCGTGGGCAGAAGATTTAGCTGATGCTAAACGGGTGGCGGTTCAGCTTGGGATTGATTTTAAGGTATTTGATTTTGAGAAAGAATATCGCGAAAAGGTTGTTCAGTATATGATTGATGAATATATGTCAGGTCGAACACCAAACCCTGATATTATGTGTAATCAAGAGGTTAAATTTAAGTTATTTCTGGAAGCTGCGCTAGAAGACGGTGCTGATCTAATCGCAACTGGGCATTATACGGGGGTTAAAAATAAATTTACATCACATAAAAATCTTGGGGATGATTTTAATTTTTCAAAAAGTGGAGCTGGCGAATTACTTCGTGCTAAAGATGAAAATAAAGATCAGACCTATTTTCTGTATCGCGTGCGAGGTGAGGCATTGGGGCGAACTTTACTTCCGTTAGGTGAATTTACTAAACCAGAAGTTCGAGAGATGGCGAAAGCGCGCGGACTTTTTACTGCGCGAAAAAAAGATTCTCAAGGAATTTGTTTTGTCGGTAAAATTGGTATTCGTGATTTTTTGAAGCAGTTTATCTCTGAACAAAAACCGGGTAAGATTATTAATAAAAAAACTGGAGAAGTCTTAGGTTGGCATGATGGAGCGATTTTTTATACGCTTGGTCAGCGCCATGGCTTAAATATTGGAGGTGGTTTGCCATTTTATGTTTGCGGCAAAAATATGGAAACTAACGAAGTTTTTGTGACGACGGATTTAAACACGAACGAACTATGGACGAAAGAAATTAAGGTTAGCGCGCTTCACTGGATCAATTCTGCGCCAAAAAATGGTGCTACTGTGCAAATTCGCGTTCGCCATCGGGCTCCACTTATTGAAGCAAAGATATTTTTCGATGGAGATACCGCGTGCATTCAGCTAGAGAATGAACAGCGTGCCGTCACTGCTGGGCAAAGTACTGTGATTTACGACGGTGATATTTGCCTGGGTGGCGGTATTGTGGTATAATTAGTTAGAGTTCTTATTTTATTCTTTTAGAAAGAAGGTACTTTTTTATGAATATGAATAGTGGTCTTTTAGTAAAACAAAAAAGCCTAAGTGCTTTTTATGCTAGGGTTTACTCTTTAGTATCAGTAGCTGTTGGTGTATCAGCTTTGACGTCATTAGTGTATTTGTATATGATGCCTCAAAGCATAGTTTATGCTATGCAGAATATTATCATAATATTTATGATGCTTATTATTCAAGTCTGTCTAGCCACAGCCGCTCGTTTTTTGCGTGACAGTAAATGGAGTATTCCGCTATTTGTGGCATACTGTGCGGTTAATGGCTTTGTATTGAGCATAGTGATATCAAAATTCACTCAAGGCACAGTGCTTGCCGCATTAATATCTAGCACTCTGCTTTTTTCCGTTATGGCCCTGATAGGTGTGATTGTTAAGCGTGATTTATCCGGTGTTCTAGCGCTACTTATACCTTTAATTATTGGAGTCATTATTGCGAGTATCGTAAACTGGTATTTAGTTAGCGATATGGTATCTTTGGTAATTAGCTACGTGTCTGTCGTTATCTTTTCATGTTTAGTTGCTTACGATAACCAAAAGATTAAGCAAGCATTCTATGAAAATGGTTACTCCGATAGATCCGCCTTAGATAGGGCTATGGCTCTATATCTAGATTTGATTAATATTTTTTTAGATATGCTGACAATATCTAAATAAATGAATTTCTCACTAAGAACTCGTGGATTCGGCCAGTCGAATCCTTTTTTATTTACCTCGAAATTCACTTCGAAAAATGCTAGAATATATATTATGAACAACTTCGATAAAACCTTTGAAAAAAACTACAAAATGTTAAATAGTGAACAGCGCAGCGCAGTGGATACAATTGATGGGCCAGTTTTGGTGATTGCTGGTCCGGGGACAGGTAAAACGCAGTTGCTTTCGACGCGCATTGCTAATATTTTGCGCCAGACTGACACTTCGGCCGAGAACATTTTAGCGATGACTTTTACCGATGCTGGCGCTCAAAATATGCGTGAGCGACTTTCGACACTGATTGGAGCTGAATCTTATAAAGTCGGGATTTTCACTTATCATGGTTTTGCGAATGAAATTATCCAAAATTACCGCGAGTTTTTCCTCGATAAAAATCTAGAAAATCAAGCCGATGATCTAAAAAAGATTGAAATTTTAGCATCTATAAAAGAAAATCTACCATCAAATTCTGGATTAAAATATGTTGAATTAAAGAATTTCGCAAAAGTAATCTCTGATATGAAAAGAGCATTGATTACGCCAGCCGAATTAAAACATATTGCTCAAGCCAATATCGCCGAGCAGGACTCTTTTCATGAAAAAATCAAAGGTTTGCGAGTTTCTGGTTCCAGCTTTGCCAAGGTTGAGCCATTTTACCGTGCTGTTCGTGAGGCGCTAAAGATTTCTATTTCTAATCAATTAGACGGAACAAAATTTAATAGCAATCTTTACTTTTATCTTGAAAAACTAAACGAAGCGTTTTTGGAAAGTGAAGAAACTGGAAAGTCAAATTCTCTAACCGCATGGAAAGGTAAGTTCCTAAAAGAAAAAGATCGCAATGATAATTTTCAAATAACCGATGTTTATAAAAATAAAAAGCTACTTGAATTTGCCGATTTTTACGAAAACTTTAATGCCGAAATGAAAGCTCAAGGCCTATATGACTTTGATGATATGATTTTGGAAGTTATTGATACAGTTGAGAAAAATGACGATCTCCGTTTTACGCTGCAAGAAAAATACCAATATATTCTCCTTGATGAATATCAGGATACGAATGACGCTCAGGCGAAAATGATCGAGTTGCTCACGGATAATCCTGTTTTTGAAGGTAAACCGAATGTTTTGGCAGTGGGTGATGATGATCAGGCAATTATGGCCTTTCAGGGGGCAAGCAAATCAAATATGATTGACTTTTACAATCGCTTTGGTAGCAATACGAAAGTTATTAATTTGACCAAAAATTATCGCTCACACGGCGATATTTTGAGCTCTTCGAAAAATGTAGCCAATACGATTTCTGGTCGATTAACTAAAAACCTTCCGATCGCGATAGAAAAAGATATTTCAGCTGAAAAAGACTTCACTGGTGAAGAAATTAAAATCGAGCGGATTAATTTTACGAGTCAAATTGCAGAGTTTTCTTGGATTACTGAAGAAATTTCAAAGCTTATAGAAAAGGGTACTTTGGCTAGCGAGATCGCTATAATCGCACCGAAGCATAAGATTTTGCAAGCCCTTTCACCATATCTTAAAAACAGAAATGTGCCAGTTAAATATGATAAACGTGAAAATATTTTAGAAGATAAAACAATCCTGCAGCTAATTAAAATATCGAAATTGGTTTTGGCAATTCGTGATAAAAATGAAGACCAAATGGCTGAGCTTTTCCCTGAAATATTAAGTTTTGATTTTTGGGAAATACCGACAGTCGAAGCTTGGAAAATGAGTTGGTCAGCGAAAGATAAACGTGAGTTTTGGATAGAGGCTATCTTGAGAAGTGATTGTTTAGCTATTCGAAGGCTAGGAGAAATTCTAGTGGCTCTGGCGGAGCTTTCATATGCCAATTCCTTCGAGGAAATGTTTGATTATATTTTAGGCTCGCGAGCAATTTTTGACGCGGAAGATGAAGGGTCTGATCAAGGAAATACTCTTCGGTCTCCGATCCGTGAATATCTTTCGGAAAAATCTGACGAAGAACTTTTTGATGTTATTTCAAATTTGACAGTCTTGCGGGATCATTTGCGAGAATTTTCTAAAGAGCAAAATAATGATTTGAGTGTACTTATTAAATTTGCCGACGCCTACAATAGAGCAGATCTAAAAATCCTCAATACAAATCCACATGCTTCGGATGAAAATGCCGTTCAGCTAATGACGCCGTTTGTGGCAAAAGGTCTAGAGTTTGATTATGTATTTTTGCTTTCACTAAACCAAGAAGTCTGGAATAGGTCAAGCGGCGGTTCTAAAACGATCTCAATGCCAATTAACTTGAAATTCACCAATATTCAGGATGAGGGAGAAGACACGCGCAAGCGGCTGCTTTTTGTCGCGATGACTCGTGCTAAAACTCACCTTTATCTCACAAACTACACTAGTGATTTTAGTGGTAAAAATACAAAATCGCTCGCTTTTCTTGACGAGCGTGAAGAAGATAAAATTCTAAAATCAAAAATTCTACCCGAGAGGTGGCAAAATATATCACATAGCAAAAAAGATGCTCTAGAAATTTCAGACCTAGAGCTTGACTGGCATGAATTCTACGCTGCAAAAAATGAATCAATGCGCAATCTTTTGCGTCCACGGATTCAGAATTTTAAAATGAGCCCTACTAATCTAAATTCATTTATCGATATTGAGTATAGCGGGCCGCAAGCTTTTTACGAAAATAATATTTTATGTTTCCCTGAAGCTTATGGCGCATCGGCAACTCTTGGTACGCTTGTTCATGACGGTTTTAATTATATTCAAGATAAAATTAACGCGAATGAAATACCGAGTTTTGATATTCTTCGTAATCGCTTTATTGATAGAATTTCCAAACATCCAATCTCAGAAAAAGATCGGACAGATATTACTGAACGATTCGATAGAATATTTAGTGACTTTTTCGATAGTCGATTGAATGAATTTAAAGCTGGCAATATCGCTGAAAAGAATTTTTCAAACTCTGGCGTTGTGATTGGTGATGCACTTTTGACTGGAAAAATTGACTTAATCCGCATTAATCGTGAAGATAAAAAAATTGTTGTAGTCGATTATAAGACTGGCTCAATCCCTCTAAAAAACGGCAAGATTGATAAAAGTAATTCTAAGATACATAAATACGAACAGCAGCTTTATTTCTATAAAATTCTTATTGAAAACACGCCAGAATTTGCCGGCTATCAGATAGAGAAAGGTATTATAGAGTTTATTGAACCGTCAAATAAAACTGGTGAAACTTATAATTACGAAGTTTGTTTCGACCCTGAAAAAGAAAATGACTTAAAACTCTTGATTCAGGCTGTTTGGTCGCGGATCAAGAACTTTAATTTTGAATTTGAAACTGATAAATACCCAAAGAGTCTGAAGGGAATTAAGCAATTCGAAGCTGATTTGATTGACGAATTCGAAAACCGATAGAAATAAATACCCATTTGAAAAAGCTTAATTAAAATGATAAAATCAAAGGATGAACGAACAGCTTTTTGAGAAAGACTTTCTTTTAACGCGGGTAGATTTTGATCGCAAAAACCAACCAAGATTAAAGCTTGGCGATATGAATACTAGTGATATTTTTGCTTTTACTCCGCAATTTGAAACACCAATTACATTAGAAATTGATTTGAGAGACCGATACTGTATCGGCTGGCATGATTTAAAAACTGGGGAAGATTTTCTTTGTCCGGAAAATTCTAAAGTCGACAAAAAGTACGAGCAGTGCACCCAATGTCAGAAGCGGACAGGTTTTAATCCAGCGTTTTATAATGCGGCCGACGGAGATATTTCAGAACAGCAAATAGAGCGAAATTCGCAACCTCATTTTGTTTATCTAGCTTATTTTTCGGATGAAGTTGTTAAAGTTGGGATAAGTTTTGCTGGTCGAGGGAATGCTCGATTGTTAGAGCAGGGTGCGCGTGCGGCTTTGATTTTAGGGGAATTTTCGAGTGCAAATGTCGCTCGAAGTTACGAAGAAAAAATTTCAAAAATGCCAGAATTCTGCGAGAATGTTAAAGCTTCGGCTAAAATTAAATTATTAGAACAAGATTTTAGCTTTGATCACGCATCAAATATTTTACTTGCATCAAAAACTAGAATAGAAGAAAGACTCAAAGTTAAATTTGATCAAAATAAACCAATTAATTTGGATAATTTTTATTCGTTAGAGTCAAAGATTCCGAGCGGGGAGATAATTTTAGCGAGCGATTGCCAGCAGAATTCTAATAAAATAATATTCTCTGGAATTCTAAAAGCGCAGGTTGGTTACATTCTTCTCGCCGAGCAGCAACATGAAATTATCGCAATTCCACTCCGCAAGTTTACGGGCTATAAAATTAAAATTATCCCCAAAATCATTGAACTAGAACTGCCTGAGCGCCAAGCGTGTTTATTTAATTTTTAATTTTTGCGTAGAATTTAAAAAAATGCTAGAATAGATAAAATGAGTCAGGCGTTTTATAGAAAATATCGAAGCAAAAATCTCAGTGAAGTGGTTGGGCAAAATCACATCACAGAGATTCTTGAAAAGTCTCTTGCTAAAGGCAGGATTTCACACGCCTATCTTTTTACTGGCCCGCGTGGCGTTGGCAAAACTTCAATTGCGCGAATTTTAGCTCATCAAATTAACGATTTGCCTTATTCTGAAGAAGATCAGCATCCTGATATTATTGAAATTGATGCCGCTAGCAATAACGGCGTAGACGAGATTCGGAACTTGCGCGAGCAAATCCAAGTTGCGCCATTTTCGGCAAACTATCGAGTATATATTATTGACGAAGTTCACATGCTATCTAAAGCTGCTTTTAATGCTCTACTTAAAACCCTCGAAGAGCCGCCCGAGCACGCTGTCTTTATTTTGGCGACAACCGACGCTCATAAAATCCCAGCAACCATTATTTCTAGAACTCAACAGTTCGTATTTCATTATATTTCAAAAGCTGATATTATAAAGCACCTAGCTTTTATTGCTAAGCAGGAGAATATTAAGATTTCACCCGAGGCTTTAGAAATTATCGCCGAGCGTGGAAGTGGAAGTTTTCGCGACTCGATAAGTTTGCTTGATCAGCTTTCTAGTGTTTCGAGCGAGGAGATCACGGCCAGTCAAATTGAAACAATTCTTGGACTTGCGCCAAAAAAACAAATTGCGGACTTAATTATGGCCTACGAAGTCCAAGATATCGCTAACATTTTAAATCAGATTGAAACAATCCGTAACTCTGGCGTTGATTTGAGAGTTTTTACAGAGCAACTTATTAGTGAGATTAAGAATGTGCTAAGCGACCGTCCATATTTAGTAAAATTACTTATGCCACTTCAAAAAGCTAAAAACTCAAACTTTTTAGATTTAGAGTTAATTTCAATTTTAATTGAGTCGGGCAATAAGCCTGCTGCTCTAAATATCAATAGTCTGCAAAATAAGACTAACCCGCCCCAGTCTATCAAACAGGAGCCAGATTTAAAGCAAGAAGTCACAATAAATGACACATCCATCCAAAATACAAAACCTAAAGAAGAACTCATAGGAAATAATCTAAAGACTAAAAAATCATCGACTGAACCTATCAAAAATACCGAATCCGATGATAATTTAGAAAAAATCTCCTCTTCAAACAATAAGAACGAGACTTCAAAAGAATTAAAAGATTTTAATTGGCATGATTTCCTTCAAGCAATAAAGGCTAAAGAAATGGGGATAGGGACAATTTTAGCCGGTAGAGCCTATGAGAAGAACAACGGAAAAATTCTAATTTACGCTGAACGACCACTTCATAAAAAACAGCTTACGAAACCCACATCCATACAAGCAATTAATGATACTCTCCGTGAGATCGGTGGAGATGGCTGGCAAATTGAAATCATTGCAGGCGCAAAACCTCCACTCGATGCAGATACGGCGAAGGTTCTTGAAATAATGGGGGGAGGAGAGGAGGTAGAAATTAATGAGTAATTCAGGAAAAAATGCGGGAAAAGTTCCCCCACAAAATATAGACGCAGAAAAAAGCTTGCTTGGCGCTATTTTGATTGATGAAGAAGTCTTAATAGATGTCGCTGAGATTGTTAAGCCGATCGATTTCTACGACAAACGTCACGCCACAATTTACGGCGGGATTATTCGCTTGTTTGAAAAGCATTCTCCAGTGGATTTATTAACTCTTACTGATGAACTAAGCAAAAAAAATGAACTAGACAGCGTTGGCGGCGCAAGTTATCTATCTGAATTAACTAACCATGTTCCAACTGCAGCTCATGCTAAATCTTATGCAGAAATTGTCTCTCAAGCTGCTGTTCGTCGCCGATTAATTAAAGCTAGCTCGGATATCTCAGAATTAGCTTTCAATGAAGATTTAACCGTCCCAGAACTACTCGGACAAAGTGAAGCTGAGCTTTTTGGTGTCTCTGATAATAGCTTAAAAAATGATTTAACTTCTATTGAAGACATCCTAGATCAAAGCTTTGAGCGTATTGATGAACTATTCCGTAATAAAGGTCAACTTCGCGGAATCCGCACTGGGTATCGCGATCTCGATAACATCACTGCTGGTCTTCAGCGATCAAATCTAATTATCCTTGCAGCTCGCCCAGCGATGGGTAAAACCACACTCGTAACTAACCTTGCCTATAATGTCGCAACTATTGAAAAAAAACCTGTTCTGTTTTTCTCACTAGAGATGAGTAAGGAGCAGTTAATTGACCGAATGCTGGCCGATGCAGCCGGTGTTGATAGCTGGAATATTCAAACTGGAAATTTAAGTGAAGAAGATTTCTCGAAGCTATCTGACGCTATGGGTGAAATGGCTGAGGCGCCAATTTATATTGATGATACGCCAGGAATTACCGCACTTGAGCTACGCACTAAAGCACGGCGACTTGCTCACGATGGCGAACTTGGGCTGATCGTAATCGACTACCTTCAGCTTCTCGAGCCAACCACCAAGACCGGCAATCGCGTGCAAGAAGTATCCGAAATTTCCCGCTCGCTGAAATTAATTGCCCGCGAATTAAACGTGCCAGTGATTGCACTTTCTCAGCTTTCGCGCCAAGTTGAAAGTCGCGAAGATAAACGACCGCAGCTTGCCGATCTACGTGAATCTGGGTCAATCGAGCAAGATGCCGACATCGTAATGTTTATTTATCGTGAAGCATATTACAATCCTGAAACTGAACGCGAAAACATAACCGATCTAATTATAGCTAAGCACCGTCAAGGAGCTGTTGGCACAATCGAGCTTTACTTCCATCCAGAGCGTCTGCGCTTTATGTCACTCGACCGTAAACATTAGTAAAACGCCCACGCTGGGCGTTTTTGATTTTTAAAAATTCTTATGTTAAAATATTTTCATGGAAAGTGGGCAAAATTCTGATCGCGAAACATCTCTAAAAATAATTCTTGCATCAATGATTGCGATTTCTGAAATTACGATTATCGTCATTAGTCACGATTCAGAAATCTGGAAGCAAATAATTACAGTGTTAATGTTGGTTTTTCTAAATATAGCTTTTGTTTCTTTTGGGATTTGGAGAAGGAAGACTCGCAAGGAGCTGATAGATTCGCGCAAAAAAGAAATCCACGAGCGTGAGCGCATCCTTACAATTATCAATAGTCTACCTGACGGTATCTTAAGTGTTAGCCCAAAAGGAGAAATTGAGCTTTTTAATTCTGCTGCTATGAGTTTACTCGATACTAATAAAAATCTACTTGGACAAAATATAAATAAAATTCTTACCTTAAAAAATCTAAGTGGTGATAAATTTAACTTCCGTGAAGTTTTTCGAAAAGGTGCGCCATTTTTTAGTGCTAACGACCTGATCTTTGAACAGAATGGTGACAAACTACGAATTGAGATTGAAATTTTATCGATTCGCGGATTTTATACTGGCGAACAAAAAACTCAAAAAAGTTTTGCGGTAATTTTGCGCGATATCACCAAACAAAAAACTCTTGACGAAGAGCGCGATGAATTTATTAGTGTAGTTAGTCATGAGCTACGAACGCCAGTCGCGATCACTGAAGGCGCTATCTCTAATTTACAGATGATGATCGCCAAAAATGCGCCGCAAAATCTACTTGCCAAAACTGTTGATATGACCTATAAGCAAATTTCGTTTTTAGCTAATATGGTTAATGATCTCTCAACTTTATCACGCGCAGAGCGTGGTGTTGGCGATAAATTCGAGAATTTTTGCCCTAAAAAACTTGCAGAAGATTTATTTTCCAAATATCAAAAATCCGCTGAAGAAAAAGGCCTTCAGCTTAATCTTAAAGTAGCTCCGAATCTTGAAAAAATCCGCACCAGCAAACTCTATATCGAGGAACTTCTACAAAACATCATCACTAATTCTATCAAATACACTCACGAAGGATCAATATTGATTAAGATTGAGCGAGCTGGTGACAAAGCAAGGTTCTCGATTAAAGACACCGGAATCGGAATCAGTAAAACCGACCAAGCTAAAATATTTGAAAAATTTTATCGAAGCGAAGACTACCGAACTCGTGAAACTGGCGGAACTGGCCTAGGTCTTTATATTTCAGCAAAATTAGCCCGCAAGCTCGGCACGCAAATCGAATTAAAAAGTCGCCTAAATCACGGTTCGGAGTTTTCTCTCGAGATTCCTTTTGCTAAAGATTAGTTTTAACACTGCTTGATTTATTAAAATTAAAATGCTATACTTGACATATCAAGCCAAATAGGCTTTTTAATTTTGAAATAATTTCAAAGGAGAAGAATGGCAAAAGAAACTAAAATTAGGCGCGTCAAGGCAAAAGAATCAGAAAAAACGGCGGTTGTCAAAGATTCTAAAAAGCCAGAAATGAGTAAATACGCAGCCAAAGTTGCTGGAGTAAAACCAAAGAAGGCAAAGAAATCGCTTCCAAAATGGCTTTCGATAATACTAACACCGTTTAGAATTTTCACACCAATAAACCGGTATTTTATAGATTCTTGGCGAGAGTTAAAATTAGTTCGTTGGCCAACCCGAAAAGAAACGTGGAAAATGACTGCTGCAGTGTTAATATTTTCGGTAGCGTTTGCAATTTTCGTGGTAGTTTTGGATGGACTTTTCACTTTTATGTTTAAATCAATTTTAGGTAAGTAAAGGAGTAAAAAATGGCAAAGCAACAACGATATGCGGATGATTCTCGTCAGTGGTATGCAGTAACAACTTATGCTGGATACGAAGATAAAGTAGCTGAGAGTTTGCGTCAAAAAATTCAAGGTGTCGATATGGCAGATAAAATTTTCGACACGCTCGTCCCAAAAGAAAAACAAATTGAAGTTAAAAACGGCAAGCGTAAGGTAGTTGAACGAAAGATTCTTCAAAGCTATGTCTTAGTAGAGATGCGATTAACTGAAGAAACTTGGTTTGCTGTCCGTAACACCCCTGGAGTGACTGGATTTGTAGGAAGCGATCAGCCAACACCAGTTAGCGAAAAAGAAATGCGCGATATCCGTAAACGAATGGGCGCGGAAGAACCAAAATACGATATTAATTTTGCAGAAGGTGAAGTTATTAGTATTATTGATGGGCCGTTCAAAGGATTTGAAGGTGCTGTTAGCGAAGCTGATCCAATCAAAGGTAAGATTAAAGTTATGGTTTCAATGTTCGGGCGTGAAACTCCTGTCGAGCTCGACGCTCTTCAAGTTAAAAAAATCTAATTTTAAATTTTCGAAAAATAAAAAACGCTCAAAAAAATGGGCGTTTTAGTTTGGCTTAAAATTAAAAATCTCGCCAAATTCAGCGAGAAAAAATTACTTTTTGGCAACAACGTTTTTATTAATCTTGAGAGCTTTTTCTATCATATATTCAGGATTTGATAAATTGTTATTAATAAGCTTAAGTTTATGCGTTCGAGAATATTCGTGAAATTCAGGTGTAGCCAGAATCATCCCATCTTCAACACAAATACAAACCTGGTAAAGATTAAATCCAAATGAGGAAATTAAATCTGTAATATTGCGATATTTTCGCTCAAAACCTTGTTTGAAAATTGCATCCGTATCTTTAATTCGCCAAATATCAAAAAGTTGGCCGTGGTAATTAATTCGAAAACCTTTGTGATTATTATTCTCGACAAAAATTCCGCCCAGATCTTCAAGCCGTTTACGAATTTTTGAGACAGCTATATCTGTTTTTACCACAATATCAATGTCGTGATTTTCAACCGAATCAATGCAGAGAGCTTTATAGATTGCAAAACTTCCCACAATATAAACCCGCCCAAAATCTTTTAGAGCCTCAATTAATTCACGATTTTTCATTTTTAAATCTCCAAAGCATGATTTTAAGATTATAACATAATTAACAATTAAAAACAAGAAAAACCAAATTGAAGCTGAGGGCTATAGAGGTTTATATTAAACTAATGCCATTTCTGCGAAAAATGTACTTTAACAATATTTTTCACGCTAATCACATTTTCACATTCGTAATTTGCTGTCGAATAATCTTCACGATATTTTATATAATGAGTCAATAGCCCTAAAATAAACGAATTGAAGCTTGAAATTTTAAAAAAAATATGCTAAAATTTATACGTTACGCACTTGTTTATCAAGTAATTAAAAAGGGAATAAAATGGCAAAGAAAGTTATTGGAAATTTGAAACTTCGAATTCCAGCTGGTCGTGCAACAGCAGGTCCTCCAGTTGGTTCAACACTTGGTCAGTGGGGGCTAAATATGATGGATTTCATCAATCCATTTAACGAAGCAACCAAAGATATGATGGGTAAGGACGTGATCGTTCACCTTCAAGTTTTTGAAGACCGAACATTCGCATGGAAATCACTCGGCCAACCAGTCGATGACATGATTCGCGACCGAGCAGGCATTCAAAAGGGTGCTGGTAATTCAAAAACCGACAAAGTTGGTAAAATTACAAAAGCTCAATTGCAAGAAATTGCTGAAGCTAAAATGGAACACCTGAATGCTGTTTCAATTGAAGGCGCAATGAAGACTATCGCCGGTTCAGCTCGATCAATGGGCGTTGAAATCGTAGAATAAATAATAAATCTCGTTCAATTTCTGAGCGAGATTTTACTTTTCTTGATGTTTATTTTTAACCTATAAAATGATATAATATCACAAATGCTAGACAAAATTCTTCATAAAAATCTAAAAATCCCCTATCTGCTGAATTTCCAGACCTTACGTTCAAGTCGACGGTCGAAAGGTACAATAATTTTCTTGCATGGAATTGCGAGCTCTCTTAAAGTATGGAAGGATGCGATAAATGAAGTGGGTGACGATTTTGATATTTTAACTGTAGATCTGATTGGACACGGACACTCTCCATCTCCAGAGTGGCGCGGTTCGCAAACTTTGTCCGCACAGGCTCGGGCTGTAGCAAGAACTATGCTGCACACCAGAAGTATTAAAAAACCAATTTTTATAGTTGGTCACAGCATGGGATCGTTGGTCGCGGTAGAGTTCGCCAAAAAATATCCATTTCTCGTTAATCAAATCATACTTCTTTCGCCACCAATTTATCGCGAAAAGCCAAGTAAGCAGATCGCTCAAGAAAAGCTACTTAAAAAAGGATATCAAGATATAGTCGAGAATCCAGAGAAGTCATTTGATTTTGTGAATCTAGTAATTAAAATGGGGTTAGTAGATGTTAAACCTATCAAAGACACTAAATATTTTGATAATTTAAGAGAAAGTTTACAAACAGCAATTGTTGAACAAGATACATACGCAGTCCTCTCTAAAATAAAAACTCGAACTAAAATAATCTACGGTGCACTTGATCCAGTTGTAATAGGTAGAACAATTCGCAATCTAGGTAGAAAAAACCCCAATATTACAACTACACGAGTGTTAGCAAGTCACGATCCAACAAAAACAATGATCAAAGAAGCTCATAAATCAATTAATAAACTCATAAAGGAGAAAAATGGCTAAAAAAATTATTCTAACCGGAGATCGACCAACTGGCCGGTTGCACCTTGGCCATTACGTTGGCTCACTTAAAAATCGAGTAGAGCTCCAAAATTCAGGCGAATTCGAAACTTTTATCATGATCGCAGATGCTCAAGCGCTCACCGACAATGCTAAAAACCCAGAAAAAGTGCATCAAAATGTACTTGAGGTTGTGCTCGATTATCTAGCTGTTGGAATCGATCCAACGAAAAGCACTATTTTTATCCAGAGCCAAATTCCAGAACTTCCTGAGCTTGCAATGTTCTACGCAAATCTTGTTTCGATTGCTCGCCTCGAACGCAATCCGACTGTAAAAACTGAAATTAAGCAAAAAAACTTCGGTGAAGGAGTCCCAAGCGGATTTGTGTTTTATCCTATATCTCAAGCGGCCGATATTACAGCTTTTAAAGCGACTCACGTTCCTGTAGGTGAAGATCAAGCGCCAATGATTGAACTAACTCGTGAAATAGTCCGTTCATTTAATCAAACATATCAGCAAGATGTATTGATTGAACCAGAAATGATTTTGGCTGGCGAAGGACTAAAGCGTCGTTTACCGGGAATTACAGGCATGAATGATAAAATGAGCAAAAGCCTCAATAACGGTATTTATTTGAGCGACACTTACGAAGAAATGCGCGATAAAGTAATGAGGATGTATACTGACCCAGATCATATTCACGTTGAAGACCCCGGAAAAATTGAGGGCAATGTAGTGTTTGCCTATCTGGATGTATTTGCAAGAGACAAAAATAAGGTTGCTGAATTAAAACAGCAATATCAGCAAGGCGGTTTAGGTGATGTAGTCGTTAAGCGATATCTAATAGAGGAACTTGATATCGTTCTGAAGCCAATTCGTGAGCGTCGAGCTGAGCTAGCAAAAAATCCAGAAGCTATCTATGAAATTTTACGTCAAGGTAGCACTCGAGCGAAAAATGTTGCCGCACAGACCTTGAAAGAAGTTAAAAGCGCGATGAAGATTAATTATTTCGAGAGCGAGGACTAAATGGCAAAGTTTAATTCGAGTGATATTCTAAAGATATTACGAAAATTTAAAATAGCTAGCGATAATCATGTCCCGCGCAATATTGAAGAGCTAAAAAAAAATATGCCCGACGAATTCTCGGAGATTTTTAGTTTTAAATTTTTAGGTGATAAATTTTTCGTAATCAATGATGGAACGGCCGAAGATAATGAATTTTATATATTGGATTTATTACGCCAAAATTATGGTGAGCTTGAAGGCAAAATAATTGAAAACCCACAAGATGATTTTGCAAGTTTCGCGATGCCTTTTGAAGGTAAGGATATTTATTTATTCCGTGTCATACCAAGCAAACTCCGCCTTGATGTAGCTCTAAAAGAAAAGTATCCAGAGCTTTCACGAGCATCAATTCAGAAATACATAAAAAATGGTTTTGTTAAAATTAATAATAACCCCGCAGATAAACCTAGAATTTTAGTTTCTAGAGAAGATAAAATTAGTCTTGATATCCCGGAAAAATCTAGCAAGCAGGTTAATTTTCCGATTATTTTTGAAGACGAAAATGTAATCGTAATTAATAAGCCCCAAGGGGTATTAACTCATTCTAAAGGTGTCCTGAATGATGAATTTACCGTGGCCGATTTCTTTAAAATGCACGGATCAAATTTTGCAAATAACACCAACCGCACCGGAATTGTTCATCGACTTGACCGAGAAACTTCAGGCGTGATTATCGGTGCTAAAAATGATTTCTCAGCCAAAAAACTCCAGAAACAATTTAGTGATCGCACCGTTAAAAAAACTTATTTTGCTTTAGTAAAGGGATCTTTGAATCCTAAAAAGGCACTTATCGATCTGCCAATTGCGCGCAATAATTCTGCACCAAGCACTTTTATAGTTAGCCCAAAAGGCAAGCCAGCTCAGACTAAATACGAGGTTATTAGTGAAAATAATCGTTATTCATTAGTGAAGCTCACTCCTAAGACTGGTCGGACGCACCAATTGCGTGTTCATATGAATTATATTGGCCATCCAATTTTAGGCGACAAAGTTTACGACAAAAATATCACTAGAGACGAAAGTAATGAACGAATGTTCCTTCATGCAGAAAGTCTAGAAATTACAATTCCGCCAAAGACCGACGAGAAAGAATCACAACGGAAGGTCTTTAGCGCAAATTTACCAAAAGAATTCAAAGATAAAATCCAATGAATGAAGATTTTTTGAAATCCACTGTTTTAAACTCACACGCAGTAATTTTAGAAATTCCGCACGGGTTCGGTTTTGAATTTGCCAAAGAGAAGCTAGACATACCCAAAGAATCAGAGATATTAGATATCCTTCCGCGCACCCACGATAAGCAAAAAACTGAAACTATCAACGTCGAAGATATTGAAGACCTCCAAAAAAAAATGCGCGTCAAAAATCACACTCAACAGTTTTTAGTTTTTCATAACGCCGAAAAAATGAATGAGCAAGCTCAAAATAAATTTCTAAAACTTCTTGAAGAGCCACGCCAGAATTTGCATTTTATTTTGATAACAAATTCCATAGAATCACTCCTTTTGACCGTTCGATCACGCGCGCAGAAAATTAAAATTCCGACAATCTCACACAATGAATCTATTAAAATTCTTAAAAAATACAAATTGGACGAAAAACAGATTCGCCAAATAATCTTTTTAGCAGACGGCCTACCCGCTGAATTGCAAAAATTAGCTTCCGACAAAAAATATCTTAAGCAAAAAATTGAGTCAGTTGAAATTGCTAAAAAATGGCTAAGTAGTTCAAAATTCGACAAGCTAGTTATCGCTAGTTCCTTCAAAACAGACAGAGAAAAAGTACTTAGCTTCATAGAGCAATGCTTGAATATTCTGCGAGCCACAACAAATCAGAATACAGCCGCACAAAACGCAAAGGAACTGAAAAAACTATTGGCTTGTTATCATAAAATTCAGCAAAATGGAAATATTAGGCTGAATTTACTTAGCCTAATTTTGAATTGATAATGCTTTGTGATATAATTTAACCATGTATATTGTAATTTTATTCCTCATTTTAGCGGGATATATTCTTTGGAAAAAACCAGAACAGGCGAAGTCCAAACTTCCAGACAATCTTTCATCGAAGCTAGACAAACTTTGGCGAGCAGCTCAAGAAGCAATTATTGATAAAAAATACCTTCGAGCTGAAAAAATCCTTTTAACAATCTTACGGTTCGACGAACGAAATGCTACCGCCTATAATCGACTCGGGATAATTTACGCCGGACAAAAGAACTTTGAAGAAGCAATTGAATGTTTTGAAATCGCACAAAGCCTTGAGTCTTCGCCATCTAGCCTTCATAACGTTGGCTTAATTTATCTAGAAACTCAGGATTATCGCAAGGCGGCATTAGCTTTCGAGCAGGCTCTCGAGCTTGAAAATAACCTACCCACACGCTATGTGGCCTATGCTAAAGCACTTGAGAACTTAAAAGAGTATAAAACTGCCGCTCGAGCTCTAGAAAAAGCTATTGAGCTTGATAACAGGCCGCAAATCTTACGACTACTTGGTTCAATCTATCTCAAAGCTGGAGAAACAGAGAAAGCCCAAGAAATTAAAGCTAAGCTTGACGAAGTTAAAGCCAATCGGAAAGTTATTCGTCAAAATCGCTTAGACCAATCATCTATTAAAAAAATCTAATCAGCCCAAAAAGCTGATTTTATTTTAATATAAAAGAACTCCCGAGTGGGAGAACTTTTTAGCCTTTGCGTGGCTTAACTTCGTTTCGGCCGAGGGATTTTTTAGTCTCGGTAAAAACTTCGTGTTTTCGGGTTTTTGGGTTATATTTTCGCAAAGAAAGCTTTTCAGGGGTGTTCTGAGTATTCTTGCGAGTATAGTATAATCGTTGACCAGTAGCTTCGCTAACCAATCCGATAATCTTTCGTTTCGTATTCTTTTTTGCCATAATCTCTCTTAAATTAATATTTACAATTCTTAACTATTTTATCACAACAAAAAGATAAAATCAAGTTATTTTATTGGCAATAATTACTTTCAATCATAAAATAAATACATCATCTAAGTATTAACTAACAGCAGTAAAATAATAAAATGCAGCCTTGATACGCAGTAGTCAATTGTGATGTCATCCTCGAGACACCTCGGGGATTTTTTAATTTAAACAGCCGCACCTTACGTTATATAAGATGCGGCTTTTAGATCGATAATAAATTTGGAGCCACGATCGGGGCTTGAACCCGAGACCTCATCCTTACCATGGATGCGCTCTACCAACTGAGCTATCGCGGCGACAGTCCAATTATATCATACAAAATGCAAAAATTGAAACTATTTTTGTTTTTTAGTAGAAGGTTTTTTAGACAATGAAAAGGTCTCGAGCAGAGCTACACCAATCACCCAAATAATTGAATTAACCAGAAAAAGACCAGATGCTAAAATTGACAAGAATATAATTAAATGACCTAATTGCTGACTGATAAGACTAACTACACTCGCTACGCAAAAGCTCGTTACAGCGAGAATAATATAAAACCTCTGTAGCTTTATGCGCTCATTTGTAGTCTCTAGATATTTTGAAAATGTTTTTCGAAAATTATTCATAGCTTGATTATACCATATTTATCTAGATAGGTCAATTTAATTCCGAAATAAGTTTTATTCTTCCAGAGAAATTAAGTCAAGTAGCGCCGAAATAAATTCAGCCTGACTCCAAGTTAATGGAGCTACAGAAAGCCATTCGAGATTACGAGGATTGATTTGCTCTGGCAGAATTCCAGTAGAAGAGCTCCTTGCTAAAACCCAATCCAATATCCGCTCAGCCTGTCGTTTATCGCCTTTTGCGAGATAAAATTCCACTTGCCAAAGTGTTGAAATTATCCAAATATTAGAATTATAATCATCAGAAAAACGATAATAAACATCATTCTCGAAACGCGGAATGCCAATATTTCGTTCCGCTTCAAAATACTTCTTTAGAGATTCAAAAGATCTCTCAATTTCAGATGAACTAAAATCAAAAAGTCCAAACATAAACGCACCATAAAAACTCGATGCGTCAATCTTAGGGTCTTTTTCGCCAGAAGGCCAAATTCCACGATAGAAATAATTTAAATCTGTGTTAAATAATTCTTGATTTGCCGCTTTCTTAATTTTATCAGCAGTCGCTCGCCAGCGATAAGCGTCTTGAGGCTTACCAAAATCTTGAGCAAGATCCGCGGCGGAATTTAACGCAGCAAAAACAATCGCATTCGAATATGTCGTCGAAAGAAAATCCATCTCCCATAGTTCATAGTTTGGTTTAACGAGATTATTTCCATTCAGGAAATTAGCCAAAAAATCAATCATCGGTTTAATTAGCTTTGGGTAGAATTTTTCTAATGTCGAATGATTATGGAATTTAGAATGAAATTGCGCATAGAGAAAAATAATACTAGCAGTTTCGTCAATTTGAATCGGTAAATTTTGCGAATCTCCGCCCTGGGAATAAGGATGCCAGCTAGGGCCAAGTTCGCCATTTGGCAGATATTTATGATTCATGAAACCCGCTGGATTTTTTACTTCAAGACAAAACTCAAAGAACTTTTCTGCTTCATCAAAATAACCAATTCGAATCAATGGCCAAAGCGCGTAAAGAGCGTCTCGCGGCCAGCAGTAAGAGTAGTCGTCTCGAGCATGGCGCAGCATCTCGCTATCATTGCTAGCAATTGGCGCACCAGAGCTCGCAATATGAGATTTAACTAGCATAACGGACTGAATAAATTTATCGTGATATTTATCGGGGAGTTTTTGTGATATTTTAAGAGCAGGGGATAGCCATTTACGCCAATAACGCTGAGTTTTATCAAATTGATGAATGAAACCTTCACCACTAACAAGGCTCGAATTTTCAAAGGCTAATTCATGACTGTCTGCACATGAAATCGCATATTGAAAAATCGTTTCCTGATTCGAGCTTAGACCAAAATCAAATCCTAAGGCCGAGTCGGTTTGTCCGTGCTCAACATTAGATCCGCTTAAAATTCCATCTTCGCAATCAACCCACGAACCGAGCTTATTTTCAATACCAAATAATCCAACCGTATGCTGAGAAAAACTTTGAAAGATATTATTCTCAGTGTCTTTTCGTTCAGCAGAAATCACAAAAGCCCGCTTACCGCGATAATGAAGAATACTTTTTTGCTCAGGAATGAACTGAACAGTATCGGCGAAATGCTTTCCGCTATTTATTGCAAAATTTTGATAGAAGAACAATTGAAAATCGCGGTGAGATGGCGCTAAGTTAACTATTTTAACTTGGCGTAAAAATACATCGCAACCGCTCGCAACTGCATCCTGAAACTCAATTTGGACTTGGAGCTGATTGTTGACTGCTATCGTTTCAGAAATTAAAGCATCGGGCAAATATCTAAATTCAAATTGCCAGCCATCATCATTCATCCATGAAAATTCACCATCAACCCGCACGCCAACTCGATGAACTAGTTCATCTCCAAGTGTGTGATTCTCATATCCATTATCAGGAAAATAAAAATCAGCAACCATCGCATGATTGTTTAGTCCGATATTTAAATTGCCATTACTTAGAATTACAGATCTAGCCATTTTTACCTCGTTTTACTACAAAATCCCAATTTTTCTTCATATTATTATAATTAAAAGGTGGTCGAGGGATAGATTTAGTTGCTTTCTTACGTTGCTCCTTCCGCGGAGAAATTTTACTTCCAGCGTCAGAAGAATTATTATTTATGTTCTTAGCTTCAATCGAATCTTTTTGAGGATCGACTGAAATATCTTTAGACAATATCAAGTTGTCTGTTTGAATCTTAACACCCCTTAATCGATAATCCATATCACGCAAAGCATCCATGTAACACAAAAAAGCGTCATAAGGCGATTTATAAGAGGAAAAATAAGCATGAACATCTCCGTCGTTCCAAAATTTCGTACACATATAATAAGCGTGATCACTAGTTTGAAGACGACGCCAATCTTCGGCTAATAAGCCATCTCGGCAATCATAAACACGCGACTTAAGTGAATAGAGTAGTCGCATTGCTTCTTTTTGCATAGAATTGCCCAGCCAGGCCGTTAGGTCACGTTCTGTGTCCGCCCAAGTGACAGTATTTGGCATGGAAATTTCCGCTACCGGCTCACGCTCAGCAGCCTGAGAAACAGTTTCAAAATCATGATCTGGATTATTTTTTAACCACTCCCCAACAAAGCTTTCAAAAAAATTGAAAATCCCACTTTCAGCCCACTGATGCTCACCAAAAGTTTCATAATCCATAAATAAATTAATTATCTCGCCATGATAGCTAGACGCGTTAAGCCATTCAATATATTTTGCGGTCGTTAGCGGATATTCTTCCCAGCTATGATTCGAAAAACGAAAAGCCAAGTCATCGCTAAGCTTATAATTTTTAAGAAGCAAGCGAATATTTTGCGTATTCGGTGGGCGATAAACATGATTTGGAGTTCGCCACTGTAAAACCGAATCCCATCCTTCCGCTAAAATCGCCTTAAAACTAAATTCGTCAGCCCATTTAGCAAGTTCATCGTTATACGCTAGTTCAGTATTCCTAAAAGCAGTCGGTGTGACGCCAAAAGTTTCTTGAATTTTTGCTATATGGGATCGAACTTGCGTTTCAAATTCTTCGCGATCAAAAAAGAAAGCTAAGCTATGATAGTAAGTTTCGGCCACAATCTCCACACGACCAGTTTTGATAAGCCGTTTAAAACTATCCAGCACTTTGGGAGCGAATTTTTCCGCCTGATCAATAAAAGTTCCTGTAATTGAAAGCGAGAATTTAAAATCAGGATAGCGCGCCAAAAGTTTTTCTAGCAAATTATTCATCGGCAAGTAGGACTTTTCAGCAACTTTTTTAAAAATTGCACCGTTGGTGTTGCTGTCATTTGGTAGATCTTTTTTGAAATATTTAGAATTTTTACCAACCTCAAAAAGATTATAGTAATCATTGACTCGCCACGGTTGATGAACATGAAGATATAGGACTATTGATTTTTTCACTTTTTTGACCTCGCTAAATCCATAAATTCGTCCAGAATTTGTTCAGCGATTTGCGACCAAGAAATTCGCGCATATTCTTTTTTGACACCAGCCCGAAGATCATGAAGGAGCTTAGGCGAAGTTGAAACCGCCAAAATATGACTAGCTAGTTTTTCCGTGTCCCAAAAATCATAAGTTAGAATATTCTTAAGAATCTCACTCACACCAGATTGCTTCGATAGAATTAAAGCATTATTAAAATGTGCAGCTTCAAGCGCTGTTAAACCAAAAGGCTCATTAATTGAACTCATCACAAAGACGTCAGCCACCCCGTAAGAATCACGCCATTTTTTGCCGCGCAAAAATCCTGTGAAAAATATTTTATCAGAAATTCCATAAGCTGCCGCCATTGCAATAAGCTCATTACGCTGTTCACCATCACCAACCAAGAGTAGGGCGATCTTCGGATTTTTCTGCGCCGCAAGCGCCACTGATCTCATCAAGTAGCTCAAACCTTTTTGAGCAGTAAATCGTGTCAAGGTCATAAGCACTGTATATCCTTGAGATTTTAAAAATTCAAGATATCTATAAGTCTGAGCGTCATAATCTTCAGGACTGCCAAAAGCTTTTGGCTCAATCGCATTGTAAACCACGCTAACTTTTTGCGGAGTAATTTTATATTTTTCGAGAATAACTTGGCGCGTATTTTTGGACACAGCGAAAACTTTATCGCTTCCGAGAATTCCGCGATATTCAATATCATGAACGATCTTATTTCCAGCTTGACCACCAGCGCGATCAAATTCAGTAGCGTGAATATGCGAGATTAGCGGCGCACCCGTAATTTTCTTAGCGAGCAAACCAATTTCCATCGTAAGCCAGTCATGAGCGTGAATTACATCTGGCCAATTTTCTTTATCAGCTAAAAATCTTCCAATAAATTTCTTATAATCTTCTTGAATAGAATAAATATCTGGCGCAACTTTTTCGGCAGTATGTGTTTTATAATAATTAGACGAATCGTAAGCGCCGCAACCATTAAAATTATCAAATAAATAATTGGTAGCATGAATAACATTCATAAAATCAATCTCAGAATGTTTGTTTTTATAAGGCACAACGAAGTCAATATCTGCACCTTGTTCACTCAGAGCTTTGGCCATATAAAAACACGCTACACCTAAACCACCACTGTTATAAGGAGGAAGCTCCCATCCGAGCATCAAGATTTTCATCGGCCGCCTTTTGTTTTAATTTATACTTAACCATTTTATCACATTCAACAAAAAAGCGCAAGCGACATCTAAATACTTGGCGAGAAATTTTTCATTTCTTGAACGTATTTTTTATAGTTCGGACAGTATTTTTCAACTTCCGCCCAGAACTTCTGCGAATGATTCATTTGACGAGTATGGCAAAGCTCGTGAATAATCACGTAGTCAATTAAATGATGCGGTAGATTCATCAGCGCAATATTCAGAGAAATCGTTCCACTAGAAGAACATGACCCCCAACGCGTACCAGTGTGCGAAAAACGCAATTTCTGAAATTTAAAATCATACTTTTCAGCCAAAAAATCAATCCGACGCGATAAATAAGCCTTGGCCTGCTTACGAAGTATTTTAACAACTACTTTACGAATTTCAGCCTGAACCAATGAATCGCCAAAAGTTAAGCATTCTGGAACTTGAACTAAAATCTGATTCCTGTCGATCGAAATTTTGGTTTCTTTGCCAAAAAAATGGCGAATAAAAAGTGTGTGCGTTTTGCCAATTAAATCACCGTCTTGATAGATATTTTGAGAATTATGCTGGACTACCATCTGGCGAATTTCCGCACGATTATGGTTAATTAGCCGCTTAACCGCAAATTCCGGCGAATAATAGGGAATTGATGCGCGCAAAATTCCGTCTACACCAACAGATATTTTTACTCTACGCGCAAGCTTATTTTTGCGAATTTTAATTTCGCCAAATTCTTTGTCGACTATTGACATATTAATTCTATTTTAGCACTTTCGAGAATGTTTTAAAAATATACAAAATAAAAACCGCCAAGCCTGCGGAAAATAAATGCATTTTTGGCACGGGCAGAGAGACTCGAACTCCCGACACCAGGTTTTGGAGACCTGTGCTCTACCAACTGAGCTATGCCCGTATGAAAATATTCTAGCATAAAACTTAGTCGAGTTCAACTGCATTATGCACTTGCTTGACATTTTGAGCTAAATATGATACAGTTTTAATTAGTTGAAAGCTTAACTAATGAATGAGCTTTTGGCTCGCTCATTTAAAGCTTTCTAAAAAAAGAAAGGACTCACTCGTCCCATTTTGCGAGTGAGTTATGGTGAAAAAAAATGGAAGACACAATTGTAAAAAATTTTACAGAAGCTACTGAGAATATCAGTATTGCTTCCAAAAATAGTTTTATCATCCCTGAATTCGATGGAGTAAAACTGGAAGCAAGGCTCGCAAAAGCCTTGCGTGACGATTTAGCAGAAGCTATAGAGCTTCTAAGTTTGGCAACTTATTATGAGGTTAAGTTACCAACTTTAAATAAACGTCAAGCTTTTGATAAGCTAGAAAAAGCTTGGCCATTGCTACATAGACCAGATCTTAAAGAGATCTGGCACTTCTTAGCCTCAAAATGGGTAAAAAATTACTCGTTGGCGGCCGAGCATATTCAGCTCTATACGATGAATATTTTCAGTAATGATTTTAAGATCCTTACTGAAAAATACAGCAGTATGCTACGCTAAAGACCGCATAATCGAGCCCTCGCACGAGGGCTTTTAAATTTGTAATAAAACGCTAGATATGTTAAAATATATTTATCTTTTTTCCAAAGGAGGAACAAAAATGGAAAGTACTTTAGCCTTAGTCGAGAGAATCGACTACCTACTTAGTAAATCTGACCTAAAAGGAGTAGTGGAGCTCCTCTGTAGTCTCAGCGCAAAAGAAAAAACAGCTTTTGCAAGTTTCTGCAGACAACACGGACTAAAATATGATAGCTATTTGCAAGCTATCGAGCTTATTCCAGATCAGTCCTATAAGGGATTAGTAGACTCGATTTATCGCTTCCGAAACAGTAATATTTATTCAATGAGAATTGTAGAAGCGAGAATCGATCTATTAGGCCAGCTTCTGTATTACCGACTTATCGAAGAGGGTAAATCAGAGGCGGAAGCCTTAAATTTATCCTCAATCCAAGAACTACGAATGAGACTAGATCTCATGTCGAAAAAAAGTTTTTGGATTAGCAGCGAGAATATAAGTCGTTGCTGGGATATTGCAATCCAGACTCTGCAATACTCCTAGGTAGGTCTATAAAGAGTAGATTAGCCACAACGACTCTTAATTTTGTGGCTAAAGATAAAAAGCACAGAATGAGGCTATTAAAACCGAGTCACGTGTTAATAGAGCACGTAACTAGTCACAGCCATTTCTTCTCGAAAAGGAGAAGGATTTTAAAAAGATGGCAAAAAGCAATAAAAAAATAGAGAGTTCATAGAACTCTCTTTAACTTTATATAAATCTTTAGAATCTAGACTATTACTCCGTAAATTGGGATTGATAAAGTTTAGCGTAATTACCACCCAATGAGAGTAATTCCTCATGAGTGCCTTGCTCAACAATATTACCTTTTTCCAGCACGAGAATCAAATCTGCATTACGGATTGTAGATAATCTATGCGCGATAACAAAACTTGTGCGCCCATGAGTCAGATTATCCATTGCCGACTGAATAGCCGCCTCCGTTCGCGTATCAACAGAGCTGGTTGCCTCATCAAGAATTAGCATTGGAGAATCCGCCAAAATAGCCCGCACAATCGTAAGTAGCTGTTTTTCACCAGCTGAAATATTATCAACATCCTGCGAAATAATAGTATTATAACCATCAGGCAAAGTGCGAATAAAATGATCGGCATGAGCCTTTTTTGCAGCTTCTACGACTTCTTCATGAGTGGCATCTGGCTTGCCGTATTTTAAATTTTCCTCGATAGTTCCATTAAAAAGCCATGTATCTTGAAGAACCATACCGAACAAACTTCGAACCTCACCTCGAGAAGCTTTTGATGTATCAATACCATCAATTTTAATCTTTCCGCTATCAACATCATAAAATCGCATCAATAGATTAACCAAGGTAGTCTTTCCAGCACCAGTTGGCCCAACTATTGCTACATTTGAGTTCGGTTTAATTTTAGCATTGAAATTTGAAATAACTGGCTTATTCTTTGAATACGAAAAGCTAATATTGTTAAATTCAACTTCGCCACGAATTTCCTTATTAAAACGGCCTGAAAACTCTTCGCTAGGTTCTTCATCCGCATCAAGAATATTAAATACGCGCTCGCTCGCAGCCAATGTAGTTTGTATTTGAGTCATGGAATTAGCTATCTGTGATAAAGGCTGGTTGAATCGATTCATATACTGCATAAACGCTGATATATCACCAATTGAAATTTGACCACTAGCAGCACGAATACCACCGATAACCGCAATCGTTAAAGTCGAGAGGTTATTTATGAATCCCATAACAGGATAAATTAATCCACCGAAGAACTGAGACTTCCAGCTTGAAGAAAACATTTCTTCGTTAATTTCGTTAAATGAAGAAATTGATTTTTCCTCACCATTATAGGCTTTCAAGATTTCGTGAGAAGAAAGCATTTCTTCTGTATGACCGTTTAATTTTCCTGTAAATTTTTGCAAATCGCTAAAATATACTTGACTGAATTTTGAAATTAACCCAATTAGACCGACCGAAATTACACCGGTCGCAAAAGTTACTAAGCTAAGTTCAAAAGAAATTCTAAGCATCATAATTATCGCACCCACAATCGTAATAAGCGAATAGATTACTTGATTTATAGTTTCGCCAAGATTGTTACTAATCGTCTCTACATCATTAGTTATTACAGACACTATATCGCCAGTTTTACGCTTATCAAAGTACGAAAGTGGCAATTTCGATATCTTTTTGGATGTTTCATCACGTAAGTTAAATACAATAGTCTGCGCCATTTTAGCCATTAGCCAATTTTGAAAATACCCCAAAATTCCACTAATTCCATATATCACAACCAGCAGGATTCCCAGCTCTCCAATCTTTTCGAAATCCGGAGTAAATTTGGGGCCGGTAACTGTCATTTTGGGGTTTTTAGTGATCAAATTTATTAAATCACCAATAATTTGCGGTGCAAAAATGGCCAAAATAGCACCAGCTGACACGGACAAGATAAACAGAGCCACCAACAACTTAAACTCTGAAAAATATTTTAATAATCTTATTGCTGTTTTGAGGGATATTTTTTGTTTTTCAGATTGGGCCATTATTTTTCTCCTTTCTTCTTGGCGGATTCTGATCTTTCAAATGCTTTAATTTGTTTTTTGATTTCATCATCAGATAGCTGACTCGAAGCAATCTCTCGGTAAAGATCACTTGTTTTCAGTAGTTTGCCATGCTTGCCGTGAGCAGAAATTTTCCCATCGTCAAGAACTATAATATGATCGGCGCCAGCAATAGAGGACACCCGTTGAGCAACTATAAACTTAGTTTGATTTTTGGTTTTTTTGGTTAGTTCGGCACGCAAAAGAGAATCGGTTTTATAATCAAGCGCGCTAAAACTATCGTCAAAAATTAGAATTGGCGCATTGGTCGCAATCGCGCGCGCAATTGAGAGCCGCTGTTTTTGGCCGCCAGAGAAATTTTTCCCGCCTTGTGAAACTTTTTCATCCAAATCATTAGATAATCCTTGAACAAAATCCCAAGCTTTAGCTATCTTTAGAGCATCAATAATTTGTTCATCCGACATATTGGTCTTTCCGTAAGCAATATTTTCACGAATCGTCCCAGAGAAAAGTTGCGCTTTTTGCGGTGCGTATCCAATGACTTCATGGAGGTCTTTTTGTGCGAAATTTTTAATATTAATATCACCAATAGTAATTTCTCCGCTATCAATATCGAAAAAGCGTGGGATTAGTTTTGCTATAGTACTTTTACCAGAACCAGTTCCACCGATAACAGCAACTGTCTGACCTTGCTTAATCTTAAAGCTAATGTCATCAAGGACTTTTTCTTCGCTATCAGGATAGCTAAAATTAACATTTTTAAACTCAATATCAAAAAACTCTGGAATTCTTTGAATGCGTTTTTTATCTTTAACAGAAACTTGCGTATCAAGAACTTCACGAATCCTCTTCAAGGAAACAAACATTCTCGGCAAAAATACCAAGATCATTGAAAGCATAGAAAAAGCAAAAGTAACCTGAGCAGTATATTGCGTTAAGGCAAAAATATCACCAATCGAGATAGTATTATTAGCCACAAAATACGACCCGATCCATGCAACAGCAACAAGAGAGAAACCCGAAATCATCGTCATAAAAGGGGAGATTAGCGAAAAAACTCTATCGATAAAAATATTAAGCTTAAGGCTGTCAGTATTGATCTTATCAAACTTAGATTCTTCAATTTCGTCTTTGCGGTAGGCTCGAATAACTCTCAGACCAGTAATCGTTTGGCGTGACTGTAGATTCATTTTATCGATAAATTTTTGAATTTTACTGAGATTAGGCATAGCAAAAATAGAAATGATGGCAGTTAGAGATATAATCGCGATAACCGTCGCTGCCACAATCCAACTCATAGATGCGGAGATCGAAAAGACATTAATCACTGCGCCGGCCCCTACTATTGGCGCATAAATCCCCATTCGCATAGTCATAGTAAATGTTTGCTGAAACTGTCGTGCATCATTCGAGATCCTTGTAAGCAGGCTAGAAACAGGAAATTTACCAAATTCGCTCATCGAAAAACTCTCAATCTTAGCAAAAGTATCACGTCGTAAATCACGCGCCATTCCACCAGCAGAACGCGCCGCAAAAAAGATACTAGCCAGCATTAGCCCACCAGCGAGCAACGATAAACCAATCATCATAAAGCCATTAGAATAAATAGCTTCCATATTTTTCATGGCTACACCTTCAGAAATAATTTTTGAAGTGTATTGCGGTAACTCTAGGTTAATTTTTGCTGAAAAAATTGTTAGAATAAGCATAATCACTATCTCAAGCCAATATTTTCGAGCATATTTAAAAATAAATTTTAGCATCAAGCTCCTTTGTTTTTAGTTTTAGTCGTTAACGTATTTTACCATATTTAGAGAAAAGAAAAAAGAGCGCATAATTGCGCCCCGACTGAGCCTCGCTATATAAATGTAACAGATTGTTGCGAAAAAATAAGCAACTGCGAGACTCAGATCAACTAGCTAATACATTGGAATCACCCCTTTCTTTATATAGGCAATACCTACTTACCTAAAGCTTCCTTAGCAGCTGCCTGAAGCTTATGGTTGTGACAGCTCGCCATGCGCTCAGCCATTGTCCGATCCCAACTAGTCGCAGTTCCATCCTTAACTTTGCGGATAGCCTCTGCATATTGTTGATCATTTGCCATTCCATATCACCCCCCCCTTCTAAATTAAAATTACTTTTTTAGCTAGTTAACACTCAATATTATACAACTTTAATCCACAAAGTCAATAGTTTCTACAAAAATATTGATTTTACTAACAAAATTTGTTAAAATTTCTGTATGGCCTCATCGTCTAACGGTTAGGACACAAGGTTCTCATCCTTGCAATCGGGGTTCGATTCCCCGTGAGGTCACCACAATTCTGATTTTTAAATTTTTATAATGAAAAACAATTTTTGGCAAAAAATAGTCAGCAGCACAGGCGAGGAAAACGGTAAGAAACTGCCGTTTTTTTCGCTTGCACCAATGGAAGCTGTAACTGATGTAGTTTTTCGCCATGTGGTTTCGAAAGCAGCACAGCCAGATATTTTCTATACCGAATTCACTAACTCGTCAAGTTTCGCCAGTCCAAAAGGAATCCACAGTACGCGCGGACGCCTAACTTTCACACCAGACGAGCAGCCAATTATTGCCCAAATTTGGGGTTCGCGACCAGACGACATTAAATTTATGTGCGAAAAACTACCAGAACTTGGCTATCAAGCGATTGATATCAATATGGGTTGCCCAGATAAAGCTGTAATTAAGAGTGGCGGTGGAAGTGATTTGATTCGAAACCCTGAACTCGCCGCCAAAATCATCAAAAGCGCGAAAGCTGGTGGTTTACCAATTTCGGTTAAGACTCGCCTTGGTTTTTCGCGAGTAGAAGAATGGCATGATTGGCTTAAGTTTTTGTTAGAGCAAGATATTCCAGTTCTAACAATTCACTTGCGAACCAAGAAAGAAATGAGTAAAGTTGCAGCGCATTTTGAATTGATCCCTAAAATCTTAGCACTACGCGATGAAGTTGCGCCAGAAACCCTAATTCAAATTAATGGCGATATTAAAACTCGCGAGCAAGGCTTGGAAATTTGGCGAAAATTTCCAAAAATTGATGGAATTATGATTGGACGCGGCGTTTTCGAAAACCCATTTTGCTTTGAAAAAAATCCGCCAGAAACCCCTAGGACTTCAAGCGATTATTTAGACTTGCTTGAACTTCAACTCGATTTATTCGAAAAATACTCCCGCGAACTCGAAAAACGCCGATTCGAGCCTTTAAAGCGATTTTTCAAAATTTATGTGCGAGAATTTTCTGGCGCAAGCGAATTGCGCGCAAAATTATTGGAAACAAAATCAGTCGACGAAGTTCGAGAAATTTTGAAGGATTTTCGAAGTGCCGCGCAAAAATAACAAACAGAAGATTAAATTCCAACGAATTCAAATACAAGCCTCACAACAAAATAAAACACGTTACACTAGCGAGAGAGAGGCTCGCGCCGCCGCTGATTATCTAGAGCTCACTAGGGGAATTGAACTTAATATTTATCGCGATATTGACGGCGGTTGGTATTTAACAAGTAAAAAATAATCTCGGCTTTTAATGATTTTTTAAGGTTTATATGTTAAAATATTCTATATGGAGAAAAAAGTTATAGTTTATTCAACAAGCTGGTGCGGATTTTGTTCCGCCGAAAAAGACTGGCTTGAACACAACGGTATAAAATTTGAAGCAAAAGATGTCGAAAATGATTCAGTCGCTCGAGATGAACTACTCGCAAAAATGGGCGGGGAGTTTCGTGGAGTGCCTGTAACGGATGTGAATGGAGAGATTGTACTTGGTTTTGATCGCGCTAAGCTTTCTCAGCTACTTGATATTAAGCGTTTTTAAGATCTAATTATAACATATTTTAACTGTCCGCGAGCTGGACAGTTTTTTATTTAATTAAGGTGTTGACAAGATCTCTAGTTAGCGTTAGAATGGTGGAGCTGAAGAACAGCAAAAAAGAAAAGGGGTGTGAAAATATGACAAAAAATAGGCATTTTATACACGGAGGATTAAACAGTCGGAATGATGCCGGGTGCGAAATACCTAGCAATATTCAAATCCATAGGAATGAAATGTCCGACCAAACTAGAAAAGACATCTCGATCCTAGGCGCTAAAGGGCAAGCAGCTCCTATGGATCTTGCCCACGGACTGTGTCCAATAATAAATCTATAAGGAGCAACAATAAAGCTCCTTTTTAATTTTCGCCAATTTTTATAATTTGATAATCCTTGTCGCCAGATTTCATCACTTTTCGAAAATAATCATCATGACTCACAAAAATTATCGCACCAGAGTATTTCTTGAGTGCCGATTCTAATTCTTCAATGCTCGGTAAATCTAAGTGCGAAGTTGGCTCATCTAAGATTAAAACCTGTGGCTCATTCGAAAGCATTTTAATCAGCTGAAATCTCGCCTTCTGACCGCCAGAAAGTTCACGAATAGGTGTCTTGAAGTCCTCAGCAGAGAAGAGATATTGATGCAAAATTCGGTAAATTTTCTCTTCAGAAATAGAAAGATTTTGGTCTAAATAGATCTTTTCGATTGCATTTTTCAAACTCATTTCAAAAAATTCAGGACCGATTTCTTGGCTATAAACTCCAATTCTCGCGGTCTCATCAAGAAAAATCTTGCCGTCGTAGATCTCCGCTTTTTCGTTTTCCGCGCCAAAAATCGTTTTAATTAAGCTGGTTTTCCCAACGCCGTTTCGACCAAAAATCTCCAAAATTCCGCCAACTTTTAAATCAAAGTTTATATTTTCAAAAAGAATTTTTGCGCCATTTTTATTTTCAAGCGCATCTTCAAGCGAACCATAGCCGAGTGCAAGATTTTCTGCACGGACTAAACTTCGCACCGAACGCGTTTCTTCGTTTTTAATACCAATTTTAACATTTTTGGCCTTAAATTTTTGATAAGATTTTGCCGCCTTAAAACCTAGATTTTCAACATTTGCTTGATCAATCCAAAAACTCGGTTTTTCAATCAGCTCCAGATCCGCAAGCTCCTCGCGTGATTTATTTTCGAGCCGCTTAAACCGTTGAATAGTACTTGGATCGCGAGCCTTTTCCTTCATCCGTTGATATTCACGAACTTTATCTTTCAAATTTGTAATTCGGCGTTGAATACTTTCGAAATCTTGAATTTGATTAGTCGTCGAAAACATATTTGCCCGCAAATAATCGTCATAATTTCCTTTAAAGATATAAGTTTTACCGTCACGAATTTCAATAATTCTATCAACTTTCGAAAGCACATCACGGTCGTGCGTAATCACTAAAACTGCCTCGCTAGAATTCTTCATCCAGTTTAAAAAACGATTCTTTGCATGAGAATCCATAAAGTTAGTCGGCTCATCAACAAGCGCCAGATCAGCTTTCGAATGAATAATTTTAATTGTATCAACTAAACGTTTCTGACCGCCCGAAAGTGTTTTCATTTGGTGATTCTCAAAACCGCTGAGGCCAAAATCGCGAAGTTCGGCTTTAATTTTATCTTCAATAAAGTGGAAATTTTTCTCCTGAAAGCGATTCAAGGCGTCGGTGTATTTTTCAATCAGTGCCATATTTTCGCCCATTTTTTCAGGAAGTTCACGCAAAAGTTTCGAAAGATGAGCGTATTCCGGCAGATCATTTAAGATAAAATCAAGCACAGTTTGCTCACCAACGCTGGAATATTCCTGTTGTGTGCTGACAATAACTGAACCTTTCCGAAAAATTACTTCGCCCGAAAAATCTTGGTCACGACCAAGCAAAATACTAAAAAGTGTGGACTTTCCAATCCCGTTTCTCCCGATTAAACCAACTTTTTCGCCCTCATCAATACTGAATTTTATGTTCTGAAGAAGTTGTTTGTTACCAAAAGATTTTTCAGTAATTTCTACACTAAGAATCATATTATTTCTTTAATTTTCGCGAGAGTTTTTCGAGCCAATTTCGTGGTTCTTGCTTTTTCTTTTCAATAACAAAATTATAAATTTCTTCAAACCTCGAAATTGTAAAATTCAAATCATGTTTCTTGATAATCTCAAGACCGTTTTTCGAAAAATCTGCTGCAAGTTGTTCGTCATCAAGAATTTTCGAAATACTTTCGGCGATTTGTTCAATATTATCAGTTTCACACAAAAAACCATTCACGCCATCTTGGCAGATTTCTTTAACCGCACCAACATCAACACCAATCACGGGCTTACCACAAGCTGCCGCCTCGAGAAAGACAATTCCTTGAGTCTCAGTTGGGCTCGCCGAGACAAATACGCTAGCCGCGCGGTGAAAATTCACCAAATCCTCGCCAAGTTGCGTACCCATAAAGCGAACATTTTTCGAAATTCCTAACTTATAAACCAAATTCTCAAGGTTCGGACGATCAGTGCCGTCACCAACAATCACGAGCTGAGCTTTTTTGTTATTTTTTAATACTTCATTAAACGCTAAAATCAAGGCCGAAATATGTTTTTCGGCATCAACGCGACCAATATTCATTACAATCGGTGAATTTTGAACTAAATCAAATTTTTCAAAAAAATCTTTTGGCGGGTTTTCGGGAGTAAATCGGCTTAGGTCAATACCATTCGAAACAGCTTCAATCGGCATTTTAGCTTTTTCTGGATTTCGAAAATGGCGCTCAATCGCTTGCTGAGTTGGCATCGTAGCATAATCAGCCTGAAGCGCAAAACGCTTAGTATAAAGTAAAACCGTTCGGTTAATAATTGGCGAAAGTGGCGCAAGCATTTTTAAATTATCAAATAAGTTCTCAGGGCTGGAATGATTTGTGATCACCACCGGAATATTATGTTTTCGCGAAAAATCAATCATCGCCTGACCAACAAAAAGCTGCAATTGAATATGTGAAACATCTGGCATAAAATTATTTTCTTTACAGAATTTGCGAATTTCTCGAATTGGGAGAAGAGAAAGTCGATAGCCATTATGAAGATAAATTCGCGGCACAGTAATTCGACCACCGGCGATTTTGCGAGGCTCAGGCAGAGTTTCAGTTTGATTTGGATAGAAAGGGAAATTCGTTGAACTTAAACGAACTACGCGGTAGCCGTCTACTTTTTCGATATAATATTCGCCAGTCTGGCTTGGCGCAAACACGACAACTTCATGACCACGAGCAGTCATTTGCTCAGCCAAATTTTTAGAAAAAACCGAGATACCATTAATCATCGGCCAAAATAAATCAGAAGCAATTGCAATTTTCATAAGCTTGATTATAACAGATTTCGTAGTAAGTTTCAAACCAAATCAGTTATGCTTAAAAGTTTCAAAATAACCTTCGATAGCTTCTTACTAAGTAATCAAAAGCCTTATCACCAACTCATGTTTTGCCTTTTTAATCAAAAAATAATTTTCTTCATAAGAACCCAGAATTCTGTAAAATTGCAATTTAAAAATTTGTAGAAAAACTTTGAAAGTGTTAAAATAAATTAAGCTTATGAAGAATTTAGTAATCGTAGAGAGCCCCGCAAAGGCCAAAACTATCGAAAAATATCTCGGCAAAGATTTTACAGTGATGTCCAGCGTTGGGCATATTCGCCAGATTGCCAAAAAAAATAAAGACGGCGGGCGACCAATAGAAACAAACAATAAATATAAAATTACTTTTGAGGTTGACCCAAGTAAGAAAAAAGTGGTTAGTGAGCTTCGAAAAGCAGTAAAAGAAGCTAGCGACGTTTGGCTTGCAACCGATGAAGACCGCGAAGGAGAAGCGATTGCGTGGCACCTTTGCGAGGTTTTAAAATTAAATCCAAAAACAATCAAGCGAATTGTTTTTCATGAAATTACTAAAAATGCAATTGAAGAAGCAATTAAAAATCCACGAAAAATTGACATGAAAATGGTCGAAGCTCAACAAACTCGCCAAACTTTAGACTGGCTGGTTGGTTTTGATTTAAGCCCTGTTGTGTGGCGAAAAGTTCCTGGTGGCAAAAGCGCTGGCCGTGTACAAAGCCCAGCAGTAAAATTACTCGTGGAACGAGAGCGCGAAATTGAAAAGTTTGGCGCAAAAAGTTCGTTTAAAATTACTGGGGAGTTTTTCGTTCCAAGCTCAGGTGAAATCTTAAAAGCTGAACTTAATAAAAAATTCGAAAACGAAAAAGCTGCCACCGATTTTCTCGAAAGCTTAAAAAATGCTAATTTTAAAGTGGTAGATATTTCAAAAACTCCCGGAACTCGCAACCCAAGCGCGCCATTTACAACTTCAACCCTTCAACAAGAGGCTAACGCACGGCTCGGATTTTCAGCCAAAAGCACCATGGCTGCCGCACAAAAGCTCTATCAATCCGGTAAAATCACCTACATGCGAACCGACAGCGTAAATCTGAGTGGATTCGCAATTAAATCTAGTGAAGAATTTATCAAGAAAAATTTCGGCGAAAAATATCACAAAGCACGCAATTTTGCCACAAAATCAGCCGCAGCACAAGAAGCACACGAAGCAATTCGGCCAACTGTAATAGCGAATGAAAAAGTTTCAACTAGCCAAGATTTACAAAAGATTTATACGCTGATTCGAAACCGAACACTTGCTAGCCAAATGACGCCAGCGCAAATCGAAAAAACCACTATCAAAATTGAAATTTCTGGTCAAGAAAATTATTTCGAAGCTAAAGGTGAAATAGTTGTTTTTGATGGATTCTTGAAAGTTTATTCAAATGGAAAGAAGGATGAATTTTTGCCAGAGCTTACAAATGGCGACAATTTGAATTTTAATGAAATTATCGCAAAAGAAGTTTTCTCGCGTCCGCCAGCTCGCTACACTGAAGGTTCTCTTGTTAAAAAACTCGAAGATCTCGGAATTGGCCGCCCATCAACTTATGCTACAATTCTAGATACAATTCAAGCTCGTGGCTATGCTCTGAAAGGCGAAGGCGAAGGAAACCCACGCGACACAATTCAAATTTCACTTTCGAAAAACCAAATTAACCGCGAAGTTATTCAAGAAAAAACTGGTTCAACTAAAGGAAAACTAATACCTACTGCTAGCGGTGAAGTTTTGAGTGATTTTTTGAACGATTATTTTAACCAGGTAGTTGATTATGGCTGGACAGCAAACCTCGAGAATGACTTTGATAAAATTGCTATAGGCGAAGAAAATCGCCTCGAAGTTCTTGACGACTTCTACAAGCCCTTCCATAAATTAATTATGGATTCGGGAGAAATCGACCGCAATGCTGTAGCGCCCGCTCGCGAAATTGGAATCGACCCAAAAACTGGACGAAAAGTATTTGCACGATTTGGCCGTTTCGGGCCAATGATTCAGCTTGGCGACAATAAAGTTGAGGGCGAAGAAGTTAAATTTGCGCCAATTCCAGCCGGCGAAAAAATCGAAACCGTCTCGCTCGAAAGTGCTTTGAAAATGTTTCTTTTGCCACGAAAAGTTGGCAAAACTGAGGACGGCAAAGAAATTACAGCCAATATCGGTCAATATGGCCCATACATCAAGATTGAAAATACTTTCGTAAGCATTAAGCCGATGTCGCCTTTCGAGATTACTGAAACTGAAGCACAGATGCTTTACGAAGAAAAACTGAAGGCTGACGAAAAGCGAATTTTAAAGAAATTCAAAAATGGAATTACAATTTCTCGCGGCGGATTCGGAAGAAAATATATTACCGATAACGAAATTAAAGCACTCCTTCCAAAAGATTTAGATATTGAAAAAATTACTGAAAAACAAGCCGCAGAATTAGTTGAAATCGCAAAAACACGCAAGTCCGGAAAGAAAATATCCACAAAAAAGAAAGCTACAAAGCTAAAAACCATCACCAAGAAAAAATAACCATATCCATAAATATATTATGCTATAAAAGTTTAAAAAATAAATTTTTATAGCATTTTTTGTTTTTTGTCGCAAAATTGTGTTATAATAGTTCTAGAAAAAGAGAGAATGAGTATTGACAATTATTAAATATTATTTTAGAATAATATTTAATTTGAAAGTATTAATTTTAACCAAATAGGGAAAGTATGGAAAATAATAACCAGATTCAAAACGAAAAAATCCAGCTGATCGAAGCCCTTGTTCACAAATCTCTCCAAATAATTGGACAACCACGAGAGCAAGAAATTATCACACGTCGCTTTGGACTTAATGGAGCGAAAGAAACACTCGAACAGATTGGTGAGCGTCTCGACATCACTCGCGAACGGGTTCGTCAGCTTGAAAAGGCTGCTTTAATTCGCCTTAAAATCTCTGCCGAAAAAGGCGAAATTGAACACCTAGCCGAAATAGAAAAGGTACTCATTAGACATCTAGCAGAATCTGGAAGGATATCAAAAACTAAAAATCTAGTAGAAAAATATCTTGAAAAAACACCTACAGAGCAAGATATTTCGAATTTATTATTTATCGCAGAAATTAGCAGTAAGCTTGTAGTAGTTCAAGAGAATGATAAATACTTTAGCGCAATAGCAAACGCAGAGTACGGCGATGAGCGAAAAATAAAATCAGCAATCGATGAAATTGTCAATATCATCAAAAAGAATAAAAGTCCAATGACACTAGATGAACTAGATTCAAAATTATCTTATGAACACCCAAGTCAAATTGAAGCAATTGCTAGCGTCTCAAAGAATCTAGCTTCCCTAAACAACCTATGGGGTCTTGAGAAATGGCCAAGTGTCAATCCAAAAAATATTCGCGATAAAATATTTGTGATCCTAGGAACAAAGAAAGAGCCGATGCACTTTTCTGAAATCGCAAAAGAAATTCGCGAAAGTGATTTTAGCCGAAAAGATGTCACCACTCAAGCGATCCATAACGAATTAATCAAAGATAAAAGGTTTGTTCTGATTGGTCGTGGAATTTACGCACTCGACGATTGGGGTTTTAAAAAAGGCACTGTGGCAGACACAATTACAGCCGTCCTAGAAGAGGCAGGCGAGCCACTTTATCGCGACGAAATAGTTAAGCGCGTATTAGAAAAGAGAAAAGTCAAAGAAACAACAGTTCTTCTAAATCTTCAAAGCAAAAAAGAATTTGTACGAGTTGCTAAAGCTACCTACGGTTTAGCGAAAAATATCTAAAAACAAAAGGTGAGCCTCCATAGTGAGGCTTATTTTATTTTGATAGTCGTGGTATAATATCCACCCCTCCCTGAGCAGTCCACTAATTTTAGTTTAAAGCGAGTCCTGTAGGCTCGCTTTTTAGAGTTCCCCGATAAAACGGTAGTGAAGCTCAATCTTTACTTGACGCTTCTTGCCTCGCCCAATCGGTTGATGAAGGACGATTTTATCGACAAGCTCGTTTACGATTTGCGGAGTTAGTTGTTCAATAGTGGTATAGTTTCAAATCGTTTGGAGAAACCTTTCGATGTTATCTGCCGATTTAACCACCTCAGAAAGTTGGGTCTGCTTTTCCATCACTTGAGTTTTTAAAATCGCTTGTTCTGCCTCAAAACCCTCGCTGAGTTTCGAAAATCTTTCGTCACTAATATCACCCAAGAGTTGATTTTAATAGAGCTTTTGAATGATGGTGTCTAGTTCTGCTATACGTTGGGCGGCTTTGGTGAGTTCTTTCCGTAGACTAGCTTGATATTCATTTTCTTTGACATCATAGCGTTCTTTCATGGTTTCGAAGTAATACGTTTTATTGGCTTGACGTAATTTTTCCATCTTGATATACCTCCATAAATTTATTTGTGGTGACATGATAACTCTCTTGGGTGGAAGAGTCAAGTAAATTTTTAGATTCAAAAATAGCACGCTAGCTGGCGTGCTAAAGTTTAGACTATAATTGATTTGAACGGCTAGTCGAAGTGTGTTATAATAATTTGGTTAAACTTATCAGGTATTGTGATATAAGTAAAGTAGTTCATCAAGAAAAGGTAAATATGGAAAATATACAAATTGAAGCTTATAAAGTATTAAAGGAAACAAATATAGAAAAAATTTTAACTAAATTTGGGGATGTCCGTTTTGAAGGTAGCTACTTGTATAGAACTATGGTTGCTCGAGATGTAGATATTTCAATTTTTGGAAATTCAGATTTTAATGAGCGTGCAAAATTAATAGAAGAACTAGCGAAAATTCCATTGATACAAAAAATACAAATGCATGATTTGGTAAATTTTGGTATAGAGAAAGAAAAAGAATTTAGACCGAATGGTATCTGGTTTGGATTAACAGTTTTATTTAATGGAAACGAATGGAATTTTGATATCTGGTTAGTGGATATTCACGAAAAGAAGCCACTAATGGTGAATGGGAGTCAGCAACTCCATAAAAGAATGCTTAACTTAACAGATTATGAACGAGCTCAAATAGTAGCAATGAAACAAGATTTTTTAAGACATGACAAATATATAAAAGGAGCCTCGTCTGGAGATATTTATTCTAAAGTTTTAAGAGGTTAAATACTGGAATAGTTATTTATAATCTTTCAGTTAGAGCTTGACATTTCAAAATCTTTTATAAAATCTTCGCCTGTATTTCGGGAAGGAAAGTTTATTTCCTGAAAATTATTAAAATATTTGATATGATTTATATATAGTTGACGATGCCAGTCGGATTCGGAAAATTTTAAGAATTAAATATTTAATTAAATAATCAAATCGACAGTGATTAAAAATGAGAGGGTAAGCTAACTGATATTCTTCTTTTGAGTCTTCGCTCATGTGAGCAAATTCAAAAACGTGTTCCGAAAATGAATTTATTGAATTGCTATTATCGACATCTTTCATATTTCCCACATAAAGCCTTTCTTGTTTATAAATATGATTGAATTTTACTGTAAATTATCAAGATGCTGTTTTAAGAAATACCTTACACGTTAATTATACCAAAAGGTTAAACGATAGTAAATTGGAAAGACAACAGTTTTCCTTTACAGATTTTTATAAAGTATTTTTGTTGAGTAAATAATAGCATGGTTATAATTCCTTAGTAAACGAACTCTTTCTTTTTTAGCAGAAAAGTCATGTCGCTTTGGATGGACTGCCTTTTAAAATTGGTGTAAATATAGCTTCTATTTTTTATAAAATTTAGTGCTTATAGGCTTCTGGAGGGATTGACAGGGAGTCAAATAAATTTTTAGATTCAAAAATAGCACGCTAGCTAGCGTGCTAAAATTTAGGTTATAGGGCTTGATGTATTTAGTCTTAATGATGTATTGGTTTGGACTGCTGGGGGAGGTGTGTTATAATGTTTTTAATTTTAGAACTTTTCGAAAGGAGAATAAATATGAAAATCTTTATCACCGGATTTGTGGCGGCCGGTAAAACTACATTTGGAAATAAAATATCTAAAAAATTAGGAATCCCCATCTATCATCTCGATAGAATTCGTCATCATAAAGATTGGAAAAAGAAAAACCCTACTGTAGTTGATAGCGAGATTCATCGAATCCTAGAGCGCAAATCGTGGATTATTGAGGGAGGGACTAAAAATGAAGATTTTATGACTGACATTCAAGATCAAGCTGATAAAATTATTATCTTCGACTTACCTTTTCATAATTGCTTTTTAAATTTTTTCAAAAGAAATCGGCAAGACTATGGTAAACCAAGACAAGACCTACCAGAAGGTCATGTTCAACGATTATACTTAGGATCTATCTTATGGATATTTCGGGATAGATTTCCTGATAAATATTTAAAAATGCGACAAATAAAAAATCGCTATAAAAATAAAACTATCCTAGTCAAGGATTGGAAAGATGCCGATATTATCCTCCGAAATTTTGGTTTCTAATAAGCCTAGACTTCTAGGCTTTATATATTTTTACCTCTAAACGCAAGCGCTATCTTGATTTTTTGCTAATTTTGTGCTATGATTAATGCACTTATGGAAGCATTTTTTACCTTTTTATTTAGCCCGATTGTATGGATTCCAATCGTTCTGATTTTGGCTTATTTAACACGTCAAAATTATAAAAAAATCGACAAATTACAAACACTAAACACTGATGCAGTTCTTTTGGCGTTAGAAATTCCAAAAACTAACGACAAATCAGAGCTTGCTGCCGAACAAATGCTAGCTTCAATTCACGGAATCTTGCGTGATGCTCAAGAATTAAAAAATAACGGTGGAGTTCAAGAGCATTTAAGCTTTGAGATTGTCTCTGTTAATGGGGCGATTCGTTTTTATGTATGGGCGCCTCGAATCTTGCAAAACTTTATTGAAGGCCAGATCTATTCGCAATACCCAACAGTTCAAATCTATGAAGCGAAAGAAGATTATATAGGAACAGCCCAGCTCAAACCAGTTGTTTATTCAGCCGATATTGATTTAGTAGATAATGAAGCACTGCCGATTAAGACTTTTGATGGCTTTGAGGTTGATCCTCTAGCTGGTATTACTGGTACTTTAGCAAAACTAGACGGAACAAATTCGCAAATGTGGACGCAAATTTTAGTTCGGCCAATAGCAGATGATTGGCATAAAGAATCAGACAAATGGATAAAAAATATAAAATCTGGCAAAAAACCATTTAGTTTTGATCTAAAATGGTTATTAGGAATGTTTGAAGCGCTATGGAAAGCACCAGAATCAGGTAAAGACGATACAAAGAAGGAGCTTTCTGAACGCGATAAGACTAGAGTATCTAAAGCCGAAGAAAAAGCCACTAAATTAGGTTACAAAGTAAAAATTCGTATCGCATTCTTGGGCGACGACGAGACAACCGCTCGACTACAAATTCAAGCACTCACCGGAACATTTAAACAATTTAATAGTACAAACCTAAATGGTTTTAAGATGGTAAACGCTACCTTCGACAGATCAAGGATTAGTAAATTCGAAAATCGTGAGTTTTTTGATGGCGGTTTTATTTTAAATATCCAAGAGCTTGCTAGTATTTGGCATTTACCGCACACTAACGTAGAAACTCCAAATATTGTTTGGGCATCAAGCAAAACTGCTGAGCCGCCAGCTAAACTGCCAATTTTAAATGGTAACCCTGCACACGACGAGAATATCTCCGCTTTTGGCTTAACTAATTTCCGTGGAATCAATCACCAATTTGGAATGTTTAAACGCGACCGATCACGCCATCTTTATATTATTGGTCAAACAGGAACTGGTAAATCTGGTTCGCTAGAGCTTTTAGCGCTTTCTGATATTTATCACAATGAAGGCTATGCGATTATCGACCCGCACGGTGATTTTGCAATGAATAATATGCGATTTATTCCTGAAAATCGATTAAAAGACGTTATTTATTTCAACCCAGCTGACACTGAATTTCCACTCGGTTTTAATCCACTTGAAGTTTACGATCCAAGCAAAAAATCAAATATTTCATCTGAAGTTATCGGCGTGTTGAAGCGCATGTTCGGTGATTCTTGGGGTCCACGCCTTGAATATATCTTGCGATATTCACTTTTGGCACTGCTTGATCGACCAGAACCAACAATGCTTGATATTACTCGAATCTTAACTGACGGCGATTTCCGTAAAGATACCTTGACTTATTGTAAAGACCCAAGCGTGCTTCAATTCTGGAAACAAGAATTTGGCCAGTGGAGCGAAAAACAAGTTAATGAAGCAATCGCGCCAGTTTTAAATAAGGTTGGAGCATTTACCGCAAATCCAATTATTCGAAATATTATCGGTCAGCCAAAATCAACTTTTGATATCCGTAAAATTATGGATGAGGGAAAAATCCTAGTTGTTAACCTCTCTAAAGGTCTGATCGGCGAAGACAACGCCGCAATTCTTGGTTCGTTTCTTGTAACTAAAATTCAGCTTGCTGCAATGAGTCGTTCGGATATCGAAAGACTAGAAGATCGCCGACCATTTCATCTTTATGTTGACGAGTTCCAGAACTTCGCGACCGATTCATTTGCTGTAATTCTTTCAGAGATCCGAAAGTATGGTTTAACTCTAACAGTGGCCAACCAATATGTTTCACAAATGACAGAAAGCGTTAAAAACGCAGTTTTCGGAAACGTTGGCTCGATTATCTCATTCCGAGTTTCCGTTGAAGATGCGCCAATTCTTGCTAAACAGTTCGAACCACAATTTGATGCTAGTGATTTAATGGGTTTAAATAACCGTCATTTTGTAATGAGCATGATTATTAATGGTGAGAAATCTACGCCTTTTAGTGCTACAACTCTCACTTTACCAAAGCCATTCAATGATCTAAGTGATAAAATCGTTGAAAATACACGGCGAAATTATGGAACTCCACGACCAGAAATAGAACAACGAATCCGTGACATACTCTTACCTCCAAAACAATTAGTCAATAAAGCTATGGCTGAGCGCCAAGGTTTACAGTGGACAGCACCAACCCAAAATGTAGCTCCACGACCTAACCAAAACAATCAAAAACCAGATCGAAAAGTGCCAAAATCAGAATTAAAACCGATTAAACCAATGTTTAATTCGACAAAAGTAGATTTTTCAAAGCAGCCGATCAACCCAAAAAGAATTAGCCCAAATAATGCCGAACAAAAAGATTCAGCCAATAATCTAAAAGACCTGTCGAAAATTCTAGCAGAGAAAGGTGTAGTAATATCTAACGATCAGAAAAAGCGTCGTAAGCCACGACATAAAAAACCAAACCATACCCAAGATAACGATTTAAAAATCCCAAGAGATTAATCTAGAAAGAAGTAATAATGTCAAAAAATATTATTGAAGTAAAAAATTTAGTAAAAATTTATCAGGATGGCAGCGAACAATTTCGTGCGCTCGATGACGTATCGCTCAATATCAAAGAAGGGGAAAGTGTTGCCATCATCGGTAAATCAGGTAGCGGTAAATCCACTTTAATGCATCTTCTTGCAGCGCTCGACAAACCTAATGAAGGTGAGATTTTTATCAACGGCAACAATATCGCTAAAATGAAAAAACGTGAATTAAATAAACTTCGAAACCAAACTTTTGGGTTTGTTTTTCAGCAGTTCTTCATGAACCCAAAAGACACAGTTTTACAAAACGTAATTTTACCGCTAAAAATCGCAAAAATCAGTCCACGAAAGCGTAAAGAAACTGCTATGAAAGCACTTGAGGCCGTAGATCTAGTAGATAAAGCTAGAAATAAAGCATCTAACCTTTCTGGCGGACAAAAGCAACGAGTATGCGTAGCCCGCGCAGTCGCTAACTCACCAAAAATTATTTTCGCCGATGAGCCAACCGGAAACCTTGACACAAATACTGGCGATAAAGTAGAAGAATTGCTTTTCGGTCTAAATAAAGAAAAAGGAATCACTCTAATTATCGTAACCCACGACGAAGCACTAGCCGAAAAGTGTAATCGCCAAATCCGCCTCCAAGACGGTAAAATTATTTCGAAAGGAGAAAAATAATGAATATTTCAGATATGATCAAAACTTCAGCCTCAAATTTATGGCGAAATAAAGGCCGAACTTTCTTGACAATTATTGCGGTTTGTATAGGTTCTTTTACCATAGCATTAACCTCTGCCGTGAATATTGGCGTGAACGATTATATCCAAAAACAGCTTTCGGTTTTTGGTGACGACTCTATAATTTATTTTCGACCAAAACAGGATAATGGTGTAGCTTTTGGGCCGCAAGAATATAAAGAAGGTGATTCGAAAAAACCCGATTCGCGGTATACACAACAAACCTTGAATTCTAAAGATCTTGAAAAAATTAACAAAATTTCAAACGTTAAAAATGCCCGCTTCTACAAAATAGCAACACCAGACTATATTCAATATAAAGATGGTAAGAAACTTACAATTACATCTGTTATAGTGGAAGTTGAAGGACAAAAATTTGACTTTGATTTCTTAGCTGGAGGTAAACCAAAAAATAAAGATGAGGTAACAATTTCTCAGGATTATCTTGAACCTCTAGGCTTTAAAAATGCCCAAGATGCGATCGGTGAAAAAGTAACCTTTCAAGTTTCAGATTCTTTGACAGGTGAAAAGAAAATTATCACCCAGAAAGTTTCAGGCGTAACAGCTAAGAGCTTGATTCAGTCAGCAATGGTGACAATTAATGAACCAAGCTTTAATGAAATTTATGACTTTCAAACAAAAAGCTTACCACTAGAATCGAAAGAGAAAAGTATTTCTGCTCTAGCTCAAATTGAAGGAAAAGTAACTGAAGATAAATTAAATCAAATCAAAGAAGATGCTAAAAAAGCAGGTTATTCAGCAAACACAGCTAAAGACCAAGTTGAAACTATCATGAATGTTGTAAACGGAATTACTGGCTCTTTGATTGTTTTTGGTGCGATTGCGCTTCTTGCTGCTAGCTTCGGGATTATCAATACACTTTACATGAGTGTACGTGAACGAACTCGCGAAATCGGATTAATGAAAGCGATGGGTTTGTCAAACGGAAAAGTCTTTCAACTATTCAGTATTGAAGCTATCTTAATTGGTGTGATTGGCTCAGTCATAGGCATAATATTAGCTCAAGCTGCCGGAGAAGCCTTAAATACTTTTGCAACAGAAAGCTTCTTAAAGGGCATGGATGGATTTAATTTAACAAAGTTCACTATCAAAAATAATATAATAATTACCTTAGTAATTGCTATTGTTGCATTTTTAGCAGGAACTTTACCTTCACGTAAAGCCAGCAAAAAAGACCCCATCGAAGCATTGAGATACGAATAAATGGCTCGAAAGCACCGCATTTCACAAAATTTCTTGCGTTCACCACGAATTGCACTAATGCTTGTTGGGCATAGCAATATTCGAAAACGTGACTTTACGCTAGATATTGGCGCTGGAAGCGGTGTTTTTACTTTCGCTCTTAGCAAAAAATCTGCGCAAGTTTTAGCAATTGAATTTGACTGCGAAACTTTCAAAAAACTTCAAAATAATACTAAAAATTTAGAGAATGTTGAAGTTTTACGGGCAAATTTTTTAGATTTCAACCTTTCGAAACTACCAAAAAATTATAAAGTTTGCGCAAATATTCCATTCCATTTGAGCTCACCAATTATCAATAAGTTAATAACTTCCCGAAACCAGCCTAAAAGCATCTATTTAATTCTGCAAAAACAATTTGCTCGCAAAATAATAGCTGGCGACAAAAACTTCACCTCAGCTTTAGGAGTGAAAGTTTTTCCATTTTTTGAAGTCAAAATAAAGAAACCCCTACATAAAACGGACTTTACACCACCACCAGCGGTTGAGACTGTATTTTTTGAGATGAAACGGCACGAAACTTCACTTATTCCACTAAAAGAACAACCTAAATTTAACGATTTTGTTGACAAAATGTTTGCAGTCCCTAATTTTTATAGACAAAATTGCGGCCTAAAATTTAGAACTAAAAAACCGAGCGAATTAAAAGGTGAAGAATGGCTAGAGATCTGGGCATCGCAGGACAAATCCTTAACAATAACAGAAAATAACTAAAGAATTTGATAGAATAGGAAAATATGGTACAAAAAATTAAATTTGAAATAGCGAAATTCGACAAAGTCACTCCCGGAGGGCAAGCTCTAGGCACGCTTGAAAATGGCAAAAAAATCTTCGCATGGGGCGTTTTACCTGGTGAAACAGCTAAAATCCAAATTACAAAGAATAAGTCGAGCTTTATGGAAGGATTCGCTGTAGAAATTATAGAAAAATCCAAAAAAAGAATTAAACCACGCGATTCAGAAAGCTTTCTATCGACTAGCCCGTGGCAAATTTTTGACTTCGATTTCGAACAGAGTACCAAGCAAGAATTGATCCGTGAAAGTTTTCGACAAGAAAATATAGATCTGCCACAACAAGAAAGCTTTTTTTCTGATGATATAATCTTTGGATATCGCAACAAAGTTGAATTCTCATTTTGGTGGGAAAAGTCTGAAGAAAACAACGACAACGGTGAACTAAATCTAGCCTTTTTCAAACGCGGAGGGAAGGGAAAAGTCCCCGTAGCTGGCACTAGCCTTGCAAAAAACGAAATAAATAAAGCTGGGCAAAAAATACTAGAAATTTTGCGCACAAGACAAACCCCCAATCGAGACCTAAAGACTCTACTAATTAGGACAAGCCAAAAAGGAGAGATCTCAACCCAACTCTATGTTAAAAACGAAGACTTCGAGCTATTTAATGATAAAGAACTACACTCGCTGGGATTCAAGAATTTTGAATTAATTTTCTCTAACCCAAAGTCACCAGCAAGCGTCATAACCAAAAAGCTACAAGCCCTAAATGAAAATAAACTTAGCGATCAGATATTAGAAATTAATTTTAATTACGCTACCGAAAGCTTTTTTCAAATAAATTTACCGGTTTATGAACAAGCTTTACGTGATATGAAGAAGTTCATCGATATATCAAAACCAACAGTTGATCTATACTCTGGTGTAGGATCAATCGGTTTAACGATTGGCTCAGGCGATTTAACTTTAGTCGAAATCAACGAAAGCGCGGTAACAGAAATGAAGCGCAATATTAATGAGCTACATAGAGATAATAGCGCAAAGGCAATCCTTGCGCCTAGTGAAAAAGTTCTTGATTTCATTAAACAAGACACTAATTTAATCGTTGATCCGCCACGCGCCGGAATGGACAAAAAAGTCTGCGAAAAAATTCTTGAAATTGAGCCACAAAAAGTAATTTATTTAAGCTGTAACCCAGCCACACAGGCGCGTGATGCAGCAATTTTAAGCGAAAAGTATGAAATAATCTATACGCGCGGATATAACTTTTTTCCACGAACACCACACATCGAAAATTTAATAATTCTAGAATTAAAATCTAATTAGTAAAACTAAAAATAACTCCCGTTACCGAGAGTTATTTTTGTTTCAGAAAGATATTTTATATTATCCTTCTACGCAGTTAGCGACACCATTTTCCGTTTTAACAGAAACAACAATTGAGTTGCCTGCTACGATAGCACCGTCTGTACCACATTTAGCTTTATTAGATAGCTTCATCTCGCCAAGAGCAGTAGGTGCTGCAGTAGCCCCTGAAGCAGGTGTAACTTTATACTCTGAGTTTGTTGAAGGATCATTAAATGTTGAAGTTTGATCGGTTGTAATATACTTCGAGATAAAGTCACTTTTCAAGTTGGCTCCAGCCCAAGGCAAGCTTCCACGGTTGTTTGATGTGTAGTCTGTTACCGCTGCTCGCAATCGTGAAGCATCATTCTTTCGTTGTGTATCTCGCTGGCTGCGCTGTAGGGCAGGTAGCGCCAAGAAGACCATCAAGAAGATAAGTCCGGCAATCGCAAGCACAAGCACGACTTCAATAATTGTGAAACCTTTTTTAGTTTGTAATTTGTTCATTGTGAAATTTCCACCTTTCTATGAACTTTAATTATTATTGGTATTTTTATTTACGGCAGTTTCCGTATGCTTTAATTAAACCACAAGCAAAATAAAAAAGCAAGCTTTTTTAAGCTAATTTTAAGAAAATCTTACAAAATAAAAAACTAATCTGTAAATCTATATGAAAACAATCTTCCTAGCTCAAAATAGCCCCAAAATATAGTTAGATTAGTTTATAATTTTTATAAAATACTGCGATAATTCAAACGCTTCGCCACGCGCCAAGAACCAATTGCGTCAGAATCAAAACACTTAATCTCGCCATTTCGAATCGAGGCAATTTCAACAAGGGCAGGGTTATAAAGAACCTGCGTTTTATAAAAACGTAGCTCTTCGCTAGAAATATGCTCACGAGCCGGAAAAATCCGCAAAAATTGTGCTCGAGCGTGTTCTAAAAAATAATCCTCCAAGCCATTTGGCGGGAAAAATTTGGCCGGCTTAAGATTCATTTTAGTAAGAGATTTAGAAATATCACCCAAAGTTAAACGTGCTTCACCCGAGATGAACGCATAAAGCTTTTGATTTTTAGAGCGAAAAATAAGGACTTCAGTAGAATAACTCACTGGCAAATTGCGAGCAACAACTTCTTCAAAATTAAGTTTTACTGCAAAATGTTTTTGAATAAATTCTTCGAGATTTTTGTCCGTATAAGCGTTTGGCATAGTCAAATTATACCAGATTTCAGAAAAAGAAAAAAGCCCCGTACAAGACGGAGCCAGCAATAAGCTTAGATCTGGATAGTAGAATTTTCTATAGAATTTAACCGATTCAACAAATCAGTATAAATACTATCCGGAATGTCGGATCTAGCTCCTATGATATAGGTTATATCATCAGGACTATCTCTATTGATAGAAAATAGCAAAATCCTATTTCGCGATTTTCTATGTTTCCCATCAGGAGAGTAGTCAAATACTACCTCCTCTAAAGAGAAAAATTTGAGTTCGAAGTCATATAAAACTTCGAAAATTTTTCCAGGCAGATAGACACGAGTTGAAAATTCTTTCCCCGTATCTACCTCATCGCCAAACCCAGATGGACATATAAATCCATGGTCGGCCAGCACATCCACAATCGCTTGTGATTGTGGAGTATTCATCACGACTTTACTAGCCATAATTATTCACCCACCTTTTTTATTTTTTGCGTAAATAGAATCTACGCTTATAAATGTGTTTTATCATAAAATAAAGAAAAATCAACACGATGTATTTTTATGTAATCGTGTATAATATATTCATGGATATTTTAGCAGGGCTTAATCAACGCCAAGCCGAAGTCGTAAAAAATGGCGACGGACCAATGTTAGTTTTGGCTGGCGCAGGGAGCGGAAAAACAAAAACTCTCACTCACCGCATTGCGTGGCTAATAGCGCACGGGGTAGCTAGCGATCGGATTTTAGCGGTAACTTTCACCAATAAAGCCGCCAAAGAAATGCGCCAACGCTTAGCTGAGCTACTTGGCAAAAACGCCGACGATCGATTTTTTATGCCATGGATGGGAACTTTTCACGGAATTTGCGTTAAGATCCTACGCCTAAAAGGCGAATCAATCGGCGTAGCAAAAAATTTCGTAATTTATGACGAAGATGACCGCCGAGCTTTGATCAAAAAAATCATCAAAGATTTGAATTATGACAGTAAGAATATTAAACCGCAGTCTGTTAGTGCAGCAATTTCGAACGCCAAAAACGAACTGATTTCCGCCGAAAGCTACGCCGAAACCGCCAATTGGGGATTCGAACAAAAAATTGCCGAGATTTTTGTGCGCTATGAACAAGCACGCAATAAAGCCAACGCGCTTGATTTCGATGATTTGCTGTCGGAAACGGTTCGTCTTTTGCGTGACAATCTTGAAGTCCGTAAATTTTTCCGCGATAAATTTGAGCATATTTTGATTGATGAGTATCAGGATACTAATGCCGCCCAATATACGATAGTTAAAATGCTAGTAAATGATCGCCAAAATATTTGCGTGGTTGGCGATGACTGGCAAAGTATTTATTCTTGGCGGGGGGCTGATTTTACTAATATTTTGAATTTCGAGCGCGATTTTAAAGGGGCAAAAGTTATTAAACTCGAGCAAAATTATCGCTCAACCGAGAATATCCTAAACGCCGCTCATAATGTAATTATGAAAAACGAAACCCGTAGTGACAAAAAACTTTTCACTGAGCTTGGCGCAGGCAAGCCCGTAAAGATAATCAACTCGCGCGACGAGCAAGAAGAGGCCGCCAAAATCGCTTCCAAAATTTACAGTGAAAAAAATCTCAAATTACGCAATTACGCTGATTTTGCGATCCTTTATCGCACTAACTCACAATCACGTGCTCTAGAGGAAGCATTACGTCATATGAATATTGATTATAAAATTTTTGGCGGGATTCGCTTTTATGATCGTAAAGTCGTTAAAGATTTGCTAGCTTATCTGCGCGTGATCTATAATCCGTTAGACAGAGTCGCTTTTGAACGAATCGCTAATATTCCTGCGCGCGGATTGGGCAAAGTCTCATTAGATAAATTCTTAAATTGGCAGGCTGAAAACGGATTAGATTTAATCGCATCTCTCCTTGCAATCGATGGACTTTCAACAATGTCCGCGCGCGCTCGTAATTCATTGCGCAATTTGGGTGAAATTTTTCGTGAGTGCCAAATTCTAGATCAAAATTCTGCTAGCCCAGCCGAAATTCTCGAAAAAATTCTAGCCCGAACCAATTATAAAAATGCCGAAAAACTAACCGAGGCAGAACAAGAAGATAAAGAAGATAATATCGGCGAATTAATATCTGATGCTAAAATTTACGCCGACCTAGCTGGTTTCCTCGAAAATGTCGCTTTGATGAGTTCTAACGATGCCGAGAGTGACGATCAAGTTTCATTAATGACTCTCCACAGCGCAAAGGGATTGGAATTTCCAGTCGTTTTTATGGCGGGAATGGAAGAAGGTCTTTTTCCACACAGCCGAGTTTTTGACAGCGACAAAAGCGAACTAGAAGAAGAGCGCCGTCTTTGCTATGTCGGAATGACCCGAGCGCGCGAAGAATTAATTCTTAGCTATGCTGATTCGCGTGCAGTTTTCGGACAGCGTAATTATAGTTCACCAAGCCGATTTATTACTGACGCTGGATTGGAAACTGAGCCAGAATTTAACGATTGGCGAGAAAAGAATACGAATACAGCTTGGGAAAATAATTGGCAGGCAAAACTGCATAGCCTGAGCGGTCAAAATAAATGGAGCGAGGGAATTAATAATAACACCGATGAATTCGATGGATTTGATCAAGATTTTTCAACGGATAATTTTGATGAATATTATAATCAAAATTCACTAAAAATTGGTGATAAGGTTCGTTCGCCCGCCTTCGGTGATGGTAAAGTGCGCGAAATTGACGGCTCCGCTATCGAGATCGAGTTCGCTAACAGAAAAATACGCAAGCTCAACGCCGAATATGCTCGGTTAGAAAAAATCTAGTATATCAAAACATAAAACCCTTACAATAGATTATATAATTATAAAATTCTTGACTTTTACTATGGGTTGTTTTATAATAAAAATGTTCAGATAGAGTTTTAAAAAAAGGGAATGCCACCCTGAGTAAAAGCCTATTATGAACAAACCCGCACCTTTCACCTCCTTTCTTTTTTAATTACGATAGTATGAGTATTCCCGCGAAAGAGAAAAACCTATGGTGCGGAGGTTTCCGTTCAGCATTACATTGGCTGAGCGGTTTTTTAATTTGATTTAGGAAATTATTTATGCTAAAATAAAAACATTGATGTTTGGGAAAATTATTAAGTATCCTATTAAATCTAGGCGACAACAACACTTTATTATATCTATAAGCGCCACACTAGCAATTGCTGGCGGATTTTTATTTATTCAATCACTTAAACCAGCCCTAGCTAAAGGCGAAGGCGCAAAAATTATTAATGTTTTCGAAAATGGAGCTCGAACTTCTTTCAAAACTAACGCCGCAACAATTGGTGACGCATTAAAGGAGCAGGGAATATCTGTATCTCAAGAAGATAATGTGGAGCCTCGTCTTAGTGAACAGCTCACCGACACTATTTATAATGTTAATATTTATCGCGCCAATCCTTTCATAATTGAAGACGGCGCCACTCGACGCAAAGTAATGACTGCCGCCAAAACTTCACGCAAGATCGCCGAAGCAGCAGGTCTATCTCTTCATAAAGAAGATCTTGTTCTACCTCAAATCTCAAATAACCTTCTTGAAGATGGAGCCACAACCGTATTATCAATCAAACGCGCAAAAGAAATTACAGTCAAATTATTCGGTAAAACTCAAATTTTAAGAACTCAAGCTGGCACTATCGCAGATTTTCTAAAAGAGAAAAATATTAAACTATCAGCTCAAGATCAGCTTTCAAAAGATTTAAATAGCCCTCTCAAAAACGGCGATTCTTTTGAAATATGGCGAAACGGCAAACAAACAATTAGTGTTGAAGAAGATATTGCTTTTAGCGTTGAAAAAATCCAAGATTCAAGCAAAGACAGTAGCTATCGAGAAGTTAGAGAAAAGGGTGAAAATGGCAAGAAAACCGTCACCTATGAAATTAACATTAAGAATGGCGTCGAAACAGAACGTAAAAAAATCAATGAAGTAGAAATTAAAGCAGCAAAAAAACAAGTTGAAGTTGTTGGCACGAAAATAAATCTCCCAGCTGGCTCGCACGAAGATTGGATGGCGGCAGCAGGAATTTCTGCAAGCGATTATGGTTACGTCAATTACATTATAAATAAAGAATCAAGCTGGCGAACAACTGCCTCAAACGGTAAATACTTTGGATTAGGCCAGACAAATCTCGCCGCTTTATCTGGAGCATGCCCAAATTGGCAAAGCGACCCAGTATGTCAGTTACGCTTTTTCTCTGGATATGCAAGTAGTCGCTATGGATCATGGAGCGGGGCGTATTCTGCGTGGAAAGCAAAAGGTTGGTGGTAAAATGTCTAATATCAATCTTAGTCAAAAATCACAGACAAAATTCAATAAATCATCTAGTGCAAAGTCAAAAGGACCTAATAAATCACTTGGTCAACACTGGCTGAAGGACAGAGAAATCCTAGACAGAATTGCTATAGAGGCAGATATTAACGAAGGTGATTTTGTTTTAGAAATTGGCCCCGGACTCGGGACATTGACATCATCTCTTTTGCGCGCCACCGGAAAGAGCGGCAAAGTTCTAGCGGTAGAATTTGATCCAAATCTCGCTAAAAATTTACCGGGCCAATTCCCAGGTAAAAATCTAACTGTAATAAACACGGATTTTTTAGATTTTAACTTAAATAAACTACCTAAAAATTATAAGGTAGCAGCAAATGTTCCGTATTATATTACTTCTAAGATTGTCGAAAAACTCCTCACCTCAACAAATAAGCCCCAAGTTGCTGCGCTCTTAGTTCAAAAAGAGGTTGCCGAGAGAATCTGCGCACCAGCTGGTGAATTGAGTGTTCTAGGTATAGCTGTGCAACTTTATGCCGAGACCGAACTAGGCGTTTTTGTACCGCGTGATTTTTTTGCACCTCCGCCAAAAGTTGATTCTCAAGTAGTTATATTAAAGGTTCTAGAGAAAAATAGATTGGAGCTTTTTAATCAACAACACAACTGTCAGATTAACGAAAAGCAGTTCTTCCGTGTTGTGAAAGCTGGATTTGCCGCTCGCCGAAAAAAGATTTCTAAAGCACTAAGCGCTAATCTCGCAATCAGTAAAGATCAAGCTATACGAATTTTATCACAAGCTAATGTTTCACCCGACATTCGCGCGCAAGATATTAGTATAGAAGAATGGTTAGCTATTACTAAATATTTTATAGACTATTCATAGCAGTAGTTAGCTTCATAAAACAATCCTTTAAGATCTGGAAGTTTTAAACTCTCTAATTGTGCTAGTATAACGATCTTTTTTGCATTACCTATACTGCTTAGCTGGGAACCACTATTTATCCTATAGGCAGGATCAGAAAATCCGGTATCCAAGTAACATTCAGCACCTAAACCAATTAAAACAGTACTGTAAATTTGTTCTGGAGAGCTATGAGAGATATTTAAGGTTTCACGGGCCACTCCAGCACCATTAAATTGATCAAAGGATCCTGATATCCTATAATATTTAATTAGAGGAGAAATATCTTTTAAATAATTCTTTAGCGGATCCTCACTTGACCCAATTTCAATTGTCTTACCCCTAACATCAGATAGTGACTTATAGCTCCCCCCGTTAGTCTGTAGATTTAGTATCGCAGCTTTAATTATAGCAAAATCACTTTTTCTCTGAGTATCTCTCTGAGAACGTTGCAACGCTGGCAGTGCAACAAAAATCATAAGAAAAATTAGACCCGCAACAGCTAAAACTAAAACTATTTCTATAATCGTAAAACCTTTTTTATTTTTCAAAGAGTTAATGCTTTTCATGCTTATAGTATATCAAAAATATCATAAATCTCAACTTTTTTTATTTTCAACAGTATATGTTATACTATAAGCAATATGACAAAGAAAAAACTTTATATCACAACAGCAATCCCTTATGCAAATGGCGCTCCGCATATTGGTAATGCACTTGATTATCTACTAGCTGATATTTGGGCCAGGCATCAACGAGCCACAGGATACGAGGTACGTTTTCAAGTTGGTACTGACGAGCACGGTAATAAAATTGCCGAAAAAGCGCAAGCGGCCGGCTTAACACCTCAAGAATATGTAAATGCTACGGTCGAAAACTTCCGCACTCTCATGAATAAAATCAAGACTACCTACACTGATTTTATTCGCACTACCGACAGTCACCATGTTGGCGCTTCACAATATATTTGGACCCAGCTCCAACCATATATTTACAAAGGCTCATATGAGGGTTGGTACTGCCAAGGCTGCGAAGCATTTTACACCGAAAAAGAAGTTACTGAATTTCACGGTGTTTGTCCAGATCACCAAAAACCTTTCGAACGATTAAGTGAAGAAAACTATTATCTGCGAGTAAGTGAATTTACACCCCGAATAATTGAAGCGATCGAATCCAATAGAATGAAAATCACCCCCGAATACCGCAAGAGAGAATTCTTGAATTTTTTGCGCGAAGGCTTATCTGATGTCTCTATTTCTCGGCCAAAAAAGAACTTGAGCTGGGGAGTTCCCGTACCTGGTGATCCAGATCAGGTAATGTATGTTTGGATTGATGCCTTAGCTAATTATCTAACCGTGATCGGTTATCCAGATAATTTAGATTGGCAGAATTACTGGCCAGCTGATATACAAGTTATCGGCAAAGATATTCTTAGATTTCATGCAGGAATTTGGCCGGCTATATTGATGGGGCTTGGTCTACCGCTACCTAAGACGCTGCTTGTTCATGGGCATATTTCTTCGGGCGGTGTAAAAATGAGTAAAAGCCTCGGTAATGTAATTGACCCCAATGAAATTATCGATAATTACGGATTAGATGCTTGGCGCTATTATTTTTCACGACATATTCCAACTCAGGATGATGGTGATTTTACTTGGGAAAAATTCGAAAAAGCTTACAACAATGAACTCGGTAATGATCTGGGCAATCTAGTTTCACGTGTTGCAAATATGGTTAAACGATACCAGTCTGGTGTAATCGGTGATATCATGGGCGATGAATTTGATCTTCATAATTATAATTCTCGTATGCGTAATTTAGAATTCGATAAAGCAATAGATGAGATTTGGGTTTTAGTTCGCGCGCACAATCAGTATATCGAAAATGTTAAACCTTGGGAAATTGCTAAGCTCGCTCAGGCCAACAAGGACGAAGAAAACCACCTAGCGGAAGTTCTAGCTCATTCAGTTGGAGGAATTTTACAGATTGGCCAAATGCTCGCGCCGTTTATGCCCGACACAGCAGACAAAATCCACACAATTTTCGGAAGTGGAGTAATTAATGACGAAAAAATCGGCATTTTATTCCCAAAGATTTATCTTAAAACCGAAGATCCGCACACGGCAAAATCCCAAAAAGCGCAAGCTAAAAATCAAACTCAGGTCAAAAAATAATGCTAATAGACTCACACTGCCACATTCATGACGAAAACTTTCCGATTGACCACGCAGAAGTTTTTGCCAATATGGAAACAAACGAGATCAAGAAGGCGATTTGCATAGGTGTCGATTTAGCTAATTCACAGCAGGCGGTATCATTTGCTGAAAAATATCAAAAGCCAGAATTGTTTGCAGCTATTGGCGTTCACCCGCATGAAGCTAAAGATTTTGATATTAAGATCGATCTACCAAGACTCGAAAAACTTACTCGCAGTACAAAAGTAGTAGCGATAGGTGAAATTGGACTGGATTATTTCTATAATCATTCACCAAAAGAAGTCCAAGCCGAGGTTCTTCTCGCGCAACTAAAACTAGCCCAAAAGCTCAACCTACCAGTCAGCTTTCATGTTCGTGGCGCCTTTGATGATTTCTGGCCGATCTTTGATCAAGCGGAGCGTGAGGGTGGAAAAATTCGCGGTGTCGTCCACAGTTTTACTGACAGCATAGAAAATCTACGAAAAGCTTTAGAGCGAGACCTTTTTATTGGAGTAAATGGTATTTCAACTTTTGTTAAAAAAACTGAGGAATTAGAAATGTTCGCGCAAATTCCACTTAATAAAATTTTACTCGAAACCGACGCACCATTTCTCGCGCCAAAAGGGAAACGTGGAAAATCTAATCAACCTGCGTGGATAAAACTTATAGCAGAAGATCTAAGCAAGAAGCAAAACAAGTCTCTTGAAGAAATAGCCAAAATCACAACCCAAAATGCTCAAAAACTGTTCAATATTTAAGCAGCCATTTATTGACTTTTGGTATTTTTTATGGTACAATAAAAATTAGTTCAAAGGAGGTGAAGTGCAAAATTCAGCAAATTCAATGTTTCATATTCCAAATTATAACCAGCCTGAACCTATTCAGGAAAATTTTAAAGAAGCCGAAAAACCGCACTCGAACCAAAAACAAAAAAATCCTACTAATGAAAAATATATCCTTGAAGACTTATTAAAAAAAAGCCAAGAAATAACTAAAGCCCGGGCCGAAGCTGCTAATTTTTTGCGAGGCATAAATTAATGCAAAGAAAGAAAGATTATTTTTATCAAAATCGCGCTAAACGACGCTTTTTCAAAAAAATGGATGCTAGTGAGCTTTTTGATTTAGAGAGCGAACTCGGGTCACAAATTTTTGGTCCAGCCCCAAACGGAATTCGACGAGAATTTTTTAATTTAAACGAAACTAGTTGGATTTGGCATGAGGAGTACACCGACGGAAACGGCCATTTGCGGCGCTTTACTACGCGATACGAAATCCGCCCAGACAAAGTTGTCAAAATTCAACCAGGTCCAAGATATTTTGAAGTAAAAGGTAAAGAACTCGAAAATTTCCACACAGCCGTAAACGCATATCATAGAGCTATTTTGAGCCAGATTTATCACAAAAATACCCAGTAGACAAAAATACAAGAAAATGCTAATATTTAATTAACTAAAATTATAATCTCAAAGGTAAGATATATGACTGACACTATCAAAAAAATAACAGATCTACTTTTTGTTCCACAGAATATCAAAAAATCCGACATCACAATAGTCCTTGGTAATAATTTTGTCGATACGATTAATATTATTGAGCCTTTTTATAAACAAAATATTCTCGGTAAAATTATCCTTACTGGCCACAGCCCAAATGCAGATAAAGAACCCGAGGCAGAGCGATTTTTTAAAAGAGCAATAGAGTTAGGATTTAGTAGAGATGATATAATCCTAGAAACACGCTCGACTAACACAAAAGAAAACTTTGAGTTTGTAAAAGAAATTATCGATAAAAATTTCAAAGCAAACGACATTAAAACTATTACAATTGTATGCCTAGCATTTCATACCCGTCGCGCATTGATGACAGCTCGAAATATCTTCGAAAAAGATATCGATTTTAACTTTATCCCAATCATAGATGGTCGGAAAATTTCTGCAGAAGATTGGCCAAACAATAGAGAATCTACAGATAGAGTTTTAGAAGAGGTGCGTCGAATAGCAATATATTCAGCTAAAGGAGATTTGAGTCTCGATTAGACACAACCTATTGAGTTTCAAAATCTTTAGCGCGTTTTTCGCCGTAGTATCTATTTAAGAAATTACGCTTGTAGTCAAAAAAAGTGCCGTTTTCAAGACTCTCACGGATTTTATCAACTGTATTAATTACGAAAAATTCATTATGAATTGAAGCAAGTGTGCTGGCGAGAATTTCGTCCGCACGGAAAAGATGATTAACGTAGGCTTTTGTGAAATTTTGGCAAGTGTAGCAATTGCAATCGCTGTCAATCGGCGTGAAGTCTTCTTTAAACTTGGCGTTTTCAATATTGATTCGCCCAGAATAAGTAAAAATTGCACCGTTTCGAGCTTGACGAGTTGGTGCCACGCAATCAAATGTATCGATGCCAAATTCCACACCCAAAAAGAGATCAGCCGGCTGTGCACCCATTCCTAATAGATGTCGCGGTTTTTCTTCTGGTAAGGTTGTGTTCACCCAAGTTAACACTTCAGGGATTTCTTCTGGCTGAAAAATTCCACCAATCCCAAAGCCATCAAAGTCTTTTGTCCCCAAAAAACTCGCGCTTTCTTTTCGAAAATCTTCTTCGCGCGCACCTTGAACTACCGCAAAAAGCGCCTGCAGATTTTCGCCTTTTGCGATATGCTCGGCATTTAATTCGTTATGCCGTTTCAAACATTTTTCAGCCCAAAAATGAGTTTTATCTAATGCAGATTTAATTTGTGCTCGGCCAGCTAGCGGCGAAGTTAATTCGTCAAAAGCCATGTGGATATCGGCGCCAATTTTATGCTGAAGCTCCATTGAAATTTCTGGCGACATAAAAATTTTTTTGCCTGAGATATGAGACTTAAACCAAACGCCGTCATCGCTAACTTTTGCTAGCTGATTTGAATTATGGCGTGCTAAATTTGAATCGCCCTTCGAAATATGTGAAGTTGCATCAATTCCTTTTTTGTAAGCCATTCCAAGAGAAAAAACCTGAAATCCACCAGAGTCAGTAAAAGTTGGCGCGTCCCAATTCATAAATTTATGAATCCCGCCAGCTTTCTTCAAAATATCCGCACCAGGCCGAAGCATCAGATGATAGGTATTCGCAAGAACTGCCTGTGCGCCAGTCGAACGAATTTGCTCGGGCGTCATTGCTTTCACTGTTGCATTAGTTCCGCCCGCAATGTAAGCTGGGGTTTTAATTTCACCGTGTGGAGTTTTTATTACTCCTGTGCGCGCTAAAGTGCCACTTAATCGAGTTTTAATTTTAAATTCAAGAGCTTTTTTCATTACTTTATTTTAACATCTAAGATATTCAAAATCAAATCAATAGCGAGGGTAATCACATTGCCAATATCCTAAAAATATGTTAAAATCACGTTATGAAAAATCGTCTAGTTCTTGTGATTAATCCGCGCTCTAGCGGTTTTGATATGATCAAAAAGAAAATTCTGCCTCATCTCGAAGAAGTTCATTTTCAAAAAAATCAACTCACAACTTTCGAAATTCAGCCAACCTCACCGATAGAAAACGCCCAAGAAATGGCCAAAGGTTTGTGCGACGGCGACACCATTCTGGTGGCAGGTGGTGATGGTACGGCCCATATCGCAACTAATGCGGCGGTAATTTCTGGCAAAAAAAATCTCCGATTCAAATACACCGGATTTGGGAATTTTAATGATTACGCACAAAGCTTTTCTAGAAATTCAGGCAGGGCCGCGATTGAATCTTTTCAAACCGGTGAGATCAAAGACATCATTAAGCCTCTTGAGATTCGAATCAACGGTGAGTTTTTCCGGTATGCGCCACTTTACACCACACTTGGCTTGACCGCCGAAATGGCAGAAATCTTTGAAGGAAAAAGACTTCGTCGCGCATTAAAAAAAGTACGGGGGCGCAATCGAAGACTAATCTTAAGTCTAAGCGCAGCAACTAGATTTTATTTCAAGAAACGAAAAGCCAAAACTCTACAGATCAGAAGAATCACGCTCGATAGTCAATCTTTTCCGAATATTACAAGTCCAGCAACAGATTTAGTTTTTATGAACGGACCACGAATGGCGCGAATTATGCGTTGCGTAAAAAACCGTCACACGCCCGATACTTTTGGCTTTGCCGTGCTTAATGCCTCGCAATTATTTAAAAATTTACCATTCTTAATAAGTGGAATTTTCGGCAAAATCCCATTAAAAAGAGTAAAATCTGCCGAAATTGAATTTTTAAAATCGGCTAATATTTGGATTCAAATAGAAGGAGAAGCAGTCAAACTCAAAAAAGTTAAAACGATAGAGATCAATATTTGCGATACAGAAATCAAGATTTTATAATTTTTAACTTTTTCTAAAAAACCTGTTAGAATCGAAAGGTTAATAAAATCAATGTTGGGAGGCGAAAGCCGTTATTACCACAGAAAGGATAAGAAAATGGCAAAGAAAAAAGCCGATCTTATAGAAGAAGCTAAAGCTCTTGGGCTTGAAGTTTCTGAAAAAATGACAATTAATGAAATCAACGAAGCAATCAAAGGCGCAGAAGCTGCCGAAATTGCAGAAGAAATTGTTGAAGCAGTTGAAGTTGCGGAAATCGTTGAAGAAGCGGTTGAAGAAGTTGAAAAATTCGCAAAAAGCGGAAAACGAAGCAAAAAACACGCCGAAGAAGTTGCCGAAAAAGAATAATTATTTCAAAAAATGGTGACCTCACAGGGAATCGAACCCCGATTGCCAGGATGAGAACCTGATGTCCTAACCGTTAGACAATGAGTCCAATGTTATAATTTTACCAAATTCAACCAAAAAAAATCAATCATAGTTTTTAAAACAAAGACTATTGTATTTTAGGGTTACTTTTCATTTGCCTTATTTGAAATAATCTCAATCGCTTCGGTTAATAGATTCAGTTCTTTTAAAGAAATATCACCAAAGGTTTCTTCACACCATTTAACTAGAATTTGCTGCCGAATGTTCAGTTTTTCTTTACCCAGTTTTGTAATTTCAATTTCACGAATTCGCTTATCTTTCTGTGAGTTTTTCTTTAAAATTAATTTTTTCTCTTCCATTTTAACTAAAACTCGCGAAATATAGGCCTTATCAACACCAATTTCTTTAGAGATTTCATCTTGCGGAGCAGAAGAATTATAAATCTTTGTTAAAATTGCAGCCTCAATAGCCGAAATATCATTTTTCGAAAGCTCGCGTGTTGCATATTTTTGTGCCGAGCGATAAATTGTATTAATTTTTTGCAATAAATCAAGAATCTTTTCTTCCATAAAATAAGTATACCAAATATTGTTGACTTTTACAACAATATTTTATACAATAGAGTAATCATTGACAAATACAACTATTTTATTAGGAGGAAGATGAAGAAATATTTTAGAAAAATAAAGCAAAATCGTGTGCTTCTAGCCACTTTATTTATAGTAAGTTTTATTCCTGTTATTTATGCTGGAACTTTTTTGGCATCAATCTGGGATCCTTATTCAAAAATCGAAAATCTAAAGATATCAGTAGTAAACGAAGATGAACCTGTCATTTTTAATGGTCAAAATATTGAACTTGGCAACAAAATTAGTGACAATCTTAAGAAATCAAGAACTTTAAACTGGCAGTTTACGGATTTAAAAACAGCCGAGAAAGATTTGACCGATGGTGACACTTTCATGATTGTGCATATTCCAAAAGATTTTTCGAAAAACTCAGTTAGTTTTTTGGGAGAAAATCCACAAAAAGTAAATATTTCATTTAAGACAAATATTTCGAAAAGTAAATCTGGCGAAGTGATTTCAACCAATGCCGCACAAAAACTGAGCGAACAGGTTCGAGCGCAAATTAACGAAAACTACAGTAAGATTTTACTTTCTCAACTTTCAAATGTTCAAAACGGTTTTTCGAAAGCAGCGAACGGTTCAGAACAAATCTCAAACGGGATTGGTAGTTTAGAGAATGGTTTGAATTCAGCAAATTCTGGAGTTATAAAACTAAAAAATGGCGCAGAAAAATTAAATTCAGCAAATCAGAAAATGGCCGAAGCGAGCAATAAACTTGCTTTTAGTGCAACTGAAATTTCAAACAAAACCAATCTTTTAAGCCAAAATAGCGAAAACTTACAGAAAGGATTGCAAGATTTTTCAGCTAAAAGCGAAGAATTTTCGAATGGTTTAAGCACACTAAACTCTGCAATAAGCGATAATTCTGACGCAAAAAATCAAAGTGAACACTTATTGGAATTAAATCAAAAAGTGGCAAAAATGCACATTTTGGCTGAACGGACTAACGATCAGAATATTAAAAATCTTGCCGACGAGTTAGCGGTTTCGGCAAAAAATATTACCGATGATGCCCAAAAAAATACTAAAAAATCACAAAACTTACAAGCGCAATTTTCGAAAAAAATTGTTCCAGCCGCACAAAGCTTGGCGCAAAATTCACGCAAAATACAAAATTCGCATAATTTGATTCTAGCGGGCGAAAAACAGCTTTCAGCTGGAGCTGCGGCCTTCTCGACAAAAATGAACGAATTCAATGCTAATGAACAAAAAATCCCTGAAAGCACAGCTCAACTTTTGGGCGGAATCAATACTTTAAATTCAGGACTAAGCACACTAAATTCCGGCGCTGCAAAACTACAAGATGGTTCAAATCTATTAACTTTGCAACTTTCATCTAGCGCAGAAAAACTTTCAAAAATCAATTTCTCAGATGAGTCTGCTAAAAATATTGCAACACCTGTTAAAAGTGAAATTTCAAATAATTCTGGAGATGCAACATACGGAAAAGCAATGGCTCCATATTTCATCGCATTAGGTTTGTTTGTTGGGGCGATTTCGTTTAATATTGTGTTTCCAGTCCAAAATAAGCCAAAAAAGAATCGTTCAGCGTTTAAATGGTGGCTTTCAAGGGTAGGGATTATGGCTGGCTTTGCTGGAGCTGAAGCTTTAGTTCTCATAATTATTTTTAGCGGGATATTCAACATTTCGCCTGCGGATATAAATTCTTTTGTTTTGAATTCTTATGTTTCGGCATTTTCATTCCTTTTGATTGTTCATGCATTAATGTTTTCTTTCGGCAGAGTTGGTCAGTTTGTCTCAATCGTTTTCATGATTTTACAGCTTGCAAGTAGCGGAGGAATGTTCCCAATTGCAACAACACCTCAAATTTTCCAAAACATGGCGCCATTTATGCCACTTTACTATTCGCTAACAGCTTTCAGGCAAGCAATATTAGGCGGATTATCTCAACCAATTTTCGAAAGCTCCATCTTTAGTTTAATTATTTTTGGTTTAATTTTTAGTGTTATAAGCCTATTGGCATATTATGTTAAAATGAGCTCTAACGAAAACAAAACCTCTTTCTAGTAATAAAATTTAGTTTTGACTTTTTCTAAAAAACCTGTTAGAATCGAAAGGTTAATAAAATCAATGTTGGGAGGCGAAAGCCGTTATTACCACAGAAAGGATAAGAAAATGGCAAAGAAAAAAGCCGATCTTATAGAAGAAGCTAAAGCTCTTGGGCTTGAAGTTTCTGAAAAAATGACAATTAATGAAATCAACGAAGCAATCAAAGGCGCAGAAGCTGCCGAAATTGCAGAAGAAATTGTTGAAGCAGTTGAAGTTGCGGAAATCGTTGAAGAAGCGGTTGAAGAAGTTGAAAAATTCGCAAAAAGCGGAAAACGAAGCAAAAAACACGCCGAAGAAGTTGCCGAAAAAGAAGCAAAAGAAGCTCGAAAAGCTGCTGGCGATACAACTCCGCTTGATGGTTCTGAAGCAGTTATTAAAAAAGGTCCAAAACCAATTACACGACCACGCCTTGAACGACGCGGCAAGAAATACCAAGAAGCTGCTAAAAAAGTTGAAAAAGATACTGTTTACAGCCTAAGCGAAGCTCTTAAACTTGCAACAGAAACTAATCCAGCTAAATTTGACGCTTCGGTTGAAATTCATGCTCGACTTGGTGTTGACCCACGACAAGCTGACCAAAATATTCGTTCAACAGTTATTCTACCAAACGGAACAGGTAAAGATGTAAAAGTTGCTGTTTTTGCTCCAGAAAGTGAGCACAAAACCGCAAAAGACGCTGGCGCAAATATCGTTGGCGATGAAGAGTTCCTAAAACAACTCGACAAAGAAGAATTGAATTTCGATGTTCTTATTGCAACTCCAGCATACATGCCAAAACTTGGTAAATACGCACGACTTCTTGGCCCACGCGGATTAATGCCAAATCCAAAAGCTGGAACTGTTGCCGCTGATGTAGCGAAAGCCGTTTCTGAAGCTAAAGCCGGTAAGGTTGAATACCGCGTAGACAAGCAAGCAATCGTTCACCTTTCAATTGGTAAAGTTTCATTCGGAGCAGAGAAACTTGAAGAAAACGCAAAAGCATTCTTTGATAGTCTTGCTTCACAAAAACCATCTTCAATTAAAGGTGCTTATGTGAAAAGTGTTTCAATCGCAACCTCACAAGGTCCAAGCATTAAAACCGAAAATCCAATTGCTTAATCTTCACGATAGAGCTAAAATCCACTCCGTGCGAGTGGATTTTTGATTTTTAGTCAACTAAGAATCAGCTAGCATTGTTATATTGCTTATATATCTCTCAAAGCAATATAATCAAATAGATCTATACTTACTATTGATTTTTACAGTAAAATATTATATAATATAGAAGCTCGTGGAGAGCTAAAAAATAAAAAGGAGAGGTACTAAAATGAACGACTTAGTATCAGAAAAATATTATAAATTACTAAAATCTCTGACCGATAAAAACGGATCAGGCTTTTATAAGTTTGAAAAAGAGGGTATAAAAAATCTTCTATCCTATCTCCAAAAATATTTCGGAGATAGAAAATCCTATGATCTGTATTATAGAGATTTTCTAAACCATAAGTTCACTGTAGACATTACTGAATACGGTGTAGTTATCGCAAAATCATATTAGAGTCCCGAAACGGGGCTTTTTCTCTTGCTTTAAATTTAAGCTCTTGAATTTTGCTATTTTTTGTGCTAAAATAAAACAAGTTGCCAGAGACAGTAGCCGCCTCGCGTTAGCTAGGCTTAATCTGCTACCGAGGAATACTTTTTCTATCTGCCAACGAGTTTTGAAGGGAGGCTTTCAAAACGCCAGAATCTTAACAATTAGGTCGAAGAATATTAACCAAAAAAGGAGTTTTTATGGCATTATCACGCGATAAAAAGAACCAATTGGTTGCTGAATTAAGCGCCGCTCTAAAAGACGCAAAAATGACAGCTTTTGCTGAATATAAAGGTTTGACAGTTGCCGATCTTCAAGAACTTCGAAAAGAAGCTCGCGAAGCTGGTGTTCAAATCAAAGTTGTTAAAAACCGCCTTGTGCGAGTTGCAATGCAAGAAGTTGAAGCTTTGAAAGAATCTGATACTTCTGCACTAAAAGGTCAACTCGTTTATGCAATTTCAAGCGAAGATGAGATTGCTGCTGCGCAAGTTTTGGGTAAATTTGCAAAAACTCACCCAGAAATGAAACTTGTCGGTGCGTTTGCTGACAACGGTGATGTAATGGATACTGCAACTGTTACAACACTTTCAGAACTTCCAAGCAGAGATCAACTTATTGGTCAAATTGTGGACACACTTCTTTCGCCAATCAACGCGATTGCTGGTGGTCTTACAAACGAAGATTTGGAATTTCGAAAAGCAACCAATTAATTTATTTTAGAATATTAACCATTTAAATTTTTAAAGGAGTCAAAAATGGCTGACATTAAAAAAATGGCTGAAGAATTGGTAAAATTGACTATTCTTGAAGCTAACGAATTGAAAGAACACCTCAAAGAGGAATACGGAATTGAACCAGCTGCTGTTGCTGTTGCCGCTACTGCCGGTGCTGCTGACGCTGCTGACGAACAAACAGAATTTACAGTTACTTTGAAAGATGCTGGTGCACAAAAAGTTGCTGTTATTAAAGCAGTTAAAGAAATCACAGGTCTTGGACTTGGTGAAGCTAAAGCTATCGTTGACGGTGCTCCAGCACCAGTTAAAGAAAAAGTTTCTAAAGATGAAGCTGAAGAAGCTAAAAAGAAACTTGAAGAAGCTGGCGCAACTGTTGAGCTTGCTTAATTTTAATATAAAACTAATCGACCTAATTTAAGATTACAAAAACCACTCATTATCAAAATGAGTGGTTTTTAGTTTTAAGAAAATTAAAAAGGTCATGGCAATCGCCTACATTTATCCACAGAAAAAACACCAATCAATCAGATATTTTTCTCAGATTAATATCTGTAATTTCTTTTTCTATACATATCTCAGTAAGCACCAAATTAAGAAATTTTCTCCAAGACTTGAAAGTTATTTGTCATTACACAATATTCTATCTGACCAAACATAAGCATTTTGTTAAAATTACAACAATAGAACATATAACAGTTTATAGCTTGTGGAAAACCTTAATTTTTCCTTAAATTTTATACCTAGTTCTTGACTTTTTACTTTTTTTTTGATAGTATTAGATAGATTATTAACAAATATCAAACAGACAAAGGAAAACTGCGAGGAAAAATGTCTGAATTACCAGAAAAACAAGTAAAGCGGCTTAAAAGCTTGATTCAAGAAGCGGAAATGAATCTTGCCGCAGCCAAGGAACTATTAATTAGTATTAGCGGGGAGGACAATTCAGTAATTGCCCCAAGCACTTCAATTATTGAAAGTCCACAGGGTAAAATTATTGAGGGTGTTTTTGATGGCCAAACAATGATTGGGCCAGACGGCAAAAACTACCCAGTCCCAGCTAACTACGCTTCAAAATCTAAGCTTGTGGAGGGCGATATCTTGAAGCTAACTATCAACGAAGATGGTGGATTTATCTATAAACAAATTGGACCAGTTCCACGAAAACAGATTATAGGAACCCTTCTAAATCACGACGGATCGTTCTATGTCGAAGCGGGCGGCAATGAATACAAGATTCTACTTGCTAGCGTTACATATTTCAAATTAAAAGTTGGTGATCAAGTTACAATCTTAATCCCCGAGGATAGCACTGATGCAACTTGGGCGGCAGTTGAAGCTTCTTTCTAAAAATTTGAGAGATTTATATTAGTTAAAAATCGTGCGAAATTATTGCGAGGTCGCACGATTTTTGATTATTGACTTTTTTAAAATAAAATTTTATAATATATAAATAAACAAAAAAAGGAGAAATAAAAATGGAAACTATCATAAGAAAAATGATTGAATTGGCTAAGTTAGTGGATCACAAGGAATCTATTGACTTTATCGAGGCAGCTGAGGAATTCTTAGATAAAGAGCCTGTTAGGGCTAAAGAAAACAAGATTATATATCAAGTTTTCTTAGAAGAAAAGCTCGAGAGTGTCATTAATTTATTTAATAAATTAATTAAATTAATGACAAAAAACCAAGCTAAAAAAGCAAGAAAGCTAATTAGATCCTTAGATAATAAAATAAATAATAAAGACGACGGGGACCAAGTAGACAAAGCTATTGAAGAATATATTGTCCCAGAAAATATCTTAGCTTTCGATGATAAAAAAATCCCTACGATAAGAAAATAGGGATCAACAACACCAGCCTTTACGGCTGGTTTTTCTTTATGTATTTTTGCTTTATTGATCAAAAAATAGTAAAATATAGAAATGAAACTCGAAGATTACACCTACGATTTACCAGAAGATCTTATCGCCGCACACCCACCAAAAGAACGAGGGAGCTCGCGACTTTTAGCTCTCAACCGTAAAAATGGTGAATTAATCGATAGTTTTTACCGTAATATAGCAGATTTTTTCAACGAAGGTGATTTGTTAATCTTAAACGATACTAAAGTAATCAAGGCTCGGCTTTTCGCAACAAAAGAAAGTGGCGCAGAGCGCGAGTTAGTGGTGTTAGAGCGGCATAGTTTCGATAGCGACTGGCACGAACATAAAGTTATGTATCGCGGAAAAATAAAAACTGGTAATATATTAACTATCAAAAATTCCAGTGAAACCATTCGCGTTAAAGAAATATTAGGTGACGGCTTGGCAATTATTGAATCCAAAACAGATTTACGCAACTTATGCGAAAAATTCGGAACTGTTCCGCTTCCGCCATACATGAGACGAGATGCTACCCCACTAGATATCGAGCGCTATCAGACTATTTTTGCCGACGAAAAAGGCTCAGTTGCCGCGCCAACCGCTAGCTTAAATATGACCGACAACATTTTGGAAGCCCTTCGCAAAAAAGGTGTTAAAATAACTTACCTAACACTCCATGTTGGCTTGGGAACTTTTATGCCTATCCGAGTTGATAATCTAGAGCAACATAAAATGCATCAAGAATATTTTGAAATTCCCGCTAAGACAGCGGAAATCATTCAAGAAACAAAAAAATCAGGCGGTAGAGTTTTTGCGCTTGGCACCACCGTAGCTCGCACGCTCGAGTACGCCCATAATGCAATTTTCGATAAAAATTTAGATGGAAATTCCGGCAGAGATTCAACAGTAACATCAAATATTGAGCGTGATCAGGAAGGAAATCTTCGAGGCGAGGCAGATATTTTTATTTATCCAGGGTATGAATTTAAAACTATTGACGGCTTGATAACTAACTTTCACGCGCCAAAATCAACCGTCTTAATGCTAGCGAGTGCTTTTGCCGGGTGGAATAATTTGGAAACAGCTTACAGACATGCAATTGAACAAAAATACCATTTCTTATCCTATGGCGATTCGATGATAATTTATTAAAAATAGACGAGGTAATTCTTCGTCTATTTTCCTTTTAGAGACTTAAAATATTATTTCCCAAGGTAGTATTCAGAAACTACGTTCAATTTTTCGTCAAATTCGAATACCAATGGTGGGAAGTTAGGGATTTCCA
>CAURWW010000004.1:0-76904 GCA_963529085.1 uncultured Candidatus Saccharibacteria bacterium
CGCCAGCTTTTTCTTGGTCGATGTACCTTAGGACGCCAGCTTTTTCTTGGTCGATGTACCTTAGGACGCCAGCTTTTTCTTGGTCGATTCGATTATTCGTATTTTGAATACTACTCTTTAGTGCGGCAATTTCATTTCTAACTTCTTGACGCAAATTATCGTTCGATGATTTAGCCGCCTGAGCTGCGTTATTAGCTTTTAAATTATTTATCTTTTGTTTTAGTATTTCGATTGAGTTACGTACAGTAATCTGATTTGGAGCGCTCAACCCAGCTAAACTATATTGAATACCTGATTCATATTCAGCCACATACTTATTAGCAGTCTCTAGATCTGGCGCTTGAGCAATTTTCTTCTCAAGAATATTGAGATAACCGTTAATTGTAGCCATATGAGTGGCCTCTTCCTGCTCAGGTGTTAGCGCATGAGCTTGGTGCCCATATCCAACCGTGCTTATTCCAGAAATCGCAAAAACCGCAACGACAGCTGGAATTACAATTTTATTCTTCATAAAACTCCTTTAATTTTATATTGCACTATCAAATTACATCATTCGCAAACTATTTGCAAGCATGAGCTTAATGTTTTATAATATCTATCCATACTTTAATTTTTGTTATTGATTTTACTTGAATTGTCTGCTAAAATTAGAAGGTTATGAAAAAGAATTTACATCCAACCGAATATCGCCCTGTCGTATTTAGCGACGAGGTGGCTGGATTTGCTTTCTTGACTCGCTCAACAGCAGATTCAAAAGAAACTATCAAATGGGAAGACGGAAACGAATACCCACTTGTAAAAATGCACATCTCGAGTGCTTCTCACCCATTCTTTACTGGTGAAGAAAAAATCATCGACACCGAAGGTCGTGTTGATCGCTTCAAACGGGCTCAAGAAATGGCAGAAGCTCGCAAAGCTGCTTTGGCAAACAAAGCCAAAAAACAAGCTGCTGAAAAAGCTAAAAAAGCTGAACGATAATTCATCTAGAAAAATCTCGCAATTAGATGTGAGATTTTTTTATTTTACTATTCTACCCGCCAATTAATCGGGTCTTCACCATTTTGTTCTAAAAATTTGTTCGCTTTCGAAAAAGGCCTTGAGCCAAAAAATCCACGCCGTACTGAAAATGGTGAAGGGTGCGCACTCTCAATTTTAAGGTGTTTCGAATTAGTTATTCGAGTGCCAATTTTTTGTGCATGCGCTCCCCACAAAATAAAAACTAACGGCTTTTCAAAATCATTCAAAAAGTCTAAAACATGTTCTGAAAATTCCATCCAACCAAAATTTGCGTGGCTTGCCGGCTTACCTTTTTCAACGCTAAAAGAAGTATTTAGCAGTAAAACACCTTGCTCCGCCCAAGATTCTAAAAAACCATCGCTGGCTGGCTCAATTCCTAGATCGCTTTGAAGTTCTTTATAAATATTTTGCAAACTTGGCGGAATTTTAACGCCTTTTTTAACCGAAAAACTCATTCCGTGCGCCTGCCCTTCTCCATGATAAGGATCTTGACCGATAATTACGACCTTAGTTTTTTCAAGCGGGCATTTTTCGAAACAGGAAAAGATTTCTTCGCGAGATGGAAAAATCTCTTTCGAAATACGCTCACGTTCAACTTTTCGCCACAAAGTTTTAAAATACGGCTTGGTGGCTTCGTTTTCAATAAACTCTCGCCAAGAGGTCATTTTCATACCAAAATATTACCACAACCGCGATCAAATTTCAATACTTCAAATTTATACAAATTTCTGGTATAATATTTTATATGCCAAAAATTGATCTAAATCTTGATAAACTTAAAATTGAGCGCGAAGAAATTCAGGCTTTTTTGAGCGAGCCAAACGCTTATTCTTCGCCTGATTTTTCTGCCAAAAATAAGCGATTCACCGAACTTGAAAAAATTATTGAACGTGGTGAAATGCGTGAAAATCTTGAAAAAAATATCGAAGAAGCGCGCGAACTTGCTAGTCTTGAAACGGGTGAGCTTGCTGAACTTGCTAAAATGGAAATTGCCGAAAGCGAAGAAAAACTTGCCAATCTTGAGCAAGAGCTTTTCGAAATGCTTCTCCCTAAAGATCCAAACGACGAAAAGAACGTGATTGTTGAAATCCGTGCAGGAGCCGGTGGCGACGAAGCTTCCCTTTTTGCGAGCGAACTTTACCGAATGTATCTGCGATATTGCGAACAAAATGGCTTGAAAACCGAACTTTTGAGTGAATCTGCAAACGATGCTGGCGGCTATAAAGAAGTTGTTTTTGGAGTAAAGGGCGACGCACCTTATTCAAAATTAAAATTTGAAAGTGGCGTTCATCGAGTTCAGCGCATTCCAGCCACCGAATCTCAGGGGCGAATTCATACTTCAACCGTAACAATAGCAGTTTTGCCCGAAGCTGAAGAAGCTGATATTGAAATCAATCCTAATGATTTGCGAATCGATGTTTATCGCTCGGGTGGTCATGGTGGCCAGAGTGTGAACACGACCGATTCTGCCGTACGAATTACCCACATTCCAACTGGTATGGTGGTTACGAACCAAGATGAAAAATCACAAATTAAAAACAAGGAGAAAGCCCTTGGAATTTTGCGTGCACGCCTACTTCAAGCTAAAATTGATGAAGAAAACGCCAAGCTTATTGCCGAACGCCGCAGCCTAATTGGCTCTGGCGATCGCTCAGAAAAAATTCGAACCTATAACTTCCCGCAAGATCGTATCACCGACCACAGAATCGGCTTTTCACGGAGTAATATTCCTGGCGCAATGAGTGGTCAAATCTCTGATATATTCGATCATCTCCAAGCTGCTGAGCTTGAAATGCTCGCTGCCAACGCATCGGAGCAAAATTAATTTATATGCGAGAAAATATAAAATCCTGGCTACAATCCGCAAGTCAAAAGCTAAAAAATGCCGAAATAGCAAGTGCAGATCTTGATGCTGAGCTAATTTTGGCAAGAGTTCTAGACACAGAGCGTACGACTCTCCATGCTTATCCAAACCGAAGACTAACTCGCCAGCAAGTTTTTCATGCTAATAATTGGCTCAACAAACGATTAAAACGAATACCCCTAGCCTATATTTTTCACGAAAAAGAATTTTTTGGACGAAAATTTTATATTAACGAATCGGTACTCGTCCCTCGCCCTGAAACCGAAACCCTGATTGAAGTCACAAAAGAACTCGCCCAGAATGACGATAAAATTCTCGATATTGGTACAGGATCAGGAATTATTCCCGCTACTTTAAAACTTGAACTCCCGAAAACTGTTGAAATTTTTGCAAGCGATATTTCACTTCACGCTTTAGCTGTTGCAAATTTAAACATCAAAAGCCTCACCAGCAAAGAAATTCAGCTTTTTGAAAGCAACTTATTAGACAAAATCCCCAGCGAAATATTATCTCAAATCACAATATTAACAGCTAATTTACCTTATGTTGATCGAAACTGGGTTAATTTTGAAGCTCAAAACGAACTACATCACGAGCCGCAAATCGCTCTATATGCCGAAAAAAATGGCTTAGAATTAATCTTCTCGCTTCTTGAGCAAGCACATTTTCTCCCCAATCTTCGAACGATTATCCTAGAAGCTGACCCTCAACAGTTTGAGCAAATCGAACAAAAAGCTGCTCAATTAGGCTTCCAAAAAATCAAATCAAAAGATTATATAATTGCTTTTTCGAAATAAATTATAAATGACCAAAAGTCCTACAGATCCAATACTGCAGGACTTTTATATATCGTACAATTTGCTAGGCTATGCTTTTCGGAGAGAGATTTTAGCTTCTTTGCCCTCAATCTTTACGGCTTGCGAGAACTCAAGCTCATCGTTAGAAATATCAGTTTTTGCAGCTAGAACTTCTTTTGCAATTTCTTGTTCAAATTTTTTGAACGCATTAAGAAGATCAGCGTTTTCAGACGTAAAGTTAAGCTCAATTCGATCGTCGACATTTAGGCCAGCTTTTTTACGCGCTGCCTGAATATGGCGAATAATCTCACGCATCAAGCCTTCTGCACGAAGCTCAGGAGTTAATTCAAAATTAAATTCAACATCCTCACCACCAAACTCAACACTTTTAACGTTTAATTCTTCCATCAAAATTGGCGCGAAATCAAAAGATTTTGCATTTTGCGGAACTTTTACACTGGCTAGCGGCTGGCGAATTTTTACGCCATTTTTTGCTCGAAGCGCAAGAGCTTCATTCACATAACCACGAACTTCAGCCATTTCAGCAAGTAAGCTCTCATCAATCTCGCCAGCTTCTGGCCAATCTTTCAAATGAACTGAGCCATCACCAACCATTTTACCCCAAAGTTCTTCCGCCAAGAAAGGCACAAATGGAGCAAGAATCAACGCAAGATAGCTCAAAATATAGTGGAGCGTTTGATAGGCCTGAAGTTTATCGGCACCATTTTCGCTCTTCCAGAAACGACGTCGTGAACGGCGTACAAACCAATTTGAAGCATCATCGAGGAACGGCAAAACACCTTCAAGAGCACGCGGAATATTATAAACATTCATATTTTCAGTAATTTCATTTCGAAGCTCGTGAACGCGGCTCACGATCCATTTATCAAGTGGATTTTCCAGATCTTTCGAAGGATCTTTGAGTTCGCCGTTAAATTCCCAACCGTCAACACTTGCATACATTGTGAAGAAATCATACATATTCCAAATCATTGAAAGCTTACGCGCAACGTCCGAAACATCCTTATCGTGAAGCGCAAAATCTTCACCGTTCAAAAGCGGACTCGTTAACAACAAGAATCGCAAACTATCGGCAGAATATTGGTCCATTAGCTCGTTCGGGTCTGTGTAATTACCGAGCGATTTACTCATCTTGCGACCGTCATTTCCAGCGACAACACCAGTTGTAATCACATTTTTGAAGGCGTTTTTACCAAACAAAGCAGTGTTTACGGCATGAACATAATAAAACCACGCACGAACCTGACCAATATATTCAACAATAAAGTCACCCGGGAAATTCTTTTCGAATTTTTCTTTATTTTCGAAAGGATAATGAAATTGCGCAAATGGCATTGAACCACTTTCAAACCAACAGTCAAGTACTTTGTCAATACGAGTGTATTTTTCGCCATCAATTTCAAAAGTAATTTCATCAACCCAAGGTCGGTGATAATCTTCAAGTTCCACGCCACTCAACTCTTTAAGCTCAGCATAAGAACCAACCACGCGAATCTTGCCGCTTTCAGATTTCCAAACTGGCATTGCCGTCGCCCAGAAACGGTCGCGCGACAAATTCCAATCTGGTGCAGCTTCAAGATTTTTTTCGAAACGGCCGTGCTTCAAGTGCGCTGGGAACCAATTGATGTTTTCATTCTGCTCGAGCATTAATTCTTTTTGTCCTTGAATATCAAAGAACCAGCTTGGGTGTGCACGATACATCAAGCGCTGGCCTGTTCGTGGATTATGTGGATATTCGTGCCGAATGTAATCGATTCTCCAAACCACGCCACGCTCTTTCAAAATTTTGGCAAGTGGCTTATTAAATTCCCACACATCTTCACCAGCAAATTCACCATTAATATATTTGCCGTATTCATCCAAAACGTGAAAAACTGGAATTCCATATTTTTTACCAAAGTTGAAGTCTTCTTCACCATATGCTGGTGCCGAGTGAACGATTCCCGTTCCGCTTTCGAGAGAAACGTAATCTGCGCCCCATACTCTATAAGCATTCTCTTCACCTTCGCCAGAATATTTCGAATCTTCAAAAAGTGGTTCATAGCTCAAACCAATCAGTTCCGCACCATCGATCAAATTGACAATTTCGAAAGGAATTGGTTGCTTTTTCTCGTCAACAAAAACTTTCTCGAGCAAGTCTTTCGCTAAAATAAAGAATTCATCACCAACTTTTACCTTTGCGTAAGTAATTTCAGGATTAACAAACAAGCCCATATTTGCTGGCAAAGTCCAAGGAGTTGTTGTCCAGGCGAGCATTGCAGTTTTATCTTTTGAACCTTCTGCATCTTCGAAATCTTTCAACCAAAACTTCACAAAAACGCTTGGGTCGGTCACAGTTTTATAGGCGTCGTTATCCATGGTAACTTCACTTTTCGAAAGTGGAGTTGCCCACGCCGTGTCATACATCAAAACGCGTTCACCTTCGTAAATTTTACCCTTTTCATAAAGAGTCTTGAACGCCCACCAGACAGACTCCATAAAATCTTTATCCATCGTTTTGTAAGCATTTTTAAACTCAACCCAACGACCAATACGATCAATCGTATTTTCCCAAAGTGCTGCATTCGAAACCATGCTTTCGCGCGCAGTTGTGATATATTCGGCGAGCGAAATTTTTTCACCAACTTCGTGCCGAGAAGTGATACCGAGCTTTTTCTCAACAAAGTTTTCTGCCGGCAAACCGTGAGTGTCCCAACCCCAACGACGCTCAACTCTTTTGCCGAGCATCGTTTGATAACGCGGAACGGCATCTTTTACGATTGAGCTAAGGAGTGTTCCGTGGTGTGGCACACCTGTGATAAATGGAGGGCCATCATAAAACACGAAAGTGTTGTCTTCACTACGGTTTTCGATTGATTGCTCGAAAGTTTTTTCTGCTTTCCACCGTGCCAAAACATCGGCTTCATATTCTTTTGCTCGTCTTCTTGAATTTGCTTGAAATTTCATTCTTCCTCCTATGAATTTACTTTATAACTTAGCTTCATCATTTCTTTTGCGATTTCTAATTGGTCAATATTATTTATTTTTATTTGATAACAGCCGGTAGCCCAATGTCCTTTTTTCGAAACATCTTCAATATCGGAATATATTTTTGGATCAAAATCAGAAAGTTCAATATTAAGATTTAAATATAGAGAGTTTTTCTGAACAATAATACTAAAAATATTTTTCTTTCTAACTTTGAAAGCCAAATATGTCTTCTTTACATCCGGTTGAATTTCTGGACTAATATTCTCAGCAAAATCTTTGAGCTCCCAGTAAAATTCTTGAATAAAATCTGAACCTTTTGAAACCAACTCATCTTCGCTGTAGTGGATGATTTCCTTAAGCACGGTTTTCTCATCTTTACTATTATTCGTTATATTCACTCGGCTCTTTTGATCTCTTCCCTTTTTCATACCCTTTTGTAAGTACTCCACGATATCGCCATATTTCCTAAATTCATATAGTTCAACTGGGAAATTCTCGGTAGTATATTCGCTTGCTCTAAGCTGATATTCGGTAAATTTTGGAGAGATAAGAATTACACGTGATTGAGACCAATCAATTTCTGGTATTCCTCCTCCATTTTTCTCAATAAATTTCAAAATGAAAGCTTCTTTATTTTTCAGCATTAATGATAAGTAAGCAAGACCCTGATCTGCAACAGAATCACTTTTAATCTTTTTATATTCAATGATCACAAAGCTATTACTCTCATTATCAAACGCCAAAGTATCTATCCGCAGGTTATCAACAGCAAATTCCGTTTCTATAAATCTTAGGCCAAAAACCTCTTCAAGGTTATCCTCAGTCATTTTCTGAATATCTTTCTCAAGATATTTTTGAGAAACATTCTCTTGTTTAATAGCTGTTAATTTTTTATTATTCAATCTATAAAGCATGCTCTTACCCTTCCCTAAATTAAAAATCACCTCTTTCGAATTCGAGAACCAAGCGAGCTCGGCGATACCATCTCGATTCCAAAAGAAGTGATTCTTTTAGCTCTTAATTTTAGCTTTTACGGAGCTTGCCCGCCCAGTTCTAATCAGCTTTCGAAACCTTTCTTCTGGGAGCTTCGCGGTTGATAGCCGCTCATTTATTCAAAATAAAACGCTTTTATTAACTTATTTTATCAAAATTTAAAGACATCTTCAAGCTTTTAGGTGTTTTTCCCTAATAATTTAAAATATGATATAATGAATACATAGACGGAGTAAATATGAGAAAACGAACTCTATACGAAATAGCTCAAGATAACGAATGGGAACTTCCCAAAGAAGAATACGATAGACTAATAGCATACAAGCGACGAGCTTACGATGTCTTAATCGAACTTGTGGAAGGAAAAACCATAGGTGAGCGAGAAGAAAACATGAATAAACTGTCTTACTTAGAAAAAGTTAAAATGGTGGAGGATTATGAAAACAGTCACAATAATGAAATACAGAATCAATAACAAATATTTCTTCAAGGTTTTAGATAAATTCGATATTCCAGATGAAGTAGAGCGTTTAGATGAAATGATTAGAATTTCTAAGGAATTAGCATCTCAATACAAAGACTACGAACAACTCTGGATCAAAGAAACAGTCTTGTTTTAACAAAATAATAGAAGAATAAATGCAGTTACAACTTTAAGAACAAAACAATAAATAAAAAATATATCAAATTTCTAATAACTTAGCGCGCATAATATGCAACCTCATCAATTAGTGGCAATGGTCGCCCACGCCACATCTGTAAAAGACGACCATCGTCAGCAATCGCTAAGATTGTTGGATATTCAACGATATCATAAGCTTGCAAAAAGAATTGGTTTTCAGCCAGTTCAGGATATCGCACTTCAATTTCAATCCCAGTTCTTCGTTCAAACTCACCTAAATACTCACGCATTTCACGCGCATGATCACTCGCGTCTTTATAAATCGCAACTATTTTCATTTTTCTCTAACTTTCTCTAAAATCTCCTCAAAATCTTCGAGTGTCTGAAAACCATTAAACACACTAGCAAATCGAATATAAGCAACTTTATTAATCTTAATCAGAGCGTTTAAAACTTCTTCACCAATCTGATGAGAAGAAACTTTATTTGATTTTTTGAGTAAATTATTCTCTACTCGGTTAATGATTTCCTCGACTTGTAAATCTGAAATAAATTTTCCGATAGAACGAATAATTGAGCTTTTGAGTTTTTCTCGATCAAACTCTTCTCTACCACCGTGACTTTTTAAAACAATCAGCCGCGGTTTTTCGACCCGTTCATAAGTAGTAAAACGAACTCCATCAGGCGAAACTCTCCGTCTACGAATAGACTGGCCATCCGCAGACATTCTACTTTCAAGAACTTTTGTTTCGTCGAGGATATATTCCACTATTTTTCCTTATTCTGTCGATCTCTTCTACGCAAAAAAGCAGGTTTTTCTAGCTCGTCGTCATCTAATTCTGGAGTATTCCAAATACTACCGCCCTGGATTTCGCCAGTAAAATTAGCAGCCGAATCTCCATGAGTGTTATCTAATTCCATATCAATAGCGGTCGATAGATGATCGTCAAGGCTATTTTCAGTAGAATTATTATTTTTTTCAATATTAAGATCATGTGAAATGATATTATCTAAAGCATTCTGTTGAGGATTAGAAAAATCGCCATATTCACGGTCGAAACCGGTTGCCACAACCGTAATCACAAGCTCATCTTCAAGTTCAGGTTTGAGCGTTGCACCAAAGATGATATTTGCATCTGGAGCTACAGCGCGAGTAATAGTTTCAGCAGCGTCTTGAATTTCACTCATACTCATATCGTAGCCACCAGCAACATTGAAGAGAACACCGCGTGCGCCATCAATTGAAACCTCGATCATTGGGCTCTCGATTGCCTGTTCGGCAGCTTTAATCGCACGATCTTCACCACTAGCACGGCCAATTCCCATCAATGCAGAGCCAGCGTTGGTCATAATTGATTTAACGTCCGCAAAGTCAAGATTGATCAAACCATGTTCAGTTATAAGTTCCGATATTCCCTGAACACCCTGACGAAGAACATCATCGGCTATCTTAAATGTTTCAAGTAGAGGCATATTACGATCTATGGTCTGAAGAAGACGATCATTAGGGATAGTAATAAGAGTATCTACAACAGCCGCCAACCTATCAATAGCCCAATCTGCATTCTTTTTACGTTTAGCGCCCTCGAAAGCAAACGGCCTAGTTGCAACACCAATTGTCAAAATACCCATCTCTCGAGCAATCTCAGCTACCACATGACCAGCTCCAGAACCAGTCCCACCGCCTGCGCCGATAGTAATAAAGACCATATCTGCACCTTTAAGAGCTTCTTGGATTTCTTCCCTAGATTCATTTGCTGCAGTTTCTCCCACGATAGGATCTGCACCAGCACCAAGCCCATTCGTAGTCTCTTTTCCAAGATGAATTTTAGTGTCAGCCTTAGAATTATAAAGCGCCTGAGCATCTGTATTCATCGCGATGAATTCAATATTATTGAGACCAACGTCTTTCATTCGGTTTACAGCACTACCACCAGCACCACCAATTCCCACAACCTTAATCTTAGCAAATGTCTGAACTTCTTCTGGTTTAATTTCCGGCATAAATACTCCTTTATTCCTCCCTATTATATCATGTTATTTATTGCGCTTAAATAGTCTAGCGAAGAAACCTTCGTGCGTGCTCTCACGCTTGTTTTCTTCTGGCGTATAATGCAACCCCTCTAGCATTAGACCTACCGCCGCAGCGAACTCTGGTTTTTTAACGTCCTCAGAAATTGTACTCTCAATATCAATTTTACCAATCTGAGAAGCTAGCTCTAGAGATTTCTTAGAGTATTCTGCAAGTTTCTTCATATTTGCACCACCACCGACAAGAACCACTCCACTAGGAAGTTGTTTATTACATCCGGCCGCCTTAAATTCTTTTTGAATTTCCTCAAATATTTCTTCAAGTCGTGCCTCTACAACCTCATCTATTTCTAGAGTATTAAAGCTATAGTGTTCGTGACCATTTTTTATCATTACATCACGATGATTATCTCGAATGCCAGCAATCGCGTGTTTAATTTTAATGTCTTCGGCTATCTCTGGAGTAACCTTTAGACAGATCGCAAGATCATTAGTGATATTATTACCGCCAATTGGAATTACCCGTAGATACTGCAAATCCCCATCTTCAAATACTGCTATACCAGTAGTTGTAGCACCAAAATCGATCACAGCCACACCATTCTCTTTTTGCTTTTCAGACAACACAGAAGATGAAGCCGCCAAAACACTCGGTATAATACCCGCTGGCTCTATCTGCGCTTTATTAGCGACCTGACGCAAGTTATCAATATGAGGCACCATTCCTGAAATTACATTTGCATGCACTTCAAGGCGAGTTCCACGCATTCCTAATGGATCAGAAATTCCATCTTGTCCATCAAGGCAATACGAATAAGGTATAAAATCCAAGATTTCTCGATTTGCAGGAATCTTACCAATTGTAGCAACTTCTTCAAGACGCATCAAATCGTCCTCAGAAACTTCTTGGTTTTGCGAATTAACAGCAACCATTCCTTCTGACTTGGTGCTTAAAATATGATTTCCATTAAGACTTAGAGCTGCTCTATCTATCGTAAATCCACTAGTACGTTCCGCATCAGCAAGTGCAGAATCAATAGCCTCATAAGGACCTTCTAGATGTGACACGACACCTTTCTTCATGCCGCTGTTTTCACGGACTCCGACTCCTACAATCGTCGGTTTATTTTCGGAATTTAAGCTAGCTACTACACACCGAACAGTAGTCGTTCCAACATCAATCCCTGCTATATATCGAGAATTCTCATTCATTCTTTTATTATACAGCTTATGTCAATTTTTATCAAGAGAAAACTACTTTAGAATAGCTTATTTTACACCCTTTTGTTTCAGGATTTGTGCCGTGTAAGTATCTGGTTCATTATTAGTTTCATCAATACCCAACACTCTTAAAACATCCCAAAGTTCTTGTCGAACAGCTGGTTCATTTTCACCCTTGTCAAGAGCTCTTTCTAGCTTAATATAAGTCCCTAGACCTTCAACATCATCAAGATAAAAAACCGTATCCTCAACTTGTAATTTTTGGCGATTACGCATAACCTCAGCTCTTATCTCAAACCCAAGCTGCTGAAGCATGTTGGCGGTATCAGAATAGTTTAAAATTCCAGTCGTAAAAATTAAGTCAACATTCTCCGCTTCAATGTGGCGTTTTTGAACTAGTTGATACCAAGGCTTGCGCTTAGGATCGATAATCTCTGTACGAAGAAGCATTTTTGGCAGTTTGCGACTTGGCTCATAGCCACGCGGCAAAAACACTCGATCGTGCTGAAAAATAGGCCGACCAAAATCATGCCCTGCCGCCTGAATATTTTTAATTAAATTCGTTTTATTTTGAACTTTTGCTTTTACGATAACAGTCTTCATAGCTTAGATTATATCATTTTTCAACGAAAAGATCAATTGAGTATAATCATCTTGATTCTATAGTTTATTATTTTGTTGCCAGCTTTCACTCAAACAAACAGTTGCAGCCATTGCCACATTTAAACTTTCAATTTTTGTGCTATGTGGAATTTTTACTTTTTTGGTTGCTAGTTTTTGAATATCTTCTGAAACCCCAGCGCCTTCATTACCAAAAATCCAAACCTTCGGCTTATTTAAGTTTTCATCATAAATAGATTTATCAGCTTCTAGACTTGTGGCAAAAACCGGAATATCAAACCGTGAAATTTCGCTCTTCAAATCACGTTTTTCAAAAATTTTCAGCTCAAAATGCGCCCCCATACCAGAACGCAAAACCTTTGGCGACCAAGCCGAAACTGTTCCGGTCGAGCAAATAACTTGTTCAATGCCAAAAGCAGCTGCACTCCGTAAAATAGTACCAAGGTTTCCTGGGTCTTGAATATTTTCAAGGATCAGTGTCTCTACAAGTGGATTTATTTCTATTAATTTCGGTATTTTAGCCATAAATAAGATACCGACCCCGTCAACAACAGGAGAAATCTTCATAAAAAGACTTTCGGGGATCTCTATTATTCTGACATCTCTAGAATAACACTCCGCTAATATTCCAATAACTTCTGTTGATTTTACCCCTTCGCTAACCACGCATAATTCAGGATTGCCGATTTTTGCTAAATACTCCCTAGTTAAATGAATGCCATCCAAAATCGTTAGATTATTTTTTGTTCTCGCACTCTGTTTACTACTCAGTTGAACAAGTTTTTTAATCAAAGGATTATGAGCGGAGGTTATTTTTTCAGTATTCATTAAATCTCACTTGCTTTGACACGAATTTGCGAGGCGTCATCTCGATTCCGAACGCTCACCAAGCCATCGCCCTCAATTGTTTCAAAATCAATCACAACAACTTTTGGCACACCTATCTCATCAGCCTTGGCATAAACTTTTCCAACTTTTCCGCTCAAATCGAATTCAACATTTTTGTATTTTTGGCGAAGTTCAAGATAAATTTCTCGTGCTTTTTCAACCAAAGCTTCTTTGTTTTTAAGAAGTGGCGCCACAATAATTTTTGTTGGAGCAAGATTTTCAGGTAATGCCAAAAAAATGCGAGTTTTACCATCAGTTTTAACTTCGCGATAAGCGTTCGAAAGAACCGCCATCAAGAGCCGCTCAACACCAAAACTTGGCTCAATCACATGAGGAATAAACTTTTTGCGCGTTTGCTTGTCAGTGTATTCCATACTTTTACCGCTTGCTCGCTGGATATTCGCAAGATCAAAATCAGTGCGATAAGCAATCCCCATCAATTCTTCTTTACCGATTGGATAATTAAATTCAAAATCAACAGTGCGTTTCGAATAGTGCGCGCGGTCTTCTTCTGGAACTTCGAGCTCATATAGCGAGCTTTGTGGCAAGCCCATTTTTTCAGTTAAGAATTTTCGAACTAAATCAAGCAATTTTTCAAATTCAGTCTCCCAATTCTCAGGATTTACAAAATATTCAATCTCCATTTGTTCGAACTCACGAGAACGAAAAACAAAATCTCGAGGTGAAATCTCATTTCGAAAGGCTTTTCCTTGTTGCGCAAGGCCAAATGGTAAGCTTGGATAGAATGAATCAACAACATTTTTGTAATTAGTAAAAATTCCCTGAGCAGTTTCTGGTCGAAGATATGCAACTGAATTTTCATTCACCACCGCGCCAACATTGGTTTGGAACATCATATTGAAGCTACGAACTTCACTAAGCTCATTCCCTTTTGGCGATTTCAAGCCTTGCTCACGGATAATTTCAGTAATTTTTTCATTCGAAAGACCTTCTGCTTCAATTCCGGCGTCTTTTAAAAGATGATCAGCGCGATATCGCTCGCCAGTTTTTAAATCTTCCACCAAAGGGTCGGCGAAAGTTGCAGCATGACCGCTCGACTGCCAAACTTTTGGATTCATGATAATTGCAGCATCAACGCCAAACATATCTTCACGATTTTCAACAAAAAAATCCCACCACTCGTTCATAATTTTGCGCTTTAAAGCTAGCCCGAGTGGGCCGTAATCCCAAGTTCCTCGCATTCCGCCGTAAACTTCACTACCTTGCCAAATAAAACCACGCCGTTTAGCAAGGCTAACAATTTTTTCCATCAAATCTTCGTTCTTCATTTTTCCTCCGTGCAATTTGTCTTCTATTATACCAAAAAAGCTCCCGTTTTTCGAGAGCTTTTTATTTAAATTACTGCAAAATTAGATTTTTAATTTTGCCAACTTTTTGCGAAAAACTAATGCAGTAGCTACGCTCAAAACAGCAAAAGCTGAAAGAATCAAATTTTGAGATTGTTCAAAACCAGTGTTTGGAGCTTGAACTTTACCTTCTGAAGGCTTTTCAAGCTTTGGTGTCTCAACAGCTGGCTGCGGCTGAGCTGGAGTTGGCGCAGGCGCAGGTTTTTGCGGCTTTGCTTCTGGCCTGCGGATTTTGGCATAGGTTTCTACGTTGCTGCCAAAAATTGCCGCACCGGTGTTCAAATCTTTCTTATCAATAGTCTTGCCATCCGGCGCAATTAATTCAACAGTGCGCTTAAAATCATTAATTATCCCATTTTTAATAGCAGATCCATCTACTACTTTTACAGAAGAAACCCACCCTCTATAAATTCCATCTGTAGCAGCCATATCCTTGACGGCTTCAACAACCACTTCAGTTTCAGAACGAGAGATAACTTTTAATTCCATAGCTGGACCACCAGCAAAATATACACCATATTTATTTACTGGAGTAGAAGCAGTTATACTCTCACGTATCTTGCTAAACCATACAGTTGAACCAACAGGATATGTTTTATTATCGAAACGGAGCGAAGAATCTTCAGGTATGGTTATTTTAATTTTAGTTCCAGCCTTAATAGGGTTATTCTTTGATTGGTTTATAGTTGGGCCAAATACAGAGCTTCCATCGTTTGAATTAAGTTGCGCTCCACCAATTCCAAGATGAGTATTTCTAATATTTAACAATGGATGTTTCGATATTCTTACATTATCACCTTCTAAAGTAGTAGTACCAATAATCTTAGTCCCTACGGTGACATCACGATCTACATGCGAAAAATAGTTAGCATTATTATTAGAAATGGAAGTTTCAAAGTTAGCATATTTTTCAATATTCTTATTGAAAACAACTTTACCCTGCCAAACAATGGCTCCAGGTTTAGCATTATCATCATTACGAACAGTAGACTGATAGTTTAAATCATGACCATCACTATATTTTTTATCAACTGAAATTTCACCAATTTTCTCATTTTTATATTTGAGGTCTACTTTTCCTGCAGGAATCACAGACACATTCTCAGCGCGAAAAGTTGCCCAATCGCCTTCTTTAACATTCTGGCCAGAAATATCGATCGACCACTCGCGCCCGCTATTCTTAATACTCTTAGGCTCAATCTTCAACCGACTTGTAATGTCCTCAGCAGCAAAAGCAGAATGACCAAAGCTCATCACCGAGAACAATGCTGCAAGAATAAGAATTGATATTTTACTTTGAAAATTCATTTTTTCTCCTATTTTTAATTTATAAAACACTTATGATTAAATTTTATCACGATCCAGCACAAAAAGCAAATGCTTTTTATTCTCTAAAAAAGACCTTATTAATATCTCGCAGAATACGGTTTCCATTCTTAACCTTCGAAATAATCCGTGGCTCACTAGATAGCATTAATCGCAAGAATTTAATATGATTAGCGCTAAACTTACCATTCTCGTTTGGGATAAAAACCTTATCAAAAATATCAAAATCATATCTTTTATCAGGTAATAACGCATTGCCAAAACTATCGATTTCTAAATTTAGCTCTTCACCAATCGCTTCATTCGTTTGCATAATAAACCAGCTGCGAATTAGCCCTAGGTCAATACTTAAGTCGTTTAAACTCACAAAAGTTTTCAACAAAATATCAAAAAAATCTGCGCTATCAATATGCTCACTCAAACTGCTAATTTTTTTAATCGCAAAATAACCAAACTCAGTCCGATCCAAATCCTTAATAATCTCGCCAAAAAACTCACGCATTCTCGCCGAAATTATAGTTTTCATCTCATTCTTGCCTTTCATTAAGACAATTTCGTTCAGAGCAAAAACCTCAATCCCACCGGCAAGTTTTGACTTTTGCTTGCGAGCTCCTCGCGCAATACCTACAACCTTGCCAGCTGGTGTAATAAAATTAACAATTCTATCAGCCTCACCAAAATTAGTTCGACGCAGCACTATCGCCAATGTTTTATCTTGTCGCATTTCTACATACCTCTAAAATTTCCTTCGGATTAGTTTTGGCCTTATCTAAAATTGCCTTTATGCCGTACTCTTTTAATGGTTTTTCTTCTAAATTATCCGCTAAATCCGAACAGACTACTACCGGAATCATAGCAGTATCATAATAACTCTGTAATTCATGAAGCAACGCAAAAGCCGAATGACCATCCAGCAATATATCAAGAAAAATCAAATCAGGAGGATTCGTGTCAATCTGTAAAATTGCATCACTGGCGTTTGAGGACCTCAAGATAGTAAAATCTTTTCTTAAAATCCGAGCAAAATTCTCTGCTAAAATTTGGTTATCTTCAATAATTAAAACCGTTTTCATAGCAAGCTAAGTTGCTCCGATTTATTTAAATCCACGTAGAAGGTATTACCGTCACGATGACGAACCACGCCAATTTTGGCACCCATTGCTTCGGCAAAATTTTGCGCAATAAAAATACCCAAGCCAGAACTTTGTGGTCGTGAAGCTGCACGGACTGGCTGATTTTTTTGCTTTTTTATAACACGCCAAACAGCCAATGGCAACTCTTCGCCAAAATCCCGAACTGCAACTCTAACTTTTTTCCCTACTTTTCTAACAGAAACTTCTACTTTTGAATTTGGATCAGCCGCATAAAGCGCGTTATCCGAAAAATTAAGTAAAATTGATCTTAGTAGATCATAATTTGCTACCACTAAATCAGAGACTTTGGAATTCTTAAATATAATTTCACGACCATGAAGCTCGTAGATTTTGGCCATTTCGCGTTGAATGTCGCTACAAACCTTGCGCGCGTTAGTTGGTTCAAGCTCAAACATGGCTTCATCAAGACGAGCAACTTTAGTCAAATCGCTCACTATTCGCAAAGCTCGCTCGCTAGTTAAATCAATCTGTTTTAAAATCTTAGTCTTTTCTTGATCGGTAAGGCTTATCTGTTTGTCATTTAGAGTTAACGAAAGTTGACGGATAATTGAAAGGGGAGCTTTCATCTCGTGAGCGGCTACAATAAAACTACTGTCGCTCGCTATCAGATTAAAAAGCTCCCCTTCATTCATACACTTCTATTATATCACATAGTAGAAGCCGAAAAAGATATTTCTATTTAAAATTGATAGTATTAACTATTTTGTCAAAATCAGCCCGGAATGTTGCACCACCATCAGTCTTTAGCATTAAGACTTTATCATTAACTTTAAAGAAGTAAGCCACTCCCTGAATTCGGTCGTTTTTATTCTTATTATTCGGGAAGAGCCCTTCTAGTTTTGTCGCATTCTTACCATTAGCCAATACAGATGAAGAAGATAATTCTCCTTTATCAATTGTTTTTTGATATTCACTCAATACATTTTCTAATGAAGAATTATATATAGCAACCCTGAGTGCAAAGCGTTGACTGACCTTTAAATTATCATCGGTACTTAACACCGGCGGAACAGTAGTTGGGTGGAAAAATGCATAATAATTAGTCCCGTCAGCACCGTTTGAAGCTATATACGAGCTCCAAGTCTTAGGGTAAGAAAAACTAACATTGCCCAGATCAGCTGGCCCATTAAATACTAAATTAGGGTTTTTTTCTCGCTGAGCATATTTTTCAGCTTGATCCTCAGCTTCTTTTTTCTTAGCAGCAGCTTCGGCTAACTCTATTTTATTATCAATATTGCTCTGAGCTTCTCGATAATTAATAAAAGCCCACACACCAAAAGCACCTATTCCAACCAGCGCAATCGATAAAAGAATTATTACAATCGTTGAACCTTCAACTTCACCTCTTCTAATTTTTTTCATATTTCTATTATACTTATGGTTAGTATTTTTTTCAAGAGCCTTCATAACAATAAACGTTAATTAATCTTGCGAAAAATCTTTACTCACAATTTCAATCTCATTCGAAATATTATCTAGATCGGATTCAACTTCATTTACTAGATTAATTGCACTCTTGTATTTGTTCGAAATTTCTTCAATTGAAACCTCTCCACTCTCGATCTCTAATAAAATCTTGTCTATCTGTGCTATTTTATCATTAATTTTGTTCGACATTTTTTACCTCCGCTGTTATTTTTTTATCAATTGTCTCAATCAAAATCCGCTCACCGACTTCTATATCACCTCTCAAAATTGCATATCCTTGACGCAAGATTCTTTGCGGATTAAGGTTTTCGAGTAGCCGTTTTTTTACTAAAATATCATCTCGCTGTTGTTCGATTATAGATAATAATTTCGTTCGGATTTTATCTTTTTTAGAGTGATTTTGTTTTTTTATTAATTCTATATTTTCTAAAATTCGTTCACCTGCTCTTAATATCTTTGAATGCAAAAAACGAATCTCCGCCAACTTATCAGGCGACAAAATTTGTGCTACATTACTAGGAGTTGAAGCTGCGTAATCCGCCGCCAGATCACATAAACTCTCATCAATTTCGTGACCGATACCAGTAATTATAGGTACACGAGAAGCAACTATTGCACGAACCAGCCGCTCGTCATTAAAGATAGCTAAATCATCAGCGCTACCCCCACCCCGAATGACTGCAATCACCTCTGGCAATTCTTCACAAGAATTAAAATACTCGATCGCCCTAATAATCTGATCCGCCGCCACCAAACCCTGAACTTGCGTATGCGCAACACGAATCTTAAGACCGCTCCATCGCTCATTAATAATCTTAACAAAATCAGCAAACCCAGCAGCCTGCGTACTAGATATTACAGCAATTCGCTGTGGATTTTGCGGTAAATCACGCTTACGATCTTCGTCAAAAAGACCTTCACGTGCCAGCTTTTGCTTTAATATGTCAAAAGATTTTTTAAGATTGCCTTCACCTTTAGGCATAACTCTTTCGACTGTTAAACTAAATTTACCCCAGGCTGTTAGTCTAGGTCTAGCTTCAGCTACAATTTTCATACCATCTTCAAGCGGAAATCGCATTTGCCAAACCGTCATAAAACAGCTCAAACTAGACTGTTCATCTTTGAGATCAAAAAACACAAATTTCTTTTGATTGATTTTAAAACTAGAGACTTCGCCCTCGATCAATACACTCGGAAAACTTTTTTCAAAAATATCATTCGAGACAGCTACAAAATCCGACACGCTAAAAATAATTTCATGATTTACTGAATCTGTAGAATCGTATTTATTCAGAGGCAATATTTGACCTTCAACTAAATCATCAAATTCGCTAAAATCAAAATCCATATGCTTTATTATAGCATAATCTAAAAAGTTTTTCTCGTCCCACATTAAAATAAAAAGACATCTGCAATTTGATAATACTTTAGCAAATGTCTTTTCTAAATTATAATTTATTTAGCAAATATTTTTAACTTACAAGTTAATTTTTGATTTTTTTCGATAAATAACTACACCACTATTTAGCGCCATAAGAACAGCCGAGGCTAGTATAATCCAACCAAATGTATCATTATTTTCTGATTTGTTAAATCCAGTTTGTGGAGTCTCCATGATTAGCTTATCTACATTAACTCTATTATTATCATCGAAGATAAAGTTAGACCCAGTATTTCGCTCTGCCTTTTCTTTGCTAAACACAACTGGCGAATCTTTCTCTAGTTCTATTTTAATATTAGCATCTTTCCAGTCGCTCTTAGTTTTTACACCAAACTACAAAATACCTTTTTAGTGGAAGAGTCAAAGGTAGAACTTACACACCAAATTACATCAGCGTAAGATATTTTTTCGTCATAAGCTCTAACCTTAATGTTTTTACTAAAAACTTCTCAATCATTTACTATAGCAAAAGTACGAACATCATAGAAGGTTACATTAGCTATTGAGCAGCTAGTACCAATATTAGAAAAATTAAAACCTATTTTATTAATATTTTGACCTGCAATGTCTTGACTAAAGGTAATCTTCCACTTGCTCCAAGGCACAGCCTTATCTACAGTGTAGGCATCGAACTTAGCAATACCTTCAGTATCAGTTTTATAAACATGATAGAATCCACGGCCCTTATTAGACTCAACAACTTTGGCAGTTGCCACTGTTTTGCTATTAGCTTTAATATCAAAATCTCGGACTTCGCCCATGCCAGCGATCATCAACCGCAACTTTATCTACTTTAGCATCAGCTTTAAGCTGAATATTGGGTGCTGCTAAAATCTTTGTAAGCTATTTTGGCGTATCAGCAAAAGCTGGTCACATTAAAGCTCCACCAGCAATCGCACTCGCCAAAATCGCTGCAATCTTAATTTTATATTTTATTTTTCTCCTTTTCCTACCCATAAAGTCGGATATTAACTCGTTTATGTTTATATTCTACCTCTGTACAGTTTGTCAAGTATGTTCTTAAAATCAATTAAATCTGCTATAATAAAATAATGAAAATTGCAATCTTGGGCAGACAGCCTGCCATTGGTGTCGCTGAACTAGAAAGTGTTTTTGGTGGCGAAAAAATCCGTGTTTTAAATCGTGAGGTGGCTTTAATAGATTCCAATAAGCTTAACGTTTCTCATTTTGGCAGTATTTTAAAAACCGGTGAGATAGTTCATGAGATAGAGTCAACCGATTGGCATAAGATAAAACCGATTATTCTGAAGAAAGTTCTAGATGATAACAAAAAAGCAAATAGTAAAATTACGATAGGAATTTCAACTTACAGCGTCAGGACTTCCCCGCGAGAAATATCAGACCTATTATCAAAAATAAAACAAAGCGCCAAAAAAGATGGTATATCAATACGTATAATTGATGGGCGTAAATTATCGCTCTCTACTGCAATTTCGCACAACAACAAATTAGGGCTAAGCGATAAAAAACGAGAAATTATAATCGCAAGCTCTAAAAATAAGACCTTTATTGCTTTAAGCGAAGGCTCGCAAAATATTTCTGCCTACGCCCGACGCGACCAGAACAGGCCAAAGCGCGATGCTTTTGTTGGGATGTTACCACCAAAACTCGCCCAAACAATGATTAACCTCGGCGCTGGCGAAAATCAGCCACAGATTCAAGCACTTTTCGGCAAAAAAACTTTCGAAAATCCAGAGATCCTCGATCCTTTTTGTGGTACCGGCACAGTTCTCCAAGAGGCAACCCTAAAAGGTTTTGAAGTTTTTGGAACAGATTTAAGTGACAAAATGATTGATTTCTCACAAGAAAATCTAGATTGGTTTAAGCAAGAATTTAGGCCACATGGCAAAATTGGCAAAATATATCAAGCCGATGCAACTCATGAAAAGTGGGATTTCGCGCCAAAACTTTCAACTGTAGTGTGCGAGACTTATCTTGGACAGCCCTTTTCTGCTCCACCCTCACCCAAAAAATTAGCAGAAGTTCGCGAAAATTGTAATCGCATAATCTCAAATTTTTTGAAAAATCTAGCCCATCAAATTCCAGAAGACACACAGATCTGTATTGCCGTTCCCGCTTGGAAAAACCAAAATGGCAATTTTTCTCACCTTCCGCTTATTGACTTTTTGGAGGAACTCGGCTATAATAGGAGGGAATTTATGCGCGTTAAACCACAAGATTTAATATATTATCGCGAAAATCAAGTTGTGGCGCGTGAATTATTAGTACTAATAAGGAGTAAAGATGTCAAAAGTTAAAGCTGGTGGTACAAGTAAGAACATCCACAACAACGCTGGCCAACGCTTAGGCGTAAAACGATTTGGCGGTCAAAAAGTCAATGAGGGCGAAGTTCTCGTTCGACAAACTGGCGCAACCAAATTAGCTGGCGAAGGAACTTACATGAGCCGAAACTTTACAATCCATGCCGCTAAAAGTGGAGTTGTAAACTTTAAGCAAATCGCCAAAAAGAAATTTACAGGTAAAACTGAGCGACGAACTGTAGTTGAAGTAATCGCTGCTTAATTTCAAAAAATAAGCCTCTTCTCACGAATTGGCTTATTTTTTATATATAGATTTATATGACAGTTCTTATGATTGGATTCCAAGATGGTGGCGAACTCGCTCTACTACATCAGAAATAACCACTTGAGATTTAACTAAATACTCATCAACGCCTAGAGATTCAGCTCGTTCCTTATCTTTTTCTTGGCTTAAAGCAGTTAACATAATTACCGTAATATTCATCGTTTCAGGAGTATTCTTTAAAATATCAAGAACATCAAACCCAGAAATTTTCGGCATCATTGCATCCAGTAGAATTAAATCTGGACGATAAGCGATTGCGCTAGAAAGAGCCTGTTCACCATCATGAACTTCACACACGTCAAAACCTTCCATTTCAAGACGAGCGCGATATACGCTTGCTAACATTTCATCATCTTCAACTAATAAGATCTTCTTCTTTATTTCCATAGCCGTATTATAGCATAAGTTTTTTCAAAAAGCTATATTTTATTTTAGAGCTTCCTTAGCAGAGTCAAGCTGAGGGTCTTGGCCAGAATTTATTTGCTCAGAAGTAATTTTAACTTCTTTATCCGGAGAAATACCTTCACCATTAATATTTTTTCCGTTCGGCGTATACCACTTAGCTATAGTTACTTTCAAAATTGCACCATTATTGATTCTAATTGGTTCTTGAACACTGCCTTTACCATAAGTTTTAACACCGTAAAAACGGGCAGCCTTATGATCTTTCAGGGCACCAACAACAATCTCGCTCGCACTCGCACTACTGCCGTCGGCTATAACAATAGTCTCTACTCCTTCAAGAACATTATTACCATCCGCACGAACCTCATCGACGGTTTTCGTACCCTTTTTCTCTGACACAATTAAGCTACCTTTTTTGAGCCATAAACTAGCCACCGATTGTGCGGCAGTAACATAACCGCCCCCATTTCCACGAAGGTCTAGAATAACTTTAGAAATTCCTTTCTGCTTGATCTCTTGCGCATATTTTTTAGCCAAATTACCGGTTTCATTATCAAAACGGGAAATAGTTAAGACAGCAATTTCATTCGAAATACTCAACTCAACGCTCGGATTGGAAATTTTGGCACGAGTAATCGAAAACTCTTTTTCTTCTTTATTTCGAGAGATTTTAATCTTTACACTAGTACCAGCTTCTCCTTTTATCTTGGATGTGATTTCATCAATACTCATACCAGAAACACTCTCACTATTAACCTCAAGAATAATATCTCCACTCTGAATACCAGATTCGATAGCTGGGTTATTTTTCAGAGCTCGGATAACAGTAGGAAGATTGTTACGGATGCCAATCTCGACTCCAATACCAGCACCAATATCGCCACTTAGACTTTTATTAAATTCTTCCGCTTCTTTTGAGTCCATATAAGTCGTAAATTTATCACCAGTAGCATTAACTAGCCCCTTTGAAGCACCCTCTATTAATTTATTTTTATCAATATTGCCATCAAATTTAGTAATTAAAGTTTTAAAAGTCTCTTGAACTGAATTTAAATCTAGCTCGTTAGTTTGCTTCTGAAGACCAAAAACAGGTGAAACTAAATTTAAAAGCTCGGTTTTTCGAGTCCCGCCAATAAAACCAACTATTAACATAACCCCGGAAATAACCACCACAGTCGATACATCGACTTTCTTACTCTCTCTATTCATTATTTTATTATATCATAAGCAATTTTTAAACTCAAAAAATCACCTCTTAGCTGAGGTGATTTATTAAATTTATTTGATATAGATATATTCATGGAATTTATTTGTAGAAACACGCATTTGAGAGTATTCACCCCAGCGATTCCCATTCGAAGGAGTTGGCCAGTTATACTGGCTAATCGTCATCGTGCCGTCGCCATGAACTGATTCAACCCAAGCAACGTGACCATAGGCACCAATATACATAACAGCGATAGACCCAGCCCGTGGAGTTGCCCCTGTAGAAAATCCATGTCGTCGTGCTGAAGCTGGCCACATATTAGCGTTCCCCCACCAAAGAGGTTGATAGCCAGTTTCTTTGACAATTCTCCAAGCAGTATAGCTCACACATTGGCCACAACCGTAGCCTAGAGGATCATCTTTATAACTCCATACAGTGGATTGATCTACTACGCACCCCCAGCTAGAACCCCAAGGGTATGAGCTTCCAACTCCGCCAGCTCCAAGATCAACCGAGGATCCACTACGTAAAAATCTCTGAGCTTCTTGTTGAATAATTCTATTCTGCTCATCTTGCAGTTTAGCTTTTTGAGCTGATTGTTCCTGAGCATATTTCTTATATTCAGCTTCTTCGCCCTTTGTTTTTTCAAGCAAAGAATTTCTCTCATTGATTTTATCTTGCTTTTGCTTTTCAGATACTTTTTGATCCTCTAGAACTTTTTTAACAGCATCTCGTTTTTGTTCAAGTTCTTTTTTGCGTTGCTTAATTTCACCAACTTTTTGCGTCAATGAATCCTTCACAGAACTTTGATATTCTAGATTATCTAGTGCCTTAGAAAGATTTTCACTACTTGCTAATCGTTCAATTGGTGTAATTTCTTCATCAACCGACATATCAGCCAAAGTTCTACCCAAGGCCTTACGGTTTGCTTCAATTTTCTCCTCAGTTTCCTTAATTTCAATCTGAAGCTTGTCATGCTGCGCCTGAGAAATTTTAATTTGGTTCTCGATAGCAACTCGCTCTTTTTCAATAGAATTTAATTCATCCTGGATATTTTGAGCTTTATTCTTAAGCTCATTTGCTTGACCTAAAGCCTCTTGTTCGCTCCTCTGAAGAGCATCAATCTGCTGCTGAAGCTCCGCCTTACGGTCGGCCTGAGCTGGTTTTATGACATTCATCGCAAATACACTTGATATAGCAAGCCCAAGCGATAATATTCCGTTTACTAAAATTTTCCTTTTCTTTACCATTTTTATTTTTCCTGTCTATATTTTTATTATACCACATCAAAATGCTTAAATCAACTCTTATTTAGATATTTTCTTGTCGCAATCCAAGATGATACAACACCAATTAAAGAGCCCAAGAGCGCCAAGCAAGGAAATACAATGAATAAATAATTAGGCCACCTAGTTACAACCGGATCAAGTGTAATACCCCAATTTTCGATCTTGTTTAGAGATAGTGTTACTGCCGTATAACCTACACTAGTCGCAAAAACTGCAGCCAATATACCTGAAATCATAGACTCTACAACAAAGGGACCCCGAATAAAACTATTTTCAGCGCCAACAAGCTTCATCATATAAATCTCTTCTCGCCGATTAAATATCGCCATACGAATAGTATTAAAGATTATCAAACCAGAAATCATTGCAAAAAGTGCTATTGCAAAAACGCCAACCTTTTCAACTGTCGCAAAAGCGTTAGAGATAGTTTCGATAGATTCTTTTCGGCTACTTTTATAAGTTGGCTCTTTTGTCTTATGAAGATTTTCCTGGAAAATTTTATCACTTTCAACTGTCTTTTTTAATTCAGCAGTATTACCGATATCTTCAAGAGTAACCGAAAAACTAGCCGGGAATTCATTTGAAGCAACTTCAATCGCCTCTAGAGTAGTTTCGTCTTTTTCCTTAATCTTTTTTGAAGCATAATTCTTTTGGGCTTGTTCGTTAGACGTATATTCAACTTTCTTAACAGTCTTGAGATTTTTTAGAGTTTTGGTCATTTTAGCTACGTCAGTGTCTTTTACGTCTTTTTTAAGATAAATAGAAACATCTATTTTTTCCGTCAGAGTATTAACAGTATTCACAATACCCATACGCACCAAAAAAGATCCAAAAATTATCAAGAGTGTAATCGTCATCACTGCTGTCGCTGCTACTGATAGCCAAGCATTCCGACGAAAACTATTTGCCCCATATTTTATTATTCGCCACAAAGTTAATAATTTACGCTTGCGGCGTTTTTGCTCCATCATAACTTTTGAATTTTGCTTTTTTTTCTTTGCCATTATTGTTTATAACTCCCTTGCGACTGATCATGTGTAACCTTACCTTTATTGAGCGTAATCACTCGACGTTTTAATTTATTGACAATCTCAACATTGTGGGTAGTCAGAACAACTGTCGTGCCGTAATTGTTAATTTTTTCAAGCAAACGAATAATATCCCAACTATGTTTCGGGTCAAGGTTACCTGTTGGCTCATCAGCAATTAGAATCTTTGGCTGGCGAACGAGCGCACGAGCAATTGCTACCCGCTGGCGTTCTCCACCGCTAAGCTGCTGCGGAAAGTTTTTCTCCTTCCCTTCAAGACCAACTAACTTAATAACTTTTGGCACAGTAGAGTGAATTTCATGATTGTTCATCCCTACAATTTCCAAAGCAAAAGCAATATTTTCAAAAACAGTTCGGTTCGGTAAAAGTTTAAAATCCTGAAACACCACACCGATTCGTCTGCGAAGAAGTGGAATATCCTTATCCTTTAATTTATCATAATCAATCCCACCGACGACAATCTTGCCGCTAGTAGGTTTCTCCTCTCGCGTCAAAAGTTTAAGAAGTGTTGATTTTCCCGCACCACTAGTACCAACCAAAATTACAAATTCTTTTGGTTTAATATGGAGGCTAATTCGGCTCAACGCTGGATGATCAGCACTACCATAGGTTTTAGTTACACGGTCCAATAAAATCATAACTATTTTAATTATACTAACTTTTTCTATAACGGTCAAGCTTTTGATTTTATAGAACAAATATTTTAAAATTTGTTAATTAAGTAAGTTTTTCAAACATATCAATTTCACCAAGCTTTTTAGAGTTAGCTTTTCGCTTTTGAATTAACTCATTAAAATCAGGGTAATCCTCATCTTCAAATGTTATACCATTCTGTTCAAAAAATATTTTCTTCTTCTGAAAACCCTGTGATTCTAAAATCTTTTCTCGCCATTCATCATCAGCCAAAATTGTTGGTTCTAATAAAACTCTGCTCGCTTCAAAATCTCTTTTCAACTGGTCAAAATCAAGCATAAGATTCTTGAACTTATCATCTTTCAAATATTTTTTATTCTCATAATCATAATGCGGAGTACTTAGAACTAGTGATCCAATTTTGCGCAAAAAGTTCTTCTGGGTTGGATTTTGGTGATAGCGATATTCAAAATAGCTATCATTACGGTCACTAATCCCCCGCCCAAAAGCATCTTCGTCATCATACCAAACCGGAACTGTGCCGTGCTGGCGTTTACCGTCCAAGTTTTTCTTTGTTGAAGTTTCACTATCCCAAAAGTAAATTCCGTTTATTTTTTTAACCTCAGGTAAAGCCTGTTCAAGCAAGTATATTGAAGTTCCAAGCGTTGCACCACTAAAACCAGTTTCGTCAATCACTGTTAGAGTTTCATCAGCAACAGAGACTGGAGTATTCATAATTTCGGTAAAAATATCATCTTGATTAAAATTTACCTCTGCATCATCAGAAATAAAGTTAGCTCTAATTCGCGCCAAGATTTCAGTTTTGTCCGATTCGGATAATTGCTGAAAATTATTTATAAAATCCGCCGTGTTAGCAAGTTTATTTCGCATCCCCTTTTCATTATCAATATAGCCCCTAGAAATAGGCACGCCAATTGCAGAAAAAATATCATTTCGGTCAATATTTAAGAATTTTGATTTGGGACGCTGAGAACCCGGTTTAGAGAAATTTTTCCAAAATTTTTTAGTCAAAGCTTCAAGTGGCCTTGCGGATTTATCAAGATATATAGCAGTGTCAGTTTTATCACCAACCGAGCCATCTAGCTGGTGGATCATTTCTGCTGTATTTTTAAGATAGCGAGACGCAATCATATCCATCGAAACAGGATCGCCATCTGCGTCTAATTGTTTTGAAATAATTTTATAGTTATTACGGTCGACAACATACATATCCAAAGAGCTAAGCAGCCCTTCTTCAATCTGATTTTTGCGACGATTGATCAATTTCTCTCGACGATTTGAATCATCTTCAAAAGGGTTAGTCTGTTCATTACAATAATCAAAATATTCCGCGCCTCGCGAAGATATATTTTGTGAATTATATGTTTGTTGTTTCTTTTCCATTTTTTTGTTTTATAATCAATGATTTTATTCTATCATAAAAATACAAATATGTCAATAAAGGTTATTCTTAGCCTGTTTAAGTAACCTAAAATATTTGATTTATTAACTATCAATCAATTTTTAGAATTCTCTAAAAAAGCATAAATGAACCCATCAATTTCGCCATTCAGTACTTTTTCAACATCTTTTTCTTCGTATTTAGTGCGAGTATCTTTAACTAATTTATAAGGGTTTAGGACATAATTTCGAATTTGCGAACCCCAGTCAGCTGATTTTCCGGCCTGTAACTCATTCAAATCGGCGGCACGCTGCTCAAGCTTCATTTGAAGAAGCTTTCCACGCAAAATATTCATTGCAGTTTCTTTATTTTGAGTTTGCGAACGCTCATTTTGAATAGCCACCACAGTCCCAGTCGGAATATGCGTAATTCGAACGGCTGAATCAGTCGTATTAACACCCTGACCACCCTTTCCACTAGATCGATAAACGTCAACTCGCAAATCTTTTTCTTCAATCTTAACGTCTTCTGGTGTCGCAATTTTTGGCAAAACTTCAACTAAAGCAAAAGAAGTTTCTCGGCTGCCGCCGCTATTAAATGGTGAAATTCGCACTAGACGATGAACGCCATTTTCGCTGCGTAATTTGCCATAAGCATTCAGCCCGCCAACTTCAAAAACACTAGTTTTAATTCCAGCTTCTTCTCCGATGGACCGTTCTATCTGTTCAGTCTTAAAATCATTTTTTTCTGCCCAGCGCAAATACATTCGTTCAAGCATTTCTGCAAAATCCTGCGCGTCAGTTCCACCGACACCAGAAGTTATACGAACAATTGCGTCGCCAGAATCGAATTCCCCATCAAAAAGTAGATCTTTTTTTAATTTCTCAAGTTCGACTTCGAAAGCATCAATCTGCTCAGAAAACTCATCTTCTAGATCTTCGCTAATCTCCATTAACTCTAAAATATCCTCAACTTGCGCTCGTAGGACATTCCAAGGATCGATTTTTTTCTTAAGGCTAGCTAAACTACGAATTTTAGTTTGCGCATTTTGCGGATTATTCCAAATTTCTGGCTGAGATATTTCAGCTTCAAGTATTTCAATTTCACTTGAAATTTCAGAAAAATTAAGCTTCAAATCGGCCTTAACGATTTCATCTAAGATTTGTTGAGCACGAATTTGAAGCTTATCCATAAATTATTTTTTAGCTAGATGATCCTCGCCAAGAAACTTTGTAACTGCGATAATAATAAAGTACACTACTGCCGCAATAATTAAAAAGTTTACAAGATCATTTAAGAACACACCATATTTAACTTGCGCAATTCCATTATGTGTAGGGATACTTAGCATTAGACCTTTCAAACCATCAGTAGAACCTAATAATATACCAAGCGGAGGCATAATTACGTTATCAATAAGCGATTTAACTAAAGTTGCTGCTGCTGTACCAATAATTAAACCGGTAGCCATGCCAATTAAACCTTGGCTTTTTATGAATTCTTTAAACCCCTCTAGCTGTTCCTTCAAAGCATCTGAGGTTGGATTTTTAATTACTCTCTTAGTTACTTTTTTCTCTGTCATAATGCCTAAATTATATCACGAGTAAGTTTTTTATTCAATAAAAAACTCCACTCGTTTGAGTGGAATTTTATTATTCGTTATTCAGTTCGAAGCGCCTCTATAGGGTTCATCTTTGCAGCTTTTCGTGCCGGTAAATACCCAGAGACTACAGCAACAACCATTAAGCATAATACCATGACTGCACTTGCAACCCAATCCATTTGAAGTAGGCTCACATCTGATTTAATCGAAAATATTCCAGAGTTACTCATTAAAGGATTCAATATTGAGCTAAACACTCCAGCAATTATCACCCCAATCGTTCCACCCAAAAAACCAATCCATGCAGCTTCATAACGAAACATTTTTGAAATATCGCTCTTTTTAGCTCCGAGGGATTTCATTAGACCAATTTGCGAAGTTCGCTCAAGTACGCTTATATATTGCGTATTAATTATCCCAAAAACACTTGCCAGAATTGCTAGTGCACCGAATCCTGCTAATCCGGCTGCAGCAACGTTGATCGCAGATTGAACTGTCTTGTAACTGTCAGCAAAACTTGAAACTTCAAATCGTTCGACGTCAGCTTTTCTAATTTCTTCGGCGACTTGTTGAGCTGTAAACCCATTCTTTACACTCACATTAACTCCGCCAAAGTAATTAGCCATTTCGGCGTTAGTTTTTTTAGAAATTCGTAATCCGTCACTATTTGAAATTCGAAAAGCATTAGGGTAAGAAAACTCCATCTCGGTCTTTCCATTATCTACCGCTACGACCTCAAAAGCCTCTTCAATAATCTCACCAACTGAATTCTTAATCTCAAAAATTACTTTCTTACCGACCAAGTCTTGCTCTTTCATTTTGACCGCCTTCGCAAAACTCTTAGGAGCAATAGCTTTTCCTGCAGGAATTTCAAATTTATCATTTAGCTTACCGGCTGAAAACTCAACCTGTTTAGAATCATTTTTAGTCACTGCACCCACAACAATCTTTTGTCCGCCGTCTAGCCGAGCTGTCTCAACATTTATATTTACAAATGGGCTTATTTTATCGACACCTTTAACTTTTTGTATTTTTTGAATATCCGATTGCTTCAACGCATATTTCTCGAGTCCACTAAGTGTAGCTTTTTCTTTTTCGCTGCTAGAGGCTTCACCTTCGCTGTTCTGAGCTTTAAGTTCGTACGGATCCGACTCTTTTTCTGATTTAATTTTTCGCGCTATACTAATAGAGTTCTTGTCTCCAATTTTATTAGCTAAATCAGAGACATAAGCGTTACCCCCCTTTCCGGCAGCAAGAGCTAGTGAAATTGTTGTCGCCCCAACTGCAATAGCTAGAGATGTTAGAATTGTTCGCAATTTAGATTTAGAAAGATTTTTACTCGCTCGCTTTACTATATCAACCCTACGCATTTTTTACTCCTCTCGTATCTTTAATTGATTCGATCTCGCCATCTTTGACTCTAATTTGAATCTCACATTTTGCAGCTAGATCTTCATCATGCGTCACAACAACTAAAGTAGCGCCATTATTTTTATTATAATCAAATAGCAATTTTTCAATTTTTGCGCCAGTTACAGAATCTAGATTACCTGTTGGCTCGTCGGCAAAAATCAACTTAGGCTCATTCACGATTGCTCGAGCAATAGCTAATCTTTGTTTTTGACCGCCAGAAAGATCTCGCGCTTTAGATTTTTTCTTATCAAGAAGTTCAACTTTTTTCAAAGCATTTTCGATTTTCTTAGATCGACGTAAAGTTGGCACTTCTGCTATTTCTAAAGGTAAGCTCACATTTTCAACACAAGTTTCATTTCCTTGCACAAAGAAGCTCTGAAAAATAAATCCCATTTTTTGCGCACGAAATTTATCAATCTTCTTTTGCTTCATAGATAGAATATCAATCCCGTCTATAAAAACATGACCTTTTTCAGGAGCATCGAGCCCACTCATTGCATGAATTAGAGTTGATTTTCCGCTTCCGGATTTACCAATAATAGCCACGCTAGCGCCGTCAGGAATCTCAAAACTTACATTTTTTAAAGCTTGAAATTTATTTTTCTTATTACCAAAAGTTTTCGAAATATTCTCTACATTAATCTTCATAAAATTGCTCCAAATCTTTTGCTTCTGTAAATTGATTATTTATATCATAGAAATAAACTTTAAAGTTTTTAATCTTACCACTTCCTCGAACCGCAAAGTCAGAACCGGCTCGGCTCGAAAGCGTCGCTTCAAGTTTGTCTTGATCTTTTTGCGTTTGATAGCGGAAAGTTTCATTGGTGGTTATTTTGGAGAGTTCCGGTCCGTAAATTCGAATAAACTCATTTGATCCACCGTAAAAATATCTTCTATTATTGCCAGAAATCGTTAGTTTGTTATCTCTAAAATTAAATCTTAGTTTTTTTGATAAATTCTGGTTTAAAGCTTTATATTCACCAATCTCAATTTTGCGTTCATCGCTCACAATATACTCTACGCGAATACCAACTTTTGAACTAACCTCCTCAATCTTAGAAAGATCATCTTTGTTAATATAAGCTTGTGAGATAATCGCACTGGACTCAATTTTCTGTGACAAACGACTAATACCATCGCTCGCAACCGTAAAAATTCCTATTCCACTGGTAATTCCTAGCGCTAAGCTCATCATTATCGCAACGAAATGATTGCGCGTAAATTTAGCCAAAAAACTTGCATGCGCCAGAATCGACCAAAATATAATGAACATCACGCCCGCAAAATTGCCCAAAATCATAATTAGGAGCTTAGAATTTTCACTCATACCGCTCATAGTATCATTCCTGAAAGCTTCTTTAAGCCCAAAGTCGCCCATAACTATAGCGATTAATCCACAAAATGCTATAAGAGTAAAAATTACCCCGAGAATCTTTAAACCAATCCTTCTAGCTGAATGCTCTTTTCTATTAGTCTTTTCGAAATTAAATTCATCATTAATTTGTGAAATAGCACTTGCCGAAATCTCCTGACCACGCATCCTTAAAATATCGTTAGCATTTTTAGCAACTGGCATCGCAAAATCTAAAATTAGATAGACGATAAACATCCAACCCATTGTTGGAAAAATCAACAAAATCATCAAAATACGAATTATCGTTACATCTATTTCAAAATACTCGGCAAGTCCAGCCGCCACACCATCAACTTGCGCATTTTCTCGAATGCGATATAGTTTTTTGGTTTTAATCCGCTCAAAATAGCTACGATTATCGTTGTCAATAACATCCTCATCACCTTCACCCTCAAAAACTTCCGGCTCGCCAATTTGAGCGCGAATTTTTTCGACGTCTTCTTTAGTAATTACGCCATTTGCCCCTACCCCAATATCTGATAGGATTTCAGTGATTCGAATTTCAACATCCGCAAAAATTGAATCATCAGCAAATTTGTGAAGAGCGTTTAAATATTTTTCAATATCTTTTTTGGCATCATTCTCAATTTCGTAAGGTATTTTCGCCAAATGAATCCGTGTAATTTCCTTCATATTTCCTCTTTAAAGTTTATCAATCGTTGCACTTAAATTATTAATTTCTTTCTCCACCACCTGCGCAACACCTTTACCGAAATCGGTAATTTTATAATATTTCCGTGGTGGGCCTTGCTCACTTTCCTGCCATTCATGCGACAATAATCCTTCTTTTTGAAGTCGACTCAGTAGCGGGTAAATTGTTCCTTCTACAACTACCAGCTTCGCTTCTCGAAGTTCTTTGATAATGTCGCTCGTATAGACAGGTTTTTTAGAGCAAACTTTTAGCACGCAAAAAGCAATAAAGCCTTTTCGCATCTGCGTAGACATCTGCGAAGCGTATTTTTCAATTTGTTCTTGCTCCGTCATAGTTCTATGTTATACCAAGTAGCTGGCATTGTCAAGACTTTTTTATTTTTCTGTAAAAAATAAAATAACTTCCGGCCTTTCGAAAGTTATTCTATGCTCATTTTACAGTTCACCCACCGCTTTAATAAATTGCTCTCCCCGATCAACATAGCTCTTAAACATATCAAAGCTAGCGTGCGCTGGGCTCAAAATAACCACATCCCCAGATTGAGCATCGGCAAAAGCAGTTTCAACAACCTGTTGCATGGTCGTATTTAAGCCAAGATTTTTAATGCGGGTGAAGTTCTTATCTTTAAGCTTTGAATTCAATTTTTCAGCTTCTTTACCGATTAAAATTACTTCGCGAAGTTCATCAATTGACGATTCTGATATTCGCGAAATTAACTCACTTAAGTCTGCTCCTTTATCACTACCGCCCAAAATCAGCACCTTAGGCTCAGCGAAGGCATTCATCGCCGCAATTGCACTACCCGGCGTAGTCGCAATGCTGTCATCGTAAAATTTAACCCCACAAACTTCACGCACCAATTTCAAACGATGCGGTAAGCCTTCAAATTTAAACAACCCTTCGCGCCAAGCTTTTACAATCTCTTCCATACTCTTGCCTTGACTATTAAGAAAATCAAAAGTCGCTATCATGGCCGCTAAAGCATTTTTTTGATTATGCTCACCCGCTAATTTTAGAATGCTAGTTTCAAAAAGCCTCTTCTCACCCCAATAAAAATATCCTTCTTGAATGTGAGCAAGTTTTTTGTTCGGAAAATTTTGAAGTGTTCCACATAATTGATTCTTAGAGTTTTCCACAGCCTTTTCCACAACTTGATTTTCTGAATTATAGATAAAAAAATCGTTTTTGGTTTGCTTTAAGGCAATATTCATTTTAGCTGCAATATAATCGTCAAAACCGTCATGAACATCCAAGTGGTCTGGCTCGATATTATTCAGAATCGCTATAAATGGTGATTTCTGCGCATCCCAAAGCTGAAAGCTACTTAGCTCATAAACTACCGCGTCATTAGGCGCTATTTCGTCAATTTTATCAAGCGCAGGAACCCCAATATTACCGAGTAAATGCGTTTTTACACCAGCAGATTTTAGAATTTCCGCCACAAAACTAGCTGTCGTTCCCTTGCCCTTCGACCCAGTCACACCAATAATCTTCGCTGGACAATTCTCAAAGAATAAATTTGTTACACTAGTAATTTTAGAAGAAGAAAGGCTGTGTGGATTTACGGCTGGTGTGCGAACGATTAAATCAGCTTCTACCTCCGAAAAGTCCTTTACGCCCAAAAAAATTTTAGCGTTTCGTGGTGCTTCTATTTTACTTTCTGCCCGCTGATCGTAAATTTCAAATTCTGCATCTTTATATTTTTTAGCCAAAAAATTCATCGCACTTTGCGTCTCTAAACCAAATCCGAGTAAAGCAATCTTCATATTTTCTCCTTTTTTTAATTTTATCATTTTGCGTTTTTTTTAGCAAACTAACCTCACAAACTTGACTTTTTAGAAAAAACGTGTTAGAATATCAATACTCATTGAGAGTAAATTTCAAATAAGGAGGTGCCAAAATATGGCACTAAAATGTTTTATGCTATCTACCAAGACAGCAACTAAAGGTGTAGAAAATACCGAAAATTTAAAAACAGTATTTTCATCGATGCCGAAATCAAAAAAACAGGCAACGAAAAAAATTATTACCTTCATCAAACAAAATGTTAATGAAGGTGATGAGATATATTTATTCGATAATAGCCTAACAGATATTATCGAATATTCAGAGATTTTCAAGCAGGAGTGCTTAAAAATAGGTGCAAAATGCAAAATCTCGAGATGGCAAAAAAATATACATATCCATGAAAAAGCCCCGGAACACGGGCAATATATGTTCATGGAAGTGTAACCTACTACAGCTTCACAAAAGTGGAGCTTTTTCTTTTTTCTATTTTTCAAAAAGTTTAGAAATCTCAGCGTTTAATTCATTGACCTGCTCAACTTCACCACCGCTAACCGCACCAAATGCCCAGCATTTTGCGTCAATAAATTCACGCGCAACTTTGAGCATTTTATCGAGTGATATCTCACGAATCAGTTCTGGCTGCTTTTCAAAATCACGAATTTCACCGTCCCAAAAATAACGACTAGCATAAAATCCAGCTGTCGAAGCTACCGTTTGGCCACTCATCTGAAAAGACCCTAATGCAAAGCTCTTCATCGCTTCAAGCTCAGCCTCAGAAATTTCACCACTCAAAATTCGCTTTAATTCTGTTACAACAAGCTCAAAAAGCGGCTTAGCAGTATCAAAATTAGTTTGTCCCTCGAAATCCCACGAAGAATCATTCACTCCGCGCGACGTTCCAGAATAAATACCGTAAGCCAAACCACGTTTTCTGGCCTGTCCAAAAATACGCGAATGCATCGTGCCAGTTATAATGTGGTTCAACGCATCCATAGCGTCCATTTCATCATCCGACAGCTGACGCGGTAAAACTAGTGATAAACCAAAACTAATATTTTTTAGATCTGGTCGCGCAATATAAACTGGCTCATATGGTGTTTCGAGTGGATCAGTTATAAGGTCAAACCTTTCGCCTCGCGGTAAAGAAATTTGCTCAAGGCTAGCAATAATTTTCCCACGGCGCGATTCATCAATTTTTCCAGCAATAACAAATCGTAAGTTGTCGGTAGTGTGAGTCCGCGTGTGATGTTCACAGATGTCAGCTAGCGAAATATTATCAATTGTTTTAAGACGCTGCTCATAAGTTAGAACTTTTTCACCAAAAGCCTGCTGAATTTTTGGCCATAAAAGGCGTGCGTTATTATTTAGATATCCAGTCAATTCATTGCGAACATTGCCCTTTTCGGCTAGAAATTCAGTTTCATTAAATTTTGGCGTAGCGATCGAAAGAAGCTGAAGGTCTAGAATTCTTTCCCATTCAAAATCAGCACAATCAGCAATATAAACCATATTCATATCAGATGTTGAGGCGTTATGATAGGCGCCATTTTTGGTAAAATCAGCTTCAAATTCATGCTCGCTAGCAAATTTTGCATTAGCACCAAAAGCCATATGCTCCATTATATGAGCAGTTTCGTAAATTTTATGACTTTTAGTATACCTTGAGCCTGCTCGGAACTGAAACCGAAAACTCATCACAGTTGCATCTGGAACATTTATAAGAAGACCGCGTGCGCCATTTTTTAGGCGCACTTCTTCAACGAAATGCCGCATTTATTTTCGGCCCTTTTTCTTGTTTTGGCGCTGAGCTTTTTTAGTTTTGCGAGCCTTGTTTTTACGAGCATTCCTCTCGGACACAGTCGAAGATTTCTTGGCGCTAAAATCATCATCTCGATTCTTTTCACCAGATAATACTTCATTCACGCCAGATTCAACAGAATTTTCCGCAAGACGTGTTAATTCGGTTTCGTGATCTTCTTCGCTACGAGCTAGAATATCGCTCTGCTGAATATGAGTAATAATTCGGACAGCCTCATCTCGCAAAGTGTTTTGAAGACCATCAAATAATTTTTGACTCTCAGAACGGTATTCTACCAACGGATCGCGCTGACCGACACTTCGCCAGTGGATTCCTTCGCGCAAATGATTCATATTTTCAAGGTGATTCATCCATAAAGTATCAAGAATCTGCATATAAACTTCGCGCTCGATCTTTTGGATTGTATCTTCACCTAGCTCAAATTCTTTTTCGGCATAAATATCGTCAGCGATCTGTTTAGCTAGTGAAAGACGTTTTTTATCATTTTTAATTCGGCCAATTGCTTCAACCGTATCACGTTCAACCGGGAAGAATTCTAGGAAATTATCAACAAAATCTGGATTATTCTTTGAAGGAAGCTCCACTAGTTCACGAACCTTATCCTCAAACAAGGCTTTAATTTGCGGAGTAATATCTTCGCCTTCAAGAATTTTTCGGCGCATCGTATAAACAACTTTTCGATGACGATTAATCACATTGTCGTATTGAACAACATTTTTACGCGTGTCAAAATTGAATCCCTCAACTCGTTTTTGAGCATTTTCAAGCGTCTTGGAAACAGATTTGTGCTGAATTGGTTGATCATCAGGCATACCAAGTCGATCCATGAGCATGGCAATTCGCTCACCCTGGAAAATTCGCATTAGATCGTCTTCGGTTGAAACAAAGAATTGCGTCTCGCCTGGATCACCTTGACGGCCACCACGACCACGGAACTGGTTATCAATTCGACGCGATTCGTGACGCTCTGAACCAATTACAACTAAGCCACCTAGTTCTTTTACGCCTTCACCAAGCTTAATATCAGTTCCACGACCAGCAATGTTCGTAGCAAGCGTAATCGCACCCTTCTCTCCGGCTCGAGCCACAATCGCAGCTTCATGCTCGTTATTTTTAGCATTTAGAAGATTGTACTTTATGCCTTCCTTATCGAGATATTTGGCGATTTGTTCATTTTTTTCAATTGAAGCCGAGCCAACCAAAACTGGACGACCAGCCTTGTGATGCTTTTTAATTTCTTCAGCGACAGCTTTAAGTTTAGCTTTTTCAGTCTTAAAAATTAGATCTTCTTTATCATCACGAATGACTGGTTTATTCGAAGGAATTTGTACAACCTCCAAAGAGTAAATCTGCTGAAACTCTTCAGCTTCAGTAAATGCGGTTCCAGTCATACCTGAAAGTTTTTTATAAAGGCGGAAGAAATTCTGGAATGAAATTGTCGCAAGTGTCATTGACTCTTGAAGTACTGGCACTTTTTCTTTTGCCTCAATTGCTTGATGAAGGCCTTCGTTGTATCGACGACCATTCATTAAGCGGCCAGTGTGTTCATCGACGATAATTACTTCTCCGTCATTAGTCACCACATAGTCTTTATCGCGCTTAAAGAGAGTTTGCGCCCGTAAAGCTTGATCCATATGATAAACTGCGCGAGAATGCTCTGGCGTGTAAAGATTTTTCATATTGAGAAGTTTTTCAACTTTGTCAATTCCAGAATCAGTCAACGAAACACTGCGACGCTTCTCGTCCGTTTCATAATCTTCATCTGTTAGTTGAGCGGCAATTTTAGCAAACTGAATGTATGCCTCTGGGTTCTCCGCAGCTGGAGCCGAGATAATCAATGGCGTTCGAGCTTCATCGATCAAAATTGAATCGACTTCGTCAACGATAGCAAAGTTAAGATCACGCTGACGCAATAAATCAACTTCATTCACCATATTATCACGCAAATAATCAAAGCCAAATTCATTATTTGTACCATATGTGATATCGGCATTATAAGCTTCTTTGCGTGTAGCAGGTCGAAGGCGGCGCATTTTTTCGTCTTCGTGGGATTCGTTATCAAACTTAGGATCATAAATATAACTCGCCTCATTCACAATTACACCTACCGACAGGCCAAGAAAATCATAAAGCTCACCCATCCAAGAAGCGTCACGCTGAGCTAAGTAGTCGTTAACTGTCACTACATGAACACCCTTACCTTCAAGCGCATTCAAAGAAACTGGTAAAGTCGCCACCAAGGTTTTACCTTCACCAGTTTTCATCTCGGCAACTTTTCCTTCATGAAGAACCATTCCACCAATTAGCTGAACATCAAAATGACGCATTCCGAGCGTACGAGTTGAAGCTTCTCGCACCAACGCAAAAACATCTGGCAAAATTGTATCAAGTGTTTCACCTTTTTTATCAAGCTTTTTTCTGAATTTAGCAAAACTTTCTTTTAATTCATCATCAGATTTTTTAGCATATTTTTCGCTTAAAGCATTAATCTCATCAACTTTTTTTTGCAGTCGCGCCAAAATTCGCTTTTGCGGATCACCAAAAATCTTTGTTAGAATTTTTTCAGTTTTACTTTCCTCTATCATCACATTTTTTTTCGCAGTTTTTTTAGACATTTCCTTCTCCATTAAAACAGTATAAAATCTACCTTTTATTTTAGCATAAACAGAGATGAAAAAAAAGCCCCGAAATCGGAACTTTTATTATTTTTTCCTAAAAAATTCCAAAAATCTGAATCTAGGAAAAATTTTATTAACTATCTTATAAAAATCTACTTCGATAGAATCTAGACTCGAGTCGAAATTATATGTAAGATCATTTTCTAGAAACTTACCATTACACTCCTCTAATTTTCTAGATAAAATACGGAGTCGATCCGAAACATCGCTATCGTCGCTTAGAGATATGACACAATTATCCATCAAGCAGACCTCTTCTAGATATAAGTAATCCTGCTCAATTTCAAATTCACCATCTATAATCTCAACAACTATATATTCTAACAGATCGCCCGGAATGATCTCATACAAAATTATACTTGATGGCTCAATAATAGCAAACCTCCTACCGTATTTCGCAAAAAGTTTCTCTTTATCCATTTTTTTTCACCCCCTAAAATAATAAAGTTACACCATTATACAATATTTTTAGCAAAAAATAAAATCGCGCCGTTTTGACGCGATTACTGGAGTAAATTATCCTCGTTTAAATGAACGCTTAAACTTGGCCATAATACCAGCTTTGCCAAGGCGTGGATTTTTCTCAGTTTTATAGCGACGAATTTGCCCGTCAAGTTTTGCCTCAACAATATCAATCGCAGCAAGAACATTCGAGCTTTGATCTTTTGCCACCAAAGTTTTATCTGGTACATCAACGATTACTTCAACTTCATATTTATTGTCATGAGTACCGTTAATTTGAGAAATCAAAACGCGCGCTGATGCTGATTTTTTAGCGTGTCGTGGTAGATATTTGTCTAGTTTACCGATATGCTTAATTGCATATTTTTTTGTATTTTCATCAACTTCGTATTTATTTCCTGTAACTTCAATCTGTGAAATCATGTCTTTCCTTTTCTGTTAATTACTACTCAAATATTAGCATAAACCTTTTTGATTGTCAATAAAAAGAGCCCGCCTCAATAAGCGAGCTATTGCTTAATTGCCTTAATCTTATCTAGCCGATAACCAGACCATACCCCGTCATCAGTCACGATAACTGGGGTAGAACTAAAGCCAAGATCATCCTTAACATAACCAATAAGTTCTGGATGCTCATCAAGATTAATTTCTTCGAAAGGAATACCAAACTCCGCAAAGCGTTTCTTGCTCTCCTTGCATGGACGGCAATCATTCCTTGTATAAATTGTTATAGCCATAGTATCACCCTCTTTCTATTTTGGCTATATTTACATTATAACATAAGTAAATTAAAAAGCACTATATATAGTGTTGTAAAATATACATATACGCTAAATATAGTGCTTTAGTAATTTTAGATTTCTTTTCTGCCACCCATAAATGGTTGCAAAACTTCTGGGATAATTAAATTATCTCCATTCTGGAAGTTTTCGAGTATTGCTACCAAACAACGCGCAAGCGAAACGGCTGTACCATTGAGTGTATGAACTACCTGTAACTCACCACTAGTTCTACGCACACGAATGTTTAAGTTTCGCGCCTGATAGTCAGTACAGTTCGAGCAGCTAGTAATTTCACGATATTTTCCATCAACTGGGCTCCAATATTCAATATCGTATTTCTTTGAAGCTGGCGCGCCCAAATCCCCACTGGCAATATTGATTACACGATATGGGATTCCTAGATCTTGATAAATTTCTTCTTCAACGGCCAAAATTTTTTCGTGAGCTTCAGCACTTTGTTCTGGTAAAGTATATGCATACATTTCAAGCTTATTAAACTGATGAACCCGGAAAAGCCCGCGCGTATGTTTACCGTAAGTCCCCGCTTCTTTTCGGTAGCATGGCGAATATCCAGCATAAAACAACGGTAGATCCGATTCTTCAAGGATTTCATTCGCATGATAGCCAGTTAGCGACATTTCAGCAGTTGCAATTAAGCTTAAATCTTCGTTTTCGATAAAATATTCATCGCTTTGCTCGCTAGAGCGTGGCGCAAAACCTGTACCCATCGCAACTTTACCGTTAACCATATGTGGAACGGTCATAAAATTAAAGTTCTTAGAAAGCAATTTATTTAGCGCAAACTGATAAATAGCATTCTCTAAAAGCGCTAAATCGCCTTTCAAGAAATAAAACTTTGCACCAGCAACCTTCGCTCCACGCTCAAAATCAACCCAGTTTTTATTCATTGCAAAATCAAGATGATCTTTTACACCAACTCGCTCTGAACCAAATTTTTGTTCAGCTAACTCAACTGCCCATTCCTTTACAACTTCATCTTCGCCTTCTTCACCAATCGGCACATCTGGTTGGAGTATATTTGGAATAGCATTTAATCCAGCATTCAATTTCTCGTCAATATCGCGAAAGTCACTTTCAAGCTCTGCAAGTTCAGTCTTGATTTTTTTACCCTCAATTATGTTTTCTTCAGAAGGTTTACCACCATCTTTTTTCATCAAATCAGAAATTTGATTACGACGAGCGCGCAATTCATCAATCTTATAGGTTAGCTTCTTTCTTTGATCATCAAGTTCAAGAACCGCATCAACATCAGTTTTATAGCCTTTATTTGCAGTATCTTTTTTAACTTGCGCCAAATTTTCACGAATAAATTTTATATCTAGCATGATTAAATTATATCACAAAAAGCAACCTCCTTGAAGAGGTGCTTTTAATATATGTTTTAACATTAAGGGTTATTAGGGTTTTTTGTCAGAATTTGGATTAATCCAATTACCCCTTGTAGTTATGTTGAACTTTTCTAGTTCAACTCTATTATTGTTCGGAACTGGATTTGAAGGAGGGGTAGCTTTTGGACTGGAGCTAGTGTTAGAATTGGGATTAGCTACAATCTTAGAGTTAGCTTTTTTAACAATTTGATTCAAGAATTTTTCCTGATCAGCCGTCATATCATCGCGAGTCTCTGGGTTAGTGAGTGCATTATTAGCCATACTTATGGCACTAGATAGCTGATCTTGGCTCATATTATCTATAGCATTCAAATAGTTAGTAGTTTCGCCAGGACGAAGCGCAGTTAAGCTTTTCGCAGTCATGTTTGCATACACCCCAGGATCAGACATAGCTTGGCCCATAACACTTTCGGCCATAGTTAAACCATTTGAAAGCTTTTGAGTAGTAATACCGCCTTGAGTATTTCGAGCAACAGTCATGGCGCCCATGAGCGAAGGAGATACAGCCTTCATATCGCCTGCATATCTATCCGTAAACTTCTGCGCAAACTCCTGCGATACACCCGATGATTTAATAGCGGAAGACATTATATTGGCAATATCGCTCTCCTTTTTTCCGGAATTTTTTGCAGCCCCATACGCAACCCTGAACTTAGAAAAATCCCCAGACTGCATAGCCCCAACAAGAGAGTTTTCTATAGCTGCATCTTTAGCCGCATCACCATTCAAAGTAGCCCAGCTCCTTGCCATAGCGACAGATTGCGCAGAGATTTGGTCATCTTCACGCTTTTGCTTAATAGCTCGCAAACCATTTAACGAACGGAGCTGAGAATCTGTAATAGTTCCACTTGCTTCCATTTGTTCTAGCATAGCAATTCTGCGATCTTCATCATCCCATTTCTGGTTTTCTTCGATAATCTGAGCATTACTATCAGCGCCAAGACGCGAATTACGCAATCTACCAGCAATTGAAGCTATCCTTGTTCCTCGCCCAAGCCTGCCTAATTTTTGACCGAGCCCAGTCTTAGGATCTTTATCCCTTCCAGTAAGAGCATCTACATTACCCCTACTCCAGTTAGTAGCGTGCTTCGCCACGGAAGTATTACCCATAAATTTATTTGCACCGCCAGCAAGAGAGCTGAGTTTGCCTGTAATATTAGCATTGGTTAGCTTATCTAGAGCAGCTAAAGCACCTCTAATTAGAGCAACTACTCCAGCCATCCCCACAAACGGTAATGTCAGATAAAGCCCCTCAATAAGAAAGCTAAAAGGACCGCTAGCTGTAGTCGCTAAGGTATTGGAAGCTAGCACAGTTAGAGAGACTACAATAGATGCCATAGGATAAATGACTAGCATAGATTTAAATATACTTTTCCATTTGTTAAAAATTCCTTCGGTATTAGGTAAAATAGCAGAGGCAAAAGCAATCGGTGACAATACAACCAAAATAATAACTGCAGCCTGGCGAATCATTAAAGTAATTATCATCACAACCATTCCAATCAGGGCAGACATAAGAGCCAAAAACATAGTTCCACCAAAAAACACTGCACCAGTACCAAGCGCTAAGCCGCTCGCAACAATTTGGCCCAAACTATGAGCTCCACTAGTAGATGCCCCAGACCATTCTACACTTCCTATTATGGTGTTATATATGCTTCTACCTAATATATTAGATGCATCTACTGCAATAACAGAAATATAATAAGATATATTAATTAAGATAGCAAAGATTAAAAGACGTGGGAGCATCTTTTTAATACCGTAATTAGAAATACCAAGGCTAGTAATTTGAGAAATTATAACAATCGTAAATAGAATCACAAACAAAACGTTGGCTATATCGCGAAAATTGCCCCATACTTCCATAAGGCTTTTGCCACTACTTTTATCTTGACTGCTGTTAGTGAAAAGCTCATTGGACCTAACCTGCAACATATTATCTGCAATAAATTTATACGAATCCATCACTACTTTAGACAAAAAGTTTGCACCAGGACAAACAATCCAACCCACGCCATCTATTTTACAGGAGGATTTGTCTTCGGAACTACCGCTATCATCCCCAGAGCCAAAATCCTTCTCAGCATCTTTACATTCTTTTTTTTCCTTATTTTCATGCTTGGTGCAATCCAGGTTAGTCCCATTTGATGACTTTTTACATGCATTCCTCTGGTTACCACCTTCAGTTTTCACAAATTTAGTATATCCATTAGGACATCTTTCAGAACTAGCAAAGAATTCATCTGGTCTTTGTTTTTTAACCATTGCATAATTCCACTCCTCTGTGAAACCATCATCTCTCAGTTTTTTGCCAAAACCACACATTGAGCCACTGTGATGATTATTATTAGTATAAAACCAACTACCCCCGTCATCTTTACAGCTCTTCTCGTCATAGATATCAGCATCGTTAACCCCAGAAGGCAATCCTGGAGTACCCCTAAAACTTTTATCTTTAATACATGCAGGAACATCTTTTGCATTACCAAAATCATATCTACCTTTTTTATACCCACTCAAACAAGATATTGGCTCCTTACCGGAGTCATTAGTTGTATAGGCGTCCATTTTGCTATATAAATTACTACTCTGTCCAATAACAGTAGCATCAATCTGCTTCTTTCGATTAATAATCACTCCGCTAGTAGAATAAAAGACACATCCAATGCCAGGTCTAGTTCCTATACCTTCCTTGTCAAATTCCAAACCAGCTTGTTTACAATCTTCCTCGGTATATACATAGTCTTTAACTACAGCATAAGCATAATAATCACCAGATACAAAAAAAATATTTAAATTAAAAACAGACAAAAAAACCAAAAACAAAACTTTTCTATATCTCAACCCAGCCCAAAAACTATTCATAATGCTTATATTTAATCATACTTTACGTTAAAGTTCAATATTATGCTAATGATTTTTATAAAAATAATTTTAGCATAAAAAATCCTTGACTTTATGCGTCATAATTGATAAAATTATAAATGTTCGGGTGATTAGCTCAGTTGGCTAGAGCATCTCGTTTACACCGAGAGGGTCTGGGGTTCGAGTCCCTAATCACCCACCAGAAATTATTTATTTAAAACCGCTTCTATGAGGCGGTTTTAAATTTCATTCTAATAAAATAGGTGCTTCATAGTAAATTTATTAAGCACCTATTTGTTATGACAGTGATTTAAGCGGAGAATTTTACCAACCTCCACCGCCTCCTCCCCCACCGCCACCGCCAGAGAATTCTCCACCGCCGCCGCTACTAGAGCTAGAAGTATCAGTATAGCTATTTACAGAACTAGAAATCGAGCTGATAGACTGAGCGAATACTGCCGCATTAAACGCTGTAGTACCATCATACCAGCCTGGTGCCGTATTGCCATATTCGATCGACAAAACATGCAGCCAAGATTTTTCAATACCAAATAAAACAGCATAAGGCAAAAGTCTTTCATAGAGTTTCACTCGCGACTCACCTATTTCTTCTAAACGTTCAGCTCCCTTCACACTCTGAAGGATTTTTATACGATCAGCTTCTGCGAGTTTCATATAAAGTTTAAGACCATCAAGATAGTCTTTATATTTAGCGCCAGACATATTCAACGGATGCAAGCTAATCAAAATCATCGAATAAACAGTATTCACAATACTTAAAATAGCTAAAATCGCTAAACTACCAATATATCTGTCCATCATCCCTTCAAAGGCTCCAGTGGTATACAAGACTCCTAATAGAACCAGCATGGACAATAGCAAAATAATACCTACATCCGTTCGCGATATCGACGAATAAAATTTATCATCTTTCATAACTTTTTCAGCATAATAGGGGAAATCATTGAAGAAATCTGTACGCAACGAGCTTATTTTAACTTCAGTCTTGTTACCTTTAAATATCTTATTGAAAGTAATAGACTCATTGCCAATCAGGCCGTTATTATTAATTTTCCGTAAAATATATTCTTTACCTCTAGAAAAAATACCCCTACTATCTCGCTCAATAATTTTAATATTACCATTAATCGCCATTTTAATAATCATTGCTGCAATAACTTTAGAGCTAGCTTTAGTCAAAACTGCACTTTCAAATAATGAAATATCATTTGGTGGTAAATATTGCGGAACGATAGGATCGCCAGTTTTTGCAGAGCGAAATCTAGTTAGTGAAAGATGAATCAGGTAAACAGTTATAGCAACCTCTATAGCCGAAATAATCCATAACAAAAAGCCAACACACTTCACCCAAAAAGGCTCTTGATAACCAACAAAAGTATCAGGTTTTAGCGCAATCGAAAAAGTTACATTTTGCCCCACGGAAAGACTAGAAGCGCCAAATGTTAAAGTTATTGATCTATCAGATTCTTCAGATTTTTCGGAAGTAGGGCATTTTTCTTTACTCCCTTCTTCACCAAAATAACAAGACAGTCCAGTATATTCAGAAGATAGCTCCTTAGGTATATGAACTCGTGCAATTAAATTGTGAAAATTCTGCCTCCACTGAGTTCCGTTAGTATTCCAGACAAAAAACTGTTCCTTTACATTTGAATTTTCAGTTTTTAAATCATCACGAATTACATCACGGTATGAATATTCTAGCCGATATTTCTGTTCACCACGAACATACTTATCTGCCTTGCCAATTCTAAAAACTATATTACCGTTCTCATCACTAGACGAAACACCCTCTTGTTCTCCATTCCGAAGAACTTTCAGACCGCCCAGAAATGAATCGTGACCCTGATATTTTTTCGGTAAAGCGCGCTCAATACCGTGGTTTTGGTCAAAATCCGGAAATTCAACCGTAATTTCTTCTACGACTTTAAGTATTGATCGATTCTCCGAATCTTTACTTAGATAATAATCTGCTTCAAATTTTTTAACCACAAAATCATTTACATCAGCAAAAGCCTCTTGATGCAAAATTCCGCCAAAAGACAAAAATGTAATCACTAAAATAAAAATAAGCTTTTTCATGTTATGATTTTAACATTTTTCAAAATAAAAAACTAGCCTACAAGAATGTAAGCTAGTTATGTAGTGTGAGCTACCTGGTTAATTCGTTATCACTAACACCAGCATTCTTAAACGAAATCAGGTTTTCGGTCGACATCTTAACCATATTTTTAACAGCGGTGTCAGTATTGAATGCGATATGAGGAGTCATTACAACATTTGGTAGACTTGATAAATCTCGAAAAATAGAATCCTGAATCACTTCTCCGCTCAAATCTTTTTTGAGTAGTTTTCGTTCAAATTCGTAAACATCAAGTCCTGCCGCTGAAACTTTGCCTGAAATCAACGCATCTCGTAATGCTTCCGCATCAATATGCGCTCCACGAGCTGTGTTAATAATCACCACACCATCCTTCATTTCAGCAATAGAATCAGCATTAATAATATGATAGTTATCATCTGTTAGCGGAATATGAAGCGAAATAATATCAGCTTCCGCAAAAACCTCATCCAAAGATTTGTATTCTAGAATATTCTCTACTGCTGGATTTTGAGTAATATCATAGCCAATTACTTTCGCGCCAAAAGCATTAAAAACTTTAGCGGTGGTTAATCCAATATGACCAGTACCAATAATTCCAATTGTCATAGAATTTAACTCGCGACCCATTAGATTCTCGACTGAAAAATCCTGAACAGCTGCTCGACTTAGAGCTAATGGCAGTCGCCGCACCGTAGCAAGCGCTAAAGCCACAGCAAACTCAGCAATTGCGCTAGGCGAATATTGCGGAACGTTAGCGATCTTAATTCCGTGAGACTTAGCTTTTTCAAGATCAATTCCATCAAATCCTGCCGTTCGAACACTGAAAAAATTAATACCCATTTTTTTAAGCTCAGCCCAAACATCATTTAAAGCTTCGCTAGAAGTATAATCCGAAACCGCATCATAACCTTGTGCTAAATGGACGGTTTCAGGAGTTAGTTCTTTTGTAGTTGTAGCATACTCAATACTAAACTCATCAGCATATTTCTCAAAATATGGAAGTTCATCTTTTCTCACACCAAAAGCTATAATCTTCATAGAAGTATTTTACACTTTTATAGCGAAAAAATCAAGCTTATGTTTTTATCTATCCTAAATTAAGTTCAGGATAAATTTCTTTGGTTATTTCAGAAATTTCATGTTTCAATTGCGGGAATGGCACACCCTCACGTGCGGTAACTCCTTCAAAAATCCAGAAAACACGCTCGCTATAGCCCCATCCACAAGCTGGTGGCATACCGTATTCAAGCATCTCAATATAGTCTATATCAAGCATCATCGCCTCATTGTCGCCATCGTCACGCATTTGCTGCTGCTCAACAAAACGGTTCAACTGGTCAATTGGATCATTAAGCTCTGAGAAACCATTTCCAAGCTCCGAGCCAGCAATTACAGGTTGAAATCGCTCTACAACTTGCGGATTGTTTGGATCGCTCTTTGATAGTGGCGAAATAAATTTAGGTGTATTCACTAGCCAAACTGGACCCGCGACATCTTTGCGAATATTTTTCCAAAGTTTATCAATACCTCGTGGAATCGAATCAGTTTTTTCAACTTCAAGATTATTTTCTTTCAATTTTGCGGCAACTTCTTCAATTGTCGTATCGAAAACATCAATACCGTAGTGCTTTTTAATCACTTCAGCATAGTCCCACACTTCCCATTTTCCACTCATATCAACGTCAAAACGATCGAGTTTAAATTTCAAAGTGCCAAAAGTTTCTTGGAGGACATATTTATACATCTCTTCCATGAATGCCATACCTTCGCGCCAGTCCCAATAAGCCGCATACCACTCCATCGCAATATGTTCCGGCAAATGCTCGTCGGAATAATTTTCGTTGCGAAAACGTGGGCCAAGATCATAAACCTTTTCAAATCCCGCTCCAAGCAAACGCTTCAATGGCAATTCATGGCTAATCCGGAGATAAAACTGCGCATCATCAAGCGCATCCATATGTGTCACAAATGGATTTGCATCAGCTCCACCTGTAGTGTGTTCAAGAACCGGAATATTGATCTCAAAAAATCCATGCGAATTCAAAAAATCACGAGTTGCTTGCCAAAATTTAGAGCGACGAACAAATCGGTCGCGAACTTCTAGATTGACATTCATATCAACATAGCGACGGCGGAAGCGCTCTTCTTTATTAGTGAAGCCATCTTGTTGCGATGGCATCGGGCGAAGAGATTTAGTAAGAAGTCGCAATTCTCGAGTCGCCACTGAAATTTCACCAGTTTTACTTTTAATCACTTCTCCATTTGCCTGAATAAAATCACCCGTGTCAAGCAAATTAAGGTCTTTGATTCCGATAAAATTATCCTTTGCGCTAGTTTCCGCCAAATCTTTCGCAGTAATAAAAAGCTGAATTTTACCCGAAAAATCGCGCAAAACAATAAATGCTAGTTTTCCAAACTTTCGGATACCAGCAATTCGTCCAGCAACAGATACGGTTTTACCTTCCATTTCGTCAAAATGATTTATAATTTCCGCGGTCATAACCGTACGCTCAGTCTTGGCTGGATATGGATCCAATCCAAGATTTTTGATTTCTTCTAGTTTTCGTAGGCGCTCATCGCGCAGTTCTTTCATAGTAGCCATAGTTAGGTATATTTTAGCATAGAAATAAGTTTTTTACTATCTTATTTGCATTTTATAGAAAAATATGTTAATATATAAAAATCCTATAGTCGAGAGACTTTAAATCAGGAGAACCTATGAAGCTAGAGATTGGTGATGCAGTTCAAATAATCGGAGCTACAGATAAAAAAGGCTGTAGCTGCATAGCGGTAGGAGAAGTAGTGAAAATTATAGGCAAAAAGGTACTATTAGAAAAAATAGTAACTTTTTCACCCAAAGGTTTTCGATTGCCAGCGAACAATTTAAAAGAGCTGGGATCAAATAAAAGTAATGAATATTCGGATGATGAACTCTCAAGAGTATCTCCAACGGAACCTTTATATGAAATATACAAAAGATTTTCGCTATTAAGTCAATAAAAAAATATTTTTCTATTGACTTAATAAAAATATTGTTATATAATTACAACATTAGTCCGACCTTGGACTTAAAAAGGAGGTATCAATATGGCAATAATTGCTCCATTCATAGAAAACGGTACACAAATTTGGAAAATCGTGCATCCAAAAGGAGAAGAACCGGACATAGAAAATTTTGTCCCACATTGGGATAGCGCACCAGAAAGATAAGATCCCTCAACTCGGCTCCGCAAATTCGCGGGGCTTTTTCAATTATTAAAAAACTCCGCGCCACCGGAGTTTTTGAATTTTCTTTTAAGCAAGTTTCTCTAAAAGCTCATCTCGATTCAATATTTTTAGTTCGCCACTTACGCGCTCAACTAGCTCAAAGCTATCACTCTCCATTAAACGATCAGAGACTGTCACCCGATAAGGAATGCCCATCAGCTCAGCATCTGCAAATTTTTGACCTGGTCGCACTTCTCGATCGTCAAACAAAACTTCAATACCCTTCGCTTGGAGTTCTTTATAAATTTCTTCTGCGAGTTGTTTTGATCGATCACCAATCTGAACGAGATAAACTTTAGCTGGTGCAACATTTTCTGGCCAAACAAGACCTTTATCATCAGAAAAATGTTCAGCAATCATACCCATCACTCGGCTCGGACCAATGCCGTAACTACCCATAAAAACAGGCTTTTCGACACCATCTCGATCTATAAACTTTAACCCCAAAGCTTCAGAGAATTTATATCCAAGTGTAAAAATATTACCAACTTCTACCGCTTTCTCTTCTCGCAAATCTTCTCGTTTTAAGCCAAGCTCAGTCAAAACTTCATCAGTCAAGACTTCTTCATTAATAGCAATTTTCTTTTCATCCGAAATATAAATCGTGTCTTCACCTACAGAACTAACTGTTTGAAACTCATGACTAAATTTCGAAAAACTTCCACCACTCGCAAAAGTTTTATACGTAAAATCACCTAAACCAAGCCGTGTAAAAACTCGCACATAAGCTTGCGAAATTTTTTCGTAAAATTCATCGTGCTGTTCACGGTTTTCAGAAAAACTATATAAGTCCTTCATCAAAAATTCACGCCCACGCATCAAGCCACTTTTACTACGAAGCTCCGCTCGAAATTTAGTTTGAAATTGATATGGATAAACCGGCAGATCTTTATAGCTATTGATGAAATTTTTCATCATTTTTGTGATTGGCTCCTCATGAGTTGGTGCAAGCCCAAACTCACGACCGTTCGAAAGTTTAGTCTTAAACCAAACGTCCATTACCTCATCACTCCAGCGACCGCTAGCCTGCCAAGTTTCAGGGTTCTGAAGCGCCGTTAAGCTAATTTCATTACCGCCTACAGCGTTCATTTCTTTGCGAATAATTTGAACGATCTTGTCCAGTACAATCTTTCCGAGCGGCAAAAAATCGTAAACACCCGCCATTTCTTTATGAATAAACCCAGCCCGAATCAAAAGTTGTGCATTTTTTGAAACTTCGTCCGATGGACTAGTTTTTGAAGTTTTAGTAAATAAATTAGTTACTCTCATTTCATTCCTTTACATCATAAAAGCTCAGCATTTGATCAGCTGAGCTTTTATATTTATTTAATTTCTGTAATTTCGTATTGAATTGCGGCTTTTGGAGTCGTAATTTCAACAATTTCACCGAGCTTTTTACCCATAAGTTGCTGACCAATTGGCGATTCATTACTAATTTTACCCTCAAGGGGGTTTGCTTCAACTTTACCAACAACTGTATAGTGAACAATTTTATTATCCGAAAGATTCTTCAGGCTAACTTGGCTACCAAGAGAGACCTCTCCTTTAGCTCCGCCGCCAATTATTTCTGCATTCTGTAGAATATTCTCAATTTCTAAAATTCGACTCTCTGCCAAGCCCTGTTTTTTACGGGCTGCATCATATTCGGAATTTTCACGCAAATCACCAAAATCTCGCGCTGTAGCAACTTCTTCGGCGATTGCTTTTCGCTCTGAAATAAGCTGTTTTAGTTCAGCTTCAAGCTCCTGTTTCCCAATTTTTGTGATATTAAAAACTTGTTTCATATTCATAAAATTATAGCAAATAGCAATATTGAAGTCAAGCTACATAAGCGTTAAAGTAGGCAAAACAAACAGAACGACAAAAGCTAATGCATTCTTTAAGAAATGAAGAATTATGCCAGCCCAAATCGTATCAGTTATCTTCTCACGAATAAAACAAGCTACAAAGCTCATCACAAAAGTAGTAACCCCAAGACTAAGCTCTAAATGAGCAACACCAAAAGTTAAACTTACTATAAACATCGCCAACCAAGGATTTATTTTGTGAAGCTCACCATAAGCAATCCCTCGGAAGATAAATTCCTCCACGATCGCCGGAATAATTACAAGGCTCAAGAACGCTAGAATATATTGAAAAGGCCCGTGTATCCCTGAAAAACCAATTTTTTGCTCCCCAGGACGAATATTAGTTAGACTAAGTAAAACACCAGCTATAAGAAGTGTAATAAGTAGCCCCAAAGCACCAAGTGCGACATCAGACCAAGTCAGATCCTTCTGCGCCCCCAAATCATCTGGCGTGAATTTTTTAGACAAAAGCTTTTGAGGTACAAAATAAGCAATTATTGAAGTTACTAAAAAACTTACCACAATATAAAATCCAGTAGTCGTATTATTCTGCATAATCTGCGCCACTAGTTCATTATTGCCACCCACTGACAAAAATACTACAGCTCTTATAATGACAGCAATAATAGCTTGCGAACCAAAAAATGCCACTAAAGGAAAAATTAGCCAAAAAATAACCTTTCCCCAATCTTTAGAATAGACATCCGAAAAAACTTTTTGCACTATAAAAACCTTCCAATATCAAGAATAATAACTAAAACCGTCAAAATTAACATAGCATAAACCCCATACGTCAATATTTGCTCTTCCCGTTCTTTAGTGAGAGGTTTTCGAAGAATTTTACGATAAATAAATGTCAAAAGCCAACGACCACCATCTAGTACAGGGATCGGTAGCACATTCATACATGCAAGGCTAAGCGAAATTAAAGCAGAAAGTAGTAGAATCGTTTCAAACCCAGCTTGCGTAGCTGTCGGAAAAAGAATACCCAAAATTGAAAGAGGACCTGCAACAGATTTTCCAGCTTTTTCCAATTTTTCATTAGCAATTTGTTGAGTTTTAGGGTTTGAACTAATTTTTTGCACAAAACCAGTTACAGTGTTCGATATTAACTCACCTAGACTGCGAAAAGTTTCCACCGAAAGTTGAGCCGTCACACCCAACCCAACAATTGGCGCACTCCATGTAGAATGAATTTTCTGCGAGTTAGAATCGCTCCCTAATCCAAGATATCCTTTTTTGTCATCATTATTCGAGCGAACTTTTACTGATTTGATATATGATTTTCCGTCACGAATAATTTCAATATCTATATTCTTTCCGGCATTATTTTTCGTAATATTGGAAATCTGCTCCGAATTTTTAATTTTTTCCCCATTAATTTTTAAAATTTGATCACCACGACGAATACCAGCTTTTGCTGCTGGTAGGTTATCTACTACCTGAACCGCAATAATCTCACCACCAGTTATTCGAGCGTCGCTAGAAATATAAAATTGATTCGGAAGCATTTTAGGGAGACCAAATAAGGCCAAAAAAGTAAATAAAATTATAGCAACTAGCCAGTTCATTACTACACCAGCAAAGAGAATTTGCGTCTTCCCCCAAAAACTAGCAGCGCCATAGTCACCTTCTCCAGAGTCAGAATCATTTTCACCCTGTAACTTCACATAACCACCAAGTGGAATCCAATTAATCGCAACCGGAGTGCCTTTTGGTAAAATTCTATCTGTTTTAGTATTAAATTTAAGAATATTAGGCGGAAATCCTAATCCATATTCTTTTAGTTTGACGCCATTTTTTTTAGCCGCCATAGCATGACCAAGCTCATGTAATCCGACTAAAATAGTTAAAACAACCAAACCGATTATAATCCCGAAAATTAAGTCCATTCTTAAAGATACCCTCCTCTACTTTATAAAAATAAAATCAGCCCAAATAAAACTCTGGGCTGATAAAAATTAAATCGTTAGAATTTCTTTTTCTTTAGCTTTAAAAAGTTCGTCAATTTTTGCACCAAAATTCTTTATCTCGGTATCAATATCTTTTTCAATCCCACGAAAATCATCCTCGGTAATAGATTTATCATCTTTCAACCTTTTAGCCACCTTGAGTGCGTCTTGACGAATATTGCGAAGTGCAATTTTAGCATCTTCCACTTTTTCGGACGTTTGTTTTACGATTTGTTTGCGCCGTTCTTCAGTCAAAGGCGGAACTGGAACGCGTACCACTCGGCCATCATCACTCGGATTAAAACCAAGACCCTGATCGGCGCGGATCGCAGCAGAGATAGCTGAAATATTATTAGCGTCAAAAGGAGTAATTAAAATCATCGAAGCCTCTGGAGCAGTCATATTAGAAACCTGATTGAGCGGCATTTTTGTACCGTAAACTTCAATCATTATACCATCAAGCATCGAAGGATGCGCTCGTCCAGTTCGAACTTTCTTGAGTTCACCTTTATAGTGTTCAAGCGCGTGATTCATTTTTTCTTTATAATCATTAATATCCATATTATCCTCTCTTTCCTTTATTATATCACAAGCTTAAACTTACAAAAAGCGATTTATTTCAAATTGAATGTAGAGTACTTATCTAAAGAAGCGTTAATATCTAATATACGACCATTCCTATTGATCGTAAGTTTCACTGTTTCGCCGGGGGAGTATTCGGAAATTAAGCTTGATACAGATCCAGCTGAGCCAATTTTCACTCCATTGACAGCAGTGATAATATCTCCATCTTTAACACCCGCTTTATCCGCAGCCCCACCAGATTGAACAGATTGTCCACTTTTTCTATCATGAATCCATGCTCCGTATTTTTCAGGTAGATTATTCTCCTTCGCAAGAGCTGGATTTATTGATATGTATTTTATACCTAATACAGACCTAGAAGCTTTTCCACTTGATGTTAGTGATTTCAACATACCCTTAGCAGCTGAAATCGGAATAGCGAAACCAATTCCATTAGCATCACTCGCAACAGCAGTATTAATACCAATCACCTGTCCTTTTGCATTAACTAGTGGACCACCAGAATTACCTGAGTTGATTGCAGCATCGGTCTGAATCATATCGCTTAAAGTCTCAGTCCGACTTGAGCTTCGCCCAGAAGAGGCTGTTACAGTCCTATTTACGCCAGAAATAATTCCACTTGTAACTGTACCCTGATATTGTCCAAGAGCGTTCCCTATCGCAACCACACCTTGACCAATCTTTAATGTTTTAGAATCCCCTAATTCGGCCGGTTTAAGATCAGAGACACCTTTAATTTTTAGATAAGCTAAATCATTTAAAGGATCTTTTGCAGCAACTTCAACGTTTTTATAAACTGTTCCATCAGAAAGAATAACCTGAATATTTGTAGCATCTTCAATTACGTGCTTATTCGTAAGAATATATCCATCATGAGTAACTATCACTCCAGTTCCGGCAGTAGAAGTAGATTCATCTTTACCATAAAAGAAGCTAGACCGGCTCTGTGCAGTACCGACAATCGAAACCACGCTTGATGAAAGCTTAGATGCCACAGCCTCAACAGTAGATGAGCCTATAGATGAAGACGATGATGAATTACCGTCTTCAGCCGAAGATACACTATTCGAGGATGAAGGTTGTTTTTTAATTAGATGAGATATCATAATTCCACCACCCGAAAGAACTGCTATCGACCCAACAATCGCGACAGCAATAATAGCTGAGTTAGGACCCCTTTTAACTTTGTCTACTTTTATAATTTTCTGATTACTTATTTTTCCCTCTTTATCCATAATATTTATTTTATCAATCCTTCCTTAATATAAGCTTAATTATTTCAACTTTGCGGAATTGTTGAGAAAAGTAGAATAAGCAGTAAACATATAGATACTGTAAATAATGTTGGTGCTATTAAATCCCGAGCTGTTTTATTATTATTTCGTGAAATTGAAAGTGCTTCAAAAGTTAAAAAGCTTATCACTGTCGCAATTATAGAAGCCTGAGGAATTGTAAAGATGAAAATATTGTCAACTTTAACGGTATAACCAACAAGTAAAAAACTTAAAACCCATATAAATTCTGCAAAAATCATCCCCCAAAACAAACTGAGTAGTTCAATATTGTTATTTTCATCACTTGAAAGAACATGCCTAAAACTAGCATACCCAATAATAAATGCTGAAATTACCACTATCTCAACAGGCCACGAATAAGCAACGGATAAAATGGCAGTAAGACCAACAAAAATCGAAAGTAACGCTTGTGCTTTCACTAAGTTTTCACTATTCTGAGGCTTAAGCCACAACAACCACCCGAGATAGACAATTATTAGAACAGTCTGAGATAGCCAGAAATCTATACTTGAGAACATCAAAACCACAATCCCAAGGCTAAAGATTAAATCAACTAAATTCGATTTAAAATTTGCAGCCCAATATAATGGTCGCACAGCAAAAGTTCTCCATTTAGAAATAACAACCAAAATTATCGCTAAAAAAGGCATTTTGGTCACGAAAATAGATAGCCAACAGGCTGCAACGAGAATAATATTTAAAAAAATATGAGCAATCGAACTAGCAAGTGAATGCTTTTTTGAAACACTAATAAAATCCATACTTTCTACATTATACCACGAGCAGCCAAAAATAACCATAATTGTAAAAATAATTTATTCATGCTAAAATTATGTAATGAAGAGTAATTTTTGGCAAAGACACAAAACACTTACTGATATTTTGGGGATTTTCTTTTTTATTATTTCGGTTACTATAGGCACAATATTAATTAATTCATTTATCTTCCAAAGCTTTACGATTGTTGGTGGAAGTATGGAAAATACCTTTCATGATGGCGACAAAGTTATAATCAATAGGTTACCTATAACTTGGGCCAATTTAAAAAATTCAAACTATACACCGAAACGTGGCGAAATTATAGTATTCAAAAATCCACAATATCAGCCCGGTATGAAAGACCAATATATAATTAAACGCGTAATCGCCTTCGCTGGAGAAAAAGTAAAAGTTAACAACAATGGCGATGTTACCGTCTTTAATTCTGGACACAAAAATGGATTTAATCCAGACTCCAATTTCAAGAATGAACCAAAAAAATATACAAGCCATCCAGGCGAGTGGATAGTGCCAGAAAATGAAATCTTTGTCATGGGCGACAATCGCGAAGGTAATAATTCTTATGACTCTCGTAGCGGTTTAGGGACGGTACCTCTTTATGATATAGTTGGTCCGGTTGCTTTTCGTATTTTTCCCATAGATAAAATTCGAACTTTTGAATATCCACAAAATTAAAATTAATAATCTATAAAGATACATAACTTGATACTTAAAAAATACTCTCGAATGAATCTAGTCCGAGAGTATTTTTTCTATCCGCTTTAGCTCTTCTTCATCCTTAAACTTAATAGTAATTCTTCCGTTACCTCGAGCCGAAGTTTTGATATTCACATCTGTTTTTAGTCTAGTAGCAATCCTTCTAGCGTTTTGCTCAAAAGGCATCTTAGTTAAGCTTTTCAAGTTTTTAGCTGGTTTTTCCTTTTGCTCCTGTAGCTGCTTTTTATATTGAACAAGAAATTGTTCCAACTTGCGCGCACTCCAGCCTTCCTCTATAATTTTTGGTAAAATTTTCAAAACGGTTTCTTTATCAACTTTAAGAAGTGGTCGGACCTGACCTTCTTTTAGCTCACCAGAGTAAACATATTTTTTAACCTCATCCGGTAAATTAAGCAATCTTAAAGTGTTCAAAACAGCACTCTCGCTACGCCCGCCAACCCGTTCACCAATTTGTTTAGCTGTCATATTAAATTGTTCCCGAAGTTTTAGGTAGGCTGTCGCCGTTTCAAGAACGTTCAAGTCTGATCGTTGAATATTCTCAATCAAACTTAGTTCAAGCCGATTCTGGTCAGATAGTTCACGCACAATAGCAGGAATTTTCTTTAGTCCCGCTAGCTTAGACGCCCTAAAACGACGCTCCCCGGCCACAATTACAAACTTATCAGAGTCATCTTTCTTTATTAAAACAATTGGCTGTAAAACACCATGGATTTTAATCGAATCAGCTAATTTTTGAAGTAACTCTTCGTCAAAATGTCTACGCGGCTGATCTGGATCTGGCGTAATTCGATCAAGGGATATCTCCTGTAGTTTACTAATCTCTGAATCAACGCCCAAAGTTGGATCAAACTGATCATCGATAATCATTTCTGTCGGGATTAATGACGAAAACCCCCTTCCTAAACCTTTCCTAGCCATTACTCTTCTCCTGTGTTCGCTCAATAATTTCTTTAGCTACAGCTTTATAAGCACGAGCTCCTTTACTAAATCGATCGTAAATTCCTACTGGCACGCCATGACTTGGCGCTTCAGCAAGGCGAATATTGCGTGGAATTGGGGTCGAAAAAACCTTACCCGGAAAGAATTTTTTAATTTCTTCGTAAACTTGACCACTCAAAGTCGTGCGTGAATCAACCATTGTTGGCAGCACACCTAATAGTTCAAGATTTGGATTCATACCTTTACGTACCAATTTCATACTTTCTAATAACTGGCCAAGTCCTTCCATGGCATAAAATTCTGCTTGGACGGGCAAAACTAAATAATCACTCGCAATGAATCCGTTAACCGTTAATAAACTTAGGCTTGGTGGCGAATCCAAAATAACATAATCAAAATCATTGCGTACAATTTCTATAGCATTTTTCAGTCGAGTAAACCGGCCGTTTGCGTTAGCCAGCTCAACTTCAGTATTTGCTAAAATTGGTGTGCTTGGAGCAAGCTTTAACCCAGCAAAGCCAGTGTCAACAATTGCATCTTTTAGCATTTTTTCGCCAGAAATTACATCCGACATTGTGGTCTCGAGCTGATTTTTATCAATACCTAAACCGCTAGTTGCGTTACCCTGCGGATCAAAATCGATCAATAAAGTTCGGAATCCCATTTTTGCTAAAAAATAAGCTATATTAATCGCACTGGTGGTTTTGCCAACACCGCCCTTTTGATTAGTTATCGAAATCACCTTCATATATGAGCATTATACCACAAAATAACATAAGCGACAATAAATTTTAAACCGACTTGAATTTTATGGTTCTATATGTTAGAATAATTAGGATATTAACTTTAATGAGGATTTTATGAAAAAAGCAGTCGTAAAAGTTGGCGGTAAACAATTTATCGTCAGCGAAAAAGAGACCCTTCTGGTGGACCTCCTCCCGCAAGGAACAAAAGAGCTCAAACTCGACGCTTTGATGCTAATTGATGGCGACAAAGTGGAAGTTGGAACTCCTGTTGTGAAAGGCGTGAAAGTTTCCGCTAAAGTTGTTGACGAACTTGTTAAGGGAGAAAAAATCCGTGTGATCCGCTACAAAGCTAAAAAGCGTGTTCACAAAGAAAACGGACATCGTCAAAAATATACAAAGATTGAAATTGCTTCAATCACAACCAAATAATAAAAAGGCGGCCAGCCACTTCAAAACAGCCCATCTCACTCACTCTCGGGCTGTTTTATTATATATCCTCAGAATTGTGCGACATAAAAATATTACCCCAAAATTAAATGAAACCCCACAATTATGAGGTTTCATTTAATTTTTACGAATAGCTATTTCTTCAAGAACTTAGATTTTATCTGTTCAATTTTTGAAGTAATCTTGCTTTTAATTTCTCCTGCTGACTCAGTTGCAGTCTTCAATTCTTGACGACTTCGCATGTAATATGCTATTCCACTAGTGAGTGCCATAACAGCAATAACCATTGCGGCAGCTTCAGCTGGACCAGTTTGTGGAAGCTCACCTGGAACTTGCGCACATTTTTTATCATTAGCATTTAAATGCTCTAATCCTGGAATTTTACATTTTTCGATTCCGCCCTCTTTACAATTTGGATCACCTTTTTTGAGGTGAGTTTTTCCAGGGATTGGACAAGGATCTTCTCGCTCCTTTGGCGAACAATCTTTTTGAACAGTAATAGTTGCTGTATCTTGTTTTGCGCCGTTCAGAGTGTGAATTTGTCCAACATTCTGAATATTGTTCACACCACAAGCTAGCTTAGAAGAATCTACTTCTGCAGTAAATACTATATATGCTTCAGTACCTACTCCATAATTACCAATGTTAATTCCTTTAGAGAATAAATCATCGTTTATGATTTTACCGTTTGGATTATTAGCGTTGAACAATTTTGTTGTCCCCGCAACATATTTCATGCCTGCTGGTAAAACATCTTTTAGCTGCACATTATTTTGCCAAGTTGTTCCTAGGTTCTTGTATGCAATTTTGTAGTCAACTTTTTCACCCAAATTAGCTTTTTTAGTTTTAGACCAGTTATTTTTACCATGATCAGATACAGTTTTATTTACGCTAAAGTCTGTAAAATCAGCCTTAAATCGATAAGTCACATAACCAGAATATTCTGTACAACCAGGAACAATTCCATTTAAATCGCTATATCCCAACAACGCACCTTCAGAAAAAATCTTTGAAGGAAGTTTTTTACCATTTATCGCACCGTTACTATAAACAGTTGCTGAATCCGGTACATACTTCAAAGCAACATCACGCTCCGGAGAGCTTACTGCTACATGATCCCAAACTGCACTTGGACTTGCGTTCGAAGCAGAAATCGTAGATGTAATATCAACATTCTGACCCTTACGAATAATTGAAGGCATTTTGGCAAGCATTTTTACGTCCCTTGCGATACCTTTATGGCCATGCTCTGCAGTATTTAATGAAGAGCTAGCATTGTTATGGAAGAAAGTATAAACTTCATATTCCTTCCCTGGTACAATTTTTGCGCTATCAACATAACCAGTCTGGCCAACTTCCTTGATTCTGACAAAGTTACGTTCGTCACCAACCTTAGGGTTATTGGTCATCGAGTTGAATGTTACATAGTCTGCTGGCTTCTCACCAACAAAAGTTTTTCGCTCAGGCCCATAAGCAAAGACGCTCTGGATAGATAACGATGTGACAACTAGGATTGCGCTAAGCGCAAGTCCTAGTTTTTTAATGTTTATATTGTTTAGCATTTATTTTTCCTTTTTGTCTTAATTTGTTGGAGGTAAATCTATTACTGTTCCGTCCGCAAGAGTTACTCTATTTGGATTTTGAATATTTTCCGCGACCTCATCTGTTTCAGCTTGGCGTGCTGCCGCCTCTTGATTCTGGCGATCAATTTCAGCTGATTGACCTGCTACACCAGCATCTTGCTGTTCAAGATTCGGATTGTATTGATTATCAGCTTTTTGACCATTATAGGTGTTTCCGTAGTCAACCCCAAGGTTTGGCGTCTCTTGGCCAATTTGAGGAGCCGCCTTATAGGTGTAGTCCAACTCAGAAGAACGAGTCGAGTTATCTTCTCTAAATTCACCTTTATCCATTGGTGTGACTTCATCTCCAGCTTTTTGCTTGCTCCAGTCTTTCTTCTCAAGGTCTTTCGGCTTGTCTGGAGTTGGAGGTGGGGTTTCTTCTCCGGGGTTATTTGGTTTGTCTGGAGTTGGAGTATTCGGTGTAATTTGAATTTCACAACCTCGAGGAGCCCAAGAATTAAAGTTATGACCAGTCTTTACCGTCACCCCCTGACTACAATTAGTTCGTTCATCATATGACTTACCTTCTTTTAATGATCCATCTGTATTTTTAGATCGCAATTTAATTGAGCGCATTTTTCCGCCGATTCTCAAGTCTCTGGCATGAGCAAGTCGTTGCATTCCATTAGAATCCTTAATTATATATTCAGAATCAAATATCCCTGGAATTTCAGTTTCTTCGCCAATAATAGCATTTTCAACAGCTTTCTTATAGAAATCCTGAACCTTTTTAAAGAGTGCTGGATCTTTTGTCATTTTATCGGCAATTTCATGGAGCTGATCATCAGTTATATCTCCATCACCATCATGGTCCAAAAATTCTGGAATCAACCCTGCATGGTCAAGCTTAGTTAACATCATAATTGGATTAGTCGAAACTTCATTAGCTAAGAATTTTCGATAGTCATCTGTCGATAATCCTTCTCGACTGGCAGAAAAGTTTTCAAGATATTCCTTCTGCGGCTTCTCAGTTTCATAAATATCTTTATCCGCACTATATCCTTCAAGATTCTTTTCGGCGTCCTTATTATTTTCTAGGACATCCTTTATAGCACTATCATATTTGCTCTTATCTTGATTCGACTGGTTATTATTGGTAACATGCTCGGTTCTAGGATCGTTATTACTAGATGAATCATATTCATTAGCACTAGCTGTTAATCTACCAATCATAAAACCACCTACACCAACGGCCCCGACTGCAGCACTACCTAAGAGTACTTTTACGGCTTTTCTAGTTTTTGGATGTTTATCCAGGAACCTTCCGATCTTCTTTCCTAATTTTCCCCAATATTCTTTAGCTTTTTCTAGCTTTGACGGATCTTTATCTTCATTGATTTCATTAGGCTCACCACGCTCTGGTTTCTCTATCGCCGAAATATAATCATTCATCAATTTATATCTAGGGGTATTTCTCTTATATAGGTCAGAATTACCGATCTCGCCTTTAGCTCTATATTTCGATAGCTCATCAAAATACATTTCGGCAATTTCACGCAATTGATCTGGACTAGCGCCATTAAGCGCAGCTTTATCGAATTGATCACTAATTTCATCAAGTTTAGATTGATCATCACTAACAAATTCTGCATTATTTTCTTTAGAGATTTTGATGTGGTTTTTTGAATTTTTAAGCTTTTCAAGGTTCTCTTTGTCGATTTTATAACTTTGAGCAACCTGTTTATTAATCTTTTCGTTTATATCTTCAGGCTCTGAATTGGTTACAGGCTCTGCATCAACTTTAGAGCCTGTGTCGTTTTTTGAAAATTCCACTTCGCTAACAGATTTACCGCCGTTGATGATGCCTTCAATATAGCTATCGATAATGTCAGCTCTTCCGCCGTATCCATTTTCTTTTTTCTTATTGAGAAGGGCATTTAGCATTTTTTCTCGACTTTCGACTATAGCTCTCGCAGCTTCGATTCGCTGTTTGACTTGGTGATATTCCGTCATTGACATATTTTCGTCAAGGAGAGATTCCAATTTCGAAATTTCACTATTTTTGTCTCGAATTTCCATTGCATAGTTTTCCATATGATCAACAGGCAATTTTTTTCGGAACTTTTCTTTGATGTTGTTTATATTGTCAAAGAACGCCTTATTTTGACTATCGTCATATCGAGACAAATCCTCCTTTTGCTGCGCAAGCTCTAATTGACGACGCATTAGCTCTTCCTGTTGTTGCCGCAACATTTCTTCTTGAAGAACGACGTCGTCCCAAGCGCTATGCCTTTCGCCGGTAGGATTGAACTTATCTTTGTTCATTCTGGTCCTTTTCTTTATTTTTATATTTTATTTTCTGGAATTTTCCCTTATGGAAAAAATACCTTCAATTTACTCTTAGATTTTACCACAAGCATAATAAAAAGTCAAGCTTTTTACTTGACTTTTTATATTTTAAGCTGCTTTTTGTAATCCTACAGCCTTCATTACATTTGATAGTTTCCGTCCTAATGATACGCTTCGAGACAACCCTTTAACCTGATCAATGTTTTCATCAAGTTGAGCCTGTGTTTGGTGTTGGTCTGCACGCATCATAAAATCATCCCGACCTTCATAGCTAGCAAATTTCGCCCGATAATTCGATAAATAAACAATCTTCTCATCATAATCTTGTCGGTGAATAATACCAGAACTATCTCGTCCAGATAGTTCAATTTTTTCTAAAATATCACCTTTAGCTTCTCGACCTTTGTTGTCACTCTCGCCAACCTGTTCATAAATTTTTAGCACCTCTTCATGCGTCCGATCCTTAGTCGCTTCATGTGCCTTTTTAGCATCTTGAAGCTGCTCCTGAGAAATGTAACTTTGGCGATTTAGATGCTCTAACGAAAGAGTCTGAAACTCACTAATTTTTTGCTTTCGGTCCTGATCTTCAAATCTGTTTATCTTAAAATTTTCCATAATATTTTGTTTTCTTTTTTGTCTTGTTTAATCTATGCTTCGTATTATAGCATAAGCTAGTTTAATTGTCAATGCTTAATTCAAAAAATCGACCCGATAAGAGCCGATTTTTTGGAAAAAATAATTTCTGGTGCTGGGGGAAAGATTCGAACTTTCGAAGGCATCTGCCGACAGATTTACAGTCTGTTGTGTTTGACCGCTTCACTACCCCAGCAATTTTCATATTCTGGAGCCACCTTTCGGATTCGAACCGAAGGCCTGCTGTTTACAAAACAGCTGCTCTAACCAGCTGAGCTAAGGTGGCAAAACCAAATACTTTCTAATTATATAGTAAGAGACACCAAAAAGCAATAGGTTTTTATGATTATTTTAATTCTTCTTTCACGATTTTTGCTAGTATCGCTCCGTCAACTGAAGTGCCAAATCTAGTTTTCAGCTGGCCAATAACTTGTCCCATAAATTTCGGCGATTTTTCTTCTAGTTTTGTGATTTCTTCCTGAACAGCTAATCGAATTTCATCTTCACTAAGCATTTCTGGCAAATATTTTGAAAGAATTTCAGCTTCTTTTAGCTCATTCTGAGCACGCTCTTCATCTAAAAGAGCCGCAGCTTCTTTTCGCTTTTTAACTTCTCGCGCAATCAATACCTCGATTTCAGCGTCCGTAAGTCCAGATTCACGCTTACCAAGTTTAACTTCTTCATTTAAGATTGCTGCCTTAAGCCCGCGAAAAACCGTAGTCTCAAAATTATTGCGCGCTAGCATTGCTGTTTTTAAATCTGCATTTATTTTATCTTTTAAATCCATATTCTCCTACTCCTTAGAAAAACAAAAAGTCGGCTTTGCGACCGACAATTTGTGATTTTAGCGAATTCCAAGTCGCATCTTCATAGTTTTTTCAGCTTTTCGCTGGTTGCGAATAATAGCTTTTTTACGACGTTCGCTCTTACTAATTGGTTTCGAAAATCGCATAGACGCTTTAGCTTCGCTCAAAACTCCACTTTGTAGAACTTTTCGATTAAAGCGACGAATAATATTTTCGTTAGCTTCTTTCTGGTCTTTCCTTGTTACACTAATACTCATACTATTTACCATTTTACCAAAGTTTTTTAAAAAAAGCAAGAAGAAAATAAAATTGCTCAATTTTGAATAATTTTATTAAAATTATTTTATTTTTGCCTGTTCTCGATAAAAATCAATCCAAATTTTTAACAGCCTGTCTTCTGAATAATACTCTGATATTTCTTTCGACTTTGCTTTAAATTCTTTTAATTTTTCTGGATTTTTCGAAATATCTTTAATTACTTTATTCATCTCTTCGAAATCTTTACCACAAAGATATTTTCCTTCAAGAATATTTTTATATAAATCTAAATCTCGTAGCATTATTGGTGCACCACAACTGGCTGCTTCTAGAATAGACATTGGGAAAAGTTCAGCATAACTTGGCAGAAGAAACAAATCACAACTCGCATAAAATTTTCGAATCTCTTCGCGCGGAACAATTCCTAAAAATTTCAAATTTTTTGGTGGATTTTCAACTATTTTTTTATAACGCTCATAGCCACTGGTAATTTTTCCGAACGAAAAACCGCCAGCCCAAACAAATTTAATATCGGGATTATTTTCTGCTAACTTTACAAAATCGTCAATACCTTTTCGTTGCTGAACTTGACCAACACCAAAAACCACAATATCATCTTTTTTCCAACCTTGTGATTTTCGAAATTTCTCTCGTTCTTCCTCACTCAAAGGCGACCACTTATCTTTTGCAACAAAGTTTGGAATATAAGTTATTTTTTCTCGGTCGATACCGATTTTAACTAATTCTTCTTTAAAATCTGGATTTACAACCACTAAATGATCCATTTTATCATAAAATTTGATCAGATATTTTTTTACAATTTTTTCGGCAATTGCTGGCATATCTAAACTACCATCAAGAGTGTCGGGAATTAAATGAACATAGCCTATTCTGCGACCAGTATATTTTTTAAACTGTGCAGCTAGATAAAAATGTGGGTCAATAGTGTGAAAATGTGTAATATCTGGGTTTTTCGCACGAAGTGTTTTGGTGATTTTCAATTCACTCTTTGCCCGATTTTCAAGAAGATTCATTAGTTCAGCATAAGCGCCGCCAACACCTTGGCCAGCAACTTTGTCTGCTGAACTCATCATATTCACATGAATTTTAGTCATAAGTTAATTATACACTTTTCCTTTCCAAATGCAAAATCTGCCCTTCGATATTTTTCTGACCTTGCCATTCATTCAAGCCGAGCGAAAAAACCACGTCAATTTCTTCACCGATTTCCGCAAAAAATTCTTCTGGAGCATTAAATTTCAACATCTTAATTTCATTCTCGCCATCAGTTAAAGTTAGCTTTAAATGCTGTTTTTTGTCACCCATTTCTTGCCGATCCATAACTCGCACTTTTTTAATTTCGAAAGTCGGCTCTTCATTCCCATTTCCAAACGGCTCAAGCTTTGTAATTTTTTCGAAAAGATCTAACGAGATTGGCGAAAAATCTTCAAGCTGAATATCCACTTTCGGTAAAAGATATTTGAGCTGATCTTTAAGATTGAGCGAATCATAAAATTGATTAACGATTTTCCGAAAATCATCAATTTTTGAGGTTGGCAGAGTCACGCCGGCTGCAGCATCATGACCACCGCCCTTAATAATGATTTCACGAGCTTTATCGACAGCTTGACTAGCCGAAAATCCGCCAAAACTACGCGCCGACCCTTTCGCAATTTCACCCTTAATCGAAATAACAAAAACTGGCTTTTTAAATTTCTCCATCAAACCCGACGCTACAATACCAATAATACCATCGTTGAAATTTTCGTCAGCAATAACTAGAACTTTGTCATTTTCGAAATCCTTAGCTTTTTGAATTGCAATTTCGAGAGCGTCACTTTGAAGCTTGCGCCGTTTTTTGTTTAACTCATCTAGATATTTAGCCTTCTCTAGGGCTTTAAAGTTATCTTTTTCTATCATTAGATCCAAGGCCTTTTCTGCCGTTTCAAGCCGACCAGCTGAGTTAATCCGCGGCCCTAAAACAAAACCAAGCGTAGAACTATTCGGTTTGTCAATTCCAGCATAAGCTAGCATTGACTTGAGACCATTACGCCGAGTTTTCTCCATTACTCTCAAGCCCCAAAAAGTATTTTGACGGTTTTCAACAGTTTGCTGCATAATATCACAAACCGTACCGAGCGCCACCATATCAAGAAGCCATTTCTCTTGGCCAAGCGGTAAGCCGTCAAGTCTGGTTTGTAGAGCTTGGATCAATTTAAAAGCTACACCAACACCTGCGAATTTCTCGGCTTGCGGATATTGATTTTCTTTTCGGCGAGGATTCACAACTGCCACCGCATTCGGTTGAACTTCAGCAATATTATGGTGATCGGTCACAATTGTATCAATTCCAAAGCCTTTCGCAAAATCAATTTCAGCGTGATTTAAACTTCCACAGTCAACTGTTAAAATTAGATTAGTTCCACGTTCGGCGAGTAGTTTCACGCCTCGTTCATTCATTCCATAGCCATCTTTAAAGCGATCCGGCAAAAAATAATCAACATTTTTGAAGCCAAATTTTTCAAAAGCATCCAAAATAATAGTCGAGGCAGAAACTCCATCAACATCATAATCACCATATACAGTAATTTTTTCTTGTTTTTTGTGCGCCTGCAAAAGTCGTTCAACCGCTTTTTCCATATCGGGCAACAAAAAAGGATCGTGCTGATTATTATAATCTGGGTTCAGAAAAGCCTCACGATTCTCTTTCAAAATTCCACGATTCTCTAAAATTTGTTCGATAATTTCGCTCACAGAAAGCGACATCTTATTACCTCTTAACAGAATTATTCAAAAAACGAGGATTTCGCGAAACAGTCTGTTGCGCACGAACCTTCATAACAATCGACTGCAGTTCCTTAAACAAAAGAAAATCCGTATTCGAAAAATAGACAAATGTATTTTTCTTTTTTTCGCGAAATAAAAATCCAGCTTTTTCAAGCTTATTAAGTTCACGCTGAATGTTTCCTGGATCCTCTTTGAGAAGTTTTGCCAACCCTCGTATATGCATCTTGATAGCAGGATAAGTCACAAAAAATACGACAATTTTTCGCTTAACTCGTGATGTAATAAAAATATCCAAATCTACCATTTTTAGCTCTCTTATCTCCTATTTTACAAAAAATAAGCTTTTTTCGCAAGCAATTTAACGCCAATTTAAAATGATTTCGTTTATTTTTTTAACAACCTCTTCACGAGAAGGAAGCTCGTTCTCATCATAATAATGATTCGCGCCGAAATAATTCGCCTTGACGTCAAGAATGTGGAGTTCATCTGCAGAAATATGTAGCCGATCAATAGCCTCAACACTTGCAACCGGAGCTGCAACAATAAGTTTCTTATAATCAATCGGTTTTAAAAAATCCAGCACAACGTCAAGCGTAGCCTTTTCAGCAAAACCATCACTCACTAAAATAATATTGCGATTCCTAAGCAGGTCTAGAGATATTGTCCCGCCATAGCCAATTAAGCGATTAATTTTCTGAAATTTCTCAAATTGGTCTTTCTGGAAAGTGCCAAAGCTTTCTGCGACATACCCTTCAAATTCAGCATTCGTCATAAAAGAATTACGCACGAAATTACCATTTTGCGAAACACTACCCAAAATTAAGTTTTCGCCGGCAAGTTCAACTTCTTCACTCAAAAGTAGATTGAGTACGCTATGAAGAGCCGCTGCAATAGGTTCACCAACCAAAACACCGCCCTCATTCAAAGCGACAACAGCACAATCTTCGAAGCGATATTTCTCGAAAAGTTGTTCCGCCAAAAGATTCCCTGCTGAGTTTCGATTTTCAAAATACATATTTTTATTATACAATAAAAATAGATGGAAAACTATTACGAAATCGCTCCGCTTAAAATTATTCGCAATGAGAGCGAAGTTTTTACTTATTCATCCGATATAAAACTTCAGAGGGGTCAAATTGTCGAAATTCCAATTGGCAACAAAAAAAATACTGGTATAGTTTGGAAAACTGTAGAAAAACCAAATTTTGAAACCCGCAAAGTTCAAAGAGTCATTTCAGACCAACCAATCCCAGATCATCTAATAAAAGCATCTGAATGGATAAGTCAATATTATGCAACACACTTATCGCAAGTCCTGAGCGGAATTTTACCTAATGGAGTTCAAAAATCACGTCGCCTCACAAAAAATGAAATCACTGAAACAGATATAAATTGTAAAAACCGTTCAAATTTTTTATACACAGAACAGCAGCAAAATGCTATAAAAAAACTAAATAAAATACATAGCGGAACTGTGTTTCTTCACGGAATCACAGGATCGGGTAAAACTTCAATCTATATAAATCAAGTAAAAGAGGCTCTAAAAAATAATAAATCAGCGATTATTCTTATACCAGAAATTGCACTAACATCTCAATTGGTTGCAAATTTTAGAAGCCACTTCACGAATATAAAAGTTATACACTCACGACAAACCGAATCTGAGCGACATAAGACTTGGTTAAAAATACTAAACGATACTGATCCGCAAATTATTATTGGTGCGCGCTCAGCACTCTTCGCTCCGGTCAAAAATCTTGGCTTAATCATAATCGATGAAGCTCACGAGCCAAGCTTTAAACAAGAACAAACGCCAAAATACTCTGCCCTACGAGTCAGTAGTTTTTTAGCGTCATATTTTAATTTTAAAGTAATTTTAGGATCGGCAACACCTTTAGTTGAAGATTACTTTCTAGCAGAAATTTCAGCAAAAAATGGCGGAAATGAAATCATAAAACTAACTGAACTTGCCAAAAAACAAGCTAGGCCACCAAAAGTTTCAATAATTGATTTAACTAAAAAATCTTCTCATAGTCATCGCTTTTTATCAAAAGAACTTTTAAACGAAATGAACCAAACTCTAAGCGAAAACAAACAAGTCCTACTCTATCACAATCGAAGAGGAAGCGCATCAATAACAATATGTCATAATTGCGGCTGGCAAGCATTATGTCCAAATTGTTTCTTACCCCTAATTTTACACACAGATAGGCATAAGATTATTTGTCATATTTGTGGTCATAGCGAAAAAATACCACTCTCATGCCCCGATTGTGGCGAGCCCGAAATTATCCATAAAGGAATTGGCACAAAAATGATTGAGCAAGAAATTCGCAAGCTGTTTCCGAATAAAAAAATTGCACGTTTTGATGCCGACTCAGACTCTGATAAAACAGTTGAAAAAATGTATGACGAAATAGTCTCAGGCGAAATTGAAATTATTATCGGCACGCAAGTTATCGCCAAAGGATTAGACCTACCAAAACTTAAGACGGTAGGAATTATTCAAGCGGATGCCGGTTTAGCTTTACCAGATTTTACTTCTAGCGAACGAAACTTTCAACTAACTGCACAAGTCGTAGGTCGCGTCGGTCGTCACTCAAGCGAAACAAATGTAATAGTACAAACTTTTCAGCCCGATGCTCCGTCTGTAAAATTTGGAGTGGAACAAAACTATATTGATTTTTATAATTTTGAAATTGAGAAACGCAAAAAAGAAAATTTTCCGCCTTTCGTTTACCTTCTTAGATTAACTTGCGTTTATAAAACTGAGAGATCAGCTATTTTAAATGCGCAAAAAGAGGCCAAGGCAATTCGTGAAAAATTCAAAGGTAAAGTTCAGATCTTTGGACCAACGCCAGCTTTTTATGAAAGAATTGGTGGGACTTATCGTTGGCAAATTGTAATCAAAAGCAAAAAACGCGCACCACTTTTAGAGATCGCGCGCGAATTTCAAGGTAAGCCACAATGGCGAGTTGATTTGGACTCGGGGCTTATTTAGTTTTCAGGATATTTTCTTGAAAATAATGCCACATTGATACGCGAATTTCTTCTTTAGTTTTCTTGCCAATTTTAATTTTCTGAATATCTTCATTTAAAAATCCAATAAACTCACCAAACTCAACAATACTTGGCGAAAATTTATTTTTTGAATTCGAAAATCCATAACCATCTGTAATCATTTTGCTATAATATTCTTTATCGAGAAATTCAATCATTTCAAAATCGTCATTCTCAAAATAAACCATCGCAAGCAAACACAAAGAATAAAATTCCGCCGCTTTAGCTTTTGGCGAAATCTCGTGTAGTATTTTTTGAATTTTTGAATACTTTTCCATAATAAACCTTTCATAAAAAATTGACGAGCTTAGATCAGTTCGCCGTAAAAATAATTAAGCATATATTTCCTAAGGCATAATAGCCACATCTTCCTAAAAGTACAAAACGCGCGTCGCTCGCTGAGAAGTCCACCAATTCAAACTTCTATCAACAAGCATATTACGCACAGGTAGACCCTGTCAATCTATTTTTGATTTTATAATACAAAAATGTTATAATCGACCTTAATGAAAAAAGAAGATATCATAACCTTACCTAACCAGAATTTGCGCAAAAAATGCGAACGCGTGCATGTTATCACAGATGAAGTTCGCCAAATTGTGCAAGATATGATTAATGCTAGCCTCGATTGGGAGAACGCCCACCCGCACGAAATTTCAGCCGCAATTGCCGCGCCACAAATTAACAAACTCTATAAAATCATTATTGTTCGAAGTGATTTAGATGACAAAAATAACAAGGAATTCACCGCTTTAATCAACCCAGAAATTACAAAATTTGAAGGAAAAACCGTTGAAGATTTCGAAGGTTGCCTTTCAATTAAAGGAATTTATGGCAAAGTTCCGCGAGCTTCAAAAATTCGCGTTAAAGCGCTTGATATTTATGGCAATGAGGTTCGCATCAAAGCAGAAGGTTTCTTAGCTCGTGTTCTTCAGCATGAGATTGATCATACAAACGGTGTTCTCTTTATCGACCACATTCGCGATAAAAAAGACGCGTTTTACCGTTTAGATGAAGATGGTGAATTACAACCATTAAACTATGAGAAAGATATCGAAAACAATTCTGATTTATGGGAGGATTTATAGGTGAAAAATCCTATAATTTTCTTTGGCACGGAAGATTTTTCGGCCGTTTCACTCCAAAAACTTATTGATGAAAATTTTGAAATTGCTGGAATTATCACTAAACCCGATTCCAAAAAAGGTCGCGGTCAAAAAATTCAATCGCCAAAAGTTAAGAAAATTGGCGAAAAGTTTAAAATTCCCGTTCTCCAACCGCAAAAAATGAATGAAATTATTGAATTTGTACAGAATTTCGAAAATCCAGTGGGTGTTTTAGTTTCCTTTGGGCGAATCATTCCGCAAGAAATCATTGATTTGTTCACGCCCGCAATAGTAAACGTTCACCCTTCACTTTTGCCAAAATACCGCGGACCAAGCCCAATTGAAAGTGCGATTTTAAATGGTGATACAAAAACTGGCATTTCGATAATGAAACTCTCAAAAGAAATGGATGCTGGCGATGTTTATTCGCAAGAAGAAATTAAACTTTCAAAAACAGAAACTGCTAGCGAGCTTTATGAAATTTGCGGTAAAATTGGTGCTGAAATGTTGGTGCGAGATTTGCCAAAGATTATTTCTGGTGAGCTGAAAGGTGAAAAACAAGATAATTCACAAGCTGAATATTGCCAGCTCCTTAAAAAAAGTGACTCAATTTTAAATCCAGAAAATCAAACCGCAAAACAAGCCGAACAACAAATTCGAGCTTTCGAAATCTTTCCTAAAAGTAAAATTACAATTGACGAGTACACTATCATAATAAAATCCGCGGAAGTCTTAGACCATGACATGAAAAAATCCCCTCTAACGCTTAAATTCGCCGATGGAGCGCTCCTAGATATAAAAACGCTAATTACACCAACAGGCAAAGAAACTACCGCAGAGAGCTTCATAAATGGCTATCTGAAAAAATAAAATACCAGCTTTCATTTTTTGGAAGCTGATATTATTTTCATTTTATTTAGCCAATAATCTTATCAATATTCGCGCGAAGTTCACCCTTCATTTCATTCATTACAGTTTCGATAATTCGTGCAAAGTCTGGACGATTGACTTGAAGCCATTTCATAGCCGCATACTCATTCATAATCTCTGCACTTTCTTGACCATTATTCTGTGCAATAAAAGTTTGATAAATTTCATCATTTTTATAGTTCGGTACATTCATTAAAACCCAATTCTGAATAAAATCTGAATTTTCGTCAATAATCGCCTCAAATTCATCTAGCTTCTCTGGCGACATACCATCAGAGATTCGTTCACCCACACGCACTTCAATTTCTTCTTGAATGTGTTTTTTAAACTCTTCTTGCTCATTTACAGGCATTCTATTTAGCCCAATTTCTTCGAAAAATTTCTCGTCTAATTCAAACATTGCTTTTCCTTGTTTAGTTATAATAATTTTACCACAAGCATAATTATTTTTCAATTTTTGCAAAAAGTTTTTTCAAGTCTTCAATTTCCTCTTCGGTTATACGGATAGATTTTTTAATGAAATTAGGTGCCCCTTTGCCTAAAGTAAGATTCATATCGGGAAGATTAACTTGAATAGAATCATCTTCGAAGTTAGTCTCTTCATCACCAAGGATTATAATATTTGGCTCATTGACCGATAGAAATTCTTTAATCCCTTGCGGATATTTAAACTTATTCGCCACCATGTTTTCAAGAACTTCTTTTTCAATTTCAAACATCTCTCGACGCAAATTACGATCAGCCTCCGATATAACATATTTAAGTTCTTCATTTCCCTTATTATTAATCGAAAAATCTACCGCAAAAAGTCCTTTCGCAAGTCCAGCTTTAGAAATAAAAGCATCACTCCAGGACTGAATTACCGCATCCCGTTTTAGATAAATATCTCGAATATTTTGTAGATTTTCAAATAAGTTTTCGCTTAATTTTTCGTTTTTAAAGTCTGAATTATGGCGTAAATTTTTCATAATCTCACCAATATTATTAAGGTGAGCCTGATAGACTTCGTTAGCATATAATTTCTGTTCTATAGGATAGTTTAAATCAAAACTTTGCGCACCGCGAAGGTAAAAATTCAAAAAATCCATATTCGAAATTTCGCCATTTAAATGTCTCTCCATCATTGAGTCAATTTCTGATATTTTTTGATCAGTAAAACTTTCTTCATCAAAAATAATCACCGGAACGTTAAACTCCGCTGCGGCTTGGGCGGCTAGATCAATGTTCTTGCTTTTAAATTTATCAGTCGTATATGCACCGGTTACAATAAAATCAGGTTTTCGCGGCTGGGAATTTTCCATATCCTCGTAACGCCAAAGCGCAATTTCATTATAATTTAAGTCATCAAAGTGTAAATCATTATATAAATAAGAGCTAATCTCACTTATCTCACCACGAAGAGTTTTTTCACCAGACGTCCACTGATCACTTGCGCCACCATTAATAATATCATTAGGTTCAATCTGAGAATAGCCAAAACTCCAAGGGCTACAAAGCCCCCAATTAAGAGATTTAAAGTTTTCATTTGATATGAAAGAAGTTGAAATATAATTATTCCCAAAACCAAATTCTTGACGCATTTCATCAAAGCTCATTTTTGAAGCTTTAATAATATTTTCCTGATCACAAAAGAAGTTATTTCGAATATCGGAGCCTATTGGATTCATAAAAACCAAAAAAGGTGATGAGACGAGTAAATTAAAATCACCTTTATGAACGGTATAAACATCAATCTTTTTACCATCTTCAAGGCTCTTCGTCATCTTAAAAGCATTGTCACTGTTTTCGAGAAAGTCTAAATCTACAACTTTTTCGTTAAATTCCTGAACGAATTTTTCTCGGTTCTCATCAATATTTTCTAGCGAATTATAATTGTTTATTTTTGGTTTTTCCATCTTTAAAAACTATACCATAACAATCCAAAAAAGTCAATAGAGCTTATCCTTATAATAAGCTCTATATATATAACTACTAGCCTTTTAGCTTACGAGCTACAACTTCACGAGTGAAAAATTCCAGTTTGTCGCCAATTTCAAGCTGGATTTTCTTTTTAGTTTTGAGCGAAAGACCACACATCTCACCTTCGACAACATCTTTAGCTTCTTGTTGTTGGCGCTGAACGCTTGAAACTTCGACTTCGGCAATCTGTTCTTTCTTACGAATCACTCGAGCAAGCAAGCCAGCATAGATGCGACCAGTCTTAACTTCACCACCAGCGATAATCTCCTCTTTCATCGTGCGGAAAACGCCTTTAATCTCCAATGATCCAATTTCAGTCTCAACAACTTCTGGCGCTAAAAGTTTCTCCATTTCAGCGCGTGCATCATCAAGGAGTTCATAGATAACTTTATAAATTCGAACTTCCACCCGATCACGAGTAGCGATTTTTTTAATAGCTGGAGGCAACTCTACATTAAAGCCATAAATAATCGCATTTTTATCGGCACTAGCAAGTCGAATATCATTCTCAGTAATGTTTCCAATTCCAGATTTTACGATATTCAGATTCACTTCTCCGTCAGTTTCAATTAAGCGCAAACTATCAGAAACAGAAGTTAGAGATCCCTGAACGTCAGCTTTGATTACAATATTAAAATCTTCCGCATCATGTTTTTGATTCATCATTTTTAATAGATCAGCACCGGTCACATTGGCAGTTGCAGCATTTTTATCAGCTTCTATTTTAGCTTGTTGCGCTAGATTGCGAGCTATTTTTTCATTTTTAACAATTTTAAATACATCCCCAAACTGAGGCAATTCCTTAAACCCTGTCACAGTGATAGGAGTCGAAGGACCGGCTTTTTTAATGCTTTTACCTTTGTAGTCACTAAGTGTTCGAACTTTACCATAAGTTGTCCCAGCAATCAAAAAATCACCTTGCTTAATATCGCCCTGTTCTACTAGTAGAGATACAACAGAACCTTTTCCAACTTCCATATGCGATTCAATCACTAAGCCCTCGGCCGGAATGCCAACATCGGCTCGAAGTTCTTCCATGTCAGCAGTCAGAAGAACCATGTCAAGTAATTCATCAATTCCAGAACCGGTTTTCGCTGAAATTGGAACCATTACAACTTCACCACCCCATTCTTCAGGCATTAAACCACGTTCGGCAAGCTGCCCCTTTACAAGCTCAGGATTGGCAGTCTCCTTATCCATCTTATTGATCGCTACAACAATTTTTGCGTTAGTATTCTGCGCAAAACGAATTGCTTCGATAGTTTGCGGTTTTACACCATCATCTGCAGCAACAACAATAATAACAACATCTGTGAGCGTTGCACCGTGTTGACGAAGAGCTGCAAAAGCTTCGTGACCAGGTGTGTCAAGAAGTGTGATTTTACGCCCTTTTCGTTCTGTCTGATAAGCGGAAATATGTTGCGTAATTCCACCAGCCTCTCCGGAGACAGTTTTTGTATCAAGAATCGTATCCAAAAGTGTAGTTTTTCCATGATCAACATGACCCATCACTGCG
>CAURWW010000005.1:0-51071 GCA_963529085.1 uncultured Candidatus Saccharibacteria bacterium
GGTTAGCTTTGTTCCATTCAGACTCACCGTGGCGAGCAAAAACCAATTTTACCATATTTCTCCTTTTTGAGATTATTTTACACTTATAATTTTATCACTATCCAAAATGTTCGGCAAGATCCAACTATGCGTAATTAATAAAAATAAAATAAATCCCAATTGAAATCATTCTCTTAAAATATTTTTAGTGTATAATAATTTTATATGAACGATAACGCAATCACAATTAAGGATTTTGAAATTTCGTTTGGTAAAAAGAAAATTATAGATGGTCTTTCTTTCGAGGTGAAAAAAGGAGAGATTTTTGGTTTTCTTGGTTCAAACGGAAGTGGTAAAACAACCACAATCCGAGCGCTTTTGGGAATCTATCAACCAGATTCAGGCGAACTGTTAATTAACAGCAAGACTTTTTCACCAGAAAACAGCTCAATAATTGGCTACCTACCAGAAGAGCGTGGACTTTATAAAAAAGAAAAAGTCATCGATGTTATGATTTATTTTGCACAGCTCAAAGGCTTTAAAAAAGCGGAAGCGCGCAAATGGTCATTGGATTTTCTTAAGCGAGTTGGCCTAGAAGATAAAGCCAATACAAAAGTCGAAAAGCTTTCTGGTGGGCAACAACAAAAAATTCAGCTCGGAATCACTATAATTGGTGAACCAGAGCTATTGATTTTGGATGAGCCAACCAAAGGCTTTGACCCTGTAAATCGAAAACTTTTGATGGAAATTATCGAAGAACAAAATAGGCGCGGTGCAACCATAATTATGGTCACTCATCAGATGGAAGAAGTTGAAAAAATCTGTGATCGCGCACTACTTCTTAAGAATGGCAAAAAAGAAGCCTATGGTACAATTAATGAAATTAGAGATAAGTATGGAAAAAATCGTATTATTATTGAATTTTCAGGTAAGCTACCAAACAGCAAAAAATTCAATATAATCACAAGCGAAGCTAATTACGCAGAACTTGAGCCGCTAGCCGATTCTCAAGAGATACTACAAGAGCTTGCTAAAGAAATTAAAATCACTAAGTTTAGCGTCGAAAAATCAACTCTAAATGAAATCTTCCTAGAAATTTACGGTGAGCAAAACGAAGAAATGGAGAAAGAAAATGCATAATATAAGTTCAGTTATTAGATTCGAAATTTTTCGTGCGCTCAAAAAACCATCCTTCTGGATTGCTGCAATAGCTTTTCCGCTCGTTTATGTTGCTATGTTTGGACTTGGACAAATTCAAGGCCAGGAATCCAAGCGTAATCACGAGAAGCTAGCTTCAGAAAAATTTAGCTTTCAAATCACAGATGAATCAAAAATTATACCAGATCATTTCATCGAAAGCTTCGGCGGGAAACTTTCGAATGATAAAAAATTATCTATTGAAAAAGTTAAGAAAAATGAAATTGATGCGTATTATTTTATTCCTAAAAATATAAAGGATGACAAAATTGAAATATATGCAAAAAATGACGGAATACTCAGTTCGGGAAAATATACAGCCGTTTTAGGGGCGATCCTTAAAAATGCCTCGAATGAATCTGTTGACCCAAATAAAATTTCGATTATTAATAATTCCTATTCAACAGAAACAAAGTTCTATAAAAATGGAAAAGAATATAATCAGATAAAAGAAATGGTTGTTCCAGGCATATTTTTTGCCGTATTTTATTTTATTGTAGCAATGTTCTCCAGTAGAATGTTGACTAGCACCACCGAAGAGAAAGAGAACCGCGTAACTGAGATGATTCTTACTAGTATTTCAGCAAAAACCATGATTCTAGGAAAGATAATTTCGCTAATCGCGCTAGCTTTTGTTCAGGTTATAGTGATTGCTATTCCAGTTATAATTATCGGAAGGATTCTCGGCGCAAATGAAATATTTTCATTATTTGCGGATGTAAAATTTAGCTTTTGGCCAATCTTAACAAGTACACTTATTTTCATTACTGGCTTCTTAATGATTACAGGGCTAATTGTAGCCCTAGGTGCAGCAATGCCTACAGCACAAGAAGCTGGGCAATTTGTAGGTTTTGTAATCCTGTTACTTATGACGCCATTTTTTGTATCAAGTTCATTCCTAGCGAGCGAGCCAAACTTAGTAGTTAGAATTATGAGCTTTTTCCCGCTAACATCGCCAATTGCTTTATTAGCAAGAAATACCTTAGGAACACTAACGCCTATTGAAGCGATAATCGGTATCTCGCTATTGGCCTTTTTCTCGGTAATTGCGATTTGGTTAGCTGTTAGAATTTTCCAATTTGGAACGATCTCTTACGGAAAACGAGTTCAAATAAAGAATTTACTTGTTAAAAAGAAAACAGCCTAATATATAATATTCTTAACCGCTCTTAGTGAAGGGCGGTTTTTATTTTATTTTCAGTTATTTTTAAGATTTGCGTGATAAAATAGAGTTATGAGAATTCTAGTTGTCGAAGATGAAAGAAAAATTGCGCGAGCTTTAGCGTTAGCTTTGAAAAACGAAAAATACGCCGTAGATATCTGCTTTGATGGGACAGAAGCTTTTGCAATGGCTACCGCAATAGATTATGATCTTATCATCTTGGATAGAATGATTCCTGGTGATTATGACGGAATAACTCTCACGAAAAAACTGCGAAACTTAGAAAATAAAACTCCAATTCTATTATTGACTGCACTTAGCTCGGTTCAGGATAAAACCCATGGACTCGATAGTGGAGCAGATGATTACCTAACTAAACCGTTTGCGCTAGATGAACTTTTAGCTAGGGTTCGTGCCTTGCTTCGCAGACCTAAAACTATAGCCGAAAACACACTTAAAGTTGCCGATTTGTCTCTCGACCCTATACTACACACAGTAAAAAGATCTAACTCAGCGATAGAGTTAACTAACAAAGAATTCTCCCTCCTTGAATATCTAATGCGCAACAAAAATCAACCAGTGTCAAAAGAGCAAATAATAGAGCACGTATGGGATTTTGACGCAGATATCCTACCAAATAACATCGAAGTTTATATAAGCTATCTTCGAGAAAAAATCGACAAACCGTTCGATAAAAAATTAATTCAAACTGTCCGTGGTGTGGGGTATAAAATAGATGAAAATTAATTTCGAAAATATTTTCCGATCAGCCGAATTCAAGCTGACAATGTTTTATTTTTTAATTTTAACTAGTATATCTTTAATTTTTAATATAGTAATCTTTACTACTATTTTATCTGGCAGAATGGAAATCTCTGGTGATGCTGCACAAAATTTAGCAACCGAGAGTTTTCGCAATTTAATTATTGAAGCTCGTAACTCCGCTGCAGAAAAACAAATATTCGAATCAATAGCTATTCTTGATATTTGTATTTTAATTTTAGGAGGCTGGGGTAGCTTACTTTTAGCCCGCAAAACCTTAGCACCGCTCGAAAAAGCTCATCAACTCCAAAGTGAATTTGTTAGTAATGCTAGCCATGAAATTCGCACACCACTTGCCACTATTCAGCTAGAAACAGAACTGGCCCTTAAAAATAAAAATGCTAAACCAGAAGAATTGCGCGAGATACTGACTAGCAACCTCGAGGAAGCAAAAAGTTTAACATCATTAACAGAAAATCTTCTAAAATTATCAAAAATTGAAAAATTAAAACTTGAAAAAGTAAACCTAAATGAGGTAGTTCGTCGAAGAGTAAATCGATTTGAACAAAAATCAATAAAATTAGTCGAAACTAAAGATTTTATTATTAACGCCAATAAAAACGCAATAGATGAGCTAGCGACTATATTGATTGATAACGCACTTAAATATAATATCTCTAACCAGCCTATAACCGTCGAAATCAAGCGTCAGAATCGTATGGCCATATTAGAAGTTACCAACTATAGTGAACAGCTCAGCCAAAATGATCTTGATAAAATGTTTGAGCGATTCTATAGAGCGAATACTTCTCGTAGCTGTAACGGAAAATGTCAAGGTTATGGTTTGGGTTTATCTATCGCCCAGAAGCTCGTCGAGAATCTAGACGGTAGTTTAACGGTACGCAATGAAAAAACCTCCAAAGCTAGCAAGGAACAATTTAAAACAACTTTTATTGTAGGCCTGAATTTTGAACGATAAACATACACAATCTATATTGTATTACTATGAATATAGGGTTAGTCTTTTTGCTGAGCTTTTTTCATCATAATAAATTGAACTATAGAAACAACCATAACCACGCTAATAACAAACCAAATCTTTTCAATAGAAGGCAAATTAAATTCAAAGAAATCACGTAACAAACGACTACCAAATACAGCACCCGTAAACAAAACTGTAGCTAGAATATATAAAACTCGTCTATAAATAGTGTTGCGGATTAACTTAGAACTAAGCATTTTTTCACCAAGTATTGTAACAAAAACACCAAAATAAGCCGCAACCACAACCACAGTCGCTAGAACCCCACGAATTTGATCCAAGCTAGGATTTTCAAGATCAGAAATCATTACAACGTAAATCATCGAAACCGCAAAACCAGACAGAACAGCGATCGGAGCAATATTATATAAAGTATCTCGCCAAAAATTCTGCGGATTAATTTTACCGACTGGGATTGGCGGAAACAATGTCGTAAGAATTGTCGGCAGAGTCACTAAAATAAAATTCATATAAGTAATATGGCGCGGCAAGAAAGGATAATCTATACCTAGCGACAGAGAAACGAATAAAATTGTTAGTCCTAAAATAATCTTATGAAAGAACAAGACCGCAATCATCTCAATCGCGAGCATAATTCGGTCACCAATCTTAACTCCACTTGGTAAAGACGTAAACGAATTATCCATCAGAACTAAATCCGCCACACGACGAGTTGCTGGAGCTGCATCGAACATCGAAATGCCAAGATTAGCTTTTTTAATCGCAAGGGCATCATTTACACCATCACCAATCATTCCCGTATAAAGTTTATTTTTTTGAAAAATCGAAATAATCTTTTCCTTTTGTTCTGGTAAAACGCGAGCAAAAATAGTGTTCTCCATCACTATTTTTTCAAAATCTTCCTCAGACATATCGTTTAATTCTGCACCAGTGATAAATTTGTCAGGATTTAGAATTCCAGCTTCTTTAGCAATAAAACTAACCGTCCGTGGATTGTCGCCAGAAATCACTCGCAGCGAAACACCACGCTTTTGAAGAAAATCAACGGTTTCAGATACATTTTGACGGAGAGAGTTTTTCAACGTTACAATCGCTAAAGGGTGAAGTTTTTCAGTTTTTAATAATTCTGAAATTTTGCCAGTTTTTTGAAATTTCGCCAGCAACAAAACTCGCAATCCTTTTTCTGCTAAGGCATTTACACGTTCAGAAATCTGCTGAGATTTTTTTTCATCTATACAATTTTTCAAAATAAATTCTGGCGCACCAAAAACTACTGAGTGCTCGCCATTATCATCGGCAATCGTCAAGCCAGAAAGCTTTCGAGCACTCGAGAAAGCCATCGCATCAATGACTTTCAGTCCGGTTTTTTCACCCCCAAACTCAGCTAAAATAGCTTGTGCGGTTGCATTCTTTTCTTGACTTTGAGAATTTAGTTCCACTAAAACTTTTTGTAAAGTTTCGTCTGTTTCATCGCTCAAATTTTCTAAACCCTCAAATATAATTTCAGGGCTAGTCAGCGTGCCAGTCTTGTCTGTCGCAAGAATTTGCAACAATGCCATATCTTCTATGGCTGAAATCTTTTGCGGAAGAACTTTTGCTTGAAGTAACCGCAACGAGCCATAAGCAAAGAGAAGTGAGCTAGCTAGAAGTAGGCCTTCCGGAACAACAACAATAGCGGCCGAAGTAATTGTCTTCAAAATTTCAACCTGCGAATTGCCAAGGTGGGTATAGCGCCAAATAACCGCAATCGCCAAAAAAATCGCAAAATAAGTCATCCCCGAAATTAGTTTAGAGATATTTTGCTGGATCGGGGTTAGATTTGGCTTATAAGTCTTGAGTTTTTTAGTCATTTGACCAGACTTTGTATCTTCGCCAACCGCCGTAACTTCTGCAACAGCATCACCCGAAACAACAATTGAACCAGCCAAGATTTCACTATTTTTTATTTTTTTAATTGCCAAAGATTCACCAGTCAAAATCGCTTCATCAATCTCGAAAGAGTTCGCACTCAAAATCTTTGCGTCAGCTGGAACCTCATCGCCGGTTTTAAGTTGAATTTTATCACCAACTTGCAATTCATTGAATAAAACCTCTTCTATATTTTCACCCCGAAAAACTCGTGCTCGAGGCGCCGAAAGCAATTCGATTTTTTTAAGGGTCAAATAAGCTCGAATCTCTTGAATCGAACCGATAGTTGAATTTACTAAAATCACGACGGATATAAACCACGCGTCTCTTAGCTCGCCAAGATAGAATAATCCTGCCGCCAGCACAAAAATTGCGATAGAAATTGGTGAAATAAAATTACGAAAAATGATATTACGGATGTGTTTCATTTTTCTATTATACTAAAATTTTGTGTTTTTCGCGAGCATGTTTTATAATATTTTTATGAGAGAAATTATCGACTTAACAAAAAAAATTAGCGAAATTCCAAGCGTTTCAGGCAACGAGCTTAAGTTATTAGAATTTTTACGCGATTTTTTAAAAGAACAGGGCGGAGAAGTTTGGCAAAATCAAGATTTTGTGGCTGGACTTTTTCGAGGGAGGCAATCAAAGCGCGCGGTTATTTTGACTGGACACATTGATACAGTTTCGGCGGGCGATTTAGCTGGCTGGCAAAATTCACCGTGGGATTTTCAAGAAGATAGTAAAAAAATCTCTGCACTTGGCGTTTGCGATATGAAAGCTGCCGTCGCTACAGAATTTATTACTGGAATAAACTTTTGGCGAGAGAATCATCCAAACTTTGACATTTGGTTAGTCGCAGTAGCCAATGAAGAAACCGACGGTTCTGGTAGCGGTAACTTCTGCGAGTGGTTTAAAGAAAATAATTTCAATTATGACGAGATCTCTGGCGTAATTGGCGAACCAACTAATCTAGTACAAATCGAAGTTGGACATCGTGGTAATCATTTTATCGAATTAAATTTCGACGGCATTTCTGGACATGCAAGCGTTCAGGATAATTTCAAAAAATCAGCCCTTTTTAAAGCAAATAATTTCTTGAATAATCTTGAAGAAATCACAAATCGAGCAAAACAAAAATTCAGCAACGAAATCCTTGGCATGCCAAGCCTTGTTCCAACTTCAATCGTAGCCGGTGATTCAACCAGCCCAAATAAAACTGCCGCCAGCGCTAAAATAATTATTGATGCAAGAACAACTCCCAAAATGGACAAAAACTTTGATTCTTTCTGGCAAGAAGTGTCTGAAGAATTTGATTTTACCTGGAAATATGCCGTTACACCAGTTCCTGCAAGTTTAGTTTCTAGTGGATCAAAAACCGTAAAAGCACTCCTAAAAGCCTCTTGCTTAGAAAGCTCAGCCATCACTGTAAGCCCCGGAGCGACCGACCAAGGCGAATTTGTCGAGCAACTTGGCGCAGACGTAGTAGTTTTTGGCCCTGGAGATTTTTCACAAGCGCATAGACAAAATGAATATATCCTAAAATTAAAAATCCAAGATTTCGCTAAAATCCTCAATACCTTTTTGAAAGAAATTTAAAAGCCCCACTTTTCGTGGAGCTATTTTTAGTGCTGCGATTTCATAATTTAGTTAAAAATTTTAACTACTACGAAATCGCAGCACCAGAGATCATTGTTCAGATTGTCTTTATAAGCCTCAATAACAGACTTATAAATTTTAATCTTATTAACATCGGAGATTAATGAAATTTTTTCTTTAATCTCATCGATTTCTTTCTGGAACTTCTGTTCGCGAGATTTTTTTGCCAGCAGAATCTCTTGTTTTTCAGATTCACTTAATGAATTTGGGTCTTTCTCACTCAAATCCATCAAGTGAATCTTATTTGGATCGCCACAAACCGTTCGACAGAGATCTGTCGCGATTCGCGGCAAGAAGTCGGCAGCGTTTAAGGCTCCACCGTAGAAAAAAACTTTTCCACGGTAACCAGCTACAACAACTAAATCCCGAGACTTTTCGCTTATAAAAGCGTAAGTCCCATCGACGTTTGGGTTTTGCTCAGCCCAAGCATCAAGCTGCTCTAGCAAATAACTAGCACAGCCTTGCTTGCGCCATCTACCCACTGTGATCATAGTCCCAACCTCAGCCATCATTAGGCCAAGATCGTTCATCTCTGGCGTCATCAATCCGGCACAAGAGACAAAATCACCATGATCGTCAAGGAGAAGTGCTAAACATAACTTATCCTTAAGTTCATCCGGAGTAACATCCAACAGATGCTTATCCAAATGAGTATAATTAGAAATAAAATTAATTATTTCTGCTTGTTTTTCTTCACTTAGCTCATGAAGAAAAGTAAACTTCAAACCTTTAAATGAGTCTTTCCCCATTCTAACCACCTCCTTTTTTCAAATGGAAAATTACTATATATTAAAACATTTTTCACAAAATAAGTCAACTGTTTAACCTTTAATTAAATTGACTTTACTATTTATAGGGAAGTAATGAATCAAAATAACCAGCTTTTTAAAATATTTCTTTGGATGGCATTTATTGAAACCAAAAAACCATCCGTTCAACGGGATGATTTTTCTTACTTAGATTTTACTTTGCGGCAAGAGCAGCGGCGATTCGTGCGCGGCGTTTTGCTTCACGACGTTTTTCGATCTTCAATTTTGCTCGAAGTGCTCGCTTACGGTCAGCTCCATGCCAACTTTTATGTTTAGCCATTTTATTCCTTTCGGTTAAACCTTACTTATATAAACAATTCTACTCGATTATAACACACAATCACTAAACTTTCAATAATTTTGCTTTTTATATAAAATCTCTTGAAAAACGTATAGGTTTTTGATAAAATAGGATGGCGTTGGGATGTCGCCAAGTGGTAAGGCACATGGTTTTGGTCCATGCATTCGGGGGTTCGAATCCCTCCATCCCAGCCAAGCGGAATTATTTTTACGAAAGACCATTTTATTGAATGGTTTTTTATTTTATTGAATTTTAAAAAAGTTTATGGTAAAATTTTAAAGTAAAACTAATCATAAGTTCATTGACATTTTATAAAAATATTCTTATATTAAAACATAAATAAAAGACCGCCTAAGCACGGGTGGGCATCGCTCAGACGGTCTTTTATCCCTTCGACGCACCACTCTATGGCTCGAAATATCCGAAGCTAAAGACCCACCTCTATCAACAAAGGGTCCGCCGGTCAAAGGGGTTACTATGTATAATATTATTACGAGAAAAGGAGGGTGAGATAAAAGGATGAATATAGTAAAAATATTATACACTATAACAATATTTTGATAATATGTTCTTTTGACAAAACAATCTAAATATTTTATCAACTGGTATTATAATAGCACTATTTTTAATTTAAGTCAATACTTTTAACATACTTTTTATGAAAATCAATCAAATATCTCCGGCCGAGCATCCATACACCGAGGAGCTCCAATATCATCCAAATCCGCCAAGCAAGCTTTTTTATAGAGGTGAATTACCGTCTAATCGAGTTCCAACTGTGGCTATTGTTGGGACCCGTAAGCCAACAATATACGGAAGAGAAATAGTGAAAAAAATCGCAAACGAAGTCGCCTCGCGCGGAGGAATTGTGGTAAGCGGCATGGCACTTGGCATTGACGGGATTGCGCATAACGCCGCAATTGAAGCGGGCGGAATAACTTTAGCTGTACTAGCTAATGGTGTTGATAAACTATATCCAACTTCTCATCGCGGCTTAGGCGAAAAAATTCTCAAAACTGGTGGGGCAATTTTAAGTGAATACGAACCTGGGATACCGGCATTACCGTATCGGTTTCTCGAAAGAAATCGAATTGTTTCAGGTCTCGCTGATGCCGTAGTAGTGGTCGAAGCCGCCGCTCGTAGCGGCACACTTTCTACCGCAAGCCACGCACTCGATCAAGGGAAAGAGGTTTTTGCAGTCCCCGGAAATATTACTTCACCTCTATCCGCAGGCTGTAATAATCTAATCAAGCAAGGCGCCCAACCTTTAACAGAGGTTCAAGATTTGATAGATTTTCTTTTCCCTAAGCAACAAACTACTAAACAGATTTCTTTACTAAAAGGCGACACTCCAGCTGAAAACAAGATTCTAGAGCTTCTAGCAAGCGGCATCTCAAATGGAGAAGAGCTGCTCAAAAAATCCGGTCTTAGTCCTAGCGATTTTAATCAATCAATCACAATGCTCGAGATTAAGGATCTAATTTCTGGCGATACTAACAACTGGAGCCTGAAGTAAAATTAAAAACTCTTATCTTTGTATTTTCACTATTTTTATGTTAAAATATCTAGGTATGAAAAAAGCACAAATTAGCGATTTTTGGTTTTATAAATTTCGCTATCAGATAACTTACGGAATACTTTTCGCGGCTTATATTGCGATAATTCTTTATACAATTTTCGTGGCGCCAACTGGACTCACGCAGGATGAAATTTCAAGCGCAACCAAATCATCCAGCCTAAATCTATCAAATATTTTTTCAAGTCAAATTCTTGATTTTCCGTTTCATATTTTGCAAAAAGCTAGTATTTCAGTGTTAGGCTTATCAAATTTCAGCATTAAATTACCGGCAATTTTAATTTCAATTGCAACAGTTTTTGCAATAATAAGACTAGCACACTCTTGGTTTGAGCGAGGCACAGCAACGCTTGCTACAATTATTGCTATCGCTTCAAGCCAATTTTTCTTTTTTGCCCAAAATGGTACGCCAGAAATTTTATATACTTTTTATCCGATTATCCTAATCTTAGCAGGCAGTGATTTTCTTAAAACTAGGAGCAATAAATCTCTCATAATCGCCAGCTTAACTCTAGCCCTAAGCCTCTACACACCGTTAAGTATTTATATTGTTTTAGCTCTAGCGTTGACTGTTTTAGCTCATCCACATTTAAGATTTATTCTGGTCCGTGAATTATCTAGAAAGCGAAAAACAGTTATCAGCACTATTTTCGCCATATTAGTATTCCCACTGATCTTAGAGTTTTTTAAAGATTTTTCAATATTGAAATCTATTTTTGGAGTTCCAGGATCGTTAAATATCATTGAAAATTTCAATATTTTAATTTCGAATCTATTTAGTTTTTCATCAAAAAATACAGGCGGAGTAATCTCACCAATCATCACCCCGCCAATCATAATTTTGATCGTAATTGGTCTATATTTTACTTTTTCGGCCAAACACGCACCAAAAAGCTACTTAGTTAACATCTGGTCCGTTATTTTATTAATGGTCTGCTTGATAAATCCAAACCTAACTACGATCCTTTTCACGCCAATATTACTACTAACCGTCACAGGTTTACAAAGCCTAATTCAAACTTGGTACACTATCTTTCCTAGTAACCCTTATGCGAGAGTTTCTGGACTAATCCCGATTTCAATTTTCGTAATAGGTTTATTAATAACAAGTTTGAATAACTTTCGCCTAAATTATCTTTATTCCCCCGAGATTGTGGCTAACTTCAACCAAGACTTAAAGCTTCTACTCGAAAACACAGACAAAAACCGTAATTTATTAGTGTCTCAAACCGAAAAACCTTTTTTTGAAATCTTAGAAAAACAAAAGTCTGCCAAAATACTTTCGGAAATTCAAGGTCAAGAGATTGTTTTGTCTAAAGCTGTATTCGATAAAACTGAAATACCAAAAAACTACCAAATTAAAAAAATTATCGTTTCAAGCTACGCAGCAAGCTCAGATAGGTTCTACATCTTGAAAAAGAAGTAAGCTTTTGATAAAATTGAGAAAGACTAAAAACTATTTTAAGGAGGAATATGGCAGGAATTAAAGACCAAATGAAAATGGTGCGCGAACTTCAAAAAGCGCAAAAGGAATTAAAGAAAGAAATTATCGAAGTAGAAGCTGGTGAAGGCGCAGTTATAATTCAGTTTACAGGCGAGCTAAAAGTCAAAAGCGTTAAACTTAACCCAGAACTGATTGATTTTGAAGACACAGAAGAGCTTGAACATTGGATTCAAATTGCAATTCGCGATGGTCTAGAAGAAGCACAAAAAGTTGCAGCCGAAAAAATGCAACCTTTAATGGGTGGCCTAGGAAACTTAGGGCTTTAATCCTTAGAGCGAAGAATGTCACAAGTTCTACCAGAAGCACTAACTGATACAATTGAGAATCTCGGAAAATTGCCCGGCGTTGGTTCGCGAACAGCCGAGCGATATGCTTATTATTTATTGAAAAACGATCCGATAATTTGCGAAAAAATTGCCGAGAGTCTTTTGAATTTGCATAAAAACGTTAAAAATTGCCCAGAAACTTTTGCATTAATTTCTGAAGGTGAAGAGGTTTCGCCACTTTATTCAGATGAAGCACGCGACAAAAAACTCATAGCGGTGGTTGAAGAGCCACTTGATATTATTGCGATAGAAAAAACCAAGCAGTTTAACGGCACTTATCATGTTTTGGGTGGAGTAATTTCTCCGATTGATGGTGTTGGTCCAGAACAATTACATCTAAACAAATTAGCCGCTAGAATAAACCGAGATAACGTGCGAGAAGTTATAATTGCAACAAACGCTAGCGTAGAAGGTGAAAGTACTGCGCTATATTTACAACGATTCTTGCGTGAAAAAAATGGCGATCAGCTCACAATTTCACGCCTTGCACGAGGAATTCCAGCCGGAATTGATCTCGAATACGCCGACCAGATAACCTTGGCTCACGCACTAGAAGGAAGGCGAAGTTTGTGATAAAGGACCAAGAATATAGCGTAGCTCAAGATTTAATTCAACAAGCGCAAAAAATCTGCATAATCCAAGCAGAAAATCCAGACGGTGATTCACTCGGATCGGCTTTAGCGTTAGAAGAAATCCTGAGCGATATAGATAAAGAAGTTCAACTTTTTTGCCCAGTCGAAATACCTAAATATTTAAGGTATTTTTCTGGGTGGGATAGAGTATCGGACAATCTTTGGCCGGCCGATCTATATATTATTGTTGATACAAGTAGTTCAATTCTACTTTCAAAAGTTATCGAAAATCCATTATATAAAAACCTCCTAGAAAAATCACCCGTTTTGGTTTTAGATCATCACACTGATGCCACGCCAGACCTATCTTTTGAACACGAAATTATTCTGAGCGAAGCTAGCTCAACTGGCGAGCTGATTTTCGAAATCGCAAGCAGTAACAATTGGTCAATCAACAAAACTGCCGCACAACACCTTTTAGGTGCTATATTTAGCGACACCCTTGGGCTATCTACTAGTAATACTTCAGCTAAAACATTTTTCGCAGCAGGTAAACTCACCGAACTAGGGGCAAATTCTGCTAAATTAGAAGCAGATAGACGCATGCTCGCTAAAAAAGCTCCTGAAATCCTAGAGTATAAAGGTGAATTAATCCGCCGAATTGAATATTTCTTAGACGGAAAATTAGCGTTAGTACATATTCCATGGGAAGAAATTAAAAAATATTCCGATAAATACAACCCAAGCGTACTGGTAATTGATGAAATGCGCCTCGTTGAAGGCGTTGAGGCGTGTGTCGCAATCAAAACTTATCCAGATGGAAAATTAACCGGAAAAGTTCGAACAAATTCACCAATCGCTGCTGATATAGCGGGTTATTTTGGCGGTGGCGGGCACAGCTATGCGGCCGGTTTCAGAGTCTACGAAAACTACGATCAAATTCTAAAAGAGCTAGTAGATTGTTGCCATAGAATATTTAATAATTAAACTAAATTTATCAAATTTCATATTCGCTTCATAAAACTATCATAAAATATAGTTAAGTATGAAACTAAAGCGAAAGGAGATAGATTGAGAATCATACAAAAGTCACTGGCTTATGTTACGCGAAAGAAAAAAAGAACTACAATTGTTTTTTTAATTCTTACCGCAGTGCTTTCAAGCCTATATGCATGCTTGAGTGTAGTTAATTCTAGTAGTAATCTAGAAAATTCGCTATATAAAGCGTCGAATTCATCTTTCTCAATAGTTAAGAAAGATTCTCGGGGCTACTTTAGCTACAAAGATGTTAAGAATATTCGAAATATTAAAGAAATCAAAGAATCATTACTTGAATACGAAGGCTTAGCCAAACCTAAAAATGCTAAAGCTATATCTGCTAATCAGCAAGTTCAGCGAGATGATCTTGGTGAAGACTTAAAAAATACAGTCGCAATTCACAGCACCAACAATACTGCCAAAAATACACTCTTTAGCAGCGGTGTGTTCAAACTCAAACAAGGTCGCCATTTGGAGCAAAACGATAGAGAAAAAGTCTTAATCCACGAAGCTTTTGCTCAAAAAAATAATCTAAAAATTGGCGATAGAATTGAGCTAAGCTTAATAAATGCGAGCGGCAAAAAAACTGAAACTCAAAAAACTAAATTCGAAATCATAGGAATTTTTAGCGGTAAAAAACAAGAGAAATACACTGGTTTATCTTCTGATTTTAGCGAAAATATGATATTTTCAGATTTCGAAACAGCCATGCAAGCGCTTAATCTGCCAGAAGAGGAAGGCCTTTTAAGCAAAATAACTCTATACACAGAAACGGCAGATCAGCTAGATAAAGCCATCGCAAAAACTGAAAAGCTCAATATTGACTGGTCTAAGTATAATATCGAGAAAAATAATGCCGCTTTCAAAGATACTTTAGAGTCAATAGCTGGAGTTAAAAATATTATCAATTTAATGACTTATTTGATAATAATTGGCGGAAGCGTAGTTCTTAGTTTAATTCTAATACTTTGGTTGCGCGAGAGGATTTACGAGATAGGAATTTTGCTTTCAATTGGCACAAGCAAGTTTCAGATAATATCACAATTTATCATAGAGCTAGTTTTAATTTCAATCCCGACAATTATCAGCTCTTTCATTCTTGGAAATTTAGTTTTCAGCTTAATCACAAAAGGGCTTAGTGAAGCTGAAGAAACTTCATCCATAGCATCAAGTTTCACAAACAGCATCTTCGAATTAGACGGTTTAATAGTTTTCACCCAAAGTTACGGCATATTAATCACAATAATTATCTTGTCCGTGATTATTGCATCAATGATGATTTTAGCCAAAAAACCAAAGGAAATTTTATCAAAAATTAGTTAGGAGAATATTATGAAAATATTAGAGATTAAAAATTTAACTTATAGTTATAAAGATTCGAGAGAAAAAGTTCTGGCAACTGTTAGCGAAAGTTTCAAAGAAGGGAAGTTCTATGCAATTATCGGTAAATCTGGTGCTGGAAAATCGACATTGCTCTCATTATTAGCTGGCCTAGACGAGCCAGATAGCGGAAAGATACTTTTTGACGGAGAAAATATACAAGAAACTGGCTACACAAATCATCGTAAAAACAACATCTCGCTGGTCTTCCAAAATTATAATCTCATCGACTACCTTTCACCACTTGAAAATATACGCCTAGTGAATAGTCAAGCTCAGCAAGATATTTTGCTAGAACTTGGCCTTAGCGAGCACCAAATTAAACGAAACGTGATGAAACTTTCAGGCGGCCAGCAGCAAAGAGTAGCGATTGCGCGCGCACTAGTTTCGAGCGCACCAGTTATTTTGGCTGATGAGCCAACTGGAAATTTGGATGAAAATACAGCTAGCGAGATTATCGAAATTCTCAAAAAACTAGCTAAAGAAAGGAACAAATGCGTAATTGTTGTAACTCACAGCAAAGAAGTTGCGCGCGCTGCCGATATCGTGTTCGAACTTAAAAATAAAAAATTAATCAATAAACGTGGGTAGAAAGGAGTAAAATAATGTTAAAAAATGCTTTTGCGTATGTAACGAGAAAAGGCTTAAAATCACTAGTGATTTTGCTGGTCATCTTGACAATGTCAGCATTAAGTTTAATTAGTTTATCTATCAAAGAAGCTACCGACAAAGCTTCAACCAAAACTTTTAGCAATATCACAAATAGCTTTTCGATGGAAATAAACCGCCGAGTTAATCCTGGCACACCAAGAGGTGGAGGAAACGTTAAAGGCCAAGATATTAAAAAAATTGCCAATTCTGAAAATATAGAAAGCTACGTAAAAAGAATCAATAGCGTTGCTGATTTAGACGGCCATGACATCATTGAAACAGCTGAAACCGCAGCCAACCAATCGCCCGAACGAGCTAAAAATTTCAAAAGAGCTGTAATGCTTACTGGCGTTAATGATTCTTCTAAGGAAACAAAATTTATTTCAGGTGCATATAAATTAGTTGAAGGTAAGCATTTAACTACTCAAGACAAAAATAAGGTTTTAATTCACAAAGATTTAGCCAAAAAGAACAATCTCAAAGTTGGCGATAAAATTAAGCTAAAATCAAATTTATTTGACGCAGATAACGAAAAAGGCGCTAACGAAACGGTAGAAGTTGAAATAAAAGGCCTTTTTGACGGGCATAATAAAGGTGGCGTTACTGCTGCACAAGAACTTTACGAAAATACCTTAGTTACAGATATTCACACTGCAGCAAAGGTTTATGGAAACACCGAAGACACGGCAACTTACCAAGATGCAACTTTTTCCGTTAAAGGAAATAAAAACCTTGACCAAGTTATAAAAGATCTCGAAAAATTAGATATAAACTGGCAAGAGTACAGCCTAATTAAAAGCTCTTCAAACTATCCTGCGCTTCAACAATCGATTTCAGGAGTTTATTCTATAGCTAACCAGTTATTTATCGGGTCATTGCTATTCGCCGGAATTATAGTTTCATTACTATTATTCTTATGGATTAATGCTCGCAAAAAAGAAATTGCAGTATTGCTTTCATTAGGAATTTCGAAAGGCCAAATTTTAGCTCAGTTTGCAGCAGAACTAGCCTTTGTAGCAATCCCAGCTCTTATCGGTTCATATTTCTTGGCTAGCTATGCCGGAAAACACATTGGAAACAATATTTTGCAAAGCGTTACCGGAAATATCGCCAAGCAAATCGCCAAACAGTCAGCTTCGACAGGTCTAGGCGGTGGTGCCGAGGTGGATGGATTCAATAAAACTCTCAGCAGTCTTGATATGGCAATCAATCCAAATATGCTAGTCTGGGTAATTATATTCATGACTATCGTGCTCGCAATTTCGCTATATATCGCTTCATCTGGTATTCTAAAGAAAAACCCTAAAGATTTACTATCAGACGCAGAATAAAGAAACAATATCAGCGCCGCAATGGCGCTGATATTTTCTTTGAAGTCAATACACTAAAATGTTATAATATTAAAAGATGACAATGAAAATACTTATCGCCGAAGACGATGCAACAATACGAGAAGGAATTTGCGCATATCTATCTGAATTTAATTATGAAACAATCGAGGCATGCGATGGGCGAGATGCTTTATCTAAATTCGAATCAAATAAAATCGACTTGGTGATTTTAGATGTCCAAATTCCATTTATAAACGGCCTAGACGTCCTTCGAAAAATCAGAGAGAAAAGCAATCTACCGGTTCTCATTTTAACCGCCTTTAGCGATGAAGAATTCAAAATCACCGCCTTTTCGAATCTGGCGGATGGCTATATTGAAAAACCGTTTTCACTCCCAGTTTTAAAAGCTCGAATTGACGCACTAATTACAAAAAATTATGAAAAATTCGAAGTTTTCAGTTATAAAGATCTAGAAATTAATTTTAGTAATTTTTCTGCAAAAATAAACAATTCCGCGGTAGAAATTAGCGCAAAAGAAATTGAGGTTTTAAAGTATTTATTGCTCAACGAAGGCAGAGCTTTAACTAGAAAACAGATTCTAGAAAATGTCTGGAAGGAAAGTGAGAATATACCATTCGACCGAGTAATTGATGTTTATATAAAAGATCTACGCAAAAAATTTGGGCTTGATTGCATTAAAACTATCCGCAACATTGGCTACAAACTGGAGAGAAAATGAGAAATTTGAAAATTTTTCCAAAGATGTTTTTGTATACGTTTTCTACGTTGAGTATTTTAGCGATTTTAATTCATGCGTTAATTTACTTTATTTTCCCAAAAATCTACCTTGAAACCCGCAAGCAAGAAATCACCCAAAAAGCAGACCAAATCACTAAGAATATCCAAGGAAAAAATATTGAAAATATCAAGCAAATACTTGAGCTGTATTCTAAAAGCAGCAAAGTCAAAGCTTTCGTGAAAGATAACGACCATTTAAATGAGATTAAAATCGATAATCAGATTGGAGCTGATATAACCAGCAATAATAACTCGTTAGTTATTGAAGATAGAGAAGTGCAGACCGCTTCTAACAAAAAAATACTGGTTAAATTCATCTCAACAACAGATATGAGCAAAGACGCAAAAGAGCTAACTTTTCAGTTCTTACCAATTTCAATTTTGTTTTCTTTTATTTTTTCAATTATCGTTTCATTAATTTATGCCAAAATTATCACTAAGAATATAAACGAAATCAAAACTACAACTACTCAAATGATGAAACTTAACCGAAATGCCAAATTGAAAGTTAATTCCACAAATGAAGTTGGCGCTCTAAAAAGCCAAATAAATGACTTATATTTAACACTCTTGGAATCAATTGATAGCTTAGAAATTAAAAATCAAGAAATTACCAAACTCGAAAGACTGAAAAGCGAGTTTTTTAGAGGTGCTTCCCACGAGTTAAAAACTCCGTTAGCGAGCCTTAAAATAATTCTCGAAAATATGAAGTATGGTATCGGCAAATATAAAAATAAAGAGAAGTCTATTGAAGATTGTCTTAATATCGTTGATCAACTAACTCAAAACATCGCTCAGATATTATCAACCTCTTCATTCGAAAGTCTAAAAAATGACGAAAAGTTTATCAAAATCAATAAAGTGTTGCAAAAGGTTTTAGATAATTATAAATTATTAGCCAAGCAAAGAAATATCTCAATAAACAATCAGCTAAAGCAAGAAGAAATTTATATCGGTGAAACGGCGCTAGAAATCATTCTCTCAAATTTAGTGAGCAACGCTGTAAAGCATTCCGACCAAAACGGTCAAATAAATATCGGCGTCAAAAATAACTGGTTTTATATTGAAAATTCAAATCAGAAAATTAAAGATAGTAGAAATGCTAAAATTTTCGAAACAAATTTCGACCTAAATAAAGAAAAAGGTAGCGGATTTGGACTTTACATAGTTAAAAATATTTTAACAAATTACAAAATCAAATATAAAATAGAAAAGAGCAAAATTGGTGTAAAATCTTTAATTGATTTGTCGAAAAAGTAAATTTATAGTAAAATACTACTAACATGCTAAAATTCTACAACACTCCACACCGAAAAATAGAAACATTTCAGCCAATTGATCCGCAGAATGTCAAAATTTACACTTGCGGTCCAACTGTTTATGCTGAGCCACATATTGGAAACTGGGCAGCATTTATTTATTGGGATATCTTAGTTCGGGTTATGCACGCTAATGGCTATAATGTAGAGCGAACTATGAATATTACCGATGTTGGTCATTTAGTTTCCGATGAAGATAGTGGCGAAGATAAGCTCGAAAAAGGTGCGCGACGAGAGGGTAAGACAGCATGGGAAGTGGCGAATTTTTATACCGAAAAATTCAAGCAAGGTATGGAGGATTTAAACTTGATAACCCCAGATCATCTGGCTAAAGCAACCGATTTCATTCAAGAACAGATAGAAATCATTAATAATCTAACAGCAAAAGGCTACACTTATGAAACTTCTGACGGTATTTATTTTAATACCGCTAAGTTTCCTAGATATGCTGATTTTGCTAAATTAGATCTAAAGGGTTTAAAGTCGGGAGCGCGAGTCAACTTCAACCCAGAAAAGAAAAATATTTCAGATTTTGCTCTGTGGAAATGGTCTATTAACGAAAATGGCAAAAAGCGCGATATGGAATGGGAATACCGCGATAGAATGGGTTTTCCTGGTTGGCACCTAGAATGTTCAGCGATCGCTCTCAACACTCTCGGCGGTACTATCGACATTCATACTGGAGGAATTGATCATATTCCAGTTCATCACACCGATGAAATTGCGCAAAGTGAAAGTTATACAGACAAAAAATTCGCTAACTACTGGCTCCATGCTAACCACATCCATAGTGAGGGGCAAAAAATTAGCAAAAGTCTCGGTAATGGTTTTACCTTGAATGAATTAAAAGATAGAGGTTTTTCAGCCCTAGACTTTAAAATGCTCGTATTACAAAGTCATTATCAAACAGAAAGTGATTTTAACTTTGAAAGTCTACAAGCAGCTAAAAACCGTCTCAAAAACTGGAAAAATGTAGCTGCAATACGGTGGCAAATCACAAAACAGAACGGACAAATACCAAGCCTAGCCGCTAAAAATCTAATCCTTGAAACCATCAACCAAAATCTAGACACCCCACAAACCTTAGCTAAAATTGACGAGATTTTTACAGATATTCTTAAAACTTCTCCTGAAAAATTAGATTATTTTAATTTCATAGATTTACTAGAATTTATTGATGAATTGTTAGGTCTAGATCTTTTAAACTCAACACCAGATATCTCAGAAGATAACAAACAAAAAATCCTCGCCAGAAATGCTGCTCGAGCTGATAAAAATTGGTCAGAAAGCGATAGATTACGCGATGAATTAATTAAAGACGGGATTGTTTTACGAGATACGCCGAAAAAGACTTTTTGGGAATATAAAACAAATTAAAAGAGCATCATATCCGACATGCTCTTTTAAATTATTCATCTAAAAGCGATTATTAAATCGACTTCAAAAACTTAGTAATAGTTTCCTTATCTTCTTCTGGTTTCTTTTTGCGACGAGCAAGATAAAATTCCTCAAATAAAATTTTCAAACAAGCCGCTGTTGGGATCGATAAAAACGCACCAAGTAAGCCAGCTGCGTAAATACCTACTGTAATAGCCACAATGATTATCAAAGCTGAAAGCTGATTACTGCGCGCCTGAATCATCGGTGAAATTACATTATTCTCAATCTGCTGATAAATCAAGAAATATACAGCGAATATTAATCCAACATACCAAATATTAAATGCCAAAATCATTGCCGAAAGAACCCCACCAAGAGCGGCACCAAACATCGGAATCATTCCGAAAATAAATAGAATAACACCTACAGGAATAGCTAAGTTCATTACCGGAGCATTAGTAATCAATGCGATAATAGCTACTGTAATTGCAGCGAGAGTTCCTGAAATAGCGCAAACTGTAAGTTGGCCATTTATATAGTTTGCTACAGCACGATACATACGATAAGCGATTCGCTTATGGCGTTTTTGGCGTGTCTTATCAGGATACATTTTCCATAGTTTATCAAACCAGCTTGGCCCCTCTACGAGCATCAAGAAAGCCATAGTTAAAATAAGAAACAGCGAGACTAGAAAATTGGCCAGAGAAGCAATACTGCCAAAAATTATATTACCAATATTTTTTGAATAGGTGTCGGCCAGGTCATTAAGCGATTTCGAGGCTTGTTCGACCAAATTTTCAAGATGATTCTCTTTAATAAAAAGCCGAACACCAGAGTTTGAAGCTGTGACTTCCTTGAAAAAATCAGGCACTTGCGAGATAAATTTTCCAGTTTGATCAATAATCATTGGACCCAGAAAAGAAACTATCAAACCCAAAACAACCACAATAGCCAGATAAGCAACCGCCGTTGCTCCGACTCGATTTTTACTCGAACCAGGGAGAATTTTAGCTATTCGCGTAACTGGACCGTTTAAGGCTAAGGCCAAAAAAGCCGAAATAATCAGCAGGACTAGTGCGTCTTTAGCTCGCCAAATCATCAAGCCAGCAAGTGCAAGCCCAAGAAGAGTTAGCCAGAAACGAATAAAAGTTTTTGTATCAATTTCAATCTTTACTCTCATGAAAATATTTTAACATAAAGAACGTTTTTTCGCTAACTATTTCATTTGATATTTTCATTTAAAAATTCTATAATCAAAGTATGAAAATCCGAGTCTCTGTAAAACCTAATTCAAAGAAAGGTCCGCTAGTTGTCGAAAAAAGCGACGAGAATGGTAAATTTCTAGAAGTTTTTGTTCGCGAACCAGCAATTGAAGGCAAGGCTAACTTAGCAGTTCGAGACATCCTACATCAAAAATTTAGTGTTGCAAAAACAAAAATTACACTCAAAAACGGCACAAAATCTAAATTTAAGATTTTTGAAATAGAAAAATAGGCTTGACAGAGATTTTTTGTTTTGTTAAAATTAGAATATATGCGGGTTTAGCTCAGTTGTTAGAGCGCTTCCTTGCCATGGAAGAGGCCAGGAGTTAGAGTCTCCTAACCCGCACCAACTCAAGACTTTTTTAATTCAATTCGTCCGCAGGGCGATTTTTTATTACCGAGTACATCTCGGAGTATAAACAATAATAGGCTCACGGTGCGGGGGTCGCCAGAGATAACTATAAATACTCATTCAACACAGAATAAATATTGCCTATTTTTTAAATTGTGATATAATACTAATTAATGGTTTGTTCATTGAACATTTCCATATATTTTCTATGGTGACAAAACATTTCAGTTTATTGTACATGTGTGGATCCATTTGATCGCAATGAGCTGTTTTATTGTCAATAGAAATCTATTCTATAGAAAGGACGGTGACCCCTCATGAAGAAACTTCTTGATGTCAAACGTACACCCTATGATGTAAGTGTTGCTGCAGCCAATAACTGCGGCGGAGCCGGATGTGGCTCTGGTTGCGGCGGTGGTTGCGGCGGTGGCGGCGGCTCTTGCGGCGGCGGTTCCGGTTGTAACGGCGGTGGTGGCGGCGGTTGTGGCGGCGGAGAGTAATTCCACCACTCACCAAACATAAGATATGCAAGAAGGTTTGGCCTCACACATGCCAAACCTTCGCCCCTGGCCCGGAACCTAAATTCCGGGTCTCTTTCTTGCTTAAACTCTATAAAAATGTTATAATATAATGGAGAATTATCTCTGGGACCTTAAAAACTTTAGTCTTTAGAAAGGAAGGTGTTTTAGATGGACATCAATTTTACCCCAATCTTAGTGGTTCCAGCGGTTCCATATAAAGGAGGGATAAGATTCCTCCACCGCAAGAACCAGATCGACATCGGTCACGATATGGCTGATAAAGTTTGGAAAATTTTGAGCTTTTGCAACGGATATACGAATGTCCCCTCTATCATTGAGTCTTCTGGCTTGCCAGAGGATGAAGTGATGGAAATTCTCGTTGAACTAGAGGATATGGAACTTATCGTTGATTCAAGGCATCAGTTCATGCATTTTCATCGTATCAGTAACTACCCGTCTGCTATTAACTCGAATCTTACTCAAGACGAGGTCGAAGCCTACACTAAGAGTAAAAGGTTGCCGGTTAAGTCTGGTGAGGTTATCCAGTTTGATTGCGACACATCTTCGGCGCTATTCCCGATTAGGGAAAATCGACGCTCTTGTCGCTCTTTTTCGGAGAAGAAGATGACAGTTAGCCAAATCGGTAGTATTTGCCACTTCGCCTACTCGATTCCTGATCATTCAGTGCCGAGTGGCGGAGCACTCTATCCGCTTAGGATTTATGTACTAATCGAGAGGTCGCAAGATGGGCTCGAGCCAGGTTACTATGAGTATGATGCCGAGCAAAATTATCTTGTTTGCTTCAATGACGAGGTTGATACTGAACAGTTGAAATACTGTTTTAACCAAGAAGAAATGCCCTTTGGTTCTTCTGTGCAAATCATCATTGCGGCAGATCTTGAGCGTCAGCCATACAAATACGCTAATCGTGGCTATCGTTTGACGCTGATCGAAGCAGGTCATGTCGCCGAAAACATTAGTCTCTATTGTGCCGAGCAAGGCCTTGGCACTTGTGAGATGGGAGGCGTTCAAGACGAGCCATTAAAGCAAGAGCTCGATCTCTCTGGTAATATTTGGCCTATACTTACAATTCCGGTAGGTTACCCAGCAGACCTCGAAACGGAGCAGTTTAATAAGATTCGTTTCGTTGAGGAGCGTGTTGGCGCAGATCATCCAGTTAAAGATGTGTGGACGCGCATATTTGATGGTGATGGTTCATTCTTTGGAGCCACAACTACTTATCTAGATGAAAATGGCAATATTCAATATGCCGGAGCTACTAGTCCATCTTATGCGGACGCCGTTTTCAAGGCGACTATTGAGGGCTATGAACGCCACCAATCTAGTCAGGTACGAGTGGATTTCCGAGGCTGTGCAAACCAAGTGCCGGGTAAGTGGCTCGATCCTAGAGTGCATTTTCCGCTCACGGAAGAACAAGCCAAAAAGTGCGGAGTAAAGTTCTTCACGAACGATCTTGTTATCAACTGGACCTTGGGGACTAATTATGACGGCTCTGAGATCTACATTCCGTCAGATTTAGTTTATTACGGCCAGAAAGATGACGAAAACCGCATCTACTATGGTAATTCGTCTGGCATTGCGGCTCATTTTGACTTTAATGAAGCCAAGAGGCGAGCCGTAGTTGAACTGATTGAACGTGACGCTATTATGCGCAACTGGTTTTCTCAGGAGTCTCCGCGTCGAGTCGATGAAAAGATTCTCCCGGTTCACGTCAGGAAGCGCATTGCTCACTTCGCGAAGCAGAATCGTCAATTGATCGTTCTTCAGATCCCAAGCGATTTTGGAATAATTTTTGAGGCGGTGATTGTCGGTGATGAATACCCATGTTTTGTAAGTGGATCGGCGGCTACGATTGATAAAGCTTCCGTAGATAGTACGATTCTGAAGTCTGTACAAGAAGCGGAATATAATCTTCTATTAGCTCTCCGCTATCCAGACATGGCACCAATAGATCCGTCCGGTGTTTCTACGCCGGCAGATCACGGAAAGGTCTACTACTTCAAAGAAAATGCTCGTAAGCTCAATTGGCTTTGGAAAAATGCGACCTCAGGGAACTACATTCAGGAGAGCATGATAGTAGAGAACCTCAATTGGTTCTATAATGAACGCCTGCAACTCATAACGGTAGATTTGTCCGATAAAAAATCGGATATTAAGATCGTCCGTGTATTCAGCCCTTGGCTTGTGCCTATCAATTTTGGGTTCGATTCGGCGCATTATACGCATCCCGTCATTCAATATTCGGTCGGCATCGATCCAGATAGCCTGAGAATGCCGCACTACTTTGCCTAAGGATTAAAGCTCAACAAAAAGCACAGATTTCGTATCCGTGCTTTTTCATTTATAAAGCAATCTTGAAATCTGCGTATTTATCGGCAAATGCATCTTCGATTTTCTTACCGGTTTTTTCGAAATATTTTTTGACTAGATAATATCCAAGTGAATAACCCGACCAGCGTGGTAGTTCATCGTTGCCATTGAAGAATATAGTATCGTAATCGTAATAATTGGAATCTAATTGGTCGCGAAGCTTTTCAAGAATCTTTTCATTCTCATCATCTGTTCGTTCAAGAATTGTTTTGATAAAGACTGTTTTTTCTTCTCGATCTTTGACAAACTCTGCTTCAAGATAAGTTGCAATACCCTCGCTAATCATGCCATCGAACAAAGAGTTAATCCACTCATCATTTTTGCCCCAGCGAGCGGCGTGGCAAAGTTCATGCGCCACCATTTCGGAAATCAGATTTTTGGTTGCTTTTTCTTCATTGACGGCAAATTCAATAAAATCGGAAGTCCTAGTACGCCCGCCGACTCCATCTTCTGGAATAATGATATCATATAAGCAGTTAGTTACTAGCAAATCGATATCCCAATCGACTTTAAACTTTGAAAATACATACTCTTCGGCAGTCTTTATGGCGTCCATAATCATCTTTCTGTTACTTGAAAGATTGCCATTAGCCTCAGTAAGTAATACGTTTACCTTATTCATAAATATATTGTACCATATATAGCAAAGAATCAGTTTAACATTAATCGTGATTAGCTTACTTTTTGTATTGAATGAGTATTTATAATTATTTCGGCGGGACACCCCGCCGGAGCGACATCTGATCGCAAGGGGGATTTTAGGTTCTAGAGGCGAGATAAAGTCACACCAAATATGATATTCAGTCTCCCAAACGGACGTTTTTATATTCAGTATCGAAGACACCGACGACTATAGAAGCGCTATTAAGCAAGCAATCACAATACCTGACGAGCTTACTGATGAAATAAATATCACAAAAATGTCAAAAGAAATATATCTTCAGAGCGATCTAACTAAATATGCTGTTGAATATGATTGCGAGATGATCAAAATAGCAGTTGGTAATTATAGCTTTACCGAGACTATAGCTGAACCCACAACACTATACACCATAAAGCTTAATAGCGAGCTAACTGATGAAGAAAAAGAATCTTACACGCAACTTACAATTGAAAAATTCAAAGATATTATAAAATCGGCATTACGGGACTTTGTAAACACAATAAATATTCCTGTAGACCACTGGGCTTACCAAGAAAAATACCTTATTAAGGGGAAAATTAATCTTAAAACTTTCGCCGATAACCCAAATATCAACATACCCTTAAAAAACATGTTTTATCTATCTGGTTGTAAAGATCAATCTGAAATTGAGTCTAAGATTAACGAGATTGACAATTCAGATAAAAAACGTAAAGAACTGATGAAAAAAATTAGCTCGGAGACAACGAAATATCTAAATGATAAATGGAAAGAGCATGAAATAGAAATCGATGTAGAAATAGAAAGTAGCACACTAGAGCTATCAGTAGCAGTTAAAGACAAGTGTGATACAGATAATTATTACGATATGGCCACAGAAGCCAAGGTTTTAAACAATTCATCTCTCTACTGCTCAGCCTATCTATTAGTAGTACATCTGGTGATATCGAGAATCATTTGATATTGATAGACGAACCTGATATTCATTTGCACCCTTCTGGTATTCGTTGGATGCTTAAGGAGCTTATAGAAATTGGAAAACACAATAATTTATTCATCTCAACTCATTCTAATTTTATGCTTGACAAGAATACACGAGAAAGACACTATCTACTTACCAAAAATAAGGTAGGTCTGACGGAAGCACATCATATAACGAGCAATGAAGATATAAATGATGATGAAATTTTACAATCAGCTTTTGGCATAAACGTAATTACCGACTTTTTAACACCGCACACATTACTTGTTGAAGGTGCAACTGACAAAAAATTGCTACAGAAAGCCTTAAAACAAGTTAAGAGCGATAATGATGTCTTGATAACAAATGGAAACGGTGCGAACATAGTGGCCGTTTCTTCGTATCTGCTTTTAAACGGCGTTACTCCTATGGTTATTGTCGATGATGACAAGGACGGAAAGGAATATAAGAAAAAAATCGTCAAGATAGGTGATGACTTTAAAAGTAAGACATTTACCATTCGCGATCTTAATGGAAACATTACAGCGAATGGAACTATAGAAGACACACTTCCGAGAGAGTTTGTAGAAAGTAAGACCAAAGAAGTCTTAATAGCCATGGTCTAGACAGTGACATAACGCTTAATGATACAGAACCTTTCTGCAATCAGATAGTCAAATACTATAATAATATTACATCAGGAGATACGACTACCTCAAAAAAAGATAAGAAATCAAAGCTAAATATCGTTATGACCGACATAAAAACTAAGATTGCCGAATATGACCAGAAGTCAATCACCGAAGAAGTGCCTAAACTTTACGCACTAGCAAAAGGGATATTTGATAAATTTAATATTGACTAAATATCCATTATTAACTAAAAATAATCTTATAACTTTTTTAACCATAGAATCAGTTGTCTTATAATCAATCTACCAATAAAACCCTCTTATTAAGGAACGTTTTTCATGAAATCAACCTTATAATTTCAATACTAAATTCAATCTTAATATTTGGCGTAATTCTCCTCTTAATTTTGACTGTACTTAAGTTTATTAAGTTTTTTTCGATACACTCAATTGAAAACATCAACTAAAAATGTTATAATTTTTAAGATGAAAAAGCCAAAAACTTCTGCCAAAAATATCATCAACCGTCGAGCGCGGTTTGACTACGATTTAAGCGAAGAAATCACGGCCGGAATGAGTTTAAGTGGAGCAGAAGTTCGAGCTATTCGCGATGGCAGAGTTAGTCTAAAAGGCGCCTTCATAACTTTACGAAACGGTCCAAAAGGAGATGAACTATGGCTTAATAATGCGAGTTTTTCGCTCAAAAATCTTGGAGAGGGTATAAGTAAAGCAGATACAATCGACACAACGCCAAAAAAACTTCTCGCCCATCGCAAAGAAATTGATAATTTTGCCAAGAAAAAACAGGCTGGCTTTACGATCGTACCGATCAAAATTCTCGCTGAAAAAAGATATATAAAAATCGTTATCGCGCTAGGAAAAGGTAAAAAACAATTCGATAAACGTGAAACTATTAAACGTCGCCAATCGGAACGCGAAAATGCAAGAATGTTAAAGAGGTATTAGATGAAGATTTTTTCATGGAACGTGAACGGACTTCGCGCTGTCGAGAAAAAAGGAAATCTATCTGAATTTTTGTCAAAAAAAAATCCTGATATAGTTTGCCTTCAAGAAATAAAAATTGACGAAAGCCAATTAATGAAAGAGGATTTCGCAAAAAAATACAATGGCTTCTACCAGTTTTTTAGTCACGCCGAACGAAAAGGTTATGCAGGAACAGCTGTTTGGAGTAAAAATCAGCCAAATGCAGTCCTACGAAATTTCCCGAATAGTATTTTAGAGAAGTATAATCTTAGTGATATTTTTGGTGATGCCACAAAAGAAGGGCGTATTTGTGCAGCTGATTTTGGCGATTTCTGGCTAGTGACAGTCTACACACCAAACACCAAGAACGATTTATCTCGATTAAAATTGCGCAAAGAATGGGATGCGGCTTTTCTGGATTTTGTAAAAGGACTACGGCACGGTGAATTCTGTCGAAGCGATTTTTCAGATAACCTTGAAGAAATTAAACAACCTAACAATATTTTTTCGCCAAAAAGCGTGTTATTTTGTGGCGATTTAAATGTGGCTCATCAAGAAATTGACCTCGCCAATCCAAAAGCCAATCGCGGCAAACACGGATTTACAGACGAAGAACGAGCCGGCTTTGGTAATTTTCTAGAAACAGGATTCAAGGACATCTTTCGTAATCAACATAAAAATGAACCAAATCTATACACTTGGTGGAGTCATTTTGCTAAATCACGCGAAAGGAATGTTGGTTGGCGGATCGATTATTTCTTAGCTGATTTAGATTCAGATTTTCAGGATAAATACCAGCCTATTGCTAAAATTCATCCTGAAAATCTAGGCAGCGATCATTGTCCAGTCTCAATTGAATGGAATAAAAATGTTTGATTTTTGGCACGTTCAATCTGATAAATTACTTTTTCCAGAAATCGAATGGAGTAAACCAGAACAAAAAGCTTTTGCCGGAAAATTACTAATTGTCGGTGGCGGGGCGGGGCAATTTCGGTCGTTGGCTTTGGCATACGAAAACGCCCTAAGAGCAGGTGCTGGACAGGTTCGCGTACTCGCGCCAGATAGTCTACGAAAAATACTTAAAATCGAAAAAACAATAGATTTATTTTTTGCGCCAAGTAATTCTTCTGGCGGTTTTTCAAATGAAGCTTGGGATGATTTCAGAGCAGGCGAAGATTGGGCCGACACAATTCTGTTTATTGGCGATACTAATAAAAACTCTGAAACCGCCATTCTGTTTGAAAAATTCCTCCTCCAGACCGAAAAACCAGTAGTTATAGCCCGCGACACCGTGGATATTTTGATAAATTCTTCTAGCAGGATTCTCGAAAAAGATAATCTCACCATAATTGCCGGCTTTGCGCAACTTCAAAAGATCTTCAGTACTGTTTTTTACCCAAAAATTTTAACTTTCTCAATGCAACTTTCAAATTTAGTTGATAATTTACACAAATTCACACTCACTTATCCAGCCGAAATTATAACTTTTCACGCCGAAAGTTTAATAGTCGCAAAAAGCGGAGAAGTATTTTCAAACCCATCGGCTGCCCAAATTTCCCGCGGAAAAATTTCACCAATCCGAATCTGGAGCGGAGAAATACCAGCTCGTATCGCAGTATGGCAGACGTGGAATCCGACCAAAACCGCTCAAGCCGCCATAACTAGTGTAGTTTCGTAAAGCTCACATTGACTTTTCAAAACATAAACACTATAATCAAAGTATGAAAAAAGCTGTAAATTGGTTTAAAAATCTTTCAAAAAAACAAAGAATTATACTTATTCTGATCATTATCGTAGCCGTTCTGTCAACTATCGCTATGATCATCTCCTTTATACTAATCCCAAAGAAAGAATCACCGAAAAAACCTAAGCCCACCCCAATAAAAATTACAAAAAAAGAAGCGCCAAAGACAGAAAAATTCTACGCAGCTCTCTCTGGGGTTCAAGTAGGGTCTGCCGAAGAGGTTAATAAACCCGTGATTAGCGTAATGATAGAAAACTCACTTCCAGCCCGCCCTCAATCAGGATTAAACCAAGCAGAAATTGTTTTTGAAGCCGTAGCAGAAGGAGGCATTACTCGATTCCTAGCGCTATACCAACAGAACCAGCCAGAATTAATCGGCCCAGTTCGTAGCCTACGTGGTTATTATTTGGACTGGGCAAGCGGATTCCAGGCTTCGGTAGCTCATGTCGGTGGCTCGGGAGATGCTTTAGCAAGGATTAGAGATGGTAATCACAGAGATATGGATCAATTTTTTAATTCAGGAAGCTTCTGGAGATCAAGAGACAGATATGCTCCTCACAACGTCTATACAAATTTCACAAACCTTTCTAGTCTAAATAGCTCTAAGGGTTGGAGTAACTCTAATTTTCAAGGTTTTAACTATAAAGATGAAGTTAAAACCAAGTCAGTAAGTACAACTCAGATTCAAATTAATCTCAGCGGACATTATTATAACACTTCTTATGCTTATAACCCTGAATGTAATTGTTATCCTCGAAGTCAAGCTGGACAATCGCATATAGACCGCGAAAAAGGCCAAATACAGCCAAAAAATATCGTAGCATTACGAATAGATATGAATAGAGGCGCAGATGGATACCATAACTTTTATTCAACAATAGGCTCAGGCTCAGGAGTTATTTTTAAAGATGGTGTAGCAGAAGAAATTATCTGGGAAAAATCAAGCGAAAATGCAAACTTAATCCTAAAAAACCAAAACGGACAGCAAATCAAATTAAATAGAGGTCAAACTTGGATCGTTGCCGTACCTAATTCAGGAGGGTCAATTTCCTGGCAATAAGCTTGCGCTTTATAAGTGATTAAAGTAAAATATCTTTATGAAATACGACCCTTCCAAAATACGTGATTATTATTTTTTATTCAAGAAATCAATCAATTTTTTTTATATTTTATTGTCTTTATTTTGTGCATTTACTATTATATTCGCTGGTATAGTTCATGGATTCGATAAAACTACATTCTGGATTTTTACGATAATAACTATACTTTTCCAGATATTATTAACGATAGTTTTTAGAAAAATATCAAAACCACAACTAGACTTATCGAAAGTCATATTTTCAATATCCAATAAAATATCTCCCGGAAACATACCTGTTCCAAAACCAGAAAACTACAGTAATGCAGGCTTTTCCGAAGTTCTAAAACTAATATATACTCTGGATTTCCACGATTATGAAAAAAACACAAAACTAACAAGAGATAACAACCGTACCCCAGAAATAATCTCCAATATTCCTGTTGGTATATCAGTTTTAAGACTAGATAATTCTATAGCATATCATAATAAATATGCACCAAACTTCAACCAACTACGGGATGATAAAACACAAGAAATCTTTAGCTGGATAGAAAAATGCCGGCAGTCAAAAATTCGTGATTTCAAAATATGGGAGAGAGTTTCTAATACTTTTGATAATCCTAGCGATCAAAAGCTATACGATATTGTTGTTTTTTTCGAAAAACAGTTTAAAGATGATGTAGTAATTTATTTTATCGATAAAACCTCTACCTACTGGCATGATGAAAATGATCTCAACTTTATCGCTTTTGCCGCACATGAATTACGAGGTCCAATTACAATCATTCGCGGATACTTAGACATTTTGAACACAGAACTATCCTCTATGATTTCGGATGAACAGAAAGATCTCATTACCAGACTGATTGTCTCTTCAAATAGGCTGAATGGATATATTAACAATATTTTAGACGTAGCTAAATTCGATCAAAACCGTTTGGAATTCTCACCGGAAGAACACTCGATAAATGAAATTTTTGAAGAGATATATGAAGACATTTCGATGAGAGCTAGTGCACAAAATCGCCATCTAGATATTAGCTTACCGCATAATCTTCCTACTGTTAATGCTGATATTTATGGTGCAAGCGAAGTCTTTATTAATCTTATAGATAATGCAATTAAATATTCCAATGATGGTGGTATAATTAAAGTTTGGGCAGAAGAATCAGGTAATTTTATAGATATTAATATTCAAGATTACGGAATCGGAATACCAGAAAACGTCATAGGTAACCTATTTACTAAATTCTACAGAAGTCATCGCAGCAGAGAAACCGTAGCTGGAAGCGGTATTGGTCTTTATGTATCAAAAGCAATAGTTGAAATGCTTAGTGGAAAAATATCAGTTAAAAGCACAGAAGGTAAAGGGTCCACTTTTACAGTCTCTCTACCAATCTACTCTAAGCTATCAGACGTTCAACAGAATAAAATACCACAAGTTCAAATTAAAAATCACGGAAAGGTATTTTAATGATCGATAATATTTTAGTAATAGAAGACGAGAAATTTATCGGAGAAATGTATGTTCGCAGTCTAAAAATAGCCGGATATTCAGTTGACTGGGCCGTTGACGGTAATGATGGACTAGTAATGCTAAATAATAAAAAATATGATTTAATATTAGTCGATATAATGCTACCAGAGAAGCGGGGTGGAGAAATAATACAAGAACTTAAAAATGGCAGTTCTATATCAAAAGATGCTAAAGTAATCTTCATGACTAATTTTCAGCATACGCCAAAAGAGCGTGAAGAGTTTCTTGATATGGCGGACGGATATTTTATTAAATCAGAAGTAGTTCCGCGCAAATTGCTTGAAATAATTTCGTCATTATAGAAAAACCTCTAATCAGAACTACCCCAGAAGCTTAGTATTAAATTCCAAATTAGCAATAGAAACCTCCAAGCATTGGATCTCCTTTTTTTGTTAGTTAATATTTTTGTTCGCTTTTTGTTTTTTTGCGACAGTTGGGCTAGCTATTTATTTTCACATAAGAGTTAGCCCTCGTTTAGGATTGATTCCATTTTTTCGGATTGAGAGATTTTTGAGATAGCGTCTTGTAGACCAAATTTGTCTTTTTTATCTACAAAGAAATCGATCTCAAGACCGTTTTTGAAGCGTAGAGTTAGAATTGTGAAATCATTACCGGATTTAGCTTGTCTTGTGATGAGAGATACACGAGATACAGCAGAGATGATATTGTCTTGATTTAGTAGATTGTTATTCATAAAAATATTTTTCCTTATATAATTATTAAATTTGATTTACAACCAGATATTAACATATATAAAAAAGAAATACAAGATAAGTCGCACAATATATCTTTTATGTCCTAAAAATAATTATATCGTGTGTTGAATAGTTTTTTTACTAAAATAAATAGTTTTTAAAATACTAACTTAACATACACACCTTACTAAAAACTTTTTTTATTTATAAAAATAGGGCGATCATTACTGCCTAAAACATCTGTCAGACCCTTTTATTTTCACATCTCCAAACAATAGAATTTTTAATTAATCTAATCTTAAATATATTCCATCAGACTCCAAAAACCTATTTTTATTTTATAATTTTATACCCTTCCTTACCTAAAATTTGACAATTTGACTTTTTTATTTTAAATTATATAATTTAGAGTTTTGCATCTCTCTTTTCTCTATATTTAATATCCTAAATCAACCGAACAAAAAGCGAACATATATTATTTTAATTTATAGTACCCTTTACCCTCAACTCTCAAATCTAAATATTTTGGATTTATTTTATTATTAGAAAAATATTTAATAGCACTATCTAGATTAGCTATTTGCCCCTCCGGAGACGCAGTTGTTAGTAATTTTATTGAATATGGCACATCTTTAACGAAAATTTGAATCTGGCGCAATGATACAGGAGGAATTACTATTTTTTCTATATATATACCTCGACTATCAGCTTCTGAAACTATTTTTCCAACAAAACCTATAAAACTACTGCTCGCAATAGATTTTCCAGAATGCGTCTGTATATTACTTTCATCAGTAACTGATAATCTAGGGCTAGAATAATAGTTATCGCCGAATGATACACCATTTTTATCTACATATAAAGTTTTGTTATTAGAGGTCCAAGACGCTACTGGCTGGCGAAATTTTATCTTAAATTTATACTTAGTAAGCGATATCATGCTAATATTTAATACATCATCAATTTCAGGATATTCCCTCTGAAGATAGGCTACAAGGTCATCTTTTTTTAGATTAGCCCTTATCCTTTCAATTGGCTGCTTATAGTAGTATTGATTAATAGCAGATATATACTTTTCCTTAGGTATAGATTTCTCTGTTTTTTCACTTTCAATATCTACAGACGCGACAAATTGAAATAAGATAATTATAACAGTTACAATAAAAATAAGAATAAAAGTAAAAAAGCTACTTATCTTTCTTCTTTGAATTATTAATTTTCGATTTTCAAGTCTTGCGGATTTTTCTTTTTCAACACCAGAAATTGTCTGATTTCTACTAAAATTACGTTTAATAAAAAATAAATCTTCGCCGTTATGAAAATCGCGCCTGTTACGTCTTTCAACAACCTGCTCTTCTACTTTTTTCACATTATCAATTATATCATAAGCATATTGCAAAATCTATTGATTAAAAGATAAAATCATATCGGCAACATCACTGGCAGCATGTGGCTTAGCAAACTTAAAAAACTCTTTGCTTAGTTCTTGCATTTTTTGAGGGCTAGATAAGACTTCTTTAATCTTAAGCGTCAAAACCTCTGGATTGTGCTCAATCTCATCATCTGACACTACTTCAACAGCATTTGATTTTTTGTAAACCTGAGCATTTTTTAATTGATGACCGCCGGTTAATCGACCATTAGGAACAAGAATTGTGGGTTTAGCGAGCGCAGCAAGTTCTAAATTAGATGTAGCTCCAGCACGAGCAACTACTAAGTCTGCTGCTGCTAAATATTTCCACATATCCTGAGAAATAAAACCATACAACTGGAAGTTGCTAGGTGATTTTATTGTTTTATTTTTCAATTCCTCAAACTGCCCTGCTCCAGATACAAGAATTATTTGAGCAACCGACGACAATTCAACAATTTGAGAAACTATCGCATTATTTAATCTGGCAGCACCAAGACCACCACCAGTGACCACAACTAGAAATTCATCTGGATTAATTCCAATGTCTTTCTTGAATTGCCTTCTCTCCTCTACTGAGTACTTCTTGAAATCTTCCAAAACTGGAATGCCAACATACTGAGAAATTTCTTTAGGATAATTATAAAATTCCAATGGTGCGCCAGTAGCAATTCGTTGAGCAAATCTAGATAGAATTCGATTAGCTAATCCGGGATGAGCGTCCGAATCGTGTATAACAACAGGTATTCGTAAAGCCCAAGCAGCTAAACCAGCAGGTACACACACAAAGCCACCTTTACAAAACATTACATCTGGCCGCCACAAAATTAGTTTATAGAAGGCTTGAAAAACACCAAAAATATTTTTGAAAATATCAATCAAATTACCAAAAACAATACTAGGAATCATTAAATGCTGAAATAAATTTAGATGATGATAGCGCCTAAATTTACCACTATGAATTGAGCTAATTTTCACTTTTTTATCAAAAGCCGATTTCATCGTTTTTTCGGCTTGCGGTAGAAATTTTTTGTCACACCAAAAGCACAACTCTACATTTTTATTCTTCTTAATAATTTCTTTAAAAACTGCGACGACTGGCGTAACGTGTCCGCCCGAGCCGCCCCCGACTGCGAGAATCTTCATTTTCCTCCTTAAAATCATCAACTTGCCTGAACGACGTATAAGCTGAGATATTAAATATCAAGCCCAAAACGCCCGAAATAAACAAAATACTTGTCCCCCCATATGAAAGTAGTGGCATTGTAATACCAGTAAGCGGCAAAAGACCAGTCATAGCCGCGACATTCATTACCGTATGAAATACAAACCACCCACAAACTCCAGCGGCCAATATTCTGCTAGCAGGATTCTTTAGATATGCAGAAACCTTAAGTATTCTCATTGAGAGAGCTAAGAAAATAGCTAATATAATAATTAAGCCGATAAATCCAAAAGTCTCACCCAAAATCGCAAACACGGAGTCATTAATCGCTTCAGGTAAATATCCAGTCGCCTGTACAGAATTACCAATACCTACGCCCAGAAGACCACCGGAGCCAATCGCGATTTTCGCATGACAAATATGATATTCGTCCTTCTGTTCACTACTAGAAAGGTTAGAGCAATTTTCATTTCCAGCAAATGTCATAACACGAGCCATTCGATGCGGAGCAATTAAAATCATTCCAACAATCGCAACTAAACCTATTATTGATGCAGCAATGATATTTTTCCGATTTAGGCCAGCCATAAAAAATTGAAATGCAACAATAGCTAACGCCGAAATCGCAGTACCAAGATCTTTTTGAAATCCAGCAATAAAAACTAGCATTAAGCCAACTAAAAGTCCTGATGGCAAAATTGTTTCTCGAAAATCGTTAATTTTTCCGTCTCGAGCTTTCGACCCTAAAAACACAGCCAACGCAATCAATACGCCAACCTTCAGAAATTCACTTGGCTGGACGCTCACAGAGCCAAACTTAAACCACCGACATGCGCCAAGTTCGCATTTCGCTGGGGGAATTTTAGCAAAACCTAACACAGCTAAAATAGCACATATTACAAAGCCAATCGCCAAGATCTTACCAGAGTGACGATAAATCCAAGAAATAGGCACACGACTCATCGCTACAAAAGCAATCAAGCCAAGCCCTAAACTCATAATCTGACGCCAAAAAAAATGCATACTGTCATAATTTCCACCATAACTCTTATTCAGAAAAGCAGCACGCTGCGGGCTAAGAGAATACATCGTAATTACCCCAATTAGCATTATAAGCCCCATAAATAGTAAAATCAAATAATCCGGACGATGTTTGCGAATTTTTTCGAAGCCTTCTATTTTAAGTCGAGTTTTTGAATCGGCTCGAAGTTCATCACGAAGATTTTGATAAGCTATCAAAACTGAATTTTTAGAGATTTTCCATATATCGGCCAAAAAAATCTGAACCGAAAAGATTAAACCTTCCTTAGATATATTATCCAAGAATCTTACCCAAGAACCCTTTAAGCTAACCTCAGATAAGGACTTCTGTATTTTTGAAGAGTGATATCCTAACTTTCTTCTCTCCACTATTAAAACCTTTTCTCGGCTAATGCTAATACAATACCTACAAAAGCCAAAGCGATAGCAATAATCCAAAATCGCATCGTAATTTTGGTCTCTTCCCACCCTTTAGCTTCAAGATGATGATGAAACGGCGCCGCTACAAAAATTTTCTTTTTAAATACTTTTTTGCTAAAAATCTGCAGCGCGCTTGATCCAGCTTCTATTACAAATATCAACCCAATCACAGGCAGAAGCAAGAGTGAGTTAGTCAGCATCGCCACAACTCCAAGCGAAGTTCCCCAAGCAAATGAACCTATATCGCCCATAAAGAACCGAGCTGGAAAAACATTAAACCAAATATAAGCCATTAGAGCGCCAATTACAGTAAAACAAAATGCCGCTAAATGAAATTGGTTTTGAAGAACTGCAATCACCCCAAATGATCCGTAAGCCGCAGCTAGTAGTCCACCAGCCAAACCATCAAGTCCATCAGAAATATTAACCGCATTAGAAGTAGCTACAATTGCGAATGCAAATAACGGAATCATCAGCCATTTAATATCTATATCACCTACAAATGGAATCATAACCGAAGTAAAACCAAGCTTTGAATGAAAAAACCAGCCCAAAACCAACCCGACAACAATAATCATCGCAAATTTAACTGGCGCTCTTAGACCGGCATCTTTTTTATTTGCACCCCAAACATTTAAGATGTCATCGATCAAACCAATAGCCGCTCCTCCGGCTAATCCAGCGAGCGGTAGCCAGGTTTCCGCTCGGTTTAAATTAAAAAACCAAGTTATAATAATAACTGCTAGAACACCGATAACTCCAGCCATAGTTGGGATATTACGAGCAATTTTCTTAGCATGAAGCTTTGAAACAATCTTTAGTTTTTCCCCAGTAACTGCGGCCTGTTTTTGTTTTTTCCAAAATTTATATTTATAAGCAAAAAAAGTATAGATCGGTGTAAAAACCATAGCCAGCAAAAAACCAGCAATTGCGAAAATTACAGATTGGATTAATTTTTGAGTTAGGATTTGCATTAATTTCCTCCAGGTTTAACATTTAAATAATTCAATAGCCAGTTTGAAATTTCTGTAAAAATTGGCTGGGCATGGATATTTCCTTGGATGTTTTTTCCTTCGCTCCATACAGATACCATTATAACAAATTTTGGCGAATTGTTACCACCAAAACCAACATAACTTCCAATAGTCTGGTTTTCAACATATTTACCGTTAACCAATGTTTCGCTAGTTCCAGTCTTTCCACCAATCCTATACCCAGGAAGGTCCTTTGGCGGATTAACAGATTTACGTGCTTTAACTAAAATATCTCTCATTTGTCTACTAGAGTCAGAAGAAACTGAATTACTATTTCGAACTATGCTATCCTTTTTCTTAATGTCGCCATTAGAATCAACTGTTCCAGCAATTAAGCTTGGTTGATATAAAATCCCACCATTCACGATAGAGCTAAAAGCCGTAGCCGTCTGAATCATGGTCGTATCCATCCCCTGCCCAAAACTCATATTCGAATATCGCACAGCGTTACCTTCTGCTCTATCGGGAGGAATAACAGTTCCAGCACTCTCGGAAACTTCTATGCCAGTTTTCTTACCTAACCCAAACCGATCGTGGTAGTATTCATACATTTTATCCCGTGCTGTTTTATTGATAGTTCCATTTCCAAGTCTTTTAGCAATTTCAACCATTCCAGTATTTAGAGAGTAATTTATCGCCGTTTGGAATGTAATCTGTCCAGTGTGACCAAGTACTGCATTTTTGATAGTCCTATCTTCGATTTTAACTTTATCCGAATTGTAATAAGTTCCATCCGCCGAAGCCACGCCCTCATTTATACCCATCGCCATAGTTAAGGCCTTAATAACAGATCCGTTTTCATAAGGCATCATTGTAACGTTATTATTGAAATCACTAGCATTTTTTACAGCCCCATAATTAGCAGGGTCATAGGTTGGATAATTCGCCATTGCAAGAACCTTACCGTTAGAAGGATCTACTACAACAGCACTACCGTTTTTTATCCCAAATTCGCCCATTTTAGTTTTAAGAACTTTTTCTGTCTTAGCTTGAATATTTCTATCTATTGATAGAATGATATTCTCGCCATTTTGAGCCGGAATGTCAACATCGTTTGAACCAATCATTAAAGAATTGCCAAAAACATCAGTTGTAGTTTTAAGCATCCCGTTTTTACCGGTTAGTTGTTTGTTTAGAGAAGCTTCAACGCCATAATTGCCCCCACTAGAATTAACGAAACCCAAAATCTGACTTGCAAGAGCCCCCTCTGGATAAACTCTACGCGTTTCTGGCGTAAAACCAATTCCAGAGTATTTTTTCTCTTTGATTTTTTCTGCCTGGATACGAGAAAGTTTTTTTCCTAAAACCTGGTATCGATTATCCTTGTCAAATAATTTTTCAAAACCAGATACCAAATTTCCGCCAGCTACCTGCTTCAAAGTGCTAATAATTTCATCTTTTTTATTTTTATTATATTCTTGCGGATCAATAAACAAAGTATAGACAGTCTCGTTCATTACAAGCTTAGACGTCTTATTCCCATTCATTGCATAAATCAAACCTCTTGAAGCTGGAATCTCATACTGCTTCATCTGCTCATTATTCGCTAAGGCTTTATATTTCTGAGCGTTAAGAACCTGTAACCAAAAAAGCCGAACAATTATTATAGCAAAAGCACTTATAATTCCAAGTGCCATAATAGATGCCCGACTTCTAGGTTTAACACTATTCATATTTTATATTTTACCACAAAAAACAGAAAAAGCGTAAACTTTATTCAGCGTAACTAACTGATGCTGGAGTAGTCATATTTTTAGCAACGTCCGTCTTCTCAATTGAGTTCAAAGATGTCAATCGAGCACTCTCAACTTCCAAATCAGAAATCTTCGTTTGGAGCTCAGAAATTTCATTATCTTGTTTTTGAATACTGTTACCATAAGTGCTTGACTGAGTAGCATTTCCAACATATATCAAACCTAAAAGCACAAAAAATCCAGCAAACATCAAAACACGAGAAACGACACCCAATTTTTTACTTGGTTCAAAAATAGTAATATTAGCATTACGACCATAGCTTCGTGATGATACAGCAGATTGTCGTCGTCGACTAGTATATTTTTTGTTAGTATTTCGCATATTTTCCGTTTTGTGTTTTTAGGTTTAATATTCATAATCAATTTTAAAGCGCCAGCGTTTATTCTGACGCTTTAAGAATTTGTTTTCGAATTCAGAATTTCTTCGACTTATCGAAAATTAACTTTTACGCGAGCTTGTTCATCAGCGTAACTTACTTTGATTGTTTTTGGCATCTCGCCTCCTTTTATTTTTATTTTTTAATACTCACTCGCAGTTTCGCACTTCGAGCTCGCGGATTGTTAGCATCTTCTTTTGCACCATCAAGCGGTTTTTTCGTAAGGCTTTCAAATTTTGATTCAAGAAAATTCTCGGCATCTTTCTTGAAAAAATTCTTTACGATTTTATCTTCCAGACTATGAAAAGTAATAATTCCTACTCTTCCCCCAGGATTAAGCAGCTTTGAAACAAGCTTTAGCATTTCTTCAATCTGCCAAAGTTCTTCGTTAACTGCGATTCGTATCGCTTGAAAAGTGCGGGTTGCTGGATGTGTTTTTTGCCAGCCGCCTTTATGTACGTTTAAAATTAAATCAGCCAGCTGTTTAGTTGTTGTAATTGGCGCTTTTTTGCGAGTTCGAATAATCTCATTGACTATTTTCTCTGCAAATCCTCGCCTCTCTTCACCAAACTCTGTTAGTATATGTAATAATTCTTTTTTTGATGCACGATTAATAACATCAGCAGCGCTTTTTTCTTGCTGTGGATTCATTCGCATATCAAGCGGACCGTCTTTTTGAAATGAAAAACCACGCTCTGCTATATCAAGCTGAGGTGAAGATACTCCGAGATCGGCCAGAATTATATCAAATTTCTCACCCTTTTCTACTAACTTTTGCGTCGCACTCAAAAAATCTTGATTGATTAATCGAGCTCCTTTTTGCTCAAAATCTGCCAAAGCTTTAATCGCATTTTGATCCCTATCGACAAGCACAGCATTTTCAAAATTTTTAGTTATACGCAAAAATTCACCAGCGTGGCCTCCGTATCCAGCAGTCAAATCGAGGTATCTTTCTCCTTCTTTTGGCTGAATAACTGTCAAGCTAGTATCTAGTAGAACTGGTATGTGGACTGATTTTTGCATTGTAATTCCTTTAAAGTCAAGTATCTGATGATTAAACTGTTTGTTTTTGTTTATTTTTTGTTTTAAGAATATAAGTTGACTTTTTGCTTAGCGTATAGCTAACCATATGTCGTTTGAGAGACTTATATATGAGGTGGAGTTTTATTTTTGGGAGGTTTTAGAATGTACTCCGATCTTATTTTATACTGATTCTCGGTGATTGTCCAGTTGTTTAATCACCAGGTATCTGACTTTAAAATAAACTACAATTTATTTTTTAACGTACTTTTGTTTTTATTTAGTGGTTTTTATTTCTGTCACTTTCTGTTGCTTCCACTGACTTAAGTTTATATCGTTTATGATTTTTGCGCAAGACCTATTTTTGACTTTTTATTAAAATACTTAAAAAATAAACATAGTTTTTCCACAACTTTGTGGAAAAACAAGTCTAATAACAGACTATTTTAGCTTTTCCACAAAATTTTTTAGGTTGTGGAATTATCAATAAAATTATCGAATTAAGAATGCCTGAATCAAAGCCGTATCATAAGCATTTGTATACTGCAGAACAACCCACGTCAAGAACACAACAAGGTTGATCGCAAGAGATAAAACTAATACTGCACTACGAAAATCTTGCATTGTTTGATCTACTATCACTTCACCATTTTCAGCGATAGCAATTCCATTATTAGTCAAAAGAGTTTTAGCTTTCATAATATTAGTATCTTTTTTTGTCACTTTTTTCTCTGCAACTTTTTTAGTCTCAGCTTGTTTTTTTGCCATTTTATTTTCCTTTTTATTTTGACTTATTTAATCTTAATTGTTTTGTATGTTTTTATACTATCACAAAATAATACTTATGTCAATAGATTATCCTAAAATACTTCACAATTAAATAGAAAAATACGCCAATATTTTGTTCTCTTGACATTATTGCTATATATTTTATATATAAATCTATCTTTCAATTGACAAAATATTAAAATATTATATTTATAATGAAGAGTACTAAAAATCCCTTACTTAAATAGGGATATTTTTATTACTAAGTTGATTATTTAAATATAGAGCTATATTATAAAATTGAATCTTCACCAAATAGTTTTTTAATCCTGGCTTCTATCGATCCTTGATGCCTACCAAGTTGCTTACTCATCTTCATAATCAATTCTAGATCAATCCGCCCATTTTCAAAAATAGCGTCTTGAAGCCGAGCATCATCAGCAGCTTTCCACGGCTTATAGGCATTTGGATACTCTTCACGCATCTTTGCTAATTTTTCAGCCCATTTTGTTTTTTGAGCTTGAGATTTAATTTTGGCTAAATTCTCACCTGAGCGTTTTTCAAAATTAACTTCAAGATGCTTATAATTATTTTCTGCTTCTTCGCTCTTTTTCCTCAAATATGCGTCAATCTGCTGTGCTTCTTCGCTTGTTCGCAAAGCCATTTTGTTGATTCCTGAGAGGTAAATTTTATCTAGCGACCGAACACGAGAAAGTGCAACATAGCCCATACCCTCAGCAAAAGCTTTTTTGAGGTTAATCCTAGCAGCATCCAAAGTCATACCTTGTGATTTATGAACCGTAATTGCGTAAGCCAGACGAAGTGGAATTTGCGAAATTGAAGCTCGCTTCTTTTCACCATCACGAAGCTCCCAAGTCTCCGGAACTATTGTAACTGTTTTACCATTTCTAAACTTAACAATCGGATATTCGGTAGCCGGCTCAAAATCTAAAACCTCACCAATCGAACCGTTAACGTATTGTCGATTCTGAGAATTTTTAACAGCCATCACTAAAGCGCCCTTTTTCAAGCGCAAAATTTCTGGCGCTAAAACTGATTTTTGCAAAGTCGCAACATAATTCTTTGTACCCGTCGTACTCTGGGCAAAGAAAAATTCTTCGCCCTCAAGCTGATTTAATCTGTCCATATTTATCGAATCAACATCTATATTTACAGTGTGAAGCTCTGTCAAATTTTCATCTTCTTCTGGCTCTTCATCCAATCGCAAAAGAAGTTTCTCGGCATGATGACGTCGCAAATCACCAGCTCGCATCGCATTCAAAATATCAGTCAATTCATTATCCTTCTGTCGAAAGTTTTCTTCTAAATAACAAATCACAGGATTCATTTCGCGCCAAACATTAGAATGAATTACAAATCCACCTTCTCGAGAATCAGCACGATTAATTGGTGGGAGCTGAAAAAAATCGCCACACAAGATCACTTGAATTCCACCAAAAGGTTTATCAAAATTCTGACGAACAGCACGACAAATTTGGTCCACTAAATCAAGCCGAAAATCGTGGAGCATTGAGATTTCATCAATAATTAAAATATCTGTATTTTTAATAATTTCAGTGCGAGATTTACTAAGTCGTTCAATAAATTTATTCGGCAAAAAATCATAAATCCCCATTCCGCTCCATGAGTGAATTGTATTTCCACCAAGATGAGTTGCAGCTAGCCCAGTTGTTGCAGTGACACTGATTTTCTTACCTTCATTTTTAGCATATTGAATAAACTGGTTGAGCGTAAAAGTTTTTCCACTTCCCGCTGCACCAGTTAAAAATACATTCTCGCCCGAAAGCATTATTTCAAGAGCTAGCGCCTGTTTCATTTTATTCGCCAATCATTCGTGGCGGTTCGCCATCAGGCTCTTCAAGCAACTTCTTGCTCTTAATTTCATACCGCTTACCGGTTATTTCGCTCACAATATAATCTTCATTAATCAAATTTACAAACATATCAAGGTCGTTACCATCCATAATGATAATTGCACCATTGTCGTCAGTCATTAGCTCAAGTTGCATCTCATCAGCATATTCGACAACTTTCTCCTGTGGAATATCACCAATGTCATCCATTTTTTGGAGTTTATTCGCAGCTTTTTTATGATCTCGAACAAGTGTCTGGAGATTAAGACCATCAGGGAAACTCAATTTATATTTAGATTCAATTTCTGCAACTTTCTGATCAGCTAGAACCTGTTTTTTGTAATCATAATTAAATAATTTCTCAAATTTACTTGGATTAAAAGCAAAGATATCCCCATTTACAATTAGAACTTGGTTATCAGGCTGTATTTTCAAACCAAATTCTGGCTCAAACGCGCCAAATCGCCCATCGCGAAATTCCCAAGCTGTTGCCCCGCGCAAAACTTGGCCTTGCATAATCTGCTTAGCAACATAAAATTTCTTACCATCCTTATCTGTGAATCGCGCAAGAATTCCTTTCATTCGCTTGAACTCATGTTCATTTTCATTAAATTCCACAATATCAGAATATTGAGTCTCGATAGTATTAAGTAGCACATCAGCGTGTTGAACCTTAGCTAGTTCAGCCCGAAGTAACACATCTTTATTCGCTCCGCCGTCCATTTCATATTCACGAACAGTTAGTCCAGTTCCAGCCCCCATATTTACAAAATTAATCAAATCAAACAAAAACAAAGGTTTAATTTGCGAATTTAATTCACTAGAAAAGCTGGTTGTAAATGGCGTAAAGTTTTTATTAAAAAGAAAGAATTCTACATCAAGTTCATTTTTTATTCCATCAGTTAAACTTGCCCACTGAAAAATATCAGTTCGTTCTTCTTGCTTTGCTTCGCCCTGAGCTGAGGCTTCCACATTTTCAGTTCCTTTTATCTCTTCCATATCTTATATTTTATCATAAACATATATTTTTTAATAGCTTACGTTAACTCGCTTGACTTTTTATGATGATTATGTTATGATGTAAATATTCTAAAATTAAAAAACAAAAAAGGATTAAAATGAAAACAAAATTAAAAATAAGTACAGTCGAATTCTCTGACCCCGTACTAAAAAATAAAATCCAACTTAAGATTGAAAAACTTCAATCTGGTAATATTGTCGTACGCGTTATTCTACCAGAAGAGAAAAACTTTTTCCGTGGTGTTAAATTCAGTGAAGTAGTAAAATTAGAAAAGCTAAAAAACGGAAACTGGATTAAAACTTTGCGCGCTAAATTTGGAGCTGGTGCAGAAGAATTATTCGGCATCAATGAAATTAATGAAGAAAGCGAGCTAGAATCTCGCGACGTGCGAATCATCGCCTTTATCGAAAAGAGTTTAGCTTAATATAATCATAGCGACAATAATAAAAGACCTCTTAAATTTTAGTGAAAGAGGTCTTTTATCTTATTTATTCCATTTAATAGTTTTTTCTAATAACAATTATAGAAATTACAGAAAGTGCAGCACCACCGATGAAAAGTAAATTTTTAATAAAATTATTTTCGAAACCTGTGTTTGGTGCACTAATATTTTCTTTTGGCTTCTTCTCTTCTTTTACTGGGTTCGAAGGTTTTTCAGGCGCAGGAACGCTTTTCTTTTTATAAACGAATGTTACAATCTTTACACCTTCTTCAACTTTTCCAGTTTTAGGTGATGAGTTTTTGAGTAGTTCAGCTTTTTCGAATCCTTCAAATTGCTTTTCTTCAGCAGTATAGTCTGTGCCCACTTGAACTTTATTTGCTAACAAAACTTCAGGAGCAAGGCTTGTACCATTCTCATCTTGATAGCGGACAATCACAGATCCACGCTTTTTGATATCTGCATAAGATTTCATTTTTGTGCCGTTTATAACACCCACTACAGTCTTGTCTAGAGAAAAATATTTATTATCACCTTGGTAAATTTCTGTAATCGCCGAAATTGGATTTAATTTCCCTTCGCTATAGTTAACTGTTTTTTCGCTAGTGTCCAAAATAGTTAATTTTGGCAAGAATTGATAAAAAGCTTTATCATCAGCAATCTCTACGATCTGATATACTAACTCATGGCTTGAATTTTTTATAACTTTATACTTTAAGTTTACACCAGTTTTGAGCAAGACGCCTTTTGAAGTAGCATTATCACCATAGTTGGCATATAGTTCTTGAGTATTTGCAGTACCAACTGCCCCCTCTTTCGGATTCAATTTCGTATCAAACGCAACACCAGAAGATTCAGGCAATTTCATCTTAACAATGTCGCCCGGTTTAATGTGCTTTGGATTATTTTTGTCAGATTGTCGTATTCCAAAATCGAAAATATTTCCATCTACATTTTCACCGTCTTTACTGCTAGCTAGAAAAGTACTTATCCTAAAATCAACCTCAGGAGAAGACTTATTTACACCACTAATTGTACCGGTTTTATGCGCAATCTCTTTATTGTTCACTTTTACGGAATGTTCAATATTATATTTATGGTTAACCCAAGCAGTATAATTATAAGCTACAATATCTATCGACAACTCCATATTGGAGAATTTTTTAGCCTGATCATTGAAAATTAACCTATATTCTGAATCTCTAGCAGTACTCTCTTTCTGGAATGATATTTTCCGCTTCAGGATGCCCCTTAATAGATCTTCTAGAAAATTCACTAACGTTATTTTTAGCTTTAATAAACTTCATCTTACCGATAATTGTATCTTTGTAACGAATATCTCTATCTTCCAGCCAAGCATCGTTAAGACTCTCAAATTTAAGATCAACATAGTCACCAGCATTAATATTCTGCCCGTTTTTAATATTTATATTAACCTTAGTATTAGTCCGATTATACGTACCACCTGATTCGATTTCTTTAATCTCACCCGTTGAATCAACATCAATTCTCTTTGCCGTATCAGCAAATGCGGGTTGAGCTAAAAATAAACCACAAACAGCACCCATAAAAGCATAAACTGCTATTTTATTCTTAAACATTTTTCTCCCTTTATTTTTATTACTTATGCTTAAAATTATAACTGTTTATGTATAAAAAGTCAAGGCTTAAATAATCACAAAAATAAAACTCCACGGTTATTAGTGGAGCTTTATCGCAAATACACTATTTATTATTCGTTAACGCCAAGCTCAATGCGTGAGAACTGTCGGATAACGATATTTTCACCGAGCTTAGCGATTGCTTCTTTCAAGAATTGTTCAACAGATTTGCTATCATCCATAATGTAAGTTTGTGAAAGAAGAACTTTTTCAGCAAAGTATTTTTTCACTTGGCCGTCAACAATTTTAGCAGCAATTTCAGCTGGCTTTCCTTCTTTCGAAACTCGCTCTTCAGCTTCAGCTTTAACGCGAGCAATTTCTTCAGCTGGAATATCAGCCTCAGTAGCATAAACTGGCGCCATAGCAGCAATTTGCATAGCAATTTGGTGTGCGAAATTTTTGAAATCTTCAGTTCGCGCAACGAAATCAGTTTCACAGTTAACTTCAACAATTACACCGATTCGACCACCGTGAACATAAGCTTCAATCAAACCTTCGCGAGCTTCGCGGTCACCTTTTTTCTCAGCTTTTGTTAGACCTTTTTTGCGAAGAGCTTCAAGAGCTTTATCGAAATTGCCTTCAGCTTCAATAAGAGCCTTTTTGGCGTCGGTTAAACCAAGACCTGTCAATTCTTTAAGTTTTTTAATTTCTTCAACAGAAACAGCCATTTTTATCCTTTCGAATTTAAGAATTATTTATCAGTTTTAGCTTCTTTGATAGCTTCAATTGCATAATCCAAAAGCAATTTAACACCTTTAATAGCGTCATCATTCGCTGGGATTACGTAATCAATGCCGTCTGGGTTCACATTTGTATCGACAATTGCAACCACTGGAATATTCAAAGTTTTAGCTTCTCGAATTGCGTTTGCGTCAGCGATTGCATCAGTTACAAACAAAATTCCTGGGCGACCCATCAAATCTTTGATTCCACCATATTTTGTATTCAAAGCTTCAATTTCTTCAGCATATCGTTGAACTTCAAGTTTCGAATAGCGTTTTGCGAGTTCACCGCTAGCCATTCGTTTTTCAAGAGTTTTTAATTTCTTGATTTGTTGGTTTACAGTTGCTGAGTTTGTAAGCATTCCGCCCACCCATCGTTCAACAACATATGGTTGTTTTACGCTTTCAGCAGCTTCGCGAACAGCTTCTTTAACTTGTTTTTTAGTTCCAACAAAAAGAACTTTTCGGCCAGATTCAACCGCTTTAGTAATAGCTGGAAGAGCCTTTTCAAGACCTTCAACAGTTTTAGTTAGATCGATAATGTGGCTATCTTGACGCTTGCTGTGGATATATGGCGCCATTTTTGGGTGCCAGCGTGAAGTTTTGTGACCAAAATGAACGCCAGCTTCAAGCAATTGCTTGATATCAACTTTTACAGACATTTTAACTCCTTTGTCTTCATTTTTGGGGTTATTTTCGAAATTATATTCGAAAGGAATTCTCCCAAAAATTGTTTCATTAATTTATATTACTGTTTAATTTTATCATACCAGCAGATTAAAATCAAGATTTTCGTCTCTTTCGCTCGATGAGCCCCTTGATATATTTTTGAACGGGGGGTAATGCTATAAGCATAGCCGAAATATCCTCATAATCATTTTCATCAGATTTGTGCTCTTTAATATATTTATCTGGCAGACCACGATTCTGCGATGCATAATCCTCTGGTTTGTATATTAGCATACCCATATTAGTTTTTTCGCTTGGTGTTCCATAACTATCCACAGGAACATCTGGCGTAAAAATATCATCAATATAGATACGGTTCTGACGATCAAAAGCCATTGACCAACAAATATTATCACCCTGCTTATTGCTAGCAATAAATTCTTCGATTCGAATATTCCCATCATCTTTAAAGTATCTAGCATCCGGTTTTCGGTTAAAATCAGGAACCATTCCTACTTTCTCCATAGAATCGAAAATATTCTTATTCCGAATAAAACGCTCATCGAACCACTTAGCATATTCATCCTCAGATAAACTCTTTAATTCTTCAATTTCTCGACCATACTTTTTAACCTTAAGAAAAACTCTAAAATCTTGCGTAATAATTTCTTTAAGTTTATTCCATCTTTTATCTTTGAATTCATGCTGTTTTTCAGAAAATTCAAAAGCTTCCGTCCCTCTCATAACCTGATGCTTATAATTTACGACACCAGAGATAAATCCCATTACCGAGCCTTCGAATTCATTGGAGTATGTTCTCTTTTTATTTAAATCATTGAATATTTCATATACTCTACGATCGACCTTACCAGACTGGACATAATGAGAATTAGGATCCCACTCGTCACCTTTTACCCATCTCAAGCCTGCCATACCTGGGGCACTCTTCAACTGATGATCGCTTCCAGAATCTCTAAATGCTCTAGTTTTTATAATGCCATCTTGGTCTTTAACGAATGCACCGATACTGTCGCCAGATATATTGAAAAATCTAAAGTGTAGGCCATCAATATCATACTCTTCAACCAAAACCTTATCCTTGCCTAAAGAAAAATCTATCTTACCTAAAATTTCACCCTTAAGAATCTTATTCACATTTTCATGAATAAACTCTCTTTTTTCTTTGTATTTCTCAGAACCATAATTTAACCCATAAGTCTGGGAATATTCTGAAAAAAGCTTATCCCCAACTACTCTTTTAAAGCTATCAGATGTTTCTTCATCTGGACTTATGCCTAAAAAATTATAGCTACCATCTTGATTTCTTTCAAAATATTTTGAAGTATACTCGCCAATTTTTTCAAAAGACCTTTCTCTTTTTTCATTATCTTGAGAATTTTCTAAATTTTTCGGCAAATAATCGGCAACATCTTCCCAGCCGGTTTTTACATTTTGATTCAAATTTTTATTTAGAGATTCTTTATTCATAAGTATTTTGTATCATATTTAAAACAAAAAGAAAAGAGGCTTTTACCTCTTTTCCGTTTTTCTAGTTATTAGATTAAAACTTCTTTCGAATAACAACTGCACTAGTGATTAAAGTTAAAATAATATAATTTAACGCAAGGAATGCATTAGAATTCTGTTTTTCTACACCAGTGTTTGGAGCTGTAAGACCTTTAAAGTTAAGTTTTGCAATTTGCTTATCAACTTTACCAAATCGTTCATTCAAATTATTTTCGATTCGTGAAGCCAACTCGGCGATTTTTGAATTAGTATATTCATTAGCTCGTTTTTCAGCCTCTAGAGATTCTGTTTTGATTTTCTTGAGAAGTTCATCAATTTCGCCCCAAATCTCAGAAATAGACTCCCAGATATTTTCAACTTCAGCATCTAGATCTTCGAAATCAGCTTTCAAATTGCCAAGTTCTGATTCGAGGTTATTAATCTTTCCGTCAAGCTCTGTTTTTAGAGATTCAAGCTTGCTGTCAAGTTCTGAAACAGAATTTCGCAAAGATGCCAATTCAGCTTTCAAAGCTTTAATCTCGTCATCCTGAGAATCATTTTTAGCTTCCAACTCAGCAATTTTATTTTCAAGATTATTAATTTTAGCTGTAAATTGAGTTTTTGCTTCTTTAATTTGCGCTTCAACTTCAGCTCTATTAGTCTCAATATACCTCAAAACGCCAGCTTTTTCTTGGTCGATGTACCTTAGGACGCCAGCTTTTTCTTGGTCGA
>CAURWW010000006.1:0-4763 GCA_963529085.1 uncultured Candidatus Saccharibacteria bacterium
CGAGGCTTAGCATTTTCAGAAACTTCGTGAATTTTATTTATCCGAGAAGTAATCGCATCAGCCTTTTCTTTTCTATGAAGCTCGACATCCTCCAGACCGAGTTCTTCGATGATAATTGTGGCAGTCTCAAAATCAATTCGCTGATTAATTGTTGCCATAATACCATTTTTAAATAGTTCACCAATTAAGGTTGTAACAGGTAAATTTAATGCGCCCGCAAGCTCATCAACTGTGATCGAATCCGTAATATTAACAATTTTCTTTTGACTCATACAACCTCCTTTGGTTTTATTTTCATACGCTGAACTTCGAAAACCGATCACGATAACCGATTTTCGATTATTCAACGCAAGAAATTTGTTTGAATTATTTTGTTAGGCTAAGTGAAATTTTTCGGCCTTCTTTATCGATATCGATAACTACGAACTCTTTTCGTTCATTTAGAGTGAATACATTTTCTGGGTTCACGTCATTTCCTTTACCAAGCTCTGAAACATGAACAAGTGCTTCAATCGCTGGTGAGATCTGTACAAACGCACCGAAAGGCGTAATTCGAGTTACAGTGCCCTCAACCTTAGATCCTTTTTTAAACTTATCAACTTCGGTTAGCCATGGATCTTCAGTTAGCTGTTTCATAGATAGGCTTAAGCGATCTTTATCAATTGAAATGATTTTAGCCTTAACAGTGTCACCAATCTTCACATAATCTTTTGGATCACTTACTCGTTCCCAAGAGATTTCTGAAATATGAATCAATCCCTCAATTCCATCAACATTCACGAAAACACCAAAATCAACAACGCCAGTTACGATACCTTCGACATCGTCACCTATTTTGAGACTCTCAAATCGTTCATTGAGACCATCTTTGACGGCTTCTTTTTCGCTAAAAATTAACTTATTAGTTTTGCGATCAGCATCTAGAATTCGAACCGAGATCGGCTTATCAATTAGTGCATTCAAACGACTTAGAATTTCATCTTTGTCACTAGCACCTACACGTGGGTAATGCTCTGCTGAAAGCTGCGAAACAGGCAAGAATCCTCGAATTCCTTCGTATTCTACAAGTAAACCTCCGCGATTAGCATCGTAAGGAATAACCTCAATAACTTCGCCCGATTCAAGTTTAGCAGAAATCTCTTCCCATCCACGATCCTTAGCGGCTTTTCGAAGAGATAAAAGCGACATTCCGTTATCCATTTCTGCATCAACAACGCTTGCAGTCACGGCTTCCCCTTCAGTTAGGTTTCGAGAATGACCCGCTTCTCGGCGTGGTACAAAACCAACACCTTTTGCGCCCAAGTCGATTAGAATTTCATGTTTACGAACCGATAGAACGACTCCTTCGACAGTTTCTCCTTGTGTTAGTTGGTTTGCGCTCTCTGGAGCAGACGCCAACAATTCGTCCATTGTTATTTTTTTGGCTGTTGCCATTAGTCTTTAAGACTCCTTCCTTAATTGTATTTCTTTGAACATAGCTAAGATTAACCTGTCCAATAGATTGATTATTATTTTAACAGATTATAAAAGATTTTTCAAGCATTAAAACTAAAAAATAGCCCTTGTTTTTGAAGGCGATTTTTAATAAGTGACCTATTTTATATTTTCGTAGTAGTCCATAATCTGTCGACTCAAACCTTTTTTGAATTTCAGATACCCTGCATTATCACTAGTATCAGCAACTGACCTAGTTCCTCTATTGAAAACAGTTAGTGCTAAAGGAGTATTACCCCTGTTAGTTGATTGACCAATAGTAAGACCTTTATACGGATTAAAATCTTCATCCTTATCGTTCATATCAATAAGATCTTCTAGTTGTGCTTTACCATCTCTATTAGTTTCAACTAAGCCCATAAATCCAGCATGCGTAACAATGTAATTATCATTATCCATCTTTAATATAGATGAAATTGGCTCGTGTTTTATACTCCCCTCGCCCAAAAGCCTTTGTTGCAAAGTATCTTTACGAGAATTAGGAGCAACAACAAAGCTCATCTCTTCGTGGTAATCCCTAAGATCACCGACGATATTGTCAAGACTTGTTCCTGCTTTATCATATGTTATATTGTTAAAACTATCTGGTTTGTTTTCCAAAGGTTCTGACTGAGTATTAAATGAGTTAAAGTTCTTCACATATCTCCTTTAAAAAAATATTAAAAACTGCATTTTGATTATACCCCCCGAACAGTTTTGTCAAGTTTTAACTCTAGAGCCCTTCGAAGGTTGAATTTTTAAATTTTTCATCGTAAAATAAGATTAATGACTACTGTAATAAACAATAACATACTAAAAACTTTATTAGCAGGATTTTCAAAAATTTTTCATAAGCCTAAAATTCTACTCGGAAAACCTCAAGAAGTCGTATTTCATAACTATAACTACTTTAATTTTATAAAAAAGGCGCTAAATTTTTAGTATGAATATAGATTTTGTTAAAACTTTGCGCAAAGATTTTCCGCAATTTATCTTTAAAGAAAATGACGATTTTCATTGGTCAAAGCAAAAAAACACGATTTTCTTCAATCCAGAATCTACCAATTTCCATTTATTAGTTCTTCACGAGCTAGCTCATGCACTACTAGGCCATGAAACCTTTAATCTCGATATAGAGTTACTCCAAATGGAGATGGAAGCTTGGGAATTTGCTAAGAACAACCTCGCTACCCAATACGGAATCTGTTTCGATTCAAATATATCTGAGCGAAAACTAGACACTTACCGAGACTGGATCCATAAACGCAGCTTATGCCCAAATTGCACAGTGAACGGATTTCAAAAAAGCGATCTATCTTATAAATGTCCCGCATGCGGAGCAACTTGGACTGTAAATGACTCCCGCTTCAAAAGTCTACGACGAATCAAAAAATAGACTATCTCAAAAGAAAGTCTATTTTTACTATATGCGCCCAATTAGGCAGCGCGTCGCACTTCAATCACTGATTCTTCAGAATCTTGAGTCATCATTGTAATTGAAGTTTTAGCAGGTCCACGGCGACTAATTCGTCCACCCTTTTGACCAGCAATTTTTGCAAGCTCACGGTTAGCGGCAAAACCACCAGTTGTTCCGTTTTTACCGCCTTTTTGGCCAATTCGTGAATAAAAATCTTTACCGTATTTAGCTTTATTAGTTGCGGCAGCCTTTGCTCCGCCAGCTTTAGTTCCAGCCATTTAATCTCCTTTGTTTTAATCTATTAACTGATTACGTTTAAGATTATAGCACAACTTATGCTTTTTGTCAATATTTACATAAGGGCTTTTTTATTATATTGTAATATTTTCTATTTATAATCTGTCTATGTTATAATTTTCTTATGATTTTTCGAATAAATAATGAGTTTTATCGTAAGTTACCTAAGCAGATTTGTATATTTTTCTTACCAAAATCAATAAAAAATAAAACACAAAATAAGGCGATTTTAGAGCTTCGAAATCAACTTTTGAATACACTGCCTAATTTTAGCGAAAACGAGCTAGAAGAGTATAAAAATAGTATTATAAATGTAAAATTCTGGCACGGAACTGGAGGCTTTGAGTATAACTCTACTGGAGATATTACACCAATTTTTGATAATATTTTAAAAAATGGATTAAAAACCCAGCAAGATAACTACTTAATTATTTATTCTAGAAAATTAAGTATGAAATCAATATCTCTAGTAACTAAAAGAATTATCGCTAGATGCTATGCAGATAATCATAATTTTAAGGATCCTAAAACTTTTCGTTTTGGCGATAGCATTTTTTGGATTGTGCGACATTATACAAAAATGTATGTTTTAGCATATACAATATTTGCTCCGCGTTCCCTTATGAATATTCTCAATTGGAGAAATAAAAATAAAATAAATTCAAAAAAATCTTGGAGTGGAAAAGTAAATAAAACTTGTAAAAATACATGGGAATCTTTTGAAAAATATTCTGACATTAGAGAGAATTTCCCGGTAATTCTTGGTATTAAAAAGCTAAATAAAATTGCAAAATTACCAAAAATATTTAGCGAAACTGAAATTCGTTCTTTAGAGGATATTCCTTTTGAGGATATTATTCACATAGAAATTCCTCTTGAAAAATATAATGAATTAAGTAATAAAATTCGAAAATATAACCAAAAAGTAAAAATTTTTCCTATTGAATTAGGTGAAGTATTTGAATATAGAAATATTTTTAAATAAATTATAATAATATCATCAATAATTTTTAAATCTAAAAAATAAATAACGAAAAAACTCCACCGATTAGGAGGAGTTTTTTATAATTCGGCACCGTGCTATTTTCCCACTTTCGTAGTATGCTCGCCGCTACTGGGCTTAACTTCTGTGTTCGGAATGAGAACAGGTGTTTCCCCAGCGCCATGGGCACCGAAAAAAGGTTTTGTGCTTCAACTCGCCACAAATCACTAAGCGGTGAGCCAAAACCTCATTTCGATGTCCTTGGTATTATTTGGTAATGCCAAGATTTTAGATTGACTAGCGATTATCCTTGATAATCACCAAATACTAGTTAAGTCTACCATATTCACGTCAATAATACAAGATTATTTCAGTGAATATGGACATAAAAAGGCGATTGGACTATTAGTACGCTTCGGCTAGCCTGTTACCAGGTTTACACCTTGCGCCTATCAAACAGATCATCTTTCTGTGTCCTCATGGGATTCCTAATCTTGGAGTCAGTTTCGCGCTTAATATGCTTTCAGCGCTTATCTTAACCGAACATAGCTACTCGACAATGCAGCAGGTGGCCACAATCGATACACCAGAGGT